>JBGAKY010000106.1:0-12390 GCA_044224175.1 Rubrivivax sp. | reverse complement strand
GGAATAGCGGTCGTCGCGCTCGCCCCAGACCAGGCCGATGGCGGCGGCGATTTGCTCGTCGGTCGCGTCGCTGCGCAGCAGCGCGCGCAGGTCGTGGCCACGGCTGGCGAACAGGCACAGGAAGAGTTTGCCTTCGGTGGACAGGCGGGCGCGGTTGCAGTCGCGACAGAAGGCCTTCGTCACGCTGCTGATGAAGCCGACCTCGCCGCCGCCGTCGCGGTAGCGCCAGCGCTCGGCCGTCTCGCCGGGGGCGCTGGGGTCCAGCGGTTCCAGCGGGAAAGCCGCATGCAGCAGGCGCCGCACGTCGGAAGAGGGCAGCACCTCGTCCATGCGCCAGCCGTTGGTGGCGCCGACGTCCATGTACTCGATGAAGCGCAGGATGGCCTGGGCGCCGTAGCGTTCGCGCACGTGGCGCGCCAGCGGCACGATCTCGTGGTCGTTGGTGCCGCGCTTGACCACCATGTTGATCTTCACCGGCGCGAATCCCGCGGCCAGCGCGGCGTCGATGCCGGCCAGCACGTCGGCGACGGGGAAGTCGACGTCGTTCATGCGCCGGAAGATGGTGTCGTCCAGCGCGTCCAGGCTGACCGTCACGCGCCTGAGCCCCGCTGCGCGCAAGGCGGCCGCCTTGCGCGCCAGCACCGAACCGTTGGTCGTGAGCGTGATGTCCAGCGGCGTGCCTTCCACCGTGCGCAGCGGCGCCAGCTGCGCGATCAGCACTTCCAGGTTCTTGCGCAGCAGCGGCTCGCCGCCGGTCAGGCGCAGCTTGTGCACGCCGTGGGCGACGAACAGGCGCGCCACGCGCGTGATCTCCTCGAAGCTGAGCAGCGAGCTGTGCGGCAGGAAGCGGTAGTCGCGGTCGAACACTTCCTTGGGCATGCAGTAGCTGCAGCGGAAGTTGCAGCGGTCGGTGACCGAGATGCGCAGGTCGCGCAGCGGACGACCCAGGCGGTCGGACAGCAGGCCCGTGGGTGCGGCTGCCTGCGCGGGCACGCGCAGCGGCGTGGCGGCGTAGCGCAGGTCGGCCAGCGGGATGACGGTTTCGCCCATGGGGCGCGATTGTGCCGCGCCCGGCGCACCCTTCAGGGGCGCGGGGTCGCTTCGGCCGCAGGCAGGCTGGCCAGATCGGCGCGGCGGGCGCCGTTGAAGCGCTTCGCCCAGTAGGCTTCGCGCATGTCTTCGATGCGCACCTGCGCGCCGGTGCGGGGCGAGTGGATGAACTTGCCTTCGCCCACGTAGATGCCCACGTGCGAGAACGCCCGCTTCATGGTGTTGAAGAAGACCAGGTCGCCGGGCTTGAGCTCTTCCTTCTTCACCTCGGCCAGCGCCTTGTCCTTGGCCTGCTGGTCGGCGCGGTGCGGCAGCACCAGGCCCAGGCTCATCTCGAACACGTGGCGCGTGAAGCCGCTGCAGTCGAACCCGTCGGCCGCCGCGTCGCGGCTGGCGATGCCGCGGCTGCGCCGTGCGTGCCGTTCTGAAGTTCATCGCCGGCATTCGCCAGCGCACCGAAGCGGTGTCGCGCCGATACGCACGTCGAAGGCCATCGCCGTGATCTCGCGCCTTGTCGGCCGACAGCAGGCGCTGGTGGCGCGGCAGCAGCCCCACGGCGTCGCTGGCAAGGACCCACCCCCATCGGGCCATCCGCGCCGCTGGGCGCCGGCACGAGCACCGGGCGCGGCGGGTTACCAGATCAGTCGACGGGGTGCAATGCGGGCAGCCATGAACGCGATCAGGCACCGGGGTGGGGCAGGGTCATCGGCGTCAACGCGGTGGGACGCTCGTGCACCATGGCACGCGAAACGCCCGCGACACGGGCGCCCCTTACGAATGGAAACCATGTTCAAGGCCTTGCTGCTCGAAAAGGGCGACGCCGGCTTCCGCGCCGGCGATCACGCCACTCGACGATTCCCGCCTGCCCGCCGGGCCGAAGGTGGCGTGCTCGTGCAGCCCGAGTACAGCACCTCAACTACAAGGACGGATTGGCGCTCTACGAACAAGTCACCGGTGGTGCGCGTCTGGCCCATGGTGCCGGGCATCGACGGCGCCGGCACCGTGCTGGAAAGCAGCCACCCGGCCTGGAAGCCGGGTGACCGCTTCGTGCACAACGGCTGGGGCGTCGGCGAGACGCATTGGGGCTGCCTGGCCGAACGCGCACGCCTGAAGGGCGAGTGGCTGGTCAGGCTGCCGGCGGCCTTCACGCCGCGCCAGGCCATGGCCATCGGCACCGCCGGCTACACCGCGATGCTGTGCGTGCTGGCGCTGGAAGCGCATGGTCTGAAGGCGGGCGACGGCGACGTGCTCGTCACCGGCGCCACCGGCGGCGTAGGCAGCATCGCCGTGGCGCTGCTGGCGAAGCGTGGCCACCGGGTCGTCGCGGCCACCGGCAAGGCGGCTGAAGGCGGACTACCTGAAGGCCCTCGGCGCCGCCGCCATCATCGATCGCGCGGAACTGGCCGCACCCGGCAAGCCTGCAGAAGGGCGCTGGGCCGCCGTGGTCGACGCGGTGGGCAGCCACACGCTGGCCAACGCGCTGGCGCAGACGCGCTACGGCGGCATCGTCACCGCCTGCGGCCTGGCGCAGGGCATGGACCTGCCGGGCCAGCGTGGCGCCCTTCATCCTGCGTGGCGTCACGCTGGCCGCATCGACAGCGTGATGGCGCCGCGCGCACGGCGCGAGCAGGCCTGGAGCGCGCCTGGCGCGCGACCTCGATCCCGCCACGCTGGAGGAGCATGACCACCGAGGTCGGTCTCGAGGAAGCACTGCCGCGGCGGCCCGGCTGATGGAAGGGCGCGTGCGCGGCCGCATCGTCGTGCGTCAGGATCAGCGCCGGCGGGTGACCCGTCAGGGGCGCGTCAGTGCGGCGCCGTTCAATCGCGCGCCGCACCCCCAGGACGTACCAGGAGACACGCCATGACGAGCTACGCCGACTTCCACCGCCGTTCGCTGCAGGATCGCGACGCCTTCTGGGCCGAGCAGGCGAAGCTGATCGACTGGCACAAGCCCTTCACGCAGGTCTGCGACTACAGCAACCCGCCGTTCGCCAAATGGTTCGTCGGCGGCGAGACCAACCTGTGCCACAACGCGGTCGACCGCCACCTGGCGGCGCGGCCCGACCAGAACGCGCTGATCTTCGTCTCCACGGAAACGAACCAGGAACGCTGCTACAGCTTCCGCGAACTGCACGCCGAAGTGCAGCGCATGGCCGCCACGCTGCGCGACCTGGGCGTGAAGAAGGGCGACCGCGTGCTGGTCTACATGCCCATGATCCCCGAGGCCGCGTTCGCGATGCTGGCGTGCACCCGCATCGGCGCGCTGCACTCGGTGGTGTTCGGCGGCTTCGCCAGCGTCAGCCTGGCCAGCCGCATCGACGACGCCGAGCCGACCGTGATCGTCAGCGCCGACGCCGGCAGCCGCAGCGGCAAGGTCGTGCCCTACAAGCCGCTGCTGGACGAAGCCATCAAGCTGGCCCAGCACAAGCCGGCCAAGGTGCTGATGGTCGACCGCGGCCTGGCCGCCTTCGACCGCGTGGCCGGTCGCGACGAGGATTACCTGGCCTGGCGCGAGAAGCACTTCCGCACCACCGTGCCCTGCGAATGGGTGGACGCCACGCATCCGAGCTACACGCTCTACACGAGCGGCACCACCGGCAAGCCCAAGGGCGTGCAGCGCGACACCGGCGGCTACGCGGTGGCGCTGGCCGCCAGCATGAAGCACATCTTCCTGGGCAACGCGGGCGAGACCTACTTCAGCACCAGCGACATCGGCTGGGTGGTGGGCCACAGCTACATCATCTACGGCCCGCTGATCGCCGGCATGGCGACCATCATGTACGAAGGCCTGCCGATCCGCCCCGACGCCGCCATCTGGTGGAGCCTGGTCGAGAAGTACAAGGTCACGTCGATGTTCTCGGCCCCCACCGCGGTGCGGGTGCTGAAGAAGCAGGACCCGGCGGCGCTGACGAAGCACGACCTTTCGAGCCTGCGCGCGCTGTTCCTGGCCGGCGAGCCGCTGGACGAACCCACCGCGAAGTGGATCTCCGAAAGCCTGGGCAAGCCCATCGTCGACAACTACTGGCAGACCGAGACCGGCTGGCCCATCCTCACCATCTGCAACGGGGTGGAGAAGGCGCCTTCGAAGTTCGGCTCGCCGGGCAAGGCCGTCTACGGCTACGACGTCAAGCTCATCGACGAAGCGACCGGCGAGGAACTGAAGGGCCCCAACCAGAAGGGCGTGGTCGCCATCGAAGGCCCGCTGCCCCCGGGCTGCATGCAGACCGTGTGGCGCGACGACGCGCGCTTCGTCAAGACCTACTGGAGCAGCATCCCGGGCAAGCAGCTCTACAGCACCTTCGACTGGGGCATCCGCGACGAGGACGGCTACTTCTTCATCCTGGGCCGCACCGACGACGTGATCAACGTCGCCGGCCACCGCCTGGGCACGCGCGAAATCGAGGAAAGCATCTCCAGCCACCCCAACGTGGCCGAAGTCGCCGTGGTCGGCGTGGCCGACCAGCTGAAGGGCCAGGTGGCGATGGCCTTCGCGGTGCTGAAGGACCCGTCCAAGGCCGGCACGCCGGAAGCGGCGCTGAAGCACGAGGGCGAGATCATGAAGCTGGTCGACGATCAGCTGGGCGCCGTCGCGCGGCCGGCGCGGGTGCGCTTCGTGAGCACGCTGCCGAAGACGCGTTCGGGCAAGCTGCTGCGGCGCGCCATCCAGGCCGTCTGCGAGCAGCGCGACCCGGGCGACCTGACGACCATCGAGGATCCGACGGCGCTGCAGCAGATCAAGGACCTCGTCACCGTCAAGTGACCCCTCCGGCGGCGCCGCCGGTGCCGCCTTTCCGGGGTTTCGTCGCATGCCGCCCCACCTGGGGCGGGCCGCGCCGCTAGCATCGCTGCCTTCTTCGCACAGCGATGCCGGCCGCGGCCGGCGCATGCCCATGAACTTCGCACTCTTCAAGCGCACCCTGCTGCTGGCCGCCGCGCTGGCCGTGGGCGGCGCGGCCTTCGCGCAGACCAAGCCCCGCATCGAGAAGGCGGCCGACCTGCCGCGCTTCACCTACCCGGTGAGCGGCAAGCTCGAGGACATCGTGCGCCAGCCGGAACGTTTCGCCCCCTTCGCGGCCGCCGTGCGGCGCGACGCCGAATCGGTGCTGGAAGGCTACGAGATCGCCGACAAGGCCACCCGGCGCGGCCTGCTCACCCAGCTGGCGCTGATGGACTTCCTGGACGGCCGATGGGACGCCGCGACGGCGCGCGCCGAGGAGGCGCGCGCGCTGGAGGACAAGCCGGCCGACAAGCTGATGTCGGGCCTGCGCCTGCGTGTGATGGCGCAGGCCGCCAAGGCGGCCGGCGGCGCCAGCGGCGACACCTACATGAAAGGCGTCGCCGCCGGCCTGAAGCAGGCGCTGGAGCCACTGCCCTTCGAGACCGTGGCCAACGAGGTGCGCGAACTGAAGCAGGGCGCCGAACTGATCAGCGAGACGCTCTCGCTCGGCCAGGTGCGCGAGGTGATGCAGCCCATCGTCAACCGCACCGGCGCGCTGAGCTCGGAGTTCGCGCCCGGCATCGTGGGCGCGCGCTACCGCATCGTCGCGGTGGTGCCGCTGAAGGCTGTCTTCGTCAAGGCCTTCACCGAGTACCTGGACGCGCACAAGGTCAACAAACAGGACATCTGGGCCGCACGCGACGTGGTGCTGGAGCCGGGACAGAAGCTGACGCCGGTGCGCCTGTCGGTGTGGGACAGCGGCGTGGACACCTCGCTGTTCAAGTCGCAGCTGGTGACGGGGCGCGACGGCAAGCCGCTCTTCATCGCCTACGACAAGTTTTCGCGGCCCTCGCGCGCGCTGCTGGCACCGCTGACGCCTTCGGTGAAGGCGCGTGCCAAGGAGATGCTGGCGCGCACCAAGGGCTTCTCGGACCTGCAGTCCAACATCGACAGCGAAGAGGCTTCGCAGGTCAAGCAGTGGCTGTCCACGCTGGCGCCCGCCGACTACAGGAAGGCGGTGGAAGAACTGGGCATGGTGGGCAACTACGAGCACGGCACGCACGTGGCCGGCATCGCATTGGCGGGCAATCCCTATGCGCGGCTGGTGGTGGCGCGGCTCGAGTTCGACTACCACCTCCAGCCTGAACCCTGTCCTTCGAAGGCGCAGGCGCTGCGCGACGCCGAAGCCGCGCGCCGTACGGTCGCCTTCCTGAAGGCGCAGCGGGTGCGCGTGGTCAACATGAGCTGGGGCGGCGACGTGAAGAGCATCGAGTCGGCGCTGGAGCAGTGCGGCATCGGCAAGACGCCCGAAGCGCGCAAGACCGCCGCGCGCGGGATGTTCGAGATCCAGAAGAAGGCGCTCACCGAGGCCTTCGCCTCGGCGCCGGAGATCCTGTTCATCACCGCCGCCGGCAACAGCAACGAGGACCCGGACTTCGTCGAAGACATCCCGGCCGCCATCGTGCTGCCCAACCTGCTGACGGTGGGCGCAGTGGACCTGGCGGGCGACGAGGCCAGCTTCACCAGCTACGGCAAGGTGGTGAAGGTGCACGCCAACGGCTACCAGGTGGAAAGCTTCCTGCCCGGCGGCGCGCGGGTGGCCCTCTCGGGCACCTCGATGGCGTCGCCTCAGGTCGCCAACCTGGCGGCCAAGCTGCTGGCGGTGAACCCGAAGCTCACGCCGCCGGAGCTGGTGCGCATCATCGAAAGCACGGCCGAGCGCACCGCCGACGGCCGCCGCAATCTGGTGAACCCGAAGAAGGCGCTCGCCGCGGCACAGCACTGAAATCCCCCTTCCGGAGGAGCCCGCCGGGGCGATGGCGGCGCATGTCTCGCGCCGCCAGACTGCCTGGCCATGTCGCAACAGGAGATCGACATGGCCTTCACGAGACGAACCCTTCTGGCGGCCGCGTTCGGCGGCGCCGCGCTGCCCGCCGCCGCGAGGCCGGCGCTGATGCTGGCGCGCGAGGCCGACCCCGGCATGGACCCGGCGGGCTGGCTGGTGAGCGAGAAGCACGACGGCACACGCGCCTGCTGGGACGGCCGCGATCTGCGATTCCGCAGCGGGCTGCCGGTGCATGCGCCAGCCTGGTTCACCGCGCGCCTGCCGGCCGTGCCGCTGGACGGCGAACTCTGGCTCGGCCGCGGCCGCTTCGAATCGCTGTCGGGGGTGGTGCGCAAGGCGAACCCGGTCGACGCCGAATGGCGTGCCGTGCGCTACATGGTGTTCGACCTGCCGGGCGCCCCGGGACCTTTCGCGGAGCGCGCGGCGCGCATCGTTTCGCTGGCCGAAGCGCTGCGCTGGCCGGCACTGGCGGCGGTGGACCAGGCGTTGCTGCCTGACCGCGCAGCGCTCGGCAGGCGCCTGGCGGAAGTGGTGCAGGGCGGTGGCGAAGGCCTGATCCTGCATCGCGCCACCGCCCTTTGGCGGCCCGGCCGCAGCGAAGACCTGCGCAAGCTCAAGCCCCTCTCCGACGCCGAAGCGGTGGTGCTGGGCCATGAACCCGGCCGCGGCCGTTTCCAAGGCCGCATGGGCGCGCTGCGGGTGCGCAACGAACAGGGCCAGGAGTTCCTGGTCGGCACCGGCTTCAGCGAGGCCCTGCGCGAGCACCCCCCGAACGCGGGGAGTGTCATCACCTACACCTACCGCGGCCTCACCACCCAGGGCGTACCCCGCTTCGCGAGCTTCCTGCGCCTGTGGCAACCGTGACACCTTGGCGACACAAGGGTCGCGGGTTGAGCCGGAGAACGAGAGGCATTCTCACCCCGTATAAAGCTCCCACGGCGCCGCCTGAAGCGCCCTCCACGGAGACAGACCCATGCGCATCCTCTCTTCCGGCAGCCGCGCCCTGGCTGCGGGCCTTTTCGTGTTCGCGCTCGCGCCGGTGGCGCTGGCGGCCGGCGTCAGCGCCCGCGCCGCTTCAGCCGACCCCGCCGGCAGCATCTTCCCGAGCAACCGCTTCACCGTTTTCGACGGCAGCCAGCGCAGCCTGCGGCGCGTGAACCTGCCCAAGCCCGACTGCACGGTGCAGGTCACCGACTGCACCGACATCGACTCCCTCAACCAGCTGGACGGCTTCTCCATCCAGCCCCGCATCACGGTGCCCTTCGACGGCGACATCGATCCCGCCAGCGTCACCAGCGACAGCGTCTACCTCGTGAACCTGGGCGACACCTTCACCTTGAAGGGCTTCGGCCAGAAGGTGGGCATCAACCAGGTCATCTGGGACCCGGCCACGAAGACGCTGGTGTTCCAGAGCGACCAGCTGCTGCAGCAGCATTCGCGCTACGTGGTGGTGCTGACCGACGGCGTGCGCGACACCGCCGGCAAGCCGCTGAAGTCGGGCGGCTGGGGCGACGAAGCGGGCCACGCCGGTCGCCACGGCGCCGAGTACGCACGCGAGCTGCGCGACGCGGTGCAGGCGCTGCGCATGAGCCGCCAGCGCGTGGTGGCCGCCAGCGTGTTCACCACGCAAAGCATCAGCGCCGATCTGGAGAAGATCAACCGGCAGATCAAGCAGGCGGCTCCGGCGCCGATCGACTTCAACATCGGCACCGGTGCCACCGGCCCGGTGCGAGCGGTATTCGCGAAGGGCTCGCTGGCCGGCATCCAGTTCAACCGCCAGACCGGCACCGCGCCCGCCTTCACCCCCAGCTTCCTGCCCACGCCGGCGCTGGACGTGGTGCCGGGCGCGGTGAGCACCATCGCCTATGGACGCTACGCGTCGCCCAACTACCAGACGCCCAAGATGGTGATCCCGGCCACCGGCACCCTGAGCGGGCAGCCGGCGCCGCAGGGCATCAACCAGGTGGTGGTGCAGATGTTCCTGCCGGCCGGCACCAAGCCGGCGGGCGGCTGGCCGGTGGCAATCTTCGGCCACGGCTTCACCGACAGCATGTACGGCGCACCCTGGGCGGTGGCGTCGGTCCTGGCCAGCCGCGGCATGGCGGTGGCATCGATCAACGTCGTCGGCCACGGCGGCGGCGCGCTGGGCACCCTCAACGTGCTGCCCGCCGCCGGCACGCCGGTCGTGGTGCCCGCGGGCGGCCGCGGCTTCGACCAGGACGGCAACGGCACCATCGATTCGACCGAGGGCGTCAACGCCGAGGGCATCACCAACATCGTCTCCAGCCGCGACGGCCTGCGCCAGACGGTGATCGACCTGATGCAGCTGGTGCGCCAGATCGAGGCCGGTGTCGACGTCGACGGCGACGGCAGCGTGGACCTGGACGCCAGCCGCATCACCTACGCCGGCCAGTCCTTCGGCGGCATCTACGGCACCATCTTCCTGGGCACCGAGCCCAGCCTGAAGGCGGGCGTGCCGAACGTGCCGGGCGGGTCGATCGGCGAGATCGCGCGCCTGAGCCCGAACTTCCGGCCGCTGGTGGCCATCAACCTGGCTTCGCACGTGCCGCAGCTGCTGAACCTGCCGCCGCTGCCGGGCGTGCCGTTCCCGTTCAACCTGGTGTTCAACGAGAACATCCCGCTGCGCAACCAGCCTGCGCTGGTGAACGACGTGCCGGGCGCGATGGCCATCCAGCAGTCGCTGGACCGCGCGCAGTGGGCGCAGCAGGCGGGCAATCCGGTGTCCTACGCGCCGTTCATCCGCAAGGCGCCGCTGGAAGGGCAGACCGCCAAGCCGGTGATCGTGCAGTTCGCCAAGGGCGACGTCACCGTCCCCAACCCCACCGCGACCGCGCTGCTGCGCGCCGGCGACCTGGCCGACCGCGCCACCTACTTCCGCAACGACCTGGCCTATGCGGCCAACAGCGCCGTCGGCAAGAACCCGCACACCTTCCTGACCAACATCGCCTCCGCCGCCCAGGCGCCGCTGGCGGTGGCGGCGCAGACGCAGATGGCGATCTTCCTGTCCAGCCTGGGCAGCGCGGTCATCGACCCCGACGACGCCGGCCCGCTGTTCGAAGTGCCGATCGCCGGCCCGCTGCCGGAGACGCTGAACTTCATTCCCTAGGAGCGATGGCCGCGACGGCGGCCCTTGCGTGCTACAAGGCGGCAATGCCGCTCCCCGCCGCTGCCCTGCGCCTGGCCGCCAGCTCCCTGCTGGCGTCGGCGCTGGCGGGCAGCGCGGGCGGGGTGCCGGTGGAGCAGGTGCTGAGCGTGCCGGTGACGGTGCACGACATCGCCGGCCGCGAGGTGAGCCAGCCCATCGTGGTGACGCTCACGGTGGACGACAGCACCCCCCAGCCGCGGCCGCTGCTGCTCATCAGCCACGGGCGGCCGCCCGATTCGGCGGAGCGCGCCTCGATGGGGCGCAGTTTCTACACCCAGCAGGCGAACTGGTTCGCACGCCTGGGTTTCGCGGTCGCGGTGCCGGTGCGCGTGGGCTATGGCCCCAGTGGCGGTCCCGACGTGGAAAACGCCGGTGCCTGCGCGAACATGCAGCACCGCGCGGTGTTCGAGGCGGCGGCGCGCCAGGGGCTGGCCGTGATCGAGATGCTGCGCCAGCGGCCCGACATCGCACCCGACCGCACGGTGATCCTGGGCCAATCGGTGGGTGGCGCCGCCACGGTGGCGCTGGCGGCGATGAAGCCGCCCGGCGTGGTGGCGGCCATCAACTTCGCCGGCGGCGGCGGCGGCAACCCCCGCACGCGCCCGCAGGACCCGTGCAGCCCCTGGGCGCTGGCGCAGGCCTTCGGGGAATTCGGCAAGAGCGCGCGCATGCCGATGCTGTGGATCTACACCGAGAACGATCGCTTCTTCGGTGCCCGCGTGCCCTTCGAGTGGTTCGACGAATTCACCGTGGTGGGCGGCAACGGCGAATTCCTGCGCCTGCTGCCCTACGGCGACGACGGCCACAACCTGTTCAGGCTGGGCATGCCGGTCTGGAAGCCCCACGTGCTGGGCTTCCTGCGCGCCCACGGCTTCCCGGCGCTGGCCGACCCGGTGCCATAGGTTGCGGGCGCTACAGCGCCTCGCTCGCGAAGTCGGCCAGGCGCGAACGTTCGCCGCGTGCCAGCATCACGTGGCCGCCGTGCGGCCAGCCCTTGAAGCGGTCGACCGCGTAGGTGAGGCCCGAGCTGCCTTCGGTGAGGTAGGGCGTGTCGATCTGCGCCAGGTTGCCCAGGCAGACGATCTTGGTGCCCGGTCCGGCGCGCGTGATGAGCGCCTTCATCTGCTTGGGCGTCAGGTTCTGCGCCTCGTCGATGAGCACGAACTTGTTGAGGAAGGTGCGCCCGCGCATGAAGTTCAGGCTCTTGATCTTGATCTTCGCACGCACCAGGTCGTTGGTGGCGGCGCGGCCCCAGTCGCCGGCGCTGGCGTCGCTGCGCGCCAGCACTTCCAGGTTGTCGTCGAGCGCGCCCATCCAGGGGCCCATCTTCTCTTCCTCGTTGCCGGGCAGGAAGCCGATGTCGTCGCCCAGCGGCACCGTCACGCGGGTGACGATGATCTCGCTGTAGCGGCGGTCGTCGAGCACCTGAGATAGGCCGGCGGCCAGCGTCATCAGCGTCTTGCCGGTGCCCGCGGTGCCGGTGAGGGTGATGAAGTCGCACTCCGGGTCCATCAGCAGGTTGAGCGCGAAGTTCTGCTCCCGGTTGCGCGCCGTCACGCCCCAGACCGCGTTCTTGCCGTGCGTGTAGTCGCGCAGCGTCTTCAGCACCGCGGTCTTGCCGGTGATTTCGGTGACGCGGGCGTACAGCGGCGTGGCGCCCGGCGTCTCGAGGTAGACGAACTGGTTGATCATCAGCGCCGGCACCAGCGGGCCGCTGATGCGGTAGAAGGTGTGCCCGCCCTGCTGCCAGCTTTCCATGGTCTTGCCATGGCGGTCCCAGAAGTCCGACGGCAGCGCCAGCACGCCCGTGTAGAGCAGGTCGACGTCTTCCAGCGTCTGGTCGTTGAGGTAGTCCTCGGCCGCCAGGCCGAGCGCGCGCCCCTTGACGCGCATGTTGATGTCCTTGGACACCAGCACCACTTCGCGCCCCGGATGCTGCTCGCGCAGGCTCTGCACCACGCCCAGGATCTGGTTGTCGGCCTTGCCCTGGGGCAGGCCGGCGGGCAACTTCACGTCGAGCAGCGTGGTCTGGAAGAACAGCTTGCCGCCGGCTTCTCGGTGGCCGGTCTTGGCCAGCGGGATGCCTTCGCGCGGGTCGGCCGGCAGGCCGGCGCCGTTCTTGAACGACGCCAGGCCGTCGAGTTCGCGGCTCACCTGGCGCGCGTTGCGCGCCACCTCGCTCATGCCCTTCTTGTGGTTGTCCAGTTCCTCCAGCGTGATCATCGGGAGGAAGACGTCGTGTTCCTCGAAGCGGAAGAGCGACATCGGGTCGTGCATCAGCACGTTGGTGTCCAGCACGAAGAGCTTGGCCGGCCCGGTGCCGCGCGGCTTGCGGGTGCGCGGGCGGGCGGCCGGCGCCGGGGCAGGCGCCGCCGCGGGGGCGCTGGGGCG
>JBGAKY010000023.1:0-86319 GCA_044224175.1 Rubrivivax sp. | reverse complement strand
GGCGTCCGGTCCACCCGAGGCTGCCGAGATCGATCGTTTTCGTGACCGAGGTGCTGGCCGACGATGACCACGGCTGGCCGACCATGATCGAGCAGTTTCGCCAGCGCACATGCCGGTGTCCTCGATCTACCTGGATCTGCTGGCGCCAGCCGCCCATCGGCTGGGCGAACAGTGGGTCGAGGACCAGATCAGCTTTGCCGACGTGACCGTGGCCGTCGGTCAGCTGCAGCGCATCATGCGTGGCCCTGAGCCCGCTGTTCGACACCGAGGTCGACAGCCTGGCTGACGGTCGGCGCGCCTTGCTGGTGCCGGCACCGGGAGGAGCAGCGCACCTTCGGCCTGTCGATGGTGGCCGAGTTCTGCCGCAGCGGCTGGGAAGTGGTCGGCGGTACTGGCCCTGAATCCTCGACCCGTGCGCGCCGTGCGCGACGAGTGGTTCGATGTCGTGGGCATTTGGTCGGCGTGGAGGCTCGATCGAGTGGTTGCGATCTGGGGTATGGCTGTGCGTCGCGCTTCCAGGAACAAAGCGTATCGGGTGATGGTTGGCGGACCGTCCTGTCCAGCAGCCCGAGCGTGTGTCCAGAGTGGGCGCCGATGCGACGGCCAAGGACGGCAGGTGAGGCCCCAAGGTGGCCGAACGTTTGCTGGAGCGTGCGCCGTCTTTGATCCGTCTGGCCACCGCGTCGCCCGCCGTTCCCCGGCGGGCCACGCGGGTTCAACAACGAAGCTGGCCGCGTGTTCCGATGAGGCCGTTTGGGAACTGGAGAACACGCTGGCCGATCTCAGCGCCGAGTCGGCCGGCGCGCTGTCTACGACCGACCTGACGCTGATCGTCGACGGCGAAGGCGTGATCCGCGACCTGTCCACCGGCAGCGAGGAGCTGGTCGCGCGAGAGCTACTCCGAGTGGGTGGGGCAGCCTGGGTCGACACGTGACGGTCGAGAGCCGCCCGGAAGGTCGAAGATGCTGCTGGAGGCCGCCACGGCCGCCCTGAAGCCGCGCTGGCGCCATGTCAACCACCTGCGCCAGGCGGCCGCGAGTTGCTGCTGTACGCCGCAGTGCGCGGGATCCTGCGCAGTGCCGGCGCGGCGGCATCGTTGGCCTTCAAGGCGCGGACCTTCGCGCTACCGCAGCGGCACCGCAGCAGCGCCTACATCGAAGCGCAGCAGGCGATGGAGCGTGACTACTGGAAGTTCCGCCATGCCGAGACGCTACCGGCACCTGTTCCAGGTCTCGCGAAGCGGTGCTGGTGGTCGATTCGGGCACCCTGCAAGATCCTCGAGGCCAACCCGGCGGCAGCACGCCTGCTGGGTGACGGTGGGGCCAACAGCCTGGTGGGACAGGTCTTTCCGTGCAGGCCGACGCACGCAGCGCCGAAAACCTCAACTTGCTGCTGGCGGGCGTCCGGGCCACCGTCGATGCCGACGAGACCCGCGTCGAACTGCTCGATGCGCGGGCGAGGTGCTGGTGGCGGCCTCGACCTACCGCCCCAGGACCGCCTGTAGCGCAGCTTCCTGCTGAGGATGTCGCGGGCCCAGCGAGGGCGACATGCGGCGCGAGCGCCGAGCACCAGCCTGATGCGCTGATCAAGCTGATGCAGACCGGCCCCGACTGCCTGGTGATCACCGACCTCGAAGGCCGAGCCGTCTCGGCCAACCTCGCGTTCGCCGAACTGGCCCAGCTGACCACCGAAGACCAGGCCCGCGGAGGCGGCTCGACCGCTGGCTCGGCCGCACCGGCGTCGACCTCAGCGTGCTGATCTCGAATCTGGTGCCAGCGGGGTGCCGTGCGCCTGTTCGCCACCACCTTGCGTGGAGAGATGGGCTCGGTCACCGACGTCGAGATCTCGGCCACCATGGTTCCCATGGTGAGCGGCCGTTCTTCGGCTTCACCATCCGCGATGTCGGTCGCCGCTTGGCGGTGGACCCGGCTGGCCTGGCCGTCAGCCGCCGTTCAGTCGGATGCTGACGGAACTGGTCGGGCGGGTTCCGCTGAAGGACATCGTCGGCGAGACCACCGATCTCATCGAACAGCTGTGCAGCGGCGCTCGAGCTGACCCGTGACAACCGGCCGCTTCGGCGGCGAGATGCTGGGCCTGTCGCGGCAGAGCCTGTACGTCAAGATGGCGCGCTTCGGCCTCGGCGACCTGGGCACCGATCGAGCGCGTCCCGGGCTGAA
This sequence comes from Rubrivivax sp., assembly GCA_044224175.1. GTDB lineage: Bacteria > Pseudomonadota > Gammaproteobacteria > Burkholderiales > Burkholderiaceae_C > Rubrivivax. Next base: position 84,142 of record JBGAKY010000023.1, on the reverse strand, counting down.
GACATGCGCGACAGCGCGCTGCCCTCGCCGCCTGCCTGGCACCGAAGCCCGCATCGGCCGGTGCGCTACGTGCTCATCGAGCTGGCAGCACCGACATCAGCGCCTGGCCGACACAGCACGCCCGGCAGGCCCGCGCCGGGGGTGGTGCTGGCACCGACCAGGTACAGGCCTTGAACGTCTTCGCTGCGGTTGTGCGGCCTGAACCAGGCACTTTGCAGAAGCAGCGCTCGAGGCCGAAGCCTGGGCGCCCCTTGAAGGACAGCAGCCGCTGTCTCGAAGTCCAGCGGCGTGGTCACCTTGAGGTCACGATCTCGGCGCCGAGGCCCGGCAGCACGTTGGCTTCGAGCGCCGCTGCACCGCCTGGCGGAAGGTCTCGGGTGAGCCGGCCAGTCGGTGCCGCTGTCGAGATGCGGCAACGGCACCAGGGCATAGAAGGCGTCGCAGCTGGGCCAGCGAGGGGTCGGTGGCCGTCGGCCGGTGCAGGTAGAGGCTGCTGAAGTCGTCCCGGCTTGTGGCGGAAGATGTCGAGCAGTCCTGGTAGCGCGGGCAGTTCATCATGTGATGGGGCACGTCTTCATGGCTGATCGGGTGCCGAAGTACCACTGCGGCCAGGCCCATCGAGTGCTGGCCGTTGTCGATCTTGCGATCGTCCAGTGGCGTCGGTGGTGGAAACCGACCACCAGGCGGTAGGTCCAGGCCGAATCGGCATTCGACACCACCAGGTCCGCGGCCATCCGCTGGCCGTTGGCCAGGTCACGCCGGTGGCGCGGCCCTGGTCGACCTCGATGCGGCGCTTGCCCACTGTTGCAGCGCAGTTCGCCGCCGGCGCCTTCGAGCAGCGAGACCAGGCCGCGCACCAGCGCCCCGGTACTGCCCATCGCGGAGCGCACGCCGCGCCTTCCAGCGGCGCGATCAGGCCCAGCATGCCGAAGGCGACGGCAAGCGGGTCGCCGCCGATCAGCAGGGGATGGAAGCTCATCACGATGCGCAACTTCGGATCGCGACGCTACCTGGTCGAGGTGCAGCGAGCGCCAGGCCCGCATGCGCAGCATCGAGGCACGCGCTCAGCAGGTCACCGAGCGTGTCGAAGGCCTTGTCGGCCATGTTCTCGAAGCCGAGCTGGTAGCAGAACTCGGCTTCGCGCATGAAGCTGTCGTAGCCGGCCACGTCGGCCGGATTGAAAGCGCGCGACTTCCTGAAGCATCGGGCATCCGCTGCGTAGTCGAACCAGCTGCCGCCGTCGAAACGCACCCGGTAGAAGGTTGCATCAGCCGGTCGATGTCGTCTGGCATGCGCCGGCCGCACAGCGACCACAGCTCCTCGAACAGGAAGGGGGCCGTGATGATGGTCGGACCGGCGTCGAAGGTGAAGCCGTCGAGCTTCGAGCACCCGCGACGCATCGAGCTTCTCGCACGCGCAGCCTGATGGCCGCCGCCAGCCCGCCGAAACCACTGCCGATGACGATGGCGTGCGGGCGGTGGAAGTGGAGGACGCCATGCGGGCCGGCGACAGGGGTACGCAGGATGGCGGCGGTGTCGGACAACATCGAACTGCACTCCTGGTGTCCATGGGTCACGCCGGCGGGGTTCGGGCCGGCGTCTGGAGCATCGACCGTCAGTGGGGCGTGCGTGTCAACGACCATCGCGGGGCGTTTTTGACGTTTGTGTCAGCGCAATATTCGAGCATGACCCGTCCCGCGCTGCCGGCGGTTGCCGAATTGCTCAAACCGATCACGTGGTTTCCGCCTATTCGTGGGCCTTCTCGTGCGGCGTGGTCGCTCTCGGCGTCGCCGTCAGCTGCGGATGCTGGTGATTGTCGGCGTGCTGTTGGCTGGGCCGCTGGTCTGCGCCACCAGCCAGGCCGTCAATGACTGGTTCGACCGCGAGGTGGATGCCATCAACGAGCCGCACCGGCCCATTCCTTCGGGCCGCATTCCCGGACGCTGGGGCCTCTACATCGCGGTGGCCTGGACCCTGCTGTCGCTGCTGGTCGCATCACTGCTCGAGCTCCTGGGGTTTCGCCGCGGCGGTGGCCGGCCTGCTGCTGGCTTCCGCTTCCAGCGCGCGCCGGTGCGGCTGAAGAAGAACGGCTGGTGGGGCAACGCCGCATGCGGCCTGTCCTGAAGGCCTGGCGTGGATCACCGGCGCGGCTGTGATGGGCTGGCGGCACCATGCCGCACGGCCGCTCGATCGCGCTGGCCATCCTGTACAGCGTGGGCGCGCACGGCATCATGACGCTGAACGACGTCAAGGCCATCGAAGGCGACCGCCAGATGGGCGTCGGCTCCCCCGGTGCGCCTGGGCGTCGACGGCGCACGGCCTGTGCCGTGATGGCCTTGCCACAGGTCGTGGTGATCGCCCTGTTGCCGCAGTTGGCAACCCTGCATGCAACGGCCATCGCCGGGCTGCCCTGCTGGCGGGCGGTCCTGATGGCCTGGTTCATGAAGAAGCCGGTCGAGCGCGCCTTGTTCCACGCGGGTTCGGGGTGCCCTTGTTCGTGTCCGGCATGATGGTCATGGCCTTCACCCTGCGGGCGGCGGCGGGGCGGGTATTGAGCACCGCCGCCAAGCGGTTCGGCTGGTCCGGCGTTGCCGGCGTCTGGGCTGGTGCAGGCCTGCATCGGTGCGATCGTGGTGCTGACCACCTCGACCCTGAACCGGGTGATGGTCGTCGAGCTCGCCTTGCCGGCGCTGGTGCCAGTTTGCTGGTGGCGCTGCACTACGTCGGCAACTGCTGCGTCCGCGCATGGGCTTCTGCCTGGACCAAGGCCGGGGCGCGCCCTGGATCCTGGGCGGCATGGCCTTGCTGGCGCTGGTGGCGTGGCGGCTGCTGCGGCCACCGCCTGGATGGGCGCGCAGGCCGCCGCCGGCACAGCCGCCGCGTCGCTGGCCTTCCTGGATGATCGGCCTGGTGTCAGCCGCCGGCACCAACCTGCTGGTGCTGCTGGCCAAGAGGTGTCGATGAGTCCGGCGCGCACCGGCGGCCACGCTGGTGTGGATCATGATGATCGTCGGCTTCGCGCTGACCGCGGGGTCGGCGGGCCGATTTCTCGACCTATTCGCGGAGCGCCTGGTGGCCGACCGCGGTGGTTTCGGCGCTTGCCATGGCGCTGACGATGGTCGCGCTGATCCCGGTCTGGAGCCACGTGCCGGCCTGGACAGCGTCCACTTCCCCTGCCGCGAAGCCGAGCCGCGCGCTTCACCGTTCGGCGAGTGGCCGAAGTCCTGGCGCGAACCGCAGGCTCGCCACTTCACGATCTTCATCTTCGTCTCGATGCTGGCCTTCAGCGCCCAGGATTTGATCCGCAGGCCGTTCGCCGGACTGGTGTTCGGCTACACACCGGGGCAGCACCGACGCTGTCGGGGCTGCAGCACGGCAACGTGCTGTGGCATGCTGCTGGCGGCCTTGACCGTGGGCCGGGCGTGGCCACGGCGGGGCCGTGCAGACCTGGGTCATCGGCAGTGCGTCGTGTCGGCGCTCGCCTTGGCGGGCCTGGTGCTGGCTTCGTGGGCCGGGTTGGCCGTTGGCCACCATGTCTTCACCTGCTCGGCGCCGCCAACGGCGCCTTCTCGATCGCCGCCATCGGCGCCATGATGACCTTGGCCAGCGAAGGGCGCGAGCGACGCGAGGGAACCTGCATGGGCCTGTGGGGTGCGGCGCAGGCGCTGGCCTTCGGCGGCGGCGGGCTGGGCGAAGCCAGCTTGCGATGTGGCGAGGGCCTGGCAACGGGTCGCGGCTCCTTTACGTGAAGCTGCGCCGCTACGGCCTGGGCGACCTGAACGCGGCCCCGGCCACCGACAGCGAGAAGTAGCGCCTCAGCGGCGCGGCAGCACCGCCGCGGGTTCGGGCAGCACGGTCTCCAGGGCCTTTGCCGACATCAGCACGCCGGGCACGCCCGCGCCCGGGTGGGTGCCGGCGCCGACCATGAAGAGGCCTTCGACGTCTTCGCTGCGGTTGTGGGGCCGGAACCATGCGCTCTGCCGCAGCAGCGGCTCCAGACCGAAGGCGGCGCCGCGGTAGGCCAGCAGCCGCTGCTGGAAGTCCACCGGCGTGGTGACGAGAGAAACCGAGACATTGCTGCCCAGGCCCGGCAGCAGGGTCGCTTCCAGCGCCTGTTCCACCGCGCGGCGGTAGCGTTCGGACTCTGCCGCCCAGTCGGTCCCGCTGCCCAGGTGCGGCACCGGCGAGAGCGCATAAAAGGTGTCGCGGCCGGCGGGGGCCATCGAAGGGTCGGTGGCGGTCGGGCGGTGCAGGTAGAGGCTGAAGTCCTCGGCCAGCCTGTGCTTGCGGAAGATGTCGTTGAGCAGCTCGCGGTAGCGCGGGCCCAGCACCATGGTGTGGTGCGGCACCTTTTCATAGCGATGCGTGGTGCCGAAGTACCACACGAACAGGCTCATCGAGTGATGCCCGCGCTCGATGCGGCGGTCGGTCCAGTGGCGGCGGTGCTGCGGGGCCAGCAGGTGGCGGTAGGTCCAGGAGGCGTCGCCGTTGCTCACCACGATGTCGGCCGCGATGCGTTCGCCGCTGGCCAGGGTCACGCCGGTGGCTCGGCCGCCTTCCACTTCGATGCGCTTCACGTCGGCGCCCAGGCGCAGCGTGCCGCCCAGGTCGGCCAGCAGGCCGGCCAGGCCACGCACCAGGGTGCCGGTGCCGCCCATCGCCCAGTGCACGCCCCAGCGCCTTTCGAGCGCGTTGATCAGGCTGTAGATGCAGGTCACCGAGAAGGGGTTGCCGCCGATGAGCAGCGACTGCAGGCTCATCGCGATGCGCAGCTTCGGGTGCGAGAAGTGGCCCGACACCATTGAGTGCAGGCTGCGCCAGCCGCGCATGCGCACGATGGACGGCGCCGCCGCGAGCAGGTCGCCCACGCTGTCGAAGGCCTGCGCGCCCAGCGCCTCGAATCCCAGGCGGCAGCAATGGTCGGCCTCGACCATGAAGCGTTCCAGGCCGGGCAGGTCGGCGGCGCAGATGCGGCGCACCTCGGCGCGCATGCGGTCGGGGTCGCCGCTGTAGTCGAAATGGTCGCCGTCGGCGAAGCGGATGCGGTAGAACGGGTCCAGCGCCCGCAGGTCGATCTCTTCGCGGAAGTTGCGGCCGGCCAGCGACCACAGTTCCTCGAACAGGTGCGGCACCGTCACGATGGTGGGGCCGGCGTCGAAGACATGGCCTTCGCGGTGGTGCACGTAGGCCCGGCCACCGGGGGCGTCCAGTCGTTCCAGCACCGTGACGCGCCAGCCGCGGGCGGCCATGCGGACGGCGGCGGCGAGGCCACCGAACCCACTGCCGATGACCACCGCGTGCGGCGCGTTCGCGGCGGCAGGGGCGGCGCGCGTTCGCATCAACATGGCGCCAGCTTCCTCCAAGCGAGAGAAAGTGTCAACGACAATTGACGATTGAGTGTGTCAGGTTCAATATGAACACATGGCCCGCCCAGCGCTGTCTGCCGTCGCAGAACTGCTGAAACCGATCACCTGGTTTCCGCCCATGTGGGCCTTCTCCTGTGGCGTGGTCGCCTCGGGCGCGCCCATCCTCCAGCAGTGGTGGCTGCTCGCGCTGGGGGTGCTGCTGGCCGGTCCGCTGGTCTGCGCCACCAGCCAGGCCGTCAACGACTGGTTCGACCGCGAGGTCGACGCCATCAACGAACCGCAGCGGCCCATTCCTTCGGGCCGCATCCCCGGGCGCTGGGGCCTGTACATCGCCATCGCCTGGACCGTGCTGTCGCTGGTGGTGGCCACGCAGCTCGGGCCCTGGGGTTTCGGCGCCGCGGCCGCCGGGCTCGTGCTGGCCTGGGCCTACAGCGCGCCGCCGCTGCGCCTGAAGCGCAACGGCTGGTGGGGCAACGCCGCCTGCGGCGTCTCCTATGAAGGCCTGGCCTGGGCCACCGGCGCCGCGGTGATGGCCGGCGGCGCGATGCCGGCTTCCCATTCGCTGGCCCTGGCGCTGCTGTACAGCGCTGGCGCCCACGGCATCATGACACTCAACGACTTCAAGTCGATCGAAGGCGACCGCCGCATGGGCGTGGGTTCGCTGCCGGTGCGGCTGGGGGTGGACGGCGCCGCGCGCACCGCCTGCCTGATGATGGCCGCACCGCAGGTCGTGGTGATCGCCATGCTGTCCAGCTGGGGCAACACCGGCCACGCGGTGGCGGTGGCGGCGCTGCTGGTGGCGCAGGCCGTGCTCATGCTGTGGTTCCTGAAGCAGCCGGTGAAGCGCGCGCTGTTCTACAGCGGCTTCGGCGTGCCGCTGTTCGTGAGCGGCATGATGGTCAGCGCCTTTGCGCTGCGCGCCGGGGCGGCCTGATGGCGATGGTGCCGATCGGCTGGTGGGGCATCGTGCGCATGGGCCTGGTGCAGGCCGGCCTGGGCGCGATGGTGGTGCTGACCACCAGCACGCTCAACCGCGTGATGGTGGTCGAGCTGGCGCTGCCGGCGCTGCTGCCCGGCCTGCTGGTGGCGCTGCACTACGGGGTGCAGGTGCTGCGCCCGCGCATGGGCTTCGGCAGCGACGTCGGCGGCCGCCGCACGCCGTGGATCGTGGGCGGCCTGGCGGTGCTGGCCACCGGCGGCATCGGCGCCGCGGTGGCGACCGCCTGGATGGCCACTTCGCCGCTGCCGGCCATCGCGCTGGCGGTGTTGTGCTTCGTGCTCATCGGCGTCGGCGTCAGTGCCGCCGGCACCTCGCTGCTGGTGCTGCTGGCCAAGCGGGTGGCCGAGGAACGGCGCGCCGCCGCCGCCACCATCGTCTGGATGATGATGATCGTCGGCTTCGCGGTCACCGCGGGCGCGGCCGGGCGCCTGCTGGACCCGTATTCGCCGGCGCGCCTGGTGGGGGTGATGGCCGTGGTCTGCGCCGTCGCCTTCGGCCTGGCGCTGCTGGCGCTGCGCGGCCTAGAAGGCGAGGGCGGCGAGGTGGCCGGTCCGGAGGAGAGCCGGACGCCGTTCCGTGAAGCGCTGGCCCAGGTGTGGGCCGAACCCGACGCGCGCCGCTTCACGATCTTCATCTTCGTTTCCATGCTCGCCTACAGCGCGCAGGACCTGATCCTGGAGCCCTTCGCCGGCGCGGTGTTCGGTTTCACGCCTGGCGAGTCGACCTCGCTGTCGGGCGTGCAGCATGGTGGCGTGCTGGCCGGCATGCTGCTGGTGGCCTTTGCGGGCAGCAGCTTCGTGCGCCGCTGGCTGGGTTCGCTGCGCGCCTGGACCGTGGGCGGCTGCATCGCGTCGGCGCTGGCGCTGGCGGCGCTGGTGGCGGCGGCCGCCGCCGGCCCGGGCTGGCCGTTGCGCACCACGGTGTTCGTGCTCGGTGCGGCGAACGGCGCGTTCTCCATCGCCGCCATCGGTTCGATGATGCGGCTGGCCGGCCAGGGCCGCGAACGGCGCGAAGGCGTGCGCATGGGCCTGTGGGGCGCGGCGCAGGCCGTGGCCTTCGGGCTGGGCGGCCTGCTGGGCACCGCGGCCAGCGACATCGCGCACCGGCTGCTGGCTTCGCAGGCGGCGGCCTATGCCAGCGTGTTCGGCTTCGAGGCGCTGCTCTTCGTGGCTTCGGCCTGGCTGGCATGGCGCATCGACGCGCCGGCGCGCCAGCCGACCCCTTCCCCCCGGCCGGCCATCGTGGCCGGCGAAGCGAGGTGATTCCATGGCCCTGCTCGAGACCTTCGACGTCGTGGTGGTGGGCGGTGGCCCGGCCGGTTCCACGGCCGCGACCGACCTGGCGCGCGCCGGCAAGCGCGTGCTGCTGCTCGACCGAGCCGGCCGCATCAAGCCCTGCGGCGGTGCGATCCCGCCGCGCCTGATGCGCGACTTCGGCATCCCGGAGGAACTGCTGGTGGCACGCGCCACCTGCGCGCGCATGGTTTCGCCTTCGGACAAGAAGGTCGACATCCCGATCGAAGGTGGCTTCGTCGGCTTGGTCGACCGCGAGCAGTACGACGAATGGCTGCGCCAGCGTGCCGTCTCCTGCGGCGCGGTGCGCCGCACCGGCCACTTCGACCGGCTGACGCGCGACGACGACGGCACCGCGGTGATCCACTACAGCGTGCGCGGCGAAGCCGGCCAGGCCGTCCGCGCGCGCGCCGTCATCGGCGCCGACGGCGCCCGCTCCGAAGTGGCACGCCAGGCGGTGCCGGGCGCGAAGGACACCGACTACGTGTTCGCGTACCACGAGATCCTGCGCGTGCCCGAGCAGACCGGCGCCGACTACGACGGCCGCCGCTGCGACGTGTACTACCGCGGCACGCTGAGCCCCGACTTCTACGGCTGGGTGTTCCCTCACGGCCAGACGCTCAGCGTGGGCACGGGCAGTGCCGACAAGGGCTTCTCGCTGCGCGGCGCCACCGCCGAACTTCGCCAGGCCGCCGGCCTGCAGGCATTCGAGGTGGTGCGCCGCGAAGGTGCACCGCTGCCGATGAAGCCGCTCAAGCGCTGGGACAACGGCCGCGACGTGGTGCTGGCCGGCGACGCCGCCGGCGTGGTGGCACCGGCCTCGGGCGAGGGCATCTACTACGCCATGGTCGGGGGCCGCGTCGCCGCCGAAGCGGTGCTGGAGATGCTGCAGACCGGCCGCGCGACGGCCCTGGCGCAGGCGCGCAAGCGTTTCATGCGCGAGCATGGACGCGTGTTCTGGGTGCTGGGCCTGATGCAGCGCTTCTGGTATTCCAGCGACAAGCGGCGCGAGCGCTTCGTCTCCATCTGCCAGGACAAGGACGTGCAGCAGCTCACCTTCGACGCCTACATGAACAAGCGGCTGGTGCGCAAGAAGCCCATCGCCCACGTGCGCATCTTCTTCAAGGACGTGGCGCACCTGCTGGGCCTGGCGCGCGTGTAGGAAGGGGCGTTGCCGTGATGCTGATCGACTTCGTCATCGTGCTCACGCTGCTGGAAGGCCTGGGCCTGGCGCTGTACCACCACCGCACCGGGCGCGGCATGGCGCCTTCGGAGTTCGGCGCCAACCTGGCGGCAGGGCTCTCGCTGATGCTGGCCCTGCGCGCCGGTCTGGCCGGGGCGCCCTGGGGCTTGGTGGCGGCGGCGCTGGGCAGCGCCGGGCTGCTGCACGCCTTCGACCTGCGGCGGCGCTGGCGCTAGGGCCTCAGGCCCGCGGCCCGAAGTCGGGCACGGTCACCTCGCAGACGATGCCGCGCGGCAGGTTCTCGCGCCACTGCACCTCGCCGCCCAGCAGCTTCACGCGCTTGCGAACACCCCCCAGGCCCAGGCCGTGCGACCAGGTCTGCGGCTCGCGGCCGTTGCCGTCGTCGGCCACCGTCAGGTGAAGCCGGCGCTGCGAAAGGCTGAAGTTCACGTCCACCCGGGTGGCCTTGGCGTGGTAGAGCGCGTTGCTCACCAGTTCGCGCAGCACCCGCGTCAGCGCGGACCACTGCACGACCGAAAGGCGCTGGTCCTGGTCGTACTCCACCGCCCAGCCCAGCTGCACCTGCGCCGCCGTCAGGCGCTGCGTCAGGTCGGCCTTCCACTCGGCGCTGGCATGCGAGAGCCGGTGCTCGGCCTTGGCCAGCCCGCGCGTGAGCGTCTTCAGGTCCTGAAGCGTGTGCCGGATGTAGTCTTCCATCTCCGGCGTCTGCGCCTGGTACATCAGCGTGAGCAGACGCGCGCCGATGTCGTCGTGCAGGTCCTGCGCGATGCGCATGCGTTCCTCGTTGCGGCCGCGCTCGACCGCCTGGTCGTAGGCCACCGCGCGGCGCAGCTGCTCGACGATGCGGTCGGCCAGGCGCGCGTCCTCGGTGGTGAACAGGCGCTTGCCGCGGCGCGCGAATCGCAGCACCAGCGTCAGCGGCGGTCGGTTGGGGTCGCCCGGCGTGCCCGCGCGCACCGGCACCACCATCGCCGCGCCGCCGCCCAAGACGCGTGCCACGGTGGCCGGCTTGTCCACGCGCACCACGTCCAGCGGCTCGAACAGGTCCTTCAGCAGCTGTTCCAGGCCCGGGCCGTAGCGCGCCGGGCGTTCCTGCACCTCGCGCGCCACGCGGTACAGCTGTTCGAAGGTGCGTTCGGTCGTCAGCACGGTGGAGCCGACCATCTGGTTCAGGATCCACTGGCGCGCCCCGGCGTACAGGCCCAGCGCCAGGAACACCGCCACCGTGAGCGAGGCGAACTGGCCGAGCGAGAAGACGGCGATGAACAGCAGGTCCAGCGAGGCGGCGACGGTGCTGATGCCGGCCAGCATCGCGAACTCGCGCAGAACCTGCTTCGACCGCGCCAGGAACGGCGTCAGCAGCAGCAGCGAGGCGAAGAACAGGTACCAGATGACCGAGCCCATGTGCGCCACCTGGCTGGGCACGCCCGGCCGGCCCGAGGCCACCGCCACGGCCACCGTGACCAGCGCGAAGGTGGCCAGCGCGATGCCGCTGAAGCGCCGCATCACGGCCGCGAAGGGGTTGGGCTCGAGGTGGTACGAACGGCTGAGCACCGCCACCGCCGCGAAGGCCAGCGCGATCACCGTGCACTGGGCCCACCACCACTGGTGCGGCAGCACGTCGGCATGGATGAGGCCGATCACCACCACCGCCACCGCCCAGGCCGCGCCGCCGATCGCGTCGGCGCGCGGCAGCCGCAGCGGGTGCAGCGCGAAGGCGTGCACGCAGGCGGCGGTGGTGAGCAGGTCGAACACCAGCCGCGGCAGCAGGTCGGCGCTGGCGACGCCGGCCGGCAGGCCCAGGCCGCGCATCGACTCGACGGCGATGAACAGCAGGTTGCCCACCTGCGCCATCGACATCAGGAAGAAGAGCTGGTTGCGCCATTGCGGCCGCACGAGCAGGGTGACGACGCCGATCAGGTACAGCAGCAGCGCCAGTGCCGCCAGCGGCCAGGGCACCAGGCCGATGCCCGTCCATCCGCGTTCGGGAGTGGCCACGGTCGTTTCGCTGCCGTCGGCGAAGCGCAGCGTCACGCTGCCGGTGGCCAGCGCGGCGGCCACACGTTCCTGCTGGTCCACCTGGCGTTCGCGGCGCGCGTCGTCCACCTGCCAGCGCGCGGCGCGCTGCAGCGCCAGCGCGTCGAGCGGCACCTCGGCACCGCCGGCGGCGGCGCGCAGCGAGACCAGGGTGCGCCCTGAATAGGGCTGCAGGGCCGGCAAGGGGCTGGAGGCCAGCACCAGTTCGCCCTGCGGTCCGGGTTGCAGCACCGCGTCGAGTTGCGGCGTGGCCGCCAGCCAGCGCATGAGGAGGAACACGCCCAGGCAGCCCAGCAGCGCGGCCAGCACCAGCCCGCGCAGGCGCCAGCCCATCCAGCGCGCGGGCACCTGCCGGTCGAGTGTCTTCTCGAAGGTGCTGGCGCCGAAGACCGATTCGGCGCCGGGCGGATGGGCGTTCGAAGGCGTTTCCGGCATGGCTCAGCAGCGACCGCGGCGCCCGGGCGCCGCGTGGTTCAGACCAGCCCTTGCTTGCTGGCGAGCACGGCCGCCTCGGCGCGGCTGGAGACGTTGAGCTTCTTGTAGATGGACTTGATGTGGTCGTTGACGGTGAACCACTTGATGCCCATCAGGCTGGCGATCTCCTTGATCGTGAAGCCCTTGCTCAGGTAGGTGAGGACCTCGGTCTCGCGCGGGGTCAGGCGCTCGTGGTCGGGCTTCTGTTCGATCGGCACCGGCTTGCTGGTGGAAAAGCCGGTGGCGTTCATGAAGCCGGAGTCGGGCGCGGTGTCGCCGCCCAGCCCGCCGCGGAAGTGGGTGAGCAGCCGGCGCGCGATGGCCGGCGACAGCGGCGGCTGGCCGCGCACGATCTTCTGCAGTTCCTCGACCAGGACCTCGAAGCGGTCTTCCTTCAGCAGGTAGCCGTCGGCGCCGCGCTGCAGCGCCGGGAACAGGTGGTCGTCGTCGGAGTAGAGGGTGGTGACGATCTTGGTGGCGGGGTACTGCGACAGTTCGGACAGCAGCTCCATGCCGTTGCCGTCGGGCAGTTCCAGGTCGACCAGGATCAGCTTGAAGGGGTCGACGCCGTGCAGGCCGGTGCGGCCGCCGGCGATTTCGATGTGCTTGCGCGCCGTCTCCAGGTCACCGGCTTCGGTGATGCTGTTGGCGTCGCTGAAGCTCTCCCGCACGACGCGGCACAGGAAGCTGCGCGCAACCGGGTTGTCTTCCAGGATCAGGACCTTGACGGTCATCGGCTGCTCCTCGTCACAAGCCCCCGCATCGTACCGGCAATTTCGGCGGCGTCGTCGTGCTCACCCGTATCAATCATTCACCAGAAGGACCTTGCCGCGCACCTGCCGGCCGGCCATGCGGGCATAGGCGGCGGGCAATTCGGCCATCGGCAGGCGAACGTCCACCACCGGCTTGACCTTGCCCTGGGCGTACCAGCGGGCCAGCTCGGCCACGCCGGCAGCGGCGGCCTGCGGTTCGCGGCGCACGAAATCGCCCCAGAAGACGCCCACCACCGAAGCGCCCTTCAGCAGCGGCAGGTTCCAGGGCAGGGCGGGGATGGCGCCGCCTGCGAAGCCGATCACGAGATAGCGGCCTCGCCAGGCGATGGAGCGCAGCGCCGGCTCGGCCAGCGCGTCGCCCACGGGATCGTAGACGACGTCGACGCCGCGGCCGGCGGTGAAGTCCTTGATCGCGTCGCGCAGGTTCTGCGTCGTGTAGTTGACGCTGGCGTCGGCGCCCAGCTGGCGGCAGAGCGCGCACTTCTCGTCGGTGGAAGCGCCGGCCAGCACACGCGCGCCGGCGGCCTTGGCGATCTGCAGCGCCGCGGTGCCGGTGCCGCCGGCCGCACCCAGCACGAGCACGGTGTCGCCGGCCTTGAGCTGGCCGCGGTCCATCAGCGCGTGGTGGCCGGTGCCGTAGGTGAAGGCGAAGGCGGCCGCGTCCTCGAGCGCGAAGCCCGGCGGCAGCGCGAGCACGCGCGCCGCTTCCACGCAGGCATGGGTGGCGAAGCCGCCATGACTGCCGATGGCCGCCACCGGCTGCCCCGGCTTCAGGTGCGTGACGCCTTCCCCCACCGCGTCGACCACGCCCGCGAATTCGGAGCCCGGCACGAAGGGCAGCGGCGGCCGCGCCTGGTACTTGCCTTCCACGATCAGCAGGTCGGGGAAGTTCAGACTGGCGGCCCGGATGGCCACGCGCACCTCGCCGGCCTTCGGTTCGGGCGTGGGCAGTTCCTGCAGCCGCATCGAGCCTATGCCCTCGAGCTTCTCGCACAACCAGGCCTTCATCTTCGTTCGCTCCTCTCAGGGGAGGCCGATGATAAGGACTCCCTACAATGGGCTGCAGATGCACATCCTCATTGCCAACGACGACGGCTACCTCGCTCCCGGCATTGCCGCCCTGGTGAAGGCCTGCGAAGGGCTGGGCACGATCGACGTCATCGCGCCCGAACAGAACGCCAGCGGCACTTCCAACGCGCTCACGCTGACCCGGCCGCTGTCGGTGTTCGAAGCACGTGGCGAACACGTCAAGGGCTTTCGCGTCGTCAACGGCACGCCTTCGGACTGCGTGCACGTGGCGCTCACCGGCCTGCTGGAGCGGCGGCCGGATCTGGTGCTCTCCGGCATCAACAACGGCGCCAACATGGGCGACGACACGCTCTATTCGGGCACCGTGGCGGCGGCGATGGAAGGCTTCCTGTTCGGCATCCCGGCGATCGCCTTCTCGCAGGCCGAGAAGGGCTGGGCCCAGCTGGACGCAGCCGCGGCGGCGGCGCGCGCCGTGGTCGAGCAGGTGCTGGCCAGCGGGCCGCCGGCGGGGCCCTGGCTGCTGAACGTGAACATCCCCAACCGCGCCGACGCGGCCACACTGCCGCGCGTGATCACCCGCCTGGGCCGCCGCCACGCGAGCGAACCGGTCATCATGCAGACCAGCCCGCGCGGCGAGAAGATCTACTGGATCGGCCCCGCCGGCGACGCGCGCGAAGCCGGCCCCGGCACCGACTTCCATGCGGTGGCCCACGGCCGCATCTCGATCACGCCGCTGCAGGTGGACCTGACCGACCACGCCGCCCGCGCCTCCTGGGCCGGCGCGCTGGGCGGCACCCTCGCATGACGAAGGCGCCGGCGCGCTTTCCGGCCCGCATCGGCGGCAGCGGTGCTGCGCAGCGCCGCCCCGGGGCGCGCGAAGAACTGCTGCGTCCGCAACGCCCGGTGCACGAAGCCGCGCGCGACGCCGGCCGCCGCCATGCGCCCGCCGGACTGGGCCTGGATTCGAACGCGGTGCGCCAGGCCATGGTGGACCGGCTGCGCGCCGAGGGCATCCGCCACGAAGGCGTGCTGGCCGCGCTGGCGCAGGTGCCACGCACCCACTTCGTGGACAGCGCACTGGCCAACCAGGCCTATGAAGACACCGCCTTGCCCATTGGCCATGGCCAGACCATTTCCAAGCCTTCGGTGGTGGCGCGCATGCTCGAACTGCTGCTCGCCGCCGAAGCGGCGCGCCGCGGGCCGATGCGCCTGCTGGAGATCGGCACCGGTTGCGGCTACCAGGCCGCCGTGCTGTCGCTGCTGGCCCGGCAGGTGGTCAGCATCGAGCGCCTGCGCCCCTTGCACGAGAAGGCGCGCCAGCACCTGGCCGGCTGGCGCCATGGCGACCTGCGGCTGCTGTTCGGCGACGGCCGCCTGGGCCACGCCGGGGCGGCGCCGTACGGAGGCATCATCGCGGCGGCCGGCGGCGAAGACCTGCCGCCCGCCTGGACGGCGCAGCTGGCCGAAGGCGGCCGCCTGGTGGCGCCGTTGCAGATGGGCGGCCAGCAGCGGCTGCTGGTGATCGACCGCCGCGAGGGCCGCCTGCTGCGCCAGGAACTCGAAGCGGTCAATTTCGTCCCTTTAAAATCAGGCACAGAATGAGCATCAGGGAAGGCCTCGAATGAGCTGCAGTTCGCCGCGCGCGCCCCGCGTGACGTTCCAAGGCATCGCCGCCGCGGTGCTGCTCGCCTTGCTGGCCGGCTGCGGGTCCACCGGCCACCGTGCGCCGGTCGAAGACCGCACCACGCGCCCCAGTGTGGCCGCCCCCTCGCCGACACCGGCTCCAACCCCCGCTGCCGCGCCGGCCGCGGCCGGCGTCGTGGTGACCCCGGTCTCGCCCGGTGCCTCGGCCCCCGAAGCCGCCAAGCCTCCGCCGCCTGGCGCCGAGAACGCCGGCAAGCCCGGCTACTTCAGCGTGCGGCCCGGCGACACGATGATCCGCATCGGCCTCGAAACGGGCCAGAACTGGCGCGACATCGCGCGCTGGAACAACATCGACAACCCGAACCTGATCGAGGTCGGCCAGGTGCTGCGCGTGGCGCCGCCGCCGCCGGACCCGAACGCCGCGGTCACCAAGCCGGTGGCGCCCCCGGGGCGCACGGACGCACGGCCTCCTGGGGCTTCGGCGCCCGCGGGTTCGGCTTCCGGCACACCGCCTGCGGCCCTGCCTGCCGGCACGGCGCCGGCGCCGGGCGCGCGCGACGGCGACGACGACCTGGGCTGGATGTGGCCCGCCGCCGGCAGCGTGGTGGGCACCTTCGACGAGAACCGCAGCAAGGGCCTGGAGATCGCCGGCAAGGCGGGCGACCCGGTGCTGGCTGCCGCCGACGGCCGCGTCGTATACGCCGGTTCGGGCCTGCGCGGCTACGGAAACCTCATCATCGTCAAGCACAACGCGAACTACCTGAGTGCCTACGCGCACAATCAAAGCCTGCTGGTGAAGGAGGATCAGGTGGTGCGCAAGGGGCAGAAGATCGCCGAGATGGGGTCCAGCGACGCCGAACGCGTGCAGCTGCACTTCGAGATCCGGCGCCAGGGCAAGCCGATCGACCCGGCGCGCCTGCTGCCGCCGCGTTAGCGGCGTCGCGAATGTCCGGACAGCCCCACCATGGTCAAGCGGCGCGACGCGCAACGAGGCCCTCAGCGTGGCGGCTTGAACGGGGCCGCGCTGTTCGCGCACAGGCTCGCCGAAGACCCGGCGCCGCCCGCCGCTGAGCAAGAAGGCGAAGGCGGTGCCGCCGACGCACTGCCGCCGGTGCTGGCCGACGGAGAGCCCGACCTGGGCAACACGCTGCAGAGCTACCTGCGCGACATCCGCCGCGCGCCGCTGCTGTCGGCCCAGGAAGAGCTGGAGACCGCCACCCTGGCGCGGGCCGGCGACTTCGCGGCGCGCCAGCGCATGATCGAGCGCAACCTGCGCCTGGTGGTCAGCATCGCGAAGAGCTACGTCGGCCGCGGCCTGCCGATGATCGACCTCATCGAGGAAGGCAACCTCGGCCTGATGCACGCGACGACCAAGTTCGAGCCCGAACGCGGCTTCCGCTTCAGCACCTATGCGTCGTGGTGGATCCGCCAGAGCATCGAGCGGGCCATCATGCACCAGGCACGCCTGATCCGGCTGCCGGTGCACGTGGTGCGCGAGCTCAACCAGGTGCTGAAGGCGCGCCGGGCGCTGGAAACCGCGGGCCGCCTGAACGGCGACGGCGGTGACCGCGGCGCCAGCGTCGACGAGATCGCGGTCGCGCTCGACCGCGACCCGCAGGAGGTGGCCACGCTGCTGAAGCTGGCCGAGCAGCCTTCATCGCTTGACGTGCCGCTCGAACGCGAGGGCAGCGAATCGCTGCTGGACACGGTGGCCGACGACCAGGCCGTGGACCCGCTGGGCCTGCGCCTGGGCCAGGAGGCGGCGGCGCTGCTGGCGCACGGCCTGGCCGAACTGAACGACCGCGAGCGCGAGGTCATCGCCGGCCGCTACGGCCTGCACGATCGCGAACCCGAGACGCTGGAAGACCTGGCCGCCCGCCTGGGCCTGACGCGCGAGCGCATCCGCCAGATCCAGCAGGAGTCCTTGCTCAAGCTCAAGCGTCGCATGGCGCGCCAGGGCGTGCACCGGGATTCGCTGTTCTAGCGCTGCCGGAGGCAAGGGCCAGGGCGCGACGACCCTCCCGCCTGCGGGGGTGTCGGTCAGCGTTTCCGAGGGGGCGCGGGCCCGGGTGCGGCGGCTAGCATCCGCGCGGTCCTGAAGGGCCGTCGGAGGGTTCGCCACTTGCAGTTCGTGCAGCTTGTCATCAGCGGCATCGCACAAGGCTGCATCTACGGCCTCATCGCGCTGGGCTTCGTGCTCATCTACAAGGCCACCGAGACGGTGAGCTTCGCCCAGGGCGACCTGATGATGCTGGGCGCCTTCTGCGGCTTCGGGGTGCTCACGGTGATGGGCTGGCCGTTCTGGCTGGCGGTGGTGCTGTCCATCGCCGCGATGGCGGTCTTCGGCTTCGTCCTCGAACGCATCGTGATCCGGCCCATCCTGGGCCAGCCGGCGTTCGCGATCGTCATGCTCACCATCGGCGTGGCCTACGTGGCACGAGGCCTGGTGACCATGATCCCCGGCATCGGCACCGAGACGCACACGCTGCCCGTGCCCTACAAGGACGCGGTCTGGCGTGTCGGCACGCTGGTGCTGAACGTCGAGCAGATGGTGGTGATCATCGCCACCGGCGCGCTGTGCGCGGCGCTGTTCGCGCTGTTCCGATACACCAAGATCGGCATCGCGATGCAGGCCTCTTCGCAGAACCAGCTGGCCGCGTACTACATGGGCATCCCGGTGCAGCGTCTGAACTCCCTGGTGTGGGCGCTGGCGGCGGCGGTGGCCGCGGTGGCGGGCCTGCTGCTGGCGCCCATCACCTTCGTGCACGCGAACATGGGCTTCATCGGCCTGAAGGCCTTCCCGGCCGCGGTGGTGGGCGGCTTCGGCAGCCTGCCGGGGGCCATCGTCGGCGGGCTGGTGATCGGCATCGTCGAGGCGCTCTCGGGCTTCTACCTGCCTGAAGGGGTGAAGGACATCGCCGCCTACGTCGTGGTGCTGGTGATGCTGATGCTCAAGCCGAACGGCCTGTTCGGCGAGAAGCTGCGCAAGAAGGTCTGAGATGCGCTTCATCTTCAAGACCAGCTACCGGCAGGACATCGAGCTTGCGAAGCACGAGGGCCACCGCTTCTGGTATTCGGTGCTCGCGCTGGCGCTGCTGGCCGCGCCCTGGGCCCTGCCGGAATACTGGCTCGCGCAGCTGACCTTCGTGCTGATCTATTCGGTGGTGGGGCTGGGGCTCATGCTGCTGGCCGGCTTCACGGGACTGTTCTCCATCGGCCACGCGGCCTTCCTGGGCGTCGGCGCCTACACGCAGACGGTGCTGGTGAACGCGGGCTGGCCGTTCCCGCTCTCGCTGGCGGCGGCGGCGCTGCTGTCGGCCGCGGTCGGCGTGGTGGTCGGGCTGCCGGCGCTGCGCGTGAAGGGCATCTACCTGGGCATCGCGACGCTGGCCTTCGGCTTCATCGTCGAGGAGGTGCTGGCGCGCTGGGAGTCGGTGACCGGCGGCAACGCCGGCCTGCACGTGAAGGCGCCGGGCATCGGCGCGTGGAAGCTGGAGTCGGGCGTCGAGTTCTACTTCCTCTGCCTGGCGGTGGCGGTTCTGGCCACGCTGGGCATCGTGAACCTGCTGCGCTCGCCCACCGGGCGCGCCTTCGTGGCCATCCGCGACAGCGAGATCAGCGCCCAGAGCATGGGCATCCACCTGGCCGCGTACAAGACGATGTCGTTCGCGGTCTCGGCCGCGCTGGCGGGATTGGGCGGCGCGCTGTACGCGCACAAGATCCAGTTCCTGAGCCCGGACCAGTTCAGCATCCTGCAGTCGATCGACCTGCTGCTGATGGTGGTGATCGGCGGCCTGGGCTCGGTGCATGGCGCCTTCCTGGGCGCGATCTTCCTCATCACCATGCCGCAGCTGATCTCGCTGGGCAAGGACAGCCTGCCGGCCGTCATCGGCCAGGCGCCGGGGCTGCAGTCGGTGGTGTACGGCGTGGTACTGGTGGCCTTCGTGCTGTTCGAGCCGCTGGGCCTTTACGGGCGCTGGCTGAAGGTGCGCACCTTCTTCTCGATGTTCCCGTTCTACCGCGCCGGCATGTTCAAGCGGCAGAAATCGTTCCAGAAGTCGGACCGCCTGCGATGAGCGACGACATCCTGCTTTCGGCCAGGGACATCCGCGTTCGCTTCGGCGGCGTGCTGGCGGTCAACGGCGTCAGCTTCGACGTGAAAAAGGGCGAGGTCTTCACGCTCATCGGCCCCAACGGTGCCGGCAAGACCACGGTCTTCAACCTCATCAGCCGCATCTACACGCCCACCGGCGGCAGCATCGCCTTCGACGGCCGCGACCTGCTGGCCGAGCCGCCGCACGCGGTGGCGGCGCTGGGCATCGCGCGCACCTTCCAGAACATCGAGCTCTTCGAGCACGCCAGCGTGCTGCAGAACCTGCTGATCGGCCGCCACACCCACCGCGGCACCGGCTTCTGGGACGACCTGCTGTTCACGCGCAAGGCGCGCACGGCGGCGCTGGCGGCGCGCGAGAAGGTCGAGCAGGTGATCGACTTCCTGGACCTGCAGCGCTACCGCGACACCCTCATCGCCGGCCTGCCCTATGGCGTGCGCAAGGTGGTGGAACTGGCACGCGCGCTGTGCGCCGAACCCAGGCTGCTGCTGCTGGACGAGCCTTCGTCGGGCCTGAACGTCGAGGAGACCGAGGACATGGTCTTCTGGATCGACGACATCCGGCGCGAGTACGGCATCACGGTGCTGATGGTCGAGCACGACATGTCGCTCGTCAGCAAGGTCAGCGACCGCGTGCTGGCCATGAACCAGGGCGAGGTGCTGGCGACGGGCACGCCGGCCGAGGTGCAGTCGCATCCGGGCGTGGTCGAAGCCTACCTGGGGTCTGCGGGCGACCTGTCGAGTCTGCGGCGGGAATCGGCGGCATGAACGAAGAGATCCTGGTGCTGTCGAACGTGGAAAGCGCCTACGGGCCGATCCGCGCCATCCGCGGCGTCAGCCTCAAGGTGCGCAAGGGCGAGATCGCCACCGTGCTGGGGCCCAACGGCGCCGGCAAGACGACGATCCTGAAGACCATCTCCGGCATCCTGGACCCGCGCAAGGGCACGGTCACCTTCAAGGGCCAGGACATCACCGCCAACGACCCGGCGCGCATCGTGCGCCTGGGGCTGGCCCACGTGCCCGAAGGGCGCGAGGTGTTCCCGCTGCTGAGCGTGCACGACAACCTGCTGATGGGCGCCTACACGCGGACCGACCGCGACGGCGTGGCGCGCGACATCGAGCAGGCGTACCGCTACTTCCCCATCCTGAAGGAACGCGAGCGCCAGGACGCCGGGCTGCTGTCCGGCGGCCAGCAGCAGATGCTGGCGATCGCGCGCGCGCTGGTCGGCGCACCGGAGATGATCCTGCTCGACGAGCCCAGCCTGGGCCTTTCGCCCAAGCTCACGCGCGAGATCTTCGAGATCGTGGTGCGCATCAACCGCGAACGCGGCACCACCATCCTGCTGGTGGAGCAGAACGCCAACATGGCACTCAACGCCGCCGACTACGGCTACGTGCTGGAGAACGGCCGCATCGTGATGGAAGAGCGCTGCGCCGTGCTGCGCGAGAAGGACGACGTCAAGGAGTTCTACCTTGGCATGAAGGACGCCGGCGTGCGCGGCGAACGGCGCTGGAAGCGCAAGAAGACCTGGCGCTAGGAGAGGGGACATGCCGAACCTCTGGGACGTGACCGACCTGAAGTCCAGCACCGAAGTGGTGGTGGCGGGCGACACGCTGCCGGCGATGTTCTGGAACGCGGTCGCCCAGCGCGGCGACGCGGTGTGGCTGCGCGAGAAGGAGTTCGGCATCTGGCGCAGCTGGAGCTGGAACCAGGTGGCCGAAGCGGTGCGCGAGATCGCCATGGGCCTGGTGGCGCTGGACTTCCAGCCCGGCGAGCGCGCCAGCATCCTGGCCAACACGGTCGTCGAATGGGTGCTGGCCGACCTGGCGGTGCTCTCGGCCGCCGGCGTCAGCTCGGGCATCTACCCCACCGACTCGGCCTCGCAGGTGCAGTACCTGTGCGAGGACTCGGCATCGGTGGTGCTGTTCGTCGAGGACGACGAGCAGCTGGACAAGGCGCTGGAGGCGCGCGCCTCGCTGCCGAAGCTGCGCAAGACCATCGTCTTCGACATGGAAGGCCTGCACGACCTGCAGGACCCGGGCGTGATGTCGCTCGACGAACTGCGCGCACTGGGCCGCGAGAAGCTGCGTGCGATGCCGGGCGAGCTGCAGCGCCGCGCGGCGACCCTCGACCCCGGGCAGCTGGCCATCCTGGTCTACACCAGCGGCACCACGGGCAAGCCCAAGGGCGCGATGCACAGCCACCGCACGGTGGTCACGTCGATCCGCGGCTACCAGCAGACCATCGCCCAGCACGAGAGCGACGAGCGCATGTGCTTCCTGCCGCTGTGCCACGTGGCCGAACGGCTGGGCGGCGAATACTTCGCGCTCTACACGGGCAGCAAGCTGAACTTCGTCGAGAACCCGGACACGGTGCCCGAGAACGTGCGGGAGATCGCGCCGACGGTGGCCACCGCCGTGCCGCGCGTCTGGGAGAAGTTCTACTCGGCGGTGACGATCGCCGTGAACGAAGCGACCCCGCTGCAGCGCTGGGCCTACGCCGCGGCGCTGGCCGTCGGCCGCCAGGTGGCCGAGAAGGTGCTGGCCGGGCAGCCGGTGCCGACCTCGCTGAAGTGGCGCTTCCGGCTGGCGCGCTGGCTGGTGCTGGACAACGTGCGCAAGATGATCGGCCTGGACCGGGCGCGTTTCTGCGTCACCGGCGCGGCGCCGATCTCGCCCGACCTGGTGAAGTGGTACCTGGCCATCGGCGTGCCGATGCTGGAGGTGTGGGGCATGACCGAGACCGCGGGCCTGTCCACCTGGACCCCCGGCGGCCGCATCCGCCCCGGCTGCATCGGCGTGGCGGCGCCCTGGAACGAGGTGAAGATAGCCCCCGACACGGACGAGATCCTGGTGCGCGGCCCGAACGTCTTCATGGGTTACCTGAACCTGCCGGAGAAGACCGCCGAGACGATCGACGCCGAAGGCTGGCTGCACACCGGCGACGTGGGCAGCGTCGATGCGGAAGGGTACTTCCGCATCACCGACCGCATGAAGGACATCATCATCACGGCCGGCGGCAAGAACATCACGCCCAGCGAGTGGGAGAACGAGCTGAAGTTCAGCCCCTACATCACCGACGCGGTGGTCATCGGCGACCGCCGCGCGTATCTCACGGTGCTGATCATGATCGACCAGGAGAACGTCGAGAAGTACGCCCAGGACCACGACGTGCCGTTCTCCAACTACGCCAGCCTGACGCGTGCGCCCGAGGTGCGCGCGCTCATCCAGGCCGAGATCGACCAGGTCAACAAGAAGTTCGCGCGCGTGGAACAGGTGAAGAAATTCCACCTCATCGAGACCCAGCTCACCGCGGAAGACGAGGAGCTGACGCCGACGATGAAGCTCAAGCGCAAGCTGGTGCAGCAGAAGTACGCACCGCAGATCGAGGCCATGTACCAGGCCTGAAGCCTTCCTCTCACGACCCAAGGAGACCGACGATGAAGATCACCCGCATCCTCGCTGCCGCGTCGCTGGCCTTCGCGGCCGCCGCGGCCGGCGCCGCCGACATGCAGGGCGTCAGCAAGAACGAGATCGTGCTCGGCTCGATCCAGGACCTCTCGGGCCCGCTGGCCGGCTACGGCAAGCAGGCGCGCCTGGGCATGATGCTGCGCGTCGACGAGATCAACGAGCAGGGCGGCATCGCCGGCCGCAAGATCAAGATCCTGTTCGAGGACTCGGGCTACGACCCCAAGAAGGCGGTGCTGGCGGCGCAGAAGCTGGTCAACCAGGACAAGATCTTCATGATGGTGGGCCACATCGGCACCGCGCAGAACAACGCCGCGATGCCGGTGCAGTTCGAGAAGAACGTGATCAACTTCTTCCCGATCACCGCCGCGCGCGAGATGTACGAGCCCTTCCACAAGCTGAAGTACTCGTACGCGGTGCCCTACTACGAGCAGATGCGCATCGCGGTGCCCAAGATGGCCAAGGAGAAGGGCGCCACCAAGATCTGCACCATCTACCAGGACGACGAGTTCGGGCTGGAGGTGTTCCGTGGCGCCGAGGCCGGCCTGAAGGCCGCCGGCATGGACTTCACCGAGAAGACCACCTACAAGCGCGGTGCCACCGACTTCTCTTCGCAGGTGGCCAAGATGAAGGCCGCCAACTGCGAAGTGGTGGTGCTGGGCACCATCATCCGCGAGACCATCGGCACCATCGCCGAAGCCAAGAAGACCGGCTTCAACCCCATCTTCATCGGCTCCAGCGCCTGCTACACCGACCTCATCCACAAGCTGGGCGGGCCGGCGATGAACGGCCTGTACGCCACCATGGGCACCCAGCACCCCTACCTGGACGAGGCCTCGCAGCCCATCCGCTTCTGGGCCAACAAGTACAAGACCAAGTTCAACGAGGACCCGACCGTGTTCTCGGCCTACGGCTACCTGATCATCGACGCCTTCGCGCGCGCGGCCAGCAAGGCGGGGGCGAACCTCAACACCGAGACCTTCATCAAGGCCATGGACACGATGACCATCCCGCCGGACATCTTCGGCTCGGCCGAGATGACCTTCGGGCCGCAGAAGCGCCTGGGCAGCAACGCTTCGCGCCTGTCGCAGATCACCGACGGCAAGTGGAAGGTGATCTCCGAGTACGTGAAGCCCTGAGGTCGCGCCGGCCGGGATAATCCCGGCCGATGAGTCCAGGACACGAATGGCTGGAGGTCGAGTCGCTCGACCTCGAAGCGCAGGGCGTCGCGCACCGGGCCGACGGCAAGGTGGTCTTCATCGAAGGCGCCTTGCCCGGCGAGCGCGTGCAGGCGCAGATCTCGCGCAAGAAGAACCAGTGGGAGCAGGGCCAGGTCACGGCCGTCGCGCGCGAGAGCGCGCAGCGCGTGCGGCCCGCCTGCCCGCACTTCGGCCTGCACGCCGGCGCCTGCGGCGGCTGCAAGATGCAGCACCTGCACCCGGCCGCCCAGGTGGCGGTGAAGCAGCGCGTGCTGGAAGATAACCTGCAGCACCTGGCGAAGGTGCAGGCCGAAACGCTGCTGCGGCCGATCGAGGGGCCGGCCTGGGGCTACCGCTGGCGTGCCAGGCTTTCGGTGCGCTACGTGGCCAAGAAGGGCACGGTGCTGGTGGGTTTTCACGAACGCAAGTCGCGCTACGTGGCCGACATGACGGTGTGCCCGGTGCTGCCGGCGGCCGTGAGCGCGATGCTGCCGGCGATGCGGGACCTGATCGGCGCGATGGACCAGCGCGACCGCCTGCCGCAGATCGAACTGGCGGTGGGTGACAAGGTCACCGCGCTGGTGCTGCGCCACCTGGAGCCGCTGTCCGCTGCCGACCTGGGGCGCTTGCGCGCCTTCGCGGCCGCGCACGGCGTGCAGTGGTGGCTGCAGCCCAAGGGACCTGACACCGTGCGCCTGCTGGACGAAGGCGGGGCGGCGCTGGACTATGCGTTGCCCGAGTTCGGCATCCGGATGCCGTTCAAGCCGACCGACTTCACGCAGGTCAATGCGCAGATCAACCGCGTGCTCGTCGACCGAGCGGTGCGCCTGCTGGAACCGCAGCCCGAAGAACGTGTGCTCGACTGGTTCTGCGGCCTGGGCAACTTCACGCTGCCGCTGGCGCAGCGCGCGCGCGAAGTGGTAGGCCTGGAAGGCAGCGAGACGCTGGTGCAGCGCGCGCGCGAGAACGCGGCCGCCAACGGCCTGGCCGCGAAGGCGCGCTTCGCAGCGCGCGACCTCTTCACGCTCACGCCCGAGAACCTGCGCGCCCTGGGACCTGCCGGCCGCTGGCTGGTGGACCCGCCGCGCGAAGGGGCTTTCGCCCTGGCCAAGGCGCTGGCCGACCTGAGCGCCGCCGACGGCTGGACGCCGCCGGAACGCATCGTCTACGTGAGCTGCAACCCGGCCACGCTGGCGCGCGACGCCGGGCTCATCGTCCACCAGGCTGGTTACCGCTGTGCGGCGGCGGGGGTGGTGAACATGTTTCCCCACACGGCGCACGTGGAGTCCATGGCAGTCTTCGAACGCCCATGAAAAACGGGGCCCGAAGGCCCCGTCGTCATTCGAGTGGCGGACGTCCTATTCGCGTTCGCCGCCGAAGATGCCCAGCAGCGCCAGCAGGCTCTGGAAGACGTTGTAGATGTCCAGGTAGATCGCCAGCGTGGCGCTGATGTAGTTGGTCTCGCCGCCGTCGATCACGCGCTTCAGGTCGTAGACCATGAAGGCCGAGAAGATGCCGATGGCCGCAACCGCCAGCGTGAGGAAGAGCGCGCTCGACTGCAGGAAGATGTTCACCAGGCCCGCCACCAGCAACAGCAGGGCACCGACGAACAGGAACTTGCCCATGTTCGAAAGGTCGCGCTTGATCACGCTGGCCAGGCTGGCCATGCCGAAGAAGATGATCGCAGTGCCGCCGAAGGCCGTCATCACCAGCGAAGGGCCGTTCTTGAAGCCCAGCACCGCCGCCACCAGGCGCGACAGCATCAGGCCCATGAAGAAGGTGAAGCCCAGCAGCACGGCGACGCCGCTGCCCGACTCCTTGGTCTTCTCGATCGCGAACATGAAGCCGAAGGCGCCGGCCAGGAAGACCACCGCGGCGATGCCGGGGCCCATCTTGCCCAGGATGCCGGTCGTCACGCCGACCCACGCGCCCAGCACCGTGGGCACCAGCGAAAGCGCCAGCAGCCAGTAGGTGTTGCGCAGCACGCGTTGCCGCGCATCGGCGGCGACCGCCGCACCGGCATAGGGTTGCATGATCTGATCCATTGAACCTCCGTCAGTGTGTGAGCGCGTCACCTGCGCTTTGAGTGCGAGCGTGATTCTAGGTTCCCCGGCGCTGATCCGTTATCGTTCCACCCCATGAAAACCCGACAGATGCTCACCCTGGAAGACGTCCGCCGCATCGCCGCGGCCGCCGAGGCCGAAGCCAAGGCCCACGGCTGGGCGGTGACGATCGCCATCGCCGACGACGGCGGCCACCTGCTCTGGCTTCAGCGCCTGGACGGCGCGGCGCCGATCTCGGCCCAGATCGGGCCGGCCAAGGCGCGCACCGCGGCGCTGGGCCGGCGCGAAAGCAAGGCCTACGAAACCATGATCAACGATGGGCGAACCTCGTTCCTGAGCGCGCCGCTGGAAGGCATGCTCGAAGGCGGCGTGCCCATCATGGCCGAAGGCCATTGCATCGGCGCGGTGGGCGTGAGCGGCGTGAAGTCGAGCGAAGACGCGCAGATCGCGCGTGCCGGCATCGCCGCGCTCGGGCTCTAGCGTCGCAAGAGCAGCAGGCAGCCGCCGACGATCAGCGCGGCGCAGCCCGCCGTCGCCAGGCTGGGCACCTCGCCGAAGAGCCAGAAGCCCAATGCCGCCGCCCACAGGAAGCTGGTGTATTCCAGCGGCGCCACGCGGCTGGCCTCCAGGTGCGTGAAAGCCCAGGTGGCGGCCAGCAGACCCACCGTGGCCAGCGCGCCGATGAGCGCCAGCACCGGCAGGTCGGCCAGCCCGGGGGCCTTCCAGCCCCAGGCCGCGGGCAGCGCGAGCAGCAGGGCCGGCGCGAGGTTCTGTATCAGCATGATGGTCCACAGCGAATCGCGCTGGGCCTGGCGCCGCGCCAGCACCATGCAGCCTGAGAAGGACAGCGCCGCGACGGCCGCCGCGGCCAGCCCTTCCAGCCGCGGGTTGGCGCCGCTGGCCCGCAGCTCGGGCCAGAGGGCCAGCGCCACGCCCGCCAGGCACAGCAAGAGCGACAACCAGATCCAGCGCGAAGGCCGCTCGCCCAGCGCCACCACCGCCAGCAGCGAGGTGAAGAGCGGCGAGAGGTAGCTCATCGCCACCGCCTGCGCCAGCGGCAGCAGCGTCAGCGAATGGAAGTAGCCCACCAGCGAGACCAGCAGCAGCGCCACCCGAAGTGCATGCCAGCGCCATTCGGAGCGCGCGGGCATCGGCGAGCGGTACCAGGCCCAGAGCGCGAGCGCATAGACGCTGCCGCTGCCGAAGCGGAAGAAGGCCAGCAGCCCCGCATCGAAGCGCGGTGCAAGCGTCTTCACCGCGGCGTCCATGCCGATGAAGCTGGCGGCGGCCAGCGCGCCGGCGGCCAGTGGCAGGGCAGGGGGCATCACAAGGCCGCAGTCTAAGGGGCGGCTATACTTCGTCGGTTTGCCCGCTTGTCCCCGCAGCGCCTTAGCGAAACTCCGTAGCAGGTTTCCCCTCAGGACCCCGCACGTTCACCTGAACGGGCGGCGCTGAGCGCGCGAAATCCGGAGTCTTTGCCTTGCTGCCCGTCCTGCCCCCCGCCATCCTCGCCCTCGCAGACGGCACGAGCTTTCTCGGCACTTCCATCGGCGCACCCGGCCGCACCGTGGGCGAAGTGGTGTTCAACACCGCGCTCACCGGCTACCAGGAGATCCTCACCGACCCCAGCTACTGCCGGCAGATCGTCACGCTGACGTATCCGCACATCGGCAACGTGGGCGTCAACGAGGAGGACGTCGAAGCCACGAAGGTTCATGCCGCCGGCCTGGTGATCAAGGACCTGCCGCTGCGCGTGTCCAACTTCCGCGCCACGCTGCCGCTGTCCGACTACCTGAAGCGCGAAGGCACGGTGGCCATCGCCGACATCGACACGCGCCGACTCACGCGCGTGTTGCGCACCACCGGCGCGCAGAACGGCTGCATCATGAGCTTTCCCGCGGGCGCCGCGGTGACGCCCGAGCACTTGGCCGAGGCGGTGGCGCAGGCAAGGGCCGCGCCCTCGATGGCCGGGCTCGACCTGGCCCAGGTGGTCAGCGTCGACAAGCCCTACGAGTGGACCGGCACCACCTGGACGCTGGGCAGCGGCTACGGCCAGATGCAGGCGCCCAGGTGCCACGTGGTGGCCTACGACTTCGGCGCCAAGCACAACATCCTGCGCCTGCTGGCCGTGCGCGGCTGTCGGGTCACCGTGGTGCCGGCGAAGACGCCGGCCGCCGACGTGCTGGCCTTGAGGCCCGACGGCCTGTTCCTCAGCAACGGCCCCGGCGACCCGGAGCCTTGCGACTACGCGATCCGCGCCGCGCGCGAACTGATCGAGCGCGGACTGCCGACCTTCGGCATCTGCCTGGGCCACCAGATCCTGGCGCTGGCCTCGGGCGCGAAGACCTTCAAGATGAAGTTCGGCCACCACGGCGCGAACCACCCGGTGAA
Organism: Rubrivivax sp.; assembly: GCA_044224175.1. Classification (GTDB taxonomy): domain Bacteria; phylum Pseudomonadota; class Gammaproteobacteria; order Burkholderiales; family Burkholderiaceae_C; genus Rubrivivax. The sequence goes on along the minus strand of JBGAKY010000023.1, from coordinate 56,092 downwards.
GGACCTGGACTCGGGCCGCGTCAGCATCACGAGCCAGAACCACGGCTTCGCGGTCGACGCGAAGTCGCTGCCGTCGACCCTGCGCCCCACGCACGTGAGCCTGTTCGACGGCACGCTGCAGGGCCTGGCCCGTACCGACAAACCGGCCTTCTGCTTCCAGGGCCACCCCGAGGCCAGTCCCGGCCCGCACGACCCATCAGCAGCCCGATCGCGCGCGCTGATCGGCAAGGAGACCGGCGACGTGGCCGAGGTGCAGGCCCCCGGCGGCACGCGCAGCTGGGAGATCGTGGAAGTTCGCTACGTCTGATGGGCTTCCCGTCTCGCCTGCGGCGCCTGCTGCCGGGGCTGTGGGCCGGCGGGCTGCTGTGCGTGGCCGGCCTTGCGACGCCGGCGCCGTTCGCGCTGCTGGCGCGCGACGTCGCCGGCCGGGTGGCTGGCCGCATGCTGGCGCAGGAGGCCTACACGAGCCTCGGCGTGGGGGTGCTGCTGCTGGTGCTGCACCGCGTGGCGGCCAGCCGTGAAGGCGCACCGCAGTTCGGCTGGGACTTCGGCCTCGTGCTGGGCGCGCTGGCCTGCACCGTGGCCGGCTACTTCGCGCTGCTGCCGCTGATGGAAGCGGCGCGCGCCGGGCAGGGCGGCTGGAGCTTCGCCCAGCTGCACGCCGTGAGCGCCGCGTTCTACGCGCTCAAGCTGGGGCTGGTGCTGGCGCTGGCCTGGCGCGCCGCGCGCGGCTGAGGTGGCCGCGGCGCCTCAGGCGCCGGCCAGCGCCGACAGCTCGCGGCGCGCGATGCATTCGGCCAGCAGCTTCACGAAGTCGGCCGCCGGCACCGCGCGGCTGGTCAGGAAGCCCTGGTATTCGTCGCAGCGGCGGGCACGCAGCATGGCCAGCTGCGACTCGGTCTCCACCCCTTCGGCCACCACCTTGAGCTTCAGGCTGTGGGCGAGCGCGATGATGGCGCTCACGATGGCCTCGTCGTCCGGGTCCTGGCCCAGGTCGCGCACGAAGCTGCGGTCGATCTTCAGCGCCACCAGCGGCAGCTGCTTCAGGTAGCTGAGCGACGAATAGCCGGTGCCGAAGTCGTCGATCGTGAGCCGCACGCCCATGGCGTCGAGCGCGCGCGCGATCTCGATCGAGAGCGCCGAATCGGCCAGCAGCAGCGATTCGGTGACCTCGATCTCCAGGCAGTTGGGCGGCACGCCGTGTTCGGCGATGGCGCGCGCGACGACGCCGGGCAGCGAGCGTTCGCGCAGGTGCGTGGACGCCAGGTTCACCGCCACCGGCAGCAGGCCCAGACCGGCGGCGCGCCAGGCCGCGATCTGGCGGCAGGCGTTGTGGATGGCCCATTCGCCGATCGGGATCACCAGGCCGACTTCCTCCACCAGCGGGATGAATTCGGCCGGCGCCATCAGCCCCTGCTCGGGGTGCTGCCAGCGGATCAGCGCCTCGGCGCCGACGATGCGGCCGCTGTCCACGTCCACCCGCGGCTGGTAGTGCAGCACGAACTCCTCGCGCTGCAGCGCGCGGCGCAGCTGCGTCTCCATCACCAGCCGGTCGAGCGCGCGCGCGTTCATGCTGCTGTCGTAGAAGCGGAACGCGCCGCGGCCGGCCTCCTTGGCGCGGTACATCGCGGTGTCGGCATTCTTCATCAGGGTGTCGATGTCGGTGCCGTCCTCCGGGTACACGGCCACGCCGACGCTGTCGCCGACGAAGATCTCGGTGCCCTGCACGGTGACCGGCTCGGCCAGCGTCGCCACCAGCCGGCGCGCCACCGCGGTGGCGTCGGCCGGGCGCTGGATGTCGGTCAGCAACACGATGAACTCGTCGCCGCCCAGGCGGGCGATGGTGTGCGAGCCTTCGGCCGCGTTGCGCGTCACGCTGTCGTGCGAGCGCAGCGTGCCGGCGAGGCGAGAGCTGGCCACCCGCAGCAGCTCGTCGCCCACCTTGTGACCCAGCGTGTCGTTGACGCGCTTGAAGTTGTCCAGGTCGACGAACATGATGGCAATGCCGCGGCCGTGCCGTTCGGCCTGCGCCAGCGCCTTCTGCAGCTGCTCGGTGAACAGCAGCCGGTTCGGCAGCCCGGTCAGCGGGTCGTAGTAGGCCAGGCGTCGGATCTGCTCCTCGGCCTGCTTGTGGCGGGTGATGTCGTGCACGGCGCCGGCCAGGCGCGCGGCGCGGCCGTCGGGCTGGTGCTCGATCACCTCCACCTGCTGGTGCACGTGTCGCAGGTCGCCTTCCGGCCGCACGATGCGGTGGTCGATGGCGAAGCCGATGCCGGCCGCCAGCGCGTGGCGGCAGGCCTGGCGCAGGCCGTCGGCATCTTCCGGGTGCACGGCGTTGAAGAAGTGGTCCAGCGCCAGCGGCGAGACGTCGCCGTCGTGGCCGAAGATGCGCCAGGCCTGGGAGGAAGGCACGATGCGGTCGGCCCGCACGTCCCATTCCCAGTCGCCCATCTCGCCGATGCGCTGGGCGTTGGACAGCCGGCGCTGGCTCTGGTTGAGCTCGTTGATGGCGGCCGAGGCGCGCAGGATGTATCGCACCCGGTGCGGCAGGATGGCCCAGTTGATGGGCTTGGTGATGAAGTCGGTGGCGCCGACCTCGAAGGCGCGCTCGATCGACTGCACGTCGTCCAGGCCGGTCATCATGATCACCGGCACGCGCGTGCCGCCGGGCAGCCGGCGCAGTTCGGTGCAGGCGGTGAAGCCGTCCATCTCCGGCATGCTGACGTCCATCAGCACCAGGTCGGGCAGCTCCTTTTCCAGCTGGTCCAGCGCGAGGCGGCCGTTGCCGGCCTCCACCACCGCGAAGCCGGCGCGCGCCAGGGTGGCCCGCGTGAGGCGCCGGCCGCCGGCGTCGTCGTCGACGACCAGGATGCTCGGTTGCGCGCTCATGCCGTCTCCCCCATTTCCTCGCGCAGCTTCGGAACCACCTGGCGGTACAGGCCGTCGATCGTGGCCACCAGCTCGGCGGCGCCTTCCATCTGTTCGGCCTTGCCCAGCTTCTCCAGCCGCTTGCAGGTCTCGCCCAGCCGCTTGGCCCCGACGTTGAAGCTGGCCGACTTGAAGGCATGGGCGATGCGGCCCAGCTCGGCCGGCGAGGCCGACTCCAGCGCTGCGTGCAGGCCGCGCAGGTGCACGGGGGCCTCGTCGAAGTACATCTGGATCACTTCCTGCAGCACGGCGCCGTCCTCGTCGAGGCTGCGGATGCCGGCCAGCGCGGCGGCGTCGAGCAGCGCTTCGCCGCCGTTGTCCTCGCGCGGCGGCGGCGCTTCGCCAGGCGCGGCGGGGGCCGCGGCCTCGGTGCCGGGCGCGTTGCGCACCTTGTCGGCCGGCAGCCAGCGCGCCAGCACGCGCGAAAGCTGCTTGCGGGTGTAGGGCTTGGCCAGGTGGTCGTCCATGCCGGCGGCGATGCAGGCCTCGGCGTCGCCCACCAGCGCGTTCGCGGTCAGCGCCACGATGGGCACGCGCGGCAGCGAAGGATCGGCGGCCTCCAGCTCGCGGATGGCCCGGCTGGCGGCGTAGCCGTCCATCACCGGCATCTGGCAGTCCATCAGCACGATGTCGAATCGGCTGCGCTTCATGGCTTCCAGGGCCAGCGCGCCGTCGGCCACCAGCTCGAAGCTGCAGCCCATGGCCTTGAGCATGTTGCGCGCGACCACCTGGTTGACGCCGTTGTCCTCGGCCAGCAGCACGTGGGCCTGGAAGGTGATCTCGGACTTGCCGTCGCGCATGGACTCGTGCACGTCGTCGACGCCGCCCACGGCCTGCGACAGCGCGCGGAACAGCTCCTGCCGCTTGACCGGCTTGCTCAGGTAGGCGGCGAAGCCCATCTGGCGCGCGCGCGTCAGCTCGTCGGGCGAGTGCAGCGAAGTCACCATGACCAGCCGCACGCCGGCCAGCGCGGGGTCTTCGCGCATCGCGGCACCGAGCTCGATGCCGTTCATGCGCGGCATCTTCATGTCGAGCACGGCGATGTCGAACGGGTCCCCGGCGTCGTGGGCGGCGCGCAGCTTCTGCAGCGCGTCGACGCCGTCGACGGCGCTGGCGGTGCGCATGCCGCCGGCCTGCGCGTGGTGCTCGATGATCTCGCGGTTGGTGGCGTTGTCGTCGACGATCAGCGCATGGCGGCCCGCCAGCGCGGCCGGGCTGGGCACCGGCGGCATGCTGGTGGCGGCCTGCAGCGGCAGCGTGAACCAGAAGGTCGAGCCATGGCCCGGCGTGCTGTCCACGCCGATGGTGCCGCCCATCAGTTCCACCAGGCTGCGGCAGATGGCCAGGCCCAGGCCGGTGCCGCCGTAGCGGCGCGTGGTCGAGCCGTCGGCCTGCTCGAAGGGCCTGAACAGCTTGTTGCGCACCGCCTCCGAGATGCCGATGCCGGTGTCGCGCACCGAGACCTTCAGCACGTGCTCGTCGGAGCGCTTGACGTTGACGACGACCTCGCCCTTCTCGGTGAACTTGACCGCGTTGCCCACCAGGTTGGTGATGATCTGGCGCAGCCGGTAGGGGTCGCCGCGCACCGCGCCGGGCAGGCGTTCGTCGATGCGGCAGGCCAGTTCCAGACCCTTCTTGTGGGCGCGCGGGGCCAGCATCTGCACCACGTCTTCCACCGCCTGGTAGAGGTCGAAGTCCAGCGACTCGGTCTCCAGCTTGCCGGCTTCGATCTTCGAGAAGTCCAGGATGTCGTTGATGATGGACAGCAGCGACTCGCCCGAGCTGCGAACCGTCTCCACGAAGGGGCGCTGCTGGGTGTCCAGCGGCGTCTCCAGCAGCAGCTCGGTCAGGCCCAGCACGCCGTTCATCGGCGTGCGGATCTCGTGGCTCATGTTGGCCAGGAACTCCGACTTCGCCTTGCTGGCGCGTTCGGCGGCGTCCTTGGCGGCGCGCAGCTCGGCTTCGTGCTCGCGCAGCGCCTGTTCGGCCAGCGCGCGCTTGGTGATGTCGAAGAACACCGTGTAGACACCGACCACCTGGCCTTCGTCGTTCACGTCGGGCACGTGGCGGCCCGAATGCCAGACCGTGTGGCCGTCGCGGTCGGTGCGCTCGCGCTCGAGCTGCACTTCCTCGCCCGCCAGCGCGGTGAGCAGGTTGGGTGCGATGTCGGCCCACAGCGCGTCACCGACGACGTCGCGCACGCGCTGGCCGTCCACTTCGGACAGCGTCTTGCCGAGCCACTTCTCCTGCGTGCGGTTCAGGTAGCGGTAGCGCGTCTCGGCGTCGATGTAGGACACCGTGATCGGCATGTTGTCCATGATGATGCGCAGCCGGCGCTCGGAGTCGTGCAGCGTGTCAATCCGGCGCTGCTGATCGGTCACGTCCATCGCCGCCAGCTCGAAGCCGCCGCCCGGGCGCGCGAACAGTTCCATCTGCAGCCAGCGGTCGGGCTGGCCGGCGCGCGGCACCGCCACGCGCAGACGGCCCGGGGCGCGCGGGCCCACTGTGGCCAGCGCCTCGACGATGCGCAGCGCGCCGGCGGCGCCGAACAGCTCGCGGGCGGGCACCGGTTCCCCGGGCGGCTCGGTCAGGCCCAGCCAGTCCAGCAGGGCGGCGCTGGGTTCGCGGCAGCGGCCGTCGGCATCGATCAGTGCCGCCATCAGCGACACGCGCACCTCGGGCACCGCTGCCTGCGGCGCCGCCACGCCGGCCTGGGCGGCGATGGCGCGGTGGCCGTCCCGCATGGCCATCAGCACCGCCAGCCCCACGGCGGCGGCGTGGAAGACGCGTGCGAAGACGGGCACCGCATGGCCGGACAAGTCCAGCCCCAGCAGCGCCGCGGTGACTGCCACCAGGGCCAGCCAGGCACCCCGTTGCGAGGTGGAAGCGGTTGCGTTCACAGGGTCCCCCATGCGGTTTCCAGACATTGAAGTTCGGCCAGCTGGAACTCGGCCAGTTCGGCGTTGCCCACCATCACGCGGCGCGGCAGGCCCACCAGTTCCCCCAGCACGCGCCCCACGCCGCGGCTGCCCACGATGAGCGGCCGTTCGTGCAGGCGCGGTTTCAGGCCGCGCAGCGCATGCGCCACGCGGATCAGGAATTCGTCGTCGGACTCGCCGCCGGGCGGCGTCATGCGGGCGTCGAACCAGGGCTGCGTGCGCTCCAGCGGCAGCAGGTTCCAGCCGCCCAGGCGGCGTTCGGCGAAGTCGGGTTCGACGACGATGGGCACGCCGGGCAGTTCGCGCGCGATGATGGCCGCCGTCTCTCTGGTGCGGCGCAGGTTGCTGGTGATGATCAGGCCCACCGGCGGGTCCAGCCGCGCCACGTCGTGCGCGATCGCGGCGGCCTGCTCGCGGCCTGCTTCGGCCAGCGGCACGTCCAGGTCGCCGCCGCAGCGCAGCCCGGCCAGGTTGGGGCCGGTCGCGCCGTGGCGCACGAAGCGCAGCGTGCCGGATCGGAAGGTACTGCGGTCCATCGGTCGGAGTCGGCGGTCAGGCCCTCAGCACGCTCGCCGGCGCGAAGTGCAGCGGGGTGCCCGGATAGGGTTCGCGTGGTGCCGCATGCAGCACGCTCCAGGAGCCCGTGGCGACATGCTCGGACTGCAGCCAGTCGCGCACGAACCAGATCTGGTTGCGGTCGGCCAGCAGCGGGGTGTGGCCGGTGTCCGGCACGTGCATCACCGTGATCGCCTTGCGGCGCGACATGCGCCGGATGGTGGGCGGCAGCAGCGCGTCGGACTGCAGGCCGTGGATCAGCAGCAGCGGGCAGCGCACCTTCTCCCATTGCGCCCACTGCAGCAGGCTGGTCTGGGCGTCGCGCCGGTAGGCCTGCAGCGCGCGCACGTCGTGGCGGTAGACGCGGCCGCCCTCGTCTTCGGACCAGCGGGTCTGGTGGAAGCTCAGGTTGAAGCGGATGTCGTCGCTGGCCGGGCCGTCGTTCTTCTGCGAAGCGCCCAGCTTGCGCAGCAGGTCGGCCGGCTTGCGGAAGACATAGTGGCGTGCCAGCGTGTCGGCGCGCCGCTTGCGCCGGCGGGCCGGGATGTGGGGGCCGATGTCGTTCAGGATCAGCCGGCCCACCAGCCGCGGGTGGCGGGCGATCAGCTCGATGGCGGCGCTGCCGCCCATGGAAGAGCCCAGCAGCGTGACCGGCTGCCCGCCCAGGTGCAGGATCATCTGTCGGAGCTGTTCGGCGTAGGTGGCCAGCGAGTAGTCGCCCTCAGCGGCGAGCCAGCCGCTGCGGCCACGGCCCAGCCAGTCCATGCAGACGACGCGGAACCGGTCCGAGAGGTCGGCCGCCAGGTAGTTGAAGCGCATCGCCACGTTGGCGACGCCGCCGCAGCACAGCACCACCGGGGCGTCGGCCGGCCCCCATTCGGTGTAGGCCACGTTCACCGTGTAGGGCTTGCGCAGGCGGGGTGGCGTGTGCGGCTGCAGCCGCACCGGGTGCAGGTAGTCGAAATGCTCCAGCCGGAACTGGCCATGGAAGCGGCCCACCACCTGGCTGGCCATCGCCATGTACTGGTTCCAGTCGTCCGGCACCCGCCGGCGTGCCTGAAGAGGCGGCTCCCAGGCGGGATCGAACAGTTCGGCCGGGACCGTGTCCCCGGCGGCCGCATCGCGGTCGACGACACGCAGGCTGCTCTTCATGGTCGGCCCCCCGCGCCGTTCTGGCGGGCCGTCGCGGCCCGGATCTGCAGTGACTTGTGCATTCTTTGATTCGCTTCCCTTGACGGTCCGGCCCGGACGCGGCGCAACCGTGCGCCGGCTCCGGATGCGCCTGTTGCCATCCCGCCACCAGCGCTGTATCGGCCTGTGTGCTGACCGATTGAGGGGTTTCCGTTCGCCTGTTCGAGGGATCTGACCGCTTGACGGTCCGTAAAGTCCCTGCGAACCCGACCGATAACGGAGGGGTCGTCCGCCCGCAGGCTGACGCCGAGGAGTTTTCTGATGAAATCAACCAGATCCCGGATGGCCGTCGTAGCCGTCGTCGTGTGCGGCTTCGCCGTCGGCATGGCGGGCCTGCTCGACTACTTCAAGTACCGCCGGACCGCCGAGCAGCTGATGGAACAGCGGCTGCACTACATCGGCAATTCCATCGAGGCCAACATCGTGGCTTCGCTGGCGGTGGGTCTGCAGTTTTCCGAGATCGGCACCCTGCCGGCCACGCTGGAGCGCGCGCGCTCGCTGGACGACCTGATCGTCGGCATCGACGTCCTGGACACCGAAGGGCAGGTGGTCTACAGCACCGACCGGCCGCGCACCGGCACCCACGCCAGCGAGAGCTGGGCCAAGGCGATCCATCTGGGCAACGGCGGCGACTGGGTGGTCCACGCCGGCAGCGAACGCGCGGTGGGCAATGCGGTGCAGAACAGTTTCGGGCTGGTGATCGGCCAGGTGGCGCTGCGCTACTCGGGCGAACGCGTGCAGGCCGCCGCGCTGCAGGTGGCGGGCGACCTGGCGCTGAATGCCATGGCGGTGTTCGCCGCCGCGTCCCTGATGGCGACCGTGCTGCTGGGCTGGGTGATGCGCAAGCTCGACGACGACATCGGCAGCGTCGAAGCCGCCATCCGCGCGGGCGACGCGCAGCTGGCCAACGCCAGCGTACGCCGCGGCCCGTTCGGCGCCGCGCTGGAACGTTTCCTGAGCACCGTGCGCCAGGCGGAGGCCCAGATCGTGGACCTCCGGGGCCGCCTGCAGAGAGGGGTGCGCCCGTGAACGCCGGCTACCTGAGAGCCATCTACTGGCGCCTGGCGGGCGTCATCATGGTCGTGGTCACGCTCGCGCTGGCCGCGAACGCCTTCCTCTCGCACCGCAGCTTCGAGCGCGCGCTGACGCCGCAGATGACGCGCAACGCGGCGACGGTGGGCGCCTCGATCCGCGACCTGGTGCTGCGCGCGGTGGAGAACGGCATCGACTTCCGCGGCCTCTATGGCGTGGACGAGATGTTCGCCACCGTCGATGCCGAGACGCCCGACCAGATGTCGTACTTCTCGATCACGGACACCGGCGGCAACGTGCTCTACCAGCGCCCGCAGACGCCCGAACAGGTCCAGAAGTACCTGAGCAGCCCGGACGCACTGGCAGCGCTGAAACGGCCCGACGGCGCGCCGGCCGCGCCCCTGGTGGGCAAGCACTACATCGTCTCGTTGCCCATCGTGGAGCACGGGCAGGCGCTGGGCGGGCTGCACATCGGCGTCGACGTGCGCTTCGTCGACGGCCTGGTGCTGGAGATGCTGTTCGACGTGCTGGTGGTGCTGGTGGTGGCGCTGTTCTTCACGCTGGAACTGCTGCACTTCATCGCCGGCGCGCGCATCGAGACCTCGCTCAAGGCGCTGGGCGCGGCCTTCGAGCGCGGCGCCCAGGGGCGCTTCGCGACGCCGGCCAGGCGGGCCCGCGCCAGCGCCTTCGGCGGCCTGCTGCCGCTGATGAACGCCACGCTGGACCGCGTGAACCAGGCCTTTGCCGCGCTGGAGCGCGAGGTGGACGCTGCGCGCCGCGGCCCGGCACACGAAAGACCACCCGGACTGGCCGAGGCCCAGGACGGCCTGCAGGCCCTGTCCGAGCGCTTCCGATTCGGCCGCGACGGCGCCGGCGAGTCCGACGAGGACGACCTGCTGCCCAAGGTGCGGGCGCCGCTGTTCATCTTCATCCTGGCCGAGGAGCTGACGCGCTCGTTCCTGCCCGGCTACGTGCGCGAACTGTCGGTCAGCATCCCGGGGATCTCGCCGCAGGTGGTGGTGGGCCTGCCGATCGCGCTGTTCATGCTGATCGTGGCCATCGCCCAGCCGTACTTCGGCGTGCTGGCCGAGCGGATCGGGCAGCGGCGGCTCATGCTGACCGGCGCCGCGGTGGCGGCGGCGGGTTTCGCCGCTTCGGCCCTGGCGGTCTCGGTGCTGGACCTGATGCTGTGGCGTTCGCTGTGTGCCGTGGGCTACGCGATGGTCTTCGTCGCCGGCCAGGCCTATGTGCTGGAACATGCCAGCGCCGCCGGACGGGCGAAGAACTTCTCGCTCTTCGTCGGCGCCATCATGGTGGCCACCGTCTGCGGACCTTCGATCGGCGGCATCCTGGCCGACAACATCGGCGAGCGCGCCACCTTCGGCGTGGCCGCGCTGCTGGCGCTGGGTTCGCTCCTGGCCATCCGCGGCCTGCCGGGCAGCAACGGCCCCGGCAAAGGCGAGGCCTCGGCGCGCGTGCCCACGCTGGCCGAGATCGGCGCCCTGCTGGGCAACCGGCGCTTCATGACGGTGACGGGCCTGGCCGCGATGCCGGCCAAGATCATGCTCACCGGCGTCTGCTTCTACCTGGTGCCGCTGTATGTGCTTTCGATCGGCGACACGCCGGCGATGGCCGGCCGCGTGCTGATGACCTATGCGGTGGTGATGGTGGTGTTCGGCCCCATCGCCGCCGGCTGGGCCACTTCACGCGATCGCATGGAATGGCTGGTCGGCGGCGGACTGCTGCTGTCCGGCGTGGGCGGCCTGATGCTGCTGGCCGGCACCCACGTGGGCTGGGTCTTCCTGGCCGTGCTGCTGGTGGGGCTGGGGCAGGCGATGTCGATCTCGGCGCAGAGCGCGCTCGTCGGCGAGCACTGCTCGAGCGAGATCGCCCAGGTGGGCGAAGGCAGCGTCTACGGCGTTTACCGGCTGCTGGAACGGCTGGGCAACGCGATGGGCCCGATGCTGGCCGCCGGCCTGGTGGTGCTGGTGGGCTACCGCACCAGCTTCGCCGCCATCGGCGGACTGGTCGCCCTGTGCGGCACGCTGTTCGTGCTGTTCACGCGGCGCGCCCGCACCGTCGTCGTCGCCGCGGCCTGAGAACGAGTCGAAGGAAGTCACCCATGCTGGACCTGAACCTGAACCGCCGCGAGTGGATCGCCGCCACCCTGGGCGCGCTGGCCCCGGCCGCTTTTGCCGCCGGCGAGGAGAAGGCGGCCAGGCCGCGCCTGCCGAGCCGGCCCCTGCGCATCTACGCCATCACCTTCCGCGGCATGACCGACGTGGAGAAGGGCTTCGAGGAGTACTTCAGCTCGCGCAAGGTGCCGGTGCAGATCACCTGGCGCGACCTCAACCGCGACGCCTCGCGCATGCCCGGCTTCCTGGAGGAGATCCGTGCCACGCGGCCGGACCTGGTCTACACCTGGGGCACCTCGGTCACGCTGGGCGTGACGGGACCGTACGACACCTCGAACGCGGCGCAGTTCATCAACGACATCCCGGTCGTGTTCACGCTCGTCGCGGCGCCGGTGCTGGCGAAGATCGTGCCCGACGTGAAGGCGCCGGGGCGCAACATCACCGGCGTCACCCACGTGGCGCCGATCGACGCCCAGATCCGCGCCATCGCCGCCTACCGGCCCTTCAACACGCTGGGGGTGCTGTACACCTCGACCGAGAAGAACTCGGTCGTGACGCTGGAAGACCTGCGCCGGCTGGGCCGCGAGCGGGGCTTCAACACCATCGAGCGCAGCTTCCGGCTGGACAGCGCGCGCAAGCCGATGGCCGAAGGTGCCTCCGAACTGGTGCGCGAACTGAAGGACGCCGGCGCGCAGTGGCTCTACCTGCCGCCGGACAGCTACCTGGGCACGCTGGCCGAAGGCGTGATCATCCCGGCGGCGATGGAGCAGGGCCTGCCGACCTTCGCCTCCACCGAGCAGCTGATGCAGGCCGGCGCGCTGTGCGGCCTGGTGAGCCGCTACTACAGCATCGGCCAGTTCACGGCCCACAAGGCCGAGCAGATCCTGCTCAACAAGGTGGCCGCCGCGCAGGTGCCGATCGAGACGCTGAAGCGCTTCTCGTACCAGGTGCGCATGCCGGCGGCGCTGAAGCTGAAGCTGCCGCCGCCGCTGTCGGTCATGAACTACGCGGAACTGATCACCGCCGAGACGCCGCCGGCCGGCGGCTGAGCCGGCCTCAGGCCGCGGCGGCCTTCTTGACCGAGCCGCGCCGCACCTTGCGGCGCTTGATCAGGCCGCCCGGGGTGATGCGCTCGTTGCCCATCACCTGCACCTTCTTCACGGTGGCACGGTGGTTGCCGCTCTTGGAGAATTTCACCACCTTCACCACGCGCGGGCCGGGTTGCCGGTCCTCGCGCTCGGCGCGTTCCCTGGGCGCGGGCGGCCGCCACAGCACCAGGAGCTTGCCGATGTGCTGCACCGGCGCGGCGTCCAGCCGGTCGGCCAGGGTGGCCAGCAGGCCTTCGCGCTCGGCGCGGTCGTCGGAGAACACGCGCACCTTCACCAGGCCGTGGGCGCGCAGCGCGCCGTCGAGTTCCTTCACCACGGCTTCGGTGGCGCCGTCGGATCCGATCTGCACCACGGGGTTCAGGTGGTGGGCGTCGGCGCGGTGCTGCTTGCGTTCGGCCGGGGTCAGGGCGAGGGCGGTCATGCCCGTATTATCCGCACGCCGCATGAAGAACAAGCGCGTCAACCGGGCCTGGCTGCACGACCATCTCAACGACCCCTACGTCAAGCTGGCGCAGAAGGAAGGCTATCGCGCCCGCGCGGCCTACAAGTTGAAGGAGATCGACGAGAGCCTTCAGCTGGTGCGGCCGGGGCAGGTGGTGGTGGACCTGGGGTCCGCCCCGGGCGCCTGGAGCCAGTACCTGCGGCGCCGCTTCGCACCCGAAGGCGCAGCCACCGGCGAGCTGAACGGCACCCTCATCGCGCTGGACATCCTGCCGATGGAGGCCATCGACGGCGTCCGGTTCATCCAGGGCGACTTCCGCGAGGAGGCGGCGGCGCGGGAACTGGCCCGGGCGCTGGCCGGCCGGCCGGTGGACCTGGTGGTCTCGGACATGGCACCGAACCTCTCCGGCATTCCCTCTTCGGACTCGGCGCGCGTGGCGCACCTGGTCGAACTGGCGGTCGAATTCGCGCTCGCGCACCTGAAGCCCGAAGGCGCGCTGGTGGCCAAGACCTTTCATGGCAGCGGCTACAGCCAGCTGGTCAAGCTGTTCAAGGACAGCTTCCGGGTCGTCAAGCCCGTCAAACCGAAAGCATCTCGCGACAAGTCCGCCGAAACCTTTCTGGTCGGAATCGGTCCGAAGCGGGCTGCCGGCGCGTGAAGGGCGCATTTCCGCACGTCCGCCGGCCTTGCAAACCTTGTGTTTTCAAGGCATCGGGGGGGCTTGACTGCCATAGAATGAACCCCAACTGCCGTCGGTACCGCCGGACACTCACGTCCGGCCGCGCTGCATGAACTGGAAGAAGGAGCCGCGGTGAACAATCAGTGGTTTTCCAAGGTCGCTGTCTGGCTGGTGATCGCCCTGGTGCTGTTCACCGTGTTCAAGCAGTTCGACCGCGGGACGGCCTCGGGCAACCAGATCGGCTATTCCGACTTCCTGGAAGAGGTGCGCAGCAAGCGCATCAAGTCGGTCACGCTGCAGGAAAGCCCCGGCGGCGGCACCGAGATCATCGCCCTCACCACCGACGACAAGCGCCTGCGCTCCACCGCGACCTACCTGGACCGCGGCCTCGTCGGCGACCTCATCAACAACGGCGTCAAGTTCGACGTCAAGCCGCGCGAAGAGCCTTCCATCCTGATGAGCATCCTCGTCAGCTGGGGGCCGATGCTGCTGCTCATCGGCGTGTGGATCTACTTCATGCGCCAGATGCAGGGCGGCGGCAAGGGCGGCGCCTTCAGCTTCGGCAAGAGCAAGGCGCGCATGCTCGACGAGGCCAACAACACCACGACTTTCGCGGATGTCGCCGGCTGCGACGAGGCCAAGGAAGAGGTGAAGGAACTGGTCGACTTCCTGAAGGACCCGCAGAAGTTCCAGAAGCTGGGCGGCCGCATCCCGCGCGGCGTGCTGCTGGTCGGCCCGCCGGGCACCGGCAAGACGCTGCTGGCCAAGGCCATCGCGGGCGAAGCCAAGGTGCCCTTCTTCAGCATCAGCGGCTCCGACTTCGTGGAGATGTTCGTCGGCGTCGGCGCGGCACGCGTGCGCGACATGTTCGAGCAGGCCAAGAAGAGCGCGCCCTGCATCATCTTCATCGACGAGATTGACGCCGTCGGCCGCCACCGCGGCGCCGGCCTGGGCGGCGGCAACGACGAACGCGAGCAGACGCTCAACCAGATGCTCGTCGAGATGGACGGCTTCGAGACCAACCTGGGCGTCATCGTGATGGCGGCCACCAACCGGCCCGACATCCTCGACCCCGCGCTGCTGCGCCCGGGGCGCTTCGACCGCCAGGTCTACGTGACCCTGCCCGACGTGCGCGGACGCGAGCAGATCCTCAACGTGCACATGCGCAAGGTGCCGGTGGGGCAGGACATCCGTGCCGACATCCTGGCACGCGGCACCCCGGGCTTCTCGGGCGCCGACTTGGCCAACCTGGTCAACGAGGCGGCGCTCTTCGCCGCCCGCCGCAACGCCCGCGTGGTCGAGATGATCGACTTCGAGCGCGCCAAGGACAAGATCATGATGGGCCCCGAGCGCAAGTCCATGGTCATGCCCGAGGAGGAGCGGCGCAACACCGCCTACCACGAGGCCGGCCATGCGCTGGTGGCGCGCCTGATGCCCAAGACCGACCCGGTGCACAAGGTGACGGTCATCCCGCGCGGCCGCGCGCTGGGCGTGACCATGCAGCTGCCCGAAGGCGACCGCTACAGCATGGACAAGGAGCGCATGCTCAGCACGATCAGCGTGCTGTTCGGCGGCCGCATCGCCGAAGAGGTGTTCATGAACCAGATGACCACCGGGGCCTCCAACGACTTCGAACGCGCCACCGCGATCGCGCGCGACATGGTCACCCGCTACGGCATGACCGACGAGCTCGGCCCCATGGTGTATGCCGAGAACGAAGGCGAGGTCTTCCTCGGCCGCAGCGTGACCAAGACCACCAGCATGTCCGAAGAGACCATGCGCAAGGTCGACGCCGTGATCCGCCGCATCATCGACGAGCAGTACGGCGTGGCGCGCAAGCTGATCGAGGACCACAAGGACAAGATGCATGCCATGGCGCATGCCCTGCTGGAGTGGGAAACGATCGACAGCGACCAGATCGACGACATCATGTCCGGCAAGCCGCCGCGCCCGCCCAAGGACTGGACGCCGCCGGCTTCCAAGCCCGGCGGCCCGACGCCCCCGGTCAGCGCCGACGGCGCGCCGGCCGCGGCCTGAACGAAGCTTCGCTTCCCTTCACTCGCTTCAACGGGGCCCCAGCGGCCCCGTTCCGCTTCCGATGACGACACCGTTCTGGCAGACCGCGCGCTTTCGCATCGCCCTGGACCGGCCGAAGGTGATGGGCATCGTCAACGTGACGCCCGACTCCTTCTCCGACGGCGGCCGGCATGCCGACCAGGACGCCGCCAAGCGCCATTGCGACGCGCTGCTGGCCCAAGGCGCGCACATCCTGGACATCGGCGGCGAATCCACGCGCCCGGGCGCCGGCACGCCCGACCTGGCCGAGGAACTGCGCCGCGTGATTCCGGTCATCCGCCATGCCGCCGCCCTGGGCGTGCCGGTGTCGGTGGACACCAGCCGGCCGGAGGTGATGGCCGCGGCGCTGGAAGCCGGGGCGGACATCGTCAACGACGTGCGGGCGCTGCAGCGGCCCGGCGCGGTGGACGCGGTGGCGGCGCACGGCAGCGCCGGCATCTGCCTGATGCACATGCTGGGCGAGCCCGGCACCATGCAGGCCGCACCGCACTACGAAGACGTGGTGGTCGAGGTGCGCCGCTTCCTGGCCGACCGCCTGGCGGCGCTGGCGGCGGCCGGTGTTGCCGCCGATCGCGTCACGCTGGACCCCGGCATCGGCTTCGGCAAGACGCCGCAGCACAACCTGCAACTGGCGGCGCGTCAGCGCGAGCTGCTGGCGCTGGGCCGGCCGCTGCTGCTGGGCTGGTCGCGCAAGTCGACGCTGGGCGTGGTCACCGGCCGGCCGGTGGGCGAACGCCTGGTCGCCAGCGTGGCGGCGGCGCTCTCGGCGGTGGCGCATGGCGCGGCCATCATCCGGGTGCACGACGTGGCCGCCACGGTGGACGCACTGAAGGTGTGGCAGGCGATCGAAGACGCGGGCGCCGCCTCCTAGAACAATTGCTCACCTTGGGGGGATGAGACCGGTCCGGGCCTGCCGTCCCCGGCGGGACAATCCCGCTCCATGACCAGAACCTATTTCGGCACCGACGGCATCCGGGGCAGCGTGGGCCAGTCCCCGATCACGCCCGACTTCATGCTGCGCCTGGGCCATGCCGTGGGCCGCGTGCTGCGGCGGACGCTGCAGAGGCCGACGGTGCTGATCGGCAAGGACACCCGCATCTCGGGCTACATGATCGAATCGTCGCTGGAGGCGGGCTTCGTCTCCGCCGGCGTCGACGTGCTGCTCGCCGGCCCGCTGCCCACGCCGGGCGTGGCCTACCTGACGCGCGCGCTGCGGCTGGACCTGGGCGTGGTCATTAGCGCGTCGCACAACCCCTTCGGCGACAACGGCGTCAAGTTCTTCTCCGCGCGCGGCGAGAAGTTGCCCGACGAATGGGAGCTGGACGTCGAGGCCGCGCTCGAGCAGGCGCCGGCGTGGGCCGATTCGGCCACCCTGGGCAAGGCGCGCCGGGTGGAAGACGCCAGCGGCCGCTACATCGAGTTCTGCAAGAGCACGGTGCCGCACACGCTTTCGCTGCGCGGCATGAAGCTGGTGATCGACGGCGCCCACGGCGCCGGCTACCACGTGGCGCCGGACGTGTTCCACGAACTGGGTGCCTCGGTCGTGAAGATCGGTTGCCAGCCCGACGGCCTGAACATCAACGATGGCGTCGGCGCCACCGCGCCGCAGGCGCTGGTGCACGCGGTGGCCGAGCACCGGGCCGACTACGGCGTCGCGCTCGACGGCGACGGCGACCGCCTGCAGATGGTGGACGCCGCGGGCCGCCTGTACAACGGCGACGAACTGCTCTACGTGATGGTGGCCGACCGCCTGCTGCAGCGCCAGGCCGTCCCGGGCGTGGTGGGCACGCTGATGACCAACATGGCGATCGAGCTGGCGCTCAAGCGCCAGGGCGTGCCGCTGGTGCGGGCCAAGGTGGGCGACCGCTACATCCTCGAGGAACTCTCGGCGCGCCGCTGGCAGCTGGGCGGCGAAAGCTCGGGCCACCTGCTGGCGATGGACCGCCACACCACGGGCGACGGCATCGTCAGCGCGCTGCAGATCCTGGCCGCGGTGCGCAGCCACGGCAAGCCCCTGGCCGCGCTGCTGGAAGGCGTGCAGCTTTTCCCGCAGACGCTCATCAACGTGCGCCTGCGCGAAGGCAGCGACTGGAAGCGCAATGGCGCGCTGGAAGACGCCCAGCAGACCGTGCAGCGCGAACTGGGCGACGCCGGCCGGGTGCTGATCCGCGCCTCCGGCACGGAACCGGTGCTGCGCGTGATGGTGGAGGCGCGGGACGGTGCCGTCGGCCGCCGCTGCGCCGAGCACCTGGCCGCGGCCGCCGAACGCGGCTGAAGCCCCCTGGATGACGATTCCGTGACGGTCTTGCGGCCGTCACGCGGTTGTCACACGACCTTTCTAGAGTCCTGTCCGAAGACGACAGAAACCCCTGAAAGGCCGACACCATGCTGAGCAACTCCCTGCGCTTCGCGCTTCTGGCCGCCGCGGCCACCACCGCCGGCAGCGCCTGGTCGCAAGACGTGACTGGCGCCGGCGCCTCGTTCCCGGCGCCCATCTATGCCAAGTGGGCCGACGCCTACAACAAGGCCACCGGCGCACGCGTCAACTACCAGTCGGTGGGCTCGGGCGCCGGCATCAAGCAGATCAAGGCGAAGACCGTGGACTTCGGCGCCAGCGACATGCCGCTGGCCGACGCCGAGCTGATGCAGGATGGCCTGATCCAGTTCCCCACCGTCATCGGCGGCGTGGTCCCGGTGGTCAACCTGAAGGGCGTGAACCCGGGCCAGCTCAAGCTCACCGGCCAGGTGCTGGGCGACATCTATCTGGGCAAGATCACGAAGTGGAACGACGCCGCGGTGGCGGCGCTGAACCCGGGCGTGGCACTGCCCGATGCCGCCATCGCCGTGGTGCGCCGCGCCGACGGCTCCGGCACCACCTTCCTGTTCACGAACTACCTCTCGAAGACCAACCCCGAGTGGAAGGCCAAGGTGGGCGAGAACACCGCCGTCAACTGGCCCACCGGGGCCGGCGGGAAGGGCAACGAGGGCGTCTCCTCCTACGTGCAGCGGCTGCCCAACTCGATCGGCTACGTCGAGTACGCGTACGCGAAGCAGAACAAGATGACCTTCACGCTGCTGAAGAACCGGGCCGGCAACTTCGTCGCCCCCGGCGACGACAGCTTCAAGGCCGCCGCCGCCGGCGCCGAGTGGGCGAAGAGCTTCCACCAGGTGCTGACCGAGCAGCCCGGCAAGGACAGCTGGCCGATCACCGGCGCCACCTTCATCCTGATGCACAAGGTGCAGGACAAGCCGGCCACGGCCACCGCGGCGCTGAAGTTCTTCGACTGGTCGTACGCCAACGGCGACAAGGCCGCCGACGAACTGGACTACGTGCCCCTGCCGGCCGCGGTGAAGGACCTGGTGCGCAGGCAGTGGGCCGAACACCTGAAGGACGGCAGCGGCAAGGCCGTGGTCGGCAAGTGAGCGCAGGGCAGGGCGCAAGGGCCTGAGGCGGCGGCAGCATGGCGGCTACACTCCCGGCGTCTCCCTACCCTGAGATCGAAGCGATGGAGCGTGCGCAGCCGGGCGGCATGCCGCCGCCGAGGCGCCGCAACATGCCGTGGGCCGATGCCGTGTTCGCGACGCTTGCGCACGGCGCTGCCCTGCTGGTGCTGGTGCTGCTGGCCGGCATCATCGGCTCGCTGGTGCTGGGCGCGCTGCCGGCGATGCGCGAGTTCGGCGCCGGCTTCCTGATCAGCAAGGACTGGGACCCGGTGCAGCTGAAATTCGGCGGCCTGGTCATGATCTACGGCACGCTGGCCACCTCGTTCATCGCGCTGGTGATCGCGGTGCCGGTGAGCTTCGGCATCGCGCTCTTCCTGACCGAGCTTTCGCCTTCGTGGCTGAAGCGGCCGCTGGGCATCGCGATCGAACTGCTGGCTGCAGTGCCTTCCATCGTCTACGGCATGTGGGGCCTGCTCGTCTTCGGACCGCTGCTGGCCACCTGGGTGCAGCAGCCGCTGCAGGCCGCCTTCGCGGGCACGCCGCTGCTGGGCACGTTGTTCTCGGGGCCGCCGGTGGGCATCGGCATCCTCTCGGCCGGGGTGATCCTGGCCATCATGATCATCCCCTTCATCGCGGCCACCATGCGCGACGTCTTCGACGTCACGCCGCCCATGCTGAAGGAATCGGCCTACGGCCTGGGAGCCACGACCTGGGAAGTAGTCTCCAAGGTGGTGCTGCCGTACACGAAGACCGGTGTCGTGGGGGGCATCATGCTGGGCCTGGGCCGCGCCCTGGGCGAGACCATGGCGGTCACCTTCGTGATCGGCAACACCAACCAGCTGGAGTCGCTCTCGTTGTTCGAGGCGGCCAACAGCATCACCTCGGCGCTGGCCAACGAGTTCGCCGAAGCTGGCGACGGGTTGCACCAGTCGGCGCTGATCTACCTGGCCCTGGTGCTGTTCGGCATCACCTTCGTCGTGCTGACCGTCTCGCGCCTGCTGCTGGCGCGCCTGAAGCGCGGGGAAGGGGCGCGCACGTGAGTCTGGCCACGCTGGACCCCCGCCGTCTGGCGCTGCACCGGCGGCGCAAGGCGGTGAATGCCATCGCGCTGACGCTGTCGCTGGGGGCCATGGCCTTCGGCCTGTTCTGGCTGGTGTGGATCCTGGTCGAGACGGTGCGACTGGGCTTCGGTGGCCTGGCCCTGTCGGTGTTCACCGCGTCGACCCCGGCGCCGCAGAGCGAAGGCGGCGGGCTGGCGAACGCCATCGTCGGTTCGCTGCTGATGGTCTCGCTGGCCACGCTGATCGGCACCCCGGTGGGCGTGATGGCCGGGGTTTACCTCGCCGAATACGGGCAGCGCGCATGGCTGGGGCGCGTCACCCAGTTCATCAACGACATCCTGCTCTCGGCGCCGTCCATCGTGATCGGCCTGTTCGTGTACGCCGCGGTGGTGGCGCGCATGAAGTCGTTCTCCGGCTGGGCCGGCGTGCTGGCGCTGGCGCTGATCGTCATCCCGGTGGTGGTGCGCACCACGGCCACGATGCTGGGCCTGGTGCCCAACGCGCTGCGCGAAGCGGCCTACGCGCTGGGCACCCCGAAGTGGAAGGTGATCTCGGCGGTGACGCTGAAGGCTTCGCGCGCCGGCGTCGTCACGGGCGTGATGCTGGCCCTGGCGCGCATCGCCGGCGAGACCGCGCCGTTGCTCTTCACCGCGCTGTCGAACCAGTTCATGAACTGGGGCCTCGGAGGGCCGATGGCCAGCCTGCCGGTGACGATCTTCAAGTTCGCGATGAGCCCGTATGAAAACTGGCAGAAACTGGCCTGGGCCGGCGTCTTCCTCATCACGCTGGGCGTGCTGGCGCTCAACATCCTGGCGCGCGTGATGTTCCGCAACAAGAGCTGAACGACCAAGGCCCCCGAATGGACCGCCGTATCGAACTACCCACCACCGAGACCGTGAAGATCGCGGTGCGGGACCTCAATTTCTTCTATGGCAGCTTCCATGCCCTGAAGCGCATCCAGCTGGACATCCCGGAACGCAAGGTGACCGCGTTCATCGGCCCCAGCGGCTGCGGCAAGAGCACGCTGCTGCGCACCTTCAACCGCATGTTCGAGCTCTACCCCGAGCAGCGCGCCGAAGGCGAGATCCGCATCGACGGCGAGAACATCCTCGACACGAAGACCGACGTGTCCCTCATCCGCGCCAAGGTGGGCATGGTGTTCCAGAAGCCGACGCCGTTCCCGATGTCGATCTACGACAACATCGCCTTCGGCGTGCGCCTGTTCGAGACCCTGCCGCGGGTGGAGATGGACGAGCGCGTCGAGTGGGCCCTGAAGAAGAGCGCACTCTGGAACGAGGTGAAGGACAAGCTGGACCAGAGCGGCGCCAGCCTCTCCGGTGGCCAGCAGCAGCGCCTGTGCATCGCGCGCGGCATCGCGATCAAGCCGGAAGTGCTGCTGCTCGACGAACCCTGCTCGGCGCTGGACCCCATTTCCACCGGCAAGATCGAGGAACTGATCACCGAACTGAAGCACGACTACACGGTGATCATCGTCACCCACAACATGCAGCAGGCCGCGCGTTGCAGCGACTACACGGCCTACATGTACCTGGGCGACCTGGTCGAGTTCGGCGCCACGTCCGAACTCTTCATGAAGCCCAAGAAGAAGGACACCGAGGACTACATCACCGGGAGGTTCGGCTGATGGGCGACAAGCATCTCTCCACCCAGTTCGACAGCGAACTGGCCGCCATCTCCAGCCGCGTGCTCGAAATGGGCGGCATCGTCGAATCGCAGGTCGCGCAGGCGGTCCATGCGCTGTCGCACCTCAGCGCCGAGACCGCGGCGCAGGTGCTGCAGCAGGAAGAGCGCGTGAACCGCATGGAAGTGGAGATCGACCGCGATCTCTCGGCCATCATCGCGCGCCGCCAGCCCACCGCGCGCGACCTGCGGCTGCTCATCGCGGTGAGCAAGACCATCGCCAACCTCGAACGCGTGGGCGACGAGGCAGCGCGCATCGCGCGCATGGCGCAGCGGCTGGTGGACACGGGGCTCTCGACGCGGCTGCCGGTGTCGGACCTCGATTTCGAGGCCAGCCTGGCGCTGGCCCAGCTGCGCAAGGCGCTGGACGCCTTCGCCCGCCTGGACACCGCCAAGGCGCTGGAGGTGCTGAAGCAGGACGACCAGATCGACCAGGAATTCGAAGGCCTGCTGCGCAAGCTGATCACCTACATGATGGAAGACCCGCGCACCATCTCGTCGTCGATCGACCTCGTGTTCGTCGCCAAGGCGATCGAACGGGTCGGCGACCATGCGAAGAACCTGGCCGAGGCCATCATCTACGTGGTCAAGGGCACCGACGTGCGCCACACCTCGGTGGAAGACGTGGAGAGCGCCATCCGATGAGCTCCGAACGGCCGCTCCGGAGGAGCTCAAGCCCCCTCGGGGGAACGGCACGCGGCGCCAAGGGGGCTGCATGAGCCGCGTGCTGGTGGTCGAGGACGAGTCGGCGATCGCCGAGCTGATCGCGCTCAACCTGCGCCATGCGGGCTTCGAGGTCGAGCTGGCGGTCGACGCCGAACAGGCGCAGGCCGCCGTGGACGGCGTGCTGCCCGACCTGGTGCTGCTGGACTGGATGCTGCCCGGCACCAGCGGACTGCAGCTGGCGCGCCGCTGGCGCGCCGAGGCGCGCACGCGCGAGCTGCCCGTCATCATGCTCACCGCGCGTTCCGAGGAAGCCGACAAGGTGAGCGGCCTGGACGCCGGCGCCGACGACTACCTGACCAAGCCCTTTTCCACGAAGGAACTGCTGGCTCGCATGCGCGCCGTGCTGCGCCGCAAGGCGCCCGAGGCGCTGGACAGCGCGGTCGAAGTGGCCGGCCTTCGGCTGGACCCGGCGACGCGCCGCGTCTCGCGACAGGTGGGCGAAGAGATGCGCGAAGTGCGCCTGGGCCCGACCGAGTTCCGCCTGCTGCACTTCCTGATGACCCACCCCGAGCGGGTGCACAGCCGCGCCCAGCTGCTGGACCGCGTGTGGGGCGACCATGTCTTCATCGAGGAGCGCACGGTCGACGTACACGTGAAACGCCTGCGCGAGTCGCTGGCGCCGGTGCAGTGCTCGGCGCTGATCGAGACCGTGCGCGGCGCCGGATACCGCCTCACGCAGACACTGGGCAGCGTCGCCGCCTGAGGCTGCCGCGATGAACTGGTTCGTGCTGCGGCCCCTGCTGGCGGTGCTGGCCGTGGTGGCCGGCATGCTGGCGGGCGGCGTGGCCGGCGCCGCGGCGGGTTCGGCCATCTTGGGCGGCCTGGCCGGCGGCGCGCTCGCGGCGCTGGCGCTGGCGCTGTTCGAGTCGTGGCGCGGCAATGCGCTCATGCGCTGGCTGCGCGGCGCCCAGGAGAACGCCGCGCCGCGCGACAGCGGCTTCTGGGGCGAACTCGGCTACCGCGTCGAACGGGCGCTGCGCCTGCGCGACCAGGCCACCGTGGCCGAACGGGTGCGGCTGCGCCAGTTCATCAGCGCCATCGACGCCTCGCCGAACGGCGTGCTGCTGCTCGACGAGCAGGACCAGATCGAGTGGTGCAACGCGGTCGCCGCCGACCATTTCGGCCTGGACCCGGTGCGCGACCTTCGTCAGCGCGTGACCAACCTCGTGCGTGCGCCGGCCTTCGTGGCCTACCTGCAGGGCGACGACTTCGACAGCCCGATCGGCTTCACCGACACGCTCGGGCGGCGCACCTTCTCGGTCCTGGTGCGCGCCTACGGCGAAGGCCTGAAGCTGGTGCTCTCGCAGGACGTGACCGAACGCGAACGCGCCGACGCGATGCGGCGCGATTTCGTCGCCAACGTCTCCCACGAGATCCGCACCCCGCTCACCGTGCTGGCCGGCTTCGTGGAGACCATGGCCGGCGTGCCGCTCACCGAGGTGGAGCGCCGCCGCGTGCTGGAACTGATGGCCCAGCAGACCGACCGCATGCAGACCCTGGTGGCCGACCTGCTGACCCTGGCCCAGCTGGAAGGCAGCCCGCGCCCGGCAGCCGACCGCTGGCTGCCCCTGGCACCGCTGCTGCGGCGCGCGCTGGCCGACGCGGTGGCGCTGTCGGGCGGCCGCCACCAGATCAGCCTGGAAGGCGGCGCCGGTGCCGAAGTGGCGGGCAGCGAAAGCGAACTGCTCAGCGCGGTGGGCAACCTGATGACCAACGCCGTGCGCTACACGCCCGAAGGCGGCCGCGTGCTGCTGCGCTGGTCGCCGCGGCGCGACGGTGGCGCCGCGGTCGAGGTGATCGACAGCGGCATCGGCATCGCACGCGACCACCTGCCGCGCCTGACCGAGCGCTTCTACCGCGTGGACGGCAGCCGCTCGCGCGAGACCGGCGGCACCGGTCTCGGCCTGGCCATCGTGAAGCACGTGGCGCAGCGCCACGGCGGCGAGATCGAGATCGAGAGCGAACCCGGCAAAGGGTCGCGCTTCGCGCTCGTGCTGCCGGCGGCGCGCGTGCGTCAGGGGGCGGCGGTCGCGGTCTGACGGCGGTAGACCTGCACCGCCTCTTCCCTGTCGCGCGGGCCCTGGGCCCGTGCCACGGGCGTCCAACCCGGCTCCGCCGGCGCCGGCCGGTGAGCCGAGACCACGCGCAGCAGCACCGGGCAGCTGCCGTGGTCGCTGCCGGGGCGGGCGTCGACGCGCCAGCCGCCGAACACCTCGAGCGCCGCCACCTGCACCGGCGACAGCGTGGGCGCGGCGATGCACTCCTGCCTGGGCACGCTGCGCGCGATGCGGTCCACCAGCGGGCGTGAGCTGCGGCCGTAGTCCAGCATCGGCAGCCACAGCGTCATCGCCAGCAGCCAGTTCAGCGCCACGCCGCCGGCCGGCAGCACCATGCTCTTCCACACCGCTTCGCGGTGACGGCCGGTGCGCCAGCGCACCAGCCAGAGCCAGGCCAGCGTGCCGGCCATCGCCAGCGCGAATTCCAGCGGTTCGAAGGACGCCCTGAAGCCGGGCGCCAGGCGCGCCACGTTGGCGGCCGGCTGGGCCGGCACGCCGGTGTGCACGGCCGAATAGATCACCCAGATCAGCAGTGCGGAGCCGCTGAAGAAGAACATCGAGAACCAGTCGACCGCGGCCGATGTGCTGCGCTTCAGGGTGGGCAGCGCGAAGGCCGCCCGCACGGCCAGGCCGGGCAGGGCGAGCATGAGGGCGCGGTCGTTGCCGTTCATGGCCACGTTGGCCACCAGCGCCACCAGCACCGCCACCAGCGGCACCGCCAGGTGGCGCCGCAGCAGGTGCGCGCGCCAGCGCCACAGCGTCCACAAGCCCAGCAGCCATGAAGGCCAGAGGAACCACGCCCACTGGCGGGCGATGAAGGGCAGTTCGCCCGGCGACAGCGCCACGGTGCGCACACGCCAGGCGCCCAGAGCGGAGGCCACCGCCGCGGCGGCGACGACGGCGCCCAGCACCCAGGGCACCAGACGCCGCACGGGGTCGTAGCTGGAACGGCCGCAGACCACGGCACCGCCCAGCCCCAGCGCCACCGCCATCGCCGGCGCGCCGCTGCCGGCCATCAGCACCAGCGCGCCGACAGCGGCCATGCGCGGCGTGCGCGACCGGTAGGGCGCCGACGCCAGCGCCCAGAGGAACAGGGCGACGCCAGTCAGCTGCGCCAGTTCAGGCGTGGTCTCGTGGCCCAGTTGCAGCAGGCCCAGGGTGGCAATCAGCGCCAGCACCGCGCCGTCGGCGATGGCACGCGCGTAGTCCACCGGCTCGGCCTCGCCGCCGAAGGCGAAGGGCGCGGGCTGCGCCGCTTCGGTGCGTGCCAGGTGGTACGTGGTGTACCAGACCAGGGCCAGCGTGGCCGCCAGCAGCAGCACGAAGGGCACGCGGGCCGCGTTGTCGGCGTCGATCAGCGGCCCCAGCAGGCGGATCGCGACGGCACCCAGCCAATGCGGGAAGAGGGCGGTGTCGCCGGCCACGCCGCCCAGCGTGGGCGCCAGCCAGGCGGTGCGGCCTTCGGCAATGGCCGCCATCTGCCCGTAGGCGACCAGGTCGGCGTTGCGCCAGGGGTCGCGCGCGAAGATGCCCGGCAGCAGGTAGGCCGCGCACAGCAGCAGCAGCGGGATGCGGGGCAGGCGGCGCGCGCCGCGCTGCGTGACGAGGGCCGGGGTCGGGGTGCTCACGAGCGGAAGATGATGCCCGAGGAAACAAAAAAGGCAGCCGAGGCTGCCTTCTCCGGTGCCCGCAGGCGCGACATCACTTCTTGATGCCGACCTTGGCGAACTTGTTGCGGAACTTCTCGACGCGGCCGCCCAGGTTGTCCACGCTCTTCTGCGTGCCGGTGTAGAACGGGTGCGTCTCGCTGGTGGTTTCCAGCTTGACCAGCGGCAGCTCGCGGCCGTCGTCCAGCTTGATGGATTCCTTCGTCTGCACGCAGGAGCGGGTGACGAACTTGAAGCCGTTGCTCAGGTCCTGGAAACAGACCTCGCGGTAGCTCGGGTGGATGCCTTCTTTCATGGGTGCCTCGGTCGGTTGTCGGGAGCCACGCCGGAACGGTTCCAGCGCACTTTCCGGATCGGGGAAAACGCGGGATTGTAGCGGACTCGGCCCTTGCGCGCGGGCTCAGCCGCCGCGCCGCATCATGTCGAAGAAGTCGAGGTTGTTCTTGCTGGACTTCATCTTGTCGAGGATGAACTCCATCGCCTCGATCTCGTCCATGTTGTAGAGCAGCTTGCGCAGGATCCAGGTCTTCTGCAGGATTTCCGGCTTCAGCAGCAGCTCTTCGCGCCGGGTGCCGCTCTTGTTGATGAGGATCGAGGGGTAGACGCGTTTCTCGGCCATCCGGCGGTCGAGGTGGATCTCGCAGTTGCCGGTGCCCTTGAACTCTTCGTAGATCACCTCGTCCATGCGCGAACCGGTGTCGATGAGCGCGGTGCCGATGATCGTGAGCGAGCCGCCTTCCTCGATGTTGCGCGCGGCGCCGAAGAAGCGCTTCGGGCGCTGCAGCGCGTTCGCATCGACGCCGCCGGTGAGCACCTTGCCGGAAGAAGGGAGCACGTTGTTGTAGGCGCGCGCCAGGCGGGTGATGCTGTCGAGCAGGATCACCACGTCCATCTTCAGCTCGACCAGGCGCTTGGCGCGTTCGATCACCATCTCGGCCACCTGCACGTGGCGGGCGGCGGGCTCGTCGAAGGTGGAGCTGATGACTTCGCCGCGCACGGTGCGCAGCATCTCGGTCACTTCCTCGGGCCGTTCATCCACCAGCAGCACGATCAGGTGCACTTCCGGGTGGTTGGCGACGATCGCGTGCGCCAGGTGCTGCATCATGACCGTCTTGCCGGTCTTGGGCTGCGCGACGAGCAGCGCGCGCTGGCCTTTGCCGATGGGCGCCACCAGGTCGATGATGCGGCTGGTGATGTTCTCCTCGGCCTTGATGTCGCGCTCGAGCTTGAACTGCTCCTTCGGGAAGAGCGGCGTCAAGTTCTCGAACATGATCTTGTGCTTGCTCTCCTCGGGCGTCACGCCGTTCACGCGGTCCACCTTCACCAGCGCGAAGTAGCGTTCGCCGTCCTTCGGCACCCTGACTTCGCCTTCGACCATGTCGCCGGTGTGCAGGTTGAAGCGGCGGATCTGGCTGGGGCTGAGGTAGATGTCGTCGGTGCTTGCCATGTAGCTCGAGTCGATCGAGCGCAGGAAGCCGAATCCGTCGGGCAGCACTTCGAGCACGCCGTCGCCGAAGACCTGCTCGCCGGCCTTGGCGCGCTTCTTCATGATCGCGAACATCAGCTCCTGCTTGCGCAGGCGGCTGACGTTCTCGATCTCGAGCGCCTCGCCCATCTTGATGAGCTCGGAGACGTGCTGAGTCTTCAGTTCGGAAAGATGCATGGGCACGGACCCTGGTCGACTGCCCCGTGGCACGCGGCGGAAACCGCGCCCCGAGGGCTGCTACGACAACGAAACGGTGGGGGAAGGCCGGAACCCCGAACCCTCGCTGCGCATGCCCTCTTCGGGTGGCCCGGCAAATCGGGCCGGCGGCAACGGGTCGTGGTGGCTTGAGCCGCCGGCTGCCCTCTTCGAGACGACAGCCGGCGAGACGGGATTATAGATGACCGTCGAGGAAGGCGGTGAGTTGCGCCTTGGACATCGCGCCCACCTTGGTGGCGGCCAGCTCGCCGCCCTTGAAGAGCATCAGCGTGGGGATGCCGCGGATGCCGTACTTGGCCGGCACGTCGCGGTTCTCGTCGACGTTCATCTTGGCGATCTGCAGGCGGCCGTCGTAGTCCTTCGACACGTCGTCGAGGATCGGCGCGATCATCTTGCAGGGACCGCACCATTCGGCCCAGTAGTCGACCAGCACCGGCTTGTCGGACTTCAGGACGTCGGCGCCGAACGAGGCGTCGGTGACGTGCTTGATCAATTCGCTGCTCATGGGGGGTGTGCTCCGGAGAGGGGCCGACTGCGGTTCGTGCGGGGAAACCCGGCACCGCAGGGCGAGGCGAATTCTGACACAAAGGCCTTGCTCGCATGTCCGCCGGGGCCGCTGTCCTCGGCTATGGCGGCGATAGCGCGAAACCTGCCCCGGCAGGTGACGCGGCCGGCGGGAACTGAGACGGCTTTCCGGCCTTCATCGCCGCAATGGCGGGATGCCGCCGACCGTCCAATGGCGGCATGGCGTCTTCCGTCGGCCCCGACAGCAAGCCCGCGTCCGCTTCCGGCGGCCCGGTGCGCATGTTCGGCCGCTGGCAGCTGATGCGCCTGGTGGGCAAGAGCGAACGCAGCATGGCCTGGTCGGTGGCCGACCCGCGCGGTGGCGCCGACCTGCTGCTGATGCTGCCGCGCGTGCAGCCGGCCGGCCGCGTGGCGCTGGAGCGCTGGGCCGAGACCGTGCAGCGCGGCGGCCGCCTGCGCCACCCCAACCTGGCGCCGCTGGTGGAACAGGGCGTGCAGGACGGCTGGCCCTTCGCCGCCTACGACCTGGATGGCCTGGCGCCGCTGGCCGAGCGCCTGGGCCGCCAGGGCCTGGCCGGGCTGGAGTGCGCGGCACTCGCGCTGCAGGGGCTGGAAGGCCTGGCCTACGCCCACGAAGGCGGGGTGGCGCACCATGACGTCCAGGCCTGGTCGCTGCTCGTCGACGACCAGGGGGCGCTGCGCATCGCCGGCCTGGAAGTGGCGGCACCGGGCGAAGCCGACAGCCCCGCCTCCGCCGGCACTGAAGCCGCCGCCTTGCGCGCCCAGCGCGAAGCCGCCCAGCGCGACGTGCTGGCGTTCGGGCTGGTGCTGCACCAGGCGCTGGCCGGCGCGCCGGCGCTGGACGAACCCGACACCGGCCGCGTCATCGCGCGGCTGCCCCCGGCCGGCCGCGAGATCGTGCGCCTGCCGTGGACCACCGCGCAGCCGGTGCCGGAACCGCTGCGCGCCATCGTCAACCGCGCCACCGACCGCCAGGAGCGCCAGCGCTACCGCAACGCGCGCACCTTTGCGCGCGCCATCGAAGGCTGGCAGAAGGCCGAGAACGAAGCCGGCGGCGGCCCGATGGCGCTGCTGTCGGACAAGCTGCGCGCCGCGGGCACGCTGCCTTCGTCGCCCGGCGCGGCGGCGCAGGCGGCACGGCTGGCCCTGATGGAACGGCAGCGAACCAACGAGCTGGCCGACGTGGTGCTGCGCGACCTGGCGCTCTCCTTCGAGCTGCTGCGGGCCGTGAACAGCGCGCAGGTGCGCGGCGCCCAGATCTCGGGCAGCGGGCCGGTGCTCACGCTGCGGCGCGCCATCGCGATGCTGGGGCTCGAAGGCGTTCGCCGCGCCGCCCTCGCGCTGCGGCCCTGGCCCGGCCCGTTGGACGACACCGGTGCCGCGCTGCTGGAACGCCTGATCGAACGCGTCAAGCGCGCCGGCCGCGTCGCCCTGGCGCTGCGCCCGGCGGGCTACGACGCCGAGGTCGTGTACCTGGTGACGCTGCTGCAGAACCTGGGGCGGCTGGTCGTGCAATACCACTTCCCGGAAGAGTCGGGCCAGATCCGCCGCCTGATGCAGCCGGCGCCGCCGCTGCACGAAGGCGAGCCCGAGCAGCCCGGCATGCAGGAAGAGGCCGCCGCCTTCGCCGTGCTGGGCACCGACATCGAATCCATCGGCGCCGCCGTCGCGCGCCACTGGGGCATGGACGACGGCGTGCTGCACATGATCCGCCGCCTGCACCTCACCGCGCCGGTACACGCCGGTGACCACGACGACGAGATGCTGCGCATCGTGGCCAGCGCCGCCAACGAGGCGATCGACGCCGTCGCGCTGCCCGCCGCCGCGGTGCCGGCCGCGTTGCAGCGCGTGGTGCAGCGCTACGGCCGCATCCTCGGCATCGGCCAGAAGGAGCTGCAGGAAGCGCTGGCGCAGCGCGACACCAGCGCACCGGTGGCCAGCATCGGCTTCGCGCCATCGATGCCGATGCCGATGGAACCCGCCGCCGCCGCGCCCGAACCCGCCAAGCCCGTGCCCGGCGGCTTGCGCGCCGCCGCCGCCGCCCGCGCGGCACGATGAACGACGCCCCCACCACCGCACCGCGCCGGCTGGGACGCTTCGAACTGAAGCGCCCGCTCGGGCGGGGCGCCCAGGCCAGCGTATGGCTGGCGCATGACCCCTTGCTGGACCGCGAGGTGGCCGTCAAGCTGCTGGAGCAGGGCGGCGCCTGGGCCGCCAGCGGCTGGCTCGACGAGGCGCGTGCGGTCAGCCGCCTGCAGCACCCGAACATCGTGCCCGTGTTCGAAGCCGACGACGCCGGCGGCCAGCCCTGGCTGGTGTTCGAATACGTGCAGGGCCCCACGCTGGCCGAAGTGCTGCGCCAGCGCGGCCCGCTGCCGGCGCGCGAGGCGGTGACCCTGATGCTCGGCGTGCTGGACGCCCTGGCCGCCGCGCACGCGCAGGGCCTGGTGCACCGCGACCTGAAGCCATCGAACGTGCTGGTCGGCGCCGACGGCCGCCCGCGCGTGATGGACTTCGGCATCGCCGCCCGCGTGGCCGCCGCCAGCGACGGCCGCGTGGTCGGCACCGCCGGCTACATCTCGCCCGAGGCGGCGCGCGGCGAACCGCCGGCGCCTTCGATGGACGTGTTCGCCGCCGGCGTGCTGCTCGCCGAACTGCTGGCCGGCCGCCCGCCGCTGGTGGAGCGCGACGCCCGCCGCGCGCTGGAGCGCGTGCAGCGCGAAGACCTGCAGCTCGACGCGCGTTGCCCGGCCGACGACACCCTGCGTTCGCTGGTGCAGCGCGCGCTCTCGCGCGAGCCCGCGCAGCGGCCGCCCGCGGCGGCGTTGCGCGAAGCGCTGGCCGGCTGGCTGCGGCCCGCCGCGCCGGCCGCTTCGCCCGACGCCGGCGGCCACGGCACGCTGGAGTTCCTGCTCCGGCGCATGAAGCTCAAGGGCGACTTCCCGGCGCTGTCCGAATCGGTGGCGCGCATCCAGCGCGTGGCCGCGTCCGAGACCGAGAGCCTGGCCAGCCTGGCCTCCGAGATCCTGAAGGACGTGGCGCTCACCGGCCGTCTGCTGCGGCTGGTGAACAGCGCACACTTCGGCAACGCCGCCGGGCCCGTGAGCACGGTGTCGCGCGCGGTGGCGCTGGTGGGCTTCGCCGGCATCCGCAACATGGCGCTGTCGCTGCTGCTGCTGGAGCACATGCGCGACCGGGAACATGCCGCGCACCTGCGCGAAGGCTTCGTGCACGCGCTGCTGGCCGGCACCGCGGCCAGCGCGCTGGCGGCCGACGCCCGCGAAGCCGAGGAGGTGTTCCTGGGCTCGATGTTCCAGAACCTGGGCCGCCTGCTCGCCGAGTACTACTTCCCCGAAGAGGCGCAGGGCATCCGGCGCGAAGCGGGGCCGGCGGCCGGCGCCGCCGGGATCGAATCGGCTGCCGTGCAGGTGCTGGGCATCGGCTTCGAAGCCTTGGGCGTGGGCGTGGCGCGTCACTGGGGCCTGCCCGAGAGCCTGCAGAAGGCGATGCGGGCGCCCGCCGGCGAGCCGCCCGCGAGGCCGCTGGAAGGTGCCGAGCGCCTGCGCTGGCTGGGCCGCGCCGGCAACGAACTGGCCACGCTGATGCTGGGCGCCAGCGACCCGTTGGCCGCTGCACGCCAGCTCTCGCGCTTCGGTGCCCGCTACACCGCCGCACTGGAGGCGCCGCCGGCGGCGCTGGCGGAGGCGGCGCACCATGCCCGGCAGCGCTTCGACGACATGGCGCGCGCGCTGGGCCTGCCCACCACCGCGCTGCGCCGCCTGCCCGAACCGCGCGACGAGGGCATGGCCGATTCGCTCAGCGCCCACCGCCTGCACGCCACGCTGGACGAGGCCGCTGCGGTGCCTGCCGCCGGCGCCCAGGCCCCGGCGGCGATGGCCGAGATGTTGGCCGCCGGCATCCAGGACATCACCAACACCATGGTGGCGGAAGACTTCAGGCTCAACGAAGTGCTGCGCATGGTGCTGGAGACCATGTACCGCGCACTGGGCTTCCGGCGCGTCGTGTTCTGCCTGCGCGACCCCAAGGCCGACTGTCTGACCGGCCGCTTCGGGCTGGGCGAAGGCGCCGAAGCCGCCAGCCGCGCCTTCCGCGTGCCGCTGAAGCCCGGCGCCGAGCCCGACCTCTTCGGCGCCGTGTGTGCGCGCGGCGCCGACACGCTGATCGCCGACGCCACCGCGCCCAGCATCGCGGCGCGGCTGCCCGCCTGGTACCGGCAGACCGTGAAGGCGCCGGCCTTCCTGCTGCTGCCGATGCAGATGAAGGGCGCGACCTTCGCGCTCATCTACGCCGACAAGGCCGAGCCGGGCGCCATCGCGCTGGGCGAAAAGGAACTGTCGCTGCTGCGTACGCTGCGCAACCAGGCGGTGATGGCCTTCCGCCAGGCCGAACGTTGAAGCGCGTCTAGAACTCGAGCCTGTAGAGCCGCACCCAGAGTTCGGGCTCGCCGGTGCCGGGCTTGCTGACGTTGATGCGCCCGTCGCCGCCGGCCGGGCCTTCGATCGGCACCGTGCGCCACAGCGAGGGCCGCTCGGTCAGGCGCTGGCGGAATTCCTCGGTGCACCAGATCTGCCCGGGCTCGACGAAGGGCTCCACGCGCGCCGCGCACAGCACCGCCTCGCCGCCGGCCACCGCGCGCTGCAGGTCGCTGTCGCGCAGGCGGGTCTGCACCTCGCCATGGTGCAGCACCACGCGCAGTCGCGGCTGGCCGGGAGCGCGGTAGACGTCGTCGATCAGGTGGCGCGCGGTCTGCGCCAGCGCGATCGGGTCGTCGTCGGCGATCAGGGCCGAGTCGCCCGCGCCGACCTCGCTGATGGCGCTGGCCGGCGCCCATTGGCGCACCGCCTCTTCCATCGCGCGGCGCACCGGCACGTCGGTGCCACCGCGCATGAAGGCCGAGAAGCCGTGCACGTCGGCCTTCAGCACGCAGGCCGGCGCCAGGTCCGTGGCGAAGTCGGGTGCGCCGGCGTCGTGCCAGGGACGGTCGTAGCCGACGATGTTGACGCGGTCGGTGCGCTGCGCATAGGCCGGGTTCAGGCGCACGATGGCGTCGTCCAGCACCGGGTGCACCAGGTAGTGGGTGGCCGGCGGCAGCAGGCCGTCGGGGTCGAGCCCGGCTTCGCCCGGGCGCAGGAAACGCTGCCGCCATTCGCCCCGCGCGCGATCGTGCTGCACGTGGCCCAGCAGGCCCACGCGGTGCAGGGCCCACAGCGCGCGGCGCGTGTCCTCGTCGCTGGCCAGCGCTTCCAGTTCGGCACGGGTGAGCACCGGGCCGGGCAGGCGGCGCAGCAGGTCTTCCAGGTCCATGCCGCCCAGCGTGGGCGCGATCTCGGCCAGATATTCCTGCGCGATCTCGGCGGCCGCGCCATGCACCGCCTCGCGCAGCCGGTGTTCGTGGCGGCGCGCGTCGGGTGGCAGCGCGGACAGGCGTTCGCCGATGGTCATCAGGTCGCGCGGGCGCAGCAGGGTGTGGCGGCAGATGAACTCGAAGGCGTCCTCCTCCTCGCGCGTGTAGGGGTCGCTGACGCCGGTGCGGCCGAGGAAGGCCTCCAGCGGACTGCCGCGCGCGCGCGCCGGCCGCACCATACGGTCGGCCTTCACCAGGCGCACGTTGTTGACGAAGATCTCGCGCAGGCTCTCGGGCGAGTAGACGATGTCGATCGCGCTGCCGCGGTACTGCTGCGACATCGCGGTGCGCCGCGGCAGGCTGGCGTAGGCCTCCTTGCGGATGGCGGCGTAGACGCGCAGGTGGTGGTTCACGCGCCGCAGCTGGTAGGCCACCTCCACCAGGCCCAGCTGCGAGTAGTACCAGACGTTGGGCGAAAGTTCGCCGGCCACGCTGGACAGGCTTTCGTCGCCTTCCACGTGCTTGTTGAAGTATTCGTCGATGCCGTCGATGAACACCGCCAGCGGCGAGCCCAGCGTGCGCAGGCGCGGCACCAGGTGGCCGTCGGTGTCGGCGGCGGCGCGCTGCAGGTCCCCGGGGGAGAAGTCGAGCAGGCGCACGAAATGGTCGATGACGCCGCGCAGCTGCTCGTCGCGCACCAGGTTCAGCAGGCGGGCGTTGACCTTCAGCCCGTCGGCGGCCTCGAAGTGCTTGAGCGCCGCCATCGCGATGGCGGCCAGCCACACCTTGGCCCAGGGCAGCGGCGAAGCCGCCAGGTACGCCAGCGTCTCGCGGCCGAAGATCTTGTCGCCGATGGGCTTGTCCAGCAGGCTGGCGCCGCCCAGGCAGGCCCCGCGCTGCGCGCGCTGCCAGAGGATGCGTTTGGCCTTCAGCAGCAGCGTCTTGCCGAAGCCCTTGGTGCCGATGACGATGAACTTGTCGTCGCCGTCGGGTGCCAGGAAGGCGTCGATCTCGGGCGTGCGGTGGAGCAGGGCTTCGTCGAAGTCCTCGGCGACCCGGATGTCGTCGGCGTCAACGGTCCAGGCGCGCATGGTGGCAGTCTGGCAGACGAAGGGTGGGAAGGGCTTCCCGAGGAAAGGTGACGAGCCTTACCCCCGGCACTGGTTGCAACGCTTAGGGCTGCTTGGTTCCCCACCTGACCCGGTTGGGCGCGCTTCCATGCGGGGAGGCCCGTCGCCGGTGATTGTAGGCTACCGCAGCTGCAGGGCGTCGTCGCCGTAGGTGAAGCCCAGTGGTTCGACGACCAGGCGCTTCGGGCCGGCCTCGACCGTGCCGGCCACCCAGGCGTCGATGGCGCAGGACTTCGCCACCGCCACCGTGCGTTCGGCGTCGGCGGCCGCCACGTAGAGGGCGAAGCCGGCGCCCATGTTCAGCGTTCCGTAGGCCTCTTCGGCGTCGTGGCCCGCCTGTCCGGCGATGAAACGCAGCACCGGCGGCACCGGCGGCAGGGTGTGGATGCGGTAGGTCAGCGCCTTCGGGTGGCGCAGCAGCTTGCGCCAGCCGTGGCCGGTGACGTTGGCCGCATAGTGCACGTGCACGCCGGCCTTCCACAGCGCTTCGGTCACGGGCGAATACAAGGTGGTGGGCGCAAGCAGCGCTTCGCCGAAGCTCAGGCCGGGCGCCACCTCGGCGAGGTAGCCCTGCGGCAGCCGCTCGGCCAGCTTGCGCGCCAGCGACAGTCCGTTGGCGTGGATGCCGCTGGACGCCAGCAGCACGATGGCGTCGCCCGGGGCCAGCTTCTCGCCCAGCGAGAGCCTTTCCTTCGGGTTGACGAGGCCGGTGCAGCTGGCCGCGAGGTCGATGCGCCCGCCTTCGACGATGCCGGCCAGCGCCGGCGTCTCGCCGCCGCCCCAGGCCACGCCGCAGGTGTCGCAGGCGGCTTTCCAGCCCTGGACCAGCGCCTGCGCGCGCGCGGCATCGCCGAACCAGTCGCTGCCGCCCGCCGCCCAGTAGGCCTGCACCACCAGTGGCGTGGCGCCGACGGTGACGAGGTCGTTGATGGCCATCGCGATGGTGTCCTGCGCGATGCCGGCGTACCAGCTCTTGCCGGTGAGGCGGCTCATCTCGTCGGCCACCAGCGCCTTGCTGCCCAGGCATTCGACGATGCTGGCGATGTAGAAGGGCCCCACGTCCACCACATAGGCCGACTCGCCGCGCGAGGCCGCCACTTCGGCGAAGCCGTGCCCGGCCAGGTGGCCGGCGGTGGCAGCGGCGGCGCGCTGCGCGGCCACCTTCAGCGGGTCGATGAGCTCGTAGTTGACGCCCGCCTGTTCGTAGCTGAGCGGGGTGTTCGGTGCGCTGGACATGGCGCGGATTATCCCCGGTGGGCCCCCTCTAGAATGGCCTTCGATGAGTTACGTCGTCCTCGCACGCAAGTACCGGCCCCGCAGCTTCGACCAGATGGTGGGGCAGGAACACGTGGTGCGCGCGCTGACGAACGCGCTGGAGCAGCAGCGCCTGCACCACGCGTACCTGTTCACCGGCACG
The DNA here is from genome assembly GCA_044224175.1 of Rubrivivax sp. Taxonomy (GTDB): domain Bacteria; phylum Pseudomonadota; class Gammaproteobacteria; order Burkholderiales; family Burkholderiaceae_C; genus Rubrivivax. The sequence continues at coordinate 20,190 of JBGAKY010000023.1, read as the reverse complement.
CGCGGCATCGGCAAGACCACGGTCAGCCGCATCCTGGCCAAGAGCCTGAACTGCATGGGGGAAGACGGGCAGGGCGGCATCACCGCCCACCCCTGCGGCAAGTGCACCGCCTGCACCGAGATCGACGCCGACCGCTACATCGACTACATCGAGCTCGACGCCGCCAGCAACCGCAGCATCGACGAGATCCGCGACCTCATCGAGCGCGCCGCCTACAAGCCCAGCGTCGGCCGCTTCAAGGTTTTCATGATCGACGAGGCGCACCAGCTCACCAAGGACGCCTTCAACGCGCTGCTGAAGACGCTGGAAGAGCCGCCCGACTACCTGAAGTTCGTGCTGGCGACCACCGACCCCGAGAAGATGCTGCCCACGGTGCTGTCGCGCTGCCTGCAGTTCAACCTGCGGCCGATGGCACCCGAGACGGTGCACGAATACCTGCAGCGCGTGCTGGCGGCCGAACAGGTGGCGGCCGACGAAGGTTCGCTGCGGCTGCTGTCGCGCGCCGCGCGCGGCTCGATGCGCGACGCGCTTTCGCTCACCGACCAGGCCATCGCCTACGGCGGCGGCCGGCTCGAAGAGGGCGTGGTGCGCGCCATGCTGGGCACGGTGGACCGCAGCCATGCACGCGCGCTGGTCGAAGCGCTGGCGCGGCGCGACGGCCCGGCGCTGCTGGCCACGGTGGATGCGCTGCGCACGGCCGGCGCCTCGGCCGCCGGCACGCTGGAGGAACTGGCGCTGCTGCTGCAGCAGATGGCGGTGGAGCAGGCGGTGCCCGGCGCGCTGGACGAACGCGACCCCGAAGCGCGCGACGCGCGCGACCTGGCCCTGGCGATGGCGGCCGACGAGACGCAGCTGGCCTACAGCATCGCGCTGCACGGCCGCGAAGAGCTTTCGCTGATGAGCGACGAATACGCTGCGCTCACGATGGTGCTGCTGCGCGTGTTCGCCTTTCCCAGCGCCGAGAGCGCGCCGCGGCCGGCGCGTGCCGCGCCGCTGCGCGCGCCGGCCCCGCCGGCCACCGTCGTTTCGGTGGCGAAGGCGGTGGCGCCGAAGCCTGCGCCGGTGGCGGCGCCCGCAGCGGTGGCCGCGGTGGCCATTCCCAGCGCGCTGGGCGACCGCTGGCAGGCGCTGGTGGTTCGCATGGCCGAGCAGGGCGCGGTGACGGCACTGGCGCGCGAGCTGGCGTGGCAGGCAGGGCTGGTCGGCGTCGATGACGGCGCATCGCCGCAACGCTGGCAGCTGCGGGTGGAACGCGAGTCGCTGCGCTCGGCTGCCGTGGCCGACCGCCTGGCCGCGGCACTGGCGGCCGAACTGGGCCAGCCGGTGGTGCTGGACCTGCAGGCCGGCGTGCCCGAGGACTCGCCCGCGAAGCGCGATGCCGCCGAACGCCAGCGCCGACAGGCCGAGGCCGAGGCCGTGATCCGCGACGACCCGGTGGTGAAGACGCTGCTGGACCAGTTCAAGACCGCCCGCATCGTGCCGGGTTCCATCAAGCCGGCCTGAAGCCTGGTGTCCGCGCGGGGCCATGGACGTTTCGCTCATGAGCTTCCAGCAGCGCCTGGTGCAGGTGCTGCAGCGCTCGAAGAACGGCATGGGCAGCGAGTTCGGCCAGATGGTCGACCAGCTGCTTTCGCCCACCAACCTGGCGATCATGGCGGGCACGCTCACGGCATGGGTGGGCTCGCACCTCTTCGGCGTCGGCGAGATCGTCGACGTGCTGCTGCTGACGGTGGGCGCCTTCACCATCGGCTGGTCGATCGGTGAGGTGGCGAGCGAGCTCTACACCTTCGCCGAACGCACGCTGCGCGCCCGTTCCGAAGCCGACCTGGACGCCGCCGCGAAAAGCTTCCAGCACGCCGTGGTGCTGGCGGGCGTGACGGCGGTGATGGCGCTGCTGCTGCGGCAGAGCGTCAGGCAGGTCGTGACCACCCGCGGCGCCAACGTCGGCCAGGCCATGAGGCCGCGCGAGCCCGGGCTGCCCGAGGTGGGCCCCGACCCCGAGCCCGGCCGCATCTGGAGCAAGCCGGCCGTGGTGGCGGACGCCACGGAACCGGCCGGCGCCGGCTCCACGTCGCCCTTCGGCGAAGTGCGCCTCTCGCCGCACGGCACGGCCAGCGACCAGGCGCTGGTGCGTGCGCACGAGCTGGTGCACCGCTTCCTGACGCCACGCTTCGGCCTGCTGCGTCGCTTCCGGGTGCAGGTGGGCATGTCCGGCTACATGCGCAGCGCGCTGCTGCGCTACCTGGAAGAGGCGCTCGCCGAGACGGTGGCGCAGCTGCGCGTGAACGGCACCGCCGGCGTGCTGACGGGGCTGCGCTTCCCGGTCGCCAACGGCTACATGACGCTGGCCGAGATCCAGGTCGAAGGCATGGCCCTGGGCACGATCGTGGCCGAGACCCAGCTCTTCCACGTGGTCTTCGTGGCCGGCCACCCGCAGGAAGACGGGCACACGGTGAAACTGTCTCCCCACCGATGAATCCCGATCCCGACACGCTGCAACGCCTGCTCGCATTGGGCCGGCAGGTCGCGGCCGAACGCGGCTGGTCCTGGCGGGAACCGGTGGACGTGCGCGCCGCCGTCGAGCAGGGCGAACCGGCGTGGGTGCTGCGCACCCACCACCTGATGAGAGGTTCGAACGTGCGGCTGGTCTTCCGCCGCTCCGACCTGGCCTTGCTGGACGCGGGTTGGCTGCCGCGATAATCGCGACCGAAGGGCGATTTCGCGCCCGAAAGGACCCACCATGATGAAGGGGCAACTCGCCGGCCTGATGAAGCAGGCCCAGGCGATGCAGGACAACCTGAAGAAGGCCCAGGAAGAGCTGGCCCAGCTGGAAGTGGAAGGCCAGTCGGGCGCCGGCCTGGTGAAGGTGGTGATGACCTGCAAGCACGACGTGCGCCGCATCAGCATCGACCCCAGCCTGCTGGCCGACGACAAGGACATGCTGGAAGACCTGGTGGCCGCCGCCTTCAACGACGGCGTGCGCCGGGCCGAAGAGGTCAGCGCCGAGAAGATGGGCAAGCTCACCGCCGGCATGCCGCTGCCGCCCGGCATGAAGTTCCCGTTCTGAACGCGTGAAGAAAGGGGCGCCCGCGGCGCCCCTCCGAATCTCAGAACCCGTCGCGGTCGCGGCTGCGCGGTGCGCCGTAGTCGAACACGAAGTTCGCCAGGCGCGACTTGTCCAGGCCCGGGGTCGGGGCCGCCACCTTCAACGTGCCGCTGGCCGCGTCCCAGGTGCCGCGCGCCAGCACCAGGTCGCCGGCGGCCACCGTGGCCGGTCCGACCGTGGTCATGCCGCCGAAGCCGTGGTCGTCGTGCATCGGCGCCGCCTTGACGATGGCGGCCGGGTCCGCGCTCACGGCCAGGCCGTGCACCGCGAAGGTGGTCGCCGTGCTGCCGTTCACCGGCGCCGGCGTGTCGTCGACGGTGCCGCCCGCGGCGGCCGAGGCCGACGCCGGCACGATGGTGACCGACAGCGCCGTCAGCGCCCCGCCCGCATCGGCCTGCGCGCGCACCAGCAGGTGCTGCGACGCGCTGGCGGCCAGGTAGGTCTGGAAGGTACTCGCGTTGAACGGGTTGGCCACCGGGTCGAGCCCGGGCTTGGACCAGTCCGCCAGCCGGGTGGCCGCGTTCACCGCCACCGTCTGGCCCAGCAGCGAGAGCTGCCAGGTGTCGGCCGTGCCGCCCGCTGCCACGCTGCCGGCATCGCCCTCGAAGCCGAAGGTGGCCGAAATCGCGGTGTGCAGCACCTTCACGCTGGTGGCGGCGATGGAATTGCCGTCGGCCGCCACCGTGCCGTTCACGCGCACGAAGTCGCCCGCCGCCGGCAGGCTGGCCAGGGTCGAGCCTTCCACCGTGACGCCGCGCACCACGAACGATGGCGGCGCGGTGCTCACGCTGGAGACCTTGCCTTCGACCTCGATCGCCGTACCGGCCACGGCCAGCGTCAGCTTGTTGATCTTGCGCGCCAGGCTTGGGGCGAAGCCGGTGGCCGGCAGACTGGGCGCGGTGGCGCCCGTCACCGCCACCACGTCGCCGGCGGCATAGGCGCTGGCGCAGTCCACCGCGGCACCGGCGGCGGCGCACTTTGCGCCCGCCAGGTCGACCGCCAGGCCGCCGATCGTGATGCCGCTGCCGCTGGCCGCCGTGACCAGGCCTTCGGCCTTGTAGGCCACTGCCCGCGGCGCCGTCGGCACGTCGGCCACCGACACCAGCGTGGCAACGATGTTGGCGCTGCCACCGGACGCGTCGGTGCTGAAGAGATAGCCGTGCACGGTGACGTAGTTGCCGGCGCCGGCGGCGCTGGTGGCGGTGAGCCCGGACTGGCCGCTGATCGCGGTGCAGGGCGTGGCCGCGCTCAGGCAGGCGCGGTGGTCGCTGAAGTTGGTGCTGGCCGAGAGCTGCACTCTCTGACCCATGACGACCAGCGTGCCGGCGCCGGTGTCGCTGCCGTCGACGACGCCACGCGCCAGCGGGTGCAGGTGGATCTCGGCCGCCTTCGGGCTGGCGTCCGTGCTGTCGCCGGCCGCCTTCACGTCCACGCTCATGCCGACTTCCAGCGCCCCGGTGCCGGCGGCGCGGTTGCCGGTGTCGTCGTCGACCACGGTGGCGCCGGCGGTGGAGAACTCGTGCCCGTTGACGAACACGCTGCCGAAGGCGGTGACGGTGCCGCTGGACACTGCACCGGCGCTGGCGCCGGTGAACTTGGGCGAGGTGTCGGCCGTTCCGTTGCCGGACCCGCCGCCGCAGGCGGCCAGGGCCAGCACCACCCCGGCCAGGGTGAAGAAGCGCAGTCTTGGGCTCATGTCGGCCTCGTCGTTTTCAAAGGAGGCCGCAGTATCGAAAGCCCCAGGTTGTGGCCGTTTGCTGAACTGTTACGGCAAGTGAAAGACGCACGTTCGGATCGCGGTCGACAGGTTTCTGGCGTGCCGAAGCGGCGCATACACTCGTGCGGCCCATCATGAGCGAACCCGTCCTCGAAGGTCTCGTCGAAGCCCTGCGCCGACTGCCCGGCGTGGGTCAGAAGTCGGCGCAGCGCATGGCCTTCCACCTGCTGCAGCACGACCGCGACGGCGCGCGCCGGCTGGCCCGCGCGCTGGAAGACGCGGTGGCGCGCATGCGCCACTGCACGCGCTGCCACACCTTCACCGAATCCGAGGTCTGCGCCACCTGCAGCGACGCCCGGCGCGAAGCGCGGCTGCTCTGCGTGGTGGAGACGCCCGCCGACCAGGCGGCGCTGGAACGCAGCGGCAGCTACAACGGGCTGTACTTCGTGCTGATGGGCCGCATCAGCCCGCTGGACGGCGTGGGGGCGCGCGAGGTCGGCGCCTCGGAACTGCTGGAACGCGCGACTGACGGCGTGGTGCAGGAAGTGATCCTGGCCACCAGCTTCACCGCCGAAGGCGAGGTCACGGCCCACGCGCTGGCGCAGGTGCTGCGCCAGCGGGGGCTGAAGGTCACGCGGCTGGCGCGTGGAGTGCCGGCGGGCAGCGAGCTGGAGTACGTGGACCTGGGCACCATCGCTCACGCGCTGGTGGACCGGCGGTAGTCCTTCGCCTTGTAGAACTGCACCGGCTGCGCGGCGGCTTCCTTCAGCACGCTCTTGCGGATGCGGCCGACGACGTGCATCTCGCAGGGCTTGCAGTCGAAGCGCAGGGTCAGCTTCTCGTTGCCGTTGACCAGCGTCAGCGGTTCGGCGCGCACCGTGCCCTGCACGCCGATCACGCCCCGGGCCTGCTTGGGGCACAGGCTGAGCGACCAGCGCACGCAGTGCTTCGTGATCATCAGGCTCACCTCGCCCGGTTCCTCGTGGCTTTCGTAGGCGGCGGCGATGACCTTGACGCCATGCTTCGCGTAGAAGGCGGCGGCGCGCTGGTTGTGGACGTTGGCCAGGTAGCTGAGCGTGTCTTCCGGATAGGGCACCGGTGGCTCCACCGGCTGGGCGCGCGGCAGGCGCGTGAAGGCCCCGGCGCGCGCCGCTTCGAGCGCGGCCACCGCGTCGCGGCGCAGCGCGTTGACCACGCTGGCAGGCAGGAACCAGGGGCGTGACCAGCACAGCTCCACTTCGGCGGCTTCGAAGATCGTGCCGCCCAGCTTGCGCAGGTTCTCGTGCAGCGTGGATTCGGCGCGAGCGGCGTCCTTCGCCGGTTCGTGCGGGTGTTGCACGGCCCCGCGGGCGCCGTGGCCGTCGGCGTCGGTGAGCACGAGCGCGAAGCCGTCGGCCGTTTCCTCGAAGCGCAGCGCCACGCCGATCAGCCTTTCGGCCGACTTCGCCGCCAGCACCCGTTCCCAGGCCATGTCGCGGTTGCGGCTGATCGCCAGGTCGCGCCGCAGGTCCTTCAGCTGCGCGACGGGCGCGTTCGGCACCACGCGCCAGGCGCGGCCGCCCAGCGGCCTGGCCACGTTCACCGGCACGCCCTGCAGCTCGCCCTGGCGGTCCCACCAGGTGAGGGCGTCGCCGTTGTTCAGCGCGGCGACGCCGGCGTCGAGTTCGACGTCGAACGAGTCGCCCCCCACCTTCGTGACATGGCCCAGCGCCTGGCCGGCATGCTTGGGCGTGTCGAAGGCGCCGATGTCCATCTGGCGCCCGTTGACGAAGTAGTCGGTGGCGCCGCGGTTGAAGCCCCGTGCGGGGTCGGGGGCGAAGGTGTAGCGGCAGCGGCCGGACGAGGAAGCGGCGAATTCGGGCCGCCGCTCCAGCAGCGCGTCGAACAGCTGCCGGTAGTGCGCGGTGACGTTCTTCACCGTCGCCATGTCCTTGTAGCGGCCTTCGATCTTGAAGCAGCGGATGCCGGCGTCGACCAGCGCTTCCAGGTTGGCGCTCTGGTCGTTGTCCTTCAGGCTCAGCACGTGCTTGTCGTGGGCGACGATGCGCCCGGCGCCGTCCTGCACCGTGTAGGGCAGGCGGCATTCCTGGCTGCAGCTGCCCCGGTTGGCGCTGCGGCCGGTGTGGGCGTGGCTGATGTAGCAGTTGCCGCTGTAGGCCACGCACAAGGCGCCGTGGATGAAGAACTCGAGCGTGGCCTGCTGCACCTCGGCTTCGATGGCGCGGATCTGCTGCAGCGTCAGCTCGCGCGCCAGGACCATCTGGCTGAAGCCCGCGTCCTGCAGGAAGCGCGCCTTCGCCGGCGTGCGGATGTCCGTCTGCGTGCTGGCATGCAGCTGAATGGGCGGAAGGTCCAGTTCCAGCAACGCCATGTCCTGCACGATCAGCGCGTCGGCGCCCGCGTTCCACATGTCCCAGGCCACCTGGCGGGCTTCTTCCAGCTCGTCGTCGCGCAGGATGGTGTTGTGGGTGACGAAGATGCGGGCGCCGAAGCGGTGCGCGTGGCGCGCCAGGCGTTCGATGTCGGCGGCGCTGTTCGAGGCCTTGTCGCGCGCGCCGAAGGCCGGGCCGCCGATGTACACCGCATCGGCGCCGTGGTTCACCGCCTCGATGCCGATCTCGGCGTCGCGGGCGGGCGCAAGCAGTTCAAGCTGGGTGCGCGGCATGGCGGGGCCGATTTTCCCGCATGGCGTCGCTTCGCGACGCGCGGCAGGGCTTTCGTCGCAACGGGCTGGGTGCCGGCAGGCGAAGCCGTTAACCTTACGCCCTTCCAAGAGATCCAGGGACGACTCCCCATGAGCTTGCGTTCGACGCTGGCACTGGCCACCGCCATGCTGCTGGCCGCCTGTTCGCCGCGCCCCGCCGACCCGGCGGCAGCGGCGAAGAAGGAACCCCCGGCCCTGCTGCTGGCCGCCGAAGACCTGCGTACCGTGGGCAACAGCCAGCTGGCCAGCGGCCCCGTCATCACCGGCTCTCTGGAGCCGGAACGCCGTGCCGACCTGCGCGCCGAGGTGGCCGCCGTGGTGCTGCAGGTGCTGAAGGACAACGGCGAGCCGGTGCGCACCGGCGACCTGCTGGTGCGCCTGGACGACACCGCCATCCGCGAGAGCCTGACCTCGGCCGAGGAAGCCGCGCGTGCCGCGGGCCAGGCCTTCGACCAGGCCGAACGCCAGGTGCAGCGCCAGAAGACGCTGCAGGGCCAGGGCATGACCTCGATGCAGGCCCTGGAAGACGCCGAGGTGCGCCGCAACAGCGCGCAGAGCGAGCTGGTCTCGGCGCGCGCCCGCGTGGTGGCGGCACGCCAGCAGCTGCGCCGCACCGAGGTGCGGGCGCCGTTCGAAGGCGTGGTCAGCGACCGCAAGGTCTCCACCGGCGACACCGCCGCCGTGGGCAAGGAACTGGTGAAGGTCATCGACCCGCGCAGCATGCGATTCGAAGGCCTGGTCTCGGCCGACCGCATGCACGAACTGAAGCTGGGGCAGGCGGTTTCCTTCCGCGTCAACGGCTTCCCGCAGAACCAGTTCACCGGCAAGGTCAAGCGCATCGACGCCGCGGCCAATGCCACCACGCGCCAGGTCGCGGTGACGGTGGTCTTCGACGCCGCCGCCGACGCGCCGCGCGTGGCCGGCCTGTTCGCCGAAGGGCGGGTGGAGACCGGCACCCGCACCCTGCTCACGGTGCCCGAAGGCTCGGTGGTGAAGACCGGCGAACAGGCCGTGGTCTGGCGCGTGGCCGGCGGCAAGGTGGCCAGGGTGGCGGTGAAGCTGGGCGACCGTGACGAACGCACCGGCGACTACCCGGTGCTTTCCGGCCTGGCGGAAGGCGACCGCATCCTGCGCACGCCGGGCGGCAATCTGGTCGACGGCCAGAAGGCCGAGATGGCGGCGGCGCCGGTGGCGCCCGCGGCCGGTGCCTCGGCCGTGGCCGGCAAGTGACGCGCCGGAGGCCCGCATGATCCTGTCCGACTTCAGCGTGCGGCGGCCGGTGGCCACCGTCGTCATCATCATCGGCCTCATGGCCTTCGGGCTGCTGGCGCTGTCGAAGCTGCGCGTCAACCAGATCCCCGACGTGGAGCAGCCGGTGCTGCTGGTCACCGTGAACTACCCCGGCGCCAGCCCGGAGACGGTGGAACGCGAGATCGTCAACCGCATCGAGAAGGCGCTGCAGGGCATCAGCGGGGTCGACGAGGTTCGCTCCACCGCCAAGGAGAGCGTCGCCACGCTGGTGATGATCTTCAACTTCGACAAGAACATGGTCGAAGCCGCCGACGAGGTGCGCAACGCCATCGGCACCGTGCGCCACAAGCTGCCCACCGAGATGCGGGAACCCATCCTGCAGCGGCTGGACCCGGCGGCGCAGCCCATCATGCAGCTGGCGCTGTCGTCCAGCCGCCAGAGCTTCGCCGAGATCTCGCGCCTGGCCGAGGACGACCTGGCCGACCGCTTCCGCGCCGTGCCCGGCGTGGCGGTGGTGAACGTGAACGGCTCGCTCAAGCGCGAACTGTCGGTGCTGCTGCACGCGCAGAAGCTGCGCGAATACGAGGTCTCGGTCACCGAGGTCGTGAACGCGCTGCGGGCGCAGAACGCCACCGCGCCGGTCGGCAAGATCAAGGGCCGGCTCGACGACAAGAGCATCCGTCTGGTGGGCCGCATCGGCGCGCCGGTGGACTTCGGGCAGATCGTCATCAAGCGCCGCGGCGACGAGCTGGTGCGCCTGGCCCAGGTGGCCACCGTGAAGGACGGCTTCGGCGAACTGACCGGCTTCTCGGTGCGCAACGGCAACCCCAACGTGGGCCTGTCGGTCACGCGTTCGCGCGAGGCCAGCACCGTGAAGGTGGCCGACGAGATCCGCCGGAAGGTGGCGGAGATCAACAAGACCCTGCCCGAAGGCACGAAGCTGGAGGTCACGCTGGACGGCGGCGAAAGCGCCGAGAACAGCCTGAACAACGTGGTGCATGCGCTCATCTTCGGCGCCGGCCTCACGATCTTCGTCGTCTACGTGTTCCTCAACTCGTGGCGGTCGACGCTGATCACGGCGCTGTCGCTGCCCACCTCGGCCATCGCCGCCTTCATCGCGGTCTGGGCCTGCGGCTTCACGCTGAACTTCATGTCGCTGCTGGGCCTGTCGCTGGCCATCGGGGTGCTGATCGACGACGCCATCGTGGTGCGCGAGAACATCGTGCGCCACCTGGAACGCGGTGCCGACCGCCGTACCGCGGCGCTGCAGGGCACCAGCGAGATCGGCCTGGCGGTGGCGGCCACCACCTTCTCCATCGTGGCGGTGTTCGTGCCGGTGGCCTTCATGCCCGGCGTCAGCGGCGAATGGTTCCGGCCCTTCGGCATCACCGTCGTCGCCTCGGTGCTGGTGAGCCTGTTCATCAGCTTCACGCTCGACCCGATGCTGAGCGCCTACTGGGGCGACCCCCCGGGCCATCAGCACGCCGAACGCAAGGGCGTCTCGAAGCTGCTGAAGGTCTTCAACGACTGGTTCGACCACCAGGCCGATCGCTACGGCCGCGTCATCGCCTGGGCGCTGCACCACCGGCGCTGGATGGCGCTGTTCGCGGTGGCCAGCCTGGTGGGCGCGCTCACGCTGCACGCGAAGTTCGGCGGCTCGGCCTTCCTGCCGGCCAGCGACTTCGGCACCATCGCGGTGGAAGTGCGCACGCCTTCGTCGGCCAGCCTGGAATACACGCGGCTGAAGATCGAGGCCGCGGCCGCGCTCGCACGCACGCTGCCCGAGACCAAGGCCACCAACAGCAACGTCAATCCGGGCGGCGGACGCATCTACGTCGACATCGGCAAGAGCTACACGCGCAAGCGCTCGGCGGTGGAGGTGGCGGCCGCGCTGCGCGAACTGACGGCGCGCCTGGTCGGGGCCGAATACGTGGTGCTGGACGACTTGAACATGGGCGCGCAGAAGCCCGTGCAGATCCGCTTCAGCGGGCCCGACGCGCGCAAGCTGCTGGACATCAGCAACGACTTCATGGCGCGCCTGCGCCAGGTGCCGGGCGCGGTGGACGTGGGCCTGTCCGAACTGGAGCCGCAGGACGAACTGAAGATCGAGCTCGACCGCGGGCTGGCCAATTCGCTGGGCATCTCGGCCAACGACGCCGCGCAGGCGCTGCGCGTGGCCTTCGCCGGCGTCGAGGTGGGTGACTGGGTGGACCCCAGCGGCGAGACGCGCGACGTGGCGGTGCGCCTGACGCCTGAAGACCGGGTCGACGCCGGCAACATCGAACGCCTGCCCATCGCCGTGACGGGCAGCAACCGCATGGTGCCGCTGGAGCAGATCGCCACCGTCACCATGGGCAAGGGGCCTTCGCAGATCCAGCACGCGGGCGGCAAGCGCACGATCTCGGTGGGCGCCAACGCGCAGGGCCGTTCCTCGGGCGAGGTGACGGCCGACGCGCTGAAGATCGCCAAGGCGATGGACTTCCCGCCCGGCTACGGGCTGGAACTGGCGGGCGCCTCGAAGGACCAGCAGGAACTGTTCCGCGAGATGCTGATCGCGCTGGTGATGGGCATCGCGCTGATGTACCTGATCCTGGTCATGCAGTTCGGCAGCTTCACGGCGCCGCTGGCGGTGATGCTCTCGCTGCCGCTCAGCCTGATCGGCGTCGTGCTGGCGCTGCTGCTCACCAAGGGCACGCTGAACCTGATGAGCTTCATCGGCGTCATCATGTTGATGGGACTGGTGGCGAAGAACGCGATCCTGCTGCTGGACGCGGCGCGTGCGCTGGAAGCGCAGGGCATGGAGCGCGAGGACGCGCTCATGGCCGCCGGCCGCAAGCGGCTGCGGCCGATCCTGATGACCACCTTCGCGCTCATCGCCGGCATGATGCCGGTGGCCGTGGGCGTGGGCGAAGGCGGCGAGTTCTACCGCCCGATGGCGGTGGCCATCATCGGCGGCACCATCACGAGCACGCTGCTCACGCTGCTGGTCATTCCCAGCTTCTACGACAGCATCGAGATCGCGCACGACCGCGTGGTCGCCAAGTTCAAGCGCCGGGCGGCGCGCTGGACGGCGCTGCCGGCCTTCGTCGTGACCTTCGTCGAAGCGCTGCTGACGCTGGTGTTCGTGCGCTTCCTGTTCCGGATGGTGTGGCGCGGCCTGCGCCGCATCACCGGCCGCGGCGCGCCACGCGAAGCGGCGGCCTGAAGATGGCTCAGGCCGCGGCCAGCCGGGCCGCGGCGGCGTCGATGTTCGCCTTCAGCTCGGCGTAGCTCCGGTTCACCGGGAACTGCGGGAACTGCGCCACCACGTTGTCGGGCGGGTGGATCAGGAAGCCGGCGTCGGCGGCGGCCAGCATGCCGGTGTCGTTGTACGAATCGCCGGCCGCGATGACCTTGAAGTTCAGGCCCTTGAACGCGTTCACCGCGTGCCGCTTCTGGTCGGGCTGGCGCAGGTGGTAGGCGGCGACATAACCGTCGGCGTCGGTCTCCAGCCGGTGGCAGAACAGCGTGGGCCGGCCCAGCTGTCGCATCATGGGGTCGGCGAACTCGTAGAAGGTGTCCGACAGGATCACCACCTGGAAGCGCGTGCGCAACTCGTCCAGGAAGTCCTTCGCACCTTCCATCGGCGCCATGCCGCCGATCACGCGCTGGATGTCGGCCAGCTTCAGGCCCCTGGTGCGCAGCAGGTCGAGCCGGAAGCGCATGAGCTTGTCGTAGTCGGGTTCGTCGCGCGTGGTGCGCGTGAACTCGGGAATGCCGGTGGCCTTGGCGAAGGCGATCCAGATCTCGGGGATCAGCACCCCTTCCAGGTCCAGGCAGACGATTTGCATGGCAGGATCGTAGCGTGCGTCAGTTTACTGGATGCATGAATCCAGTAAACTGTCTGGCATGGACATCAACGAACGCATCGCCGAGCGCGTGAAGGCGTTGCGCGCGACACGCGGCCTTTCGCTGGAAGCGCTGGCCGCCGCCAGCGGGGTGAGCCGTTCCAACATCTCGCTCATCGAAAGCGGGCGCAGCAGCCCCACGGCGGTGGTGCTGGACCGGCTGTCGGCCGCGCTGGGCGTCACCGTGGCGTCGCTCTTCGAAGGCCCGCGCGAAGTCGCGGCCGAGCCTTCGCCGCTGGCGCGCGTGGCCGAACAGCCGGTCTGGACCGACCCCGACTCGGGCTACGTGCGGCGCAACGTCTCGCCGGCGGGCGTCTCGCCCCTCCAGCTGGTCGACGTGCTGTTTCCGCCCGGTCAGCGTGTGGCCTACGAGACCGCCGAGCGCGCCGCCGAAGTCCACCAGCTGGTCTGGATGATCGAAGGCGTCATGGAGGTGGGCTCCGGCGGCGACCACTGGCAGCTGCAGCCCGGCGACTGCCTGGCGATGCAGCTGGACCGGCCCACCACCTTCTTCAACCCCGGCCGTAAGGCGGCGCGCTACCTGGTCGCGCTGGTCACGCTGCCCCCTGCGCGGAGGACCCGATGAACGACGACGTGCGCGTGCGCACCCTGGCCCCCGAAGAGGCGACCGCCGCCGTGGAAGCGCTGGCCGCCGTGCTGGTGGACTGCGTCGAAGGCGGCGCCTCGGTGAGCTTCATGCTGCCGATCACGCACGAGCGCGCCGCCGCCTTCTGGCGCGGCGTCGCCGAAGGCGTGGCGCGCGGCGAACGCGTGCTGCTGGTGGCCGAGGACGCGCAAGGCATCGTCGGCACCGTGCAGCTGGTCACCGGCCTGCCCGAGAACCAGCCGCACCGGGCCGACGTGGCCAAGATGCTGGTGCACCGGCGCGCGCGCCGGCGCGGCATCGCGGCCCGCCTGTTGGAGGCCCTGGACGGGGAGGCGCAGGCGCGCGGCCGCCATGTGCTGGTGCTGGACACCGTGACCGGCGGCGACGCCGAGCGCCTGTACGCGCGCCACGGCTGGCAGCGCGTGGGCGAGGTGCCGCACTACGCCCTGTTCCCCGACGGCCGGCCCTGCGGCACGACCTTCTTCCACAAGCGGCTGTAGGCGGCTTCAGGCCGGCGCCAGCGTCACCGCCACGCCCGACAGCACCGCGTTGCCGGAAAGCGGATCGCGCGCACCTTCGTCCAGCAAGGCATTGAAGTTGACGCCCGGCCGCTCGGCGGCCAGCCCCAGCTTCGCGCCCGGCAGATCGTGGCCCCAGCCATGCGGCAGGCAGACGGTGCCGGGGCCCACGCTGTCGGTCAGCGTCACCGTCACCGTGAGCTGGCGGCCCTGTGCCGCCAGATTCGCGCGCGCGCCTTCCGCCAGCCCCAGGCGCCGGCCGTCGTGCGGGTTGACGAAGGCGGTGCAGCGGTCCGGTCCCTTGGCCAGCGTGGGCAGGTTGTGCATCCAGCTGTTGTTGCTGCGCACGTCGCGGCGGCCGATGAGCACCAGCGGTGGCGCTGGCGCTTCCAGGTCGGCCAGCGCGCGCGGCAGGTCGGCCAGCAGTGCCGGCGGCGCCAGCTCCACCTGGCCGCTGGCGGTGCGCAGCATCTCGGGAATGCGCGGCGACAGTTCGCCCAGGTCGATGCCGCCCGGCGCCGCCATCACCTGGTCCAGGTTCAGGCCGCCGGGCTTCAGGCCGAAGCGGTCGCCGTGCGGGCCGGCGCGCAGCGCCAGGTCCAGCAACCTGTCGGGGCCGCGCCGGCCGGCCAGGGCCTGGAACACCAGCGGCGCCTGCTCGCCGGCCTGCTTGCGCAGGTCTTCCATCAGCAGTTCGTCATCGATCCGGTCCACGTCGGCCTGCGCGCCCTGGCCGCGGGCGATGGCGGCCAGCCGCAGCAGGGTCTGCCATTCGGGCGGATGGTCGGGCGCGGGCGCGAACACCGGGCCGCTGTAGCGCGCGTGGTTGCGCCAGCTGAACTGCGGGAAGGCGACGTCATAGTGGCTGTCCTCCAGCGGGCTGCGGCCGGGCAGGATGACATGCGCGTGGCGCGTGGTCTCGTTGAGGTAGATGTCCAGGCTGACCATGAACTCCAGCCGGTCCAGCGCCGCCGCGATGCGCGCGCCGTTGGGCGCCGACAGCACCGGGTTGCTGGCCACGCTGACCAGGGCCTTGATCTGGCCCGGGCCCGCGGTCTCGATCTCCTCGGCCAGGCAGCCCATCGGGATCTCGCCGAAGACTTCGGGTGCGCCGCTCACGCGGCTGCTCCAGCGGCCGGTCGAGACGCCTCGGCCGGTGCCGGCCCTGCCCATCGTGTTCTGGGCGAAGGCAGCGGCCTTGGAGAACATCGCGCCGCCGGGTTCGTCCAGGTGACCGGTCAGGGTGTTGAGCACGTCCACCAGCCAGGAAGCCGCGGTGCCGAAGCTCTGGGTGCAGGTGCCGATGCGGCCGTAGACCACGCCGCGTTCGGCCGCCGCCAGTTCACGCGCCAGGCGGCGGAGCGTGCCGGCCGCGATGCCGCAGCGCGCGGCCACGCGTTCGGGTGCGAAAGGCTGCACGGCCTGCCGCAAGGCTTCGACGCCGGCCACGTGCGGCGCCACGCGGCCCAGCCGCACCAGGCCTTCTTCGAACAGCGTGTGCGCCATCGCCGCCAGCAGGAAGACGTCGCCGCCGGGGCGGATGCTCACGTGCTCGTCGGCGATCTCGGCCGTCTCGGTGCGGCGCGGGTCCACCACCACCAGCCGCCCGCCGCGCGCGCGCAGCGCCTTGGCCTTGCCGCGGAAGTCGGGCACCGTCCACAGGCTGCCGTTGCTGGCCACCGGGTTGGCGCCGATCACCATCATCCACTGCGTGCGCACGATGTCGGGGACCGGGATGCTGAGCCAGTGGCCGAACATCAGCCCGCAGGACAGCTGCTTGGGCATCTGGTCCAGCGTGGAGGCCGAGAACACGTTCTTCGTGCCCAGCGCCTTCGCCAGCCGGCCGAAATACAGCAGCAGCGACATCTTGTGAGCCGAAGGGTTGCCCACGCTCACCGCCACCGCGTCGCGGCCGTCGCGTTCGAGGATGGGCACCAGCCGGCGTTCCACCTCGGCGTAGGCCTCGTCCCAGCTCACTTCGACGAAACGGCCGTCGCGCCTGACCAGCGGGCGGCGCAGGCGGTCGGGGTCCTCGTGCAGGTCCTTCAGCGCCACGCCCTTGGGGCACAGGTAGCCGGCGCTGAAGACGTCGTGTTCGGCACCGCGCACGGCGGTGACGCGCCCGCCTTCCGTGCGCACTTCCAGCCCGCAGCAGGCTTCGCACAGAGGGCAGATGCGGTAGTGGTTCTGGGCGGTCTCGCTCAAGGCAGGTCTCCGGTCGTTCTCTTCGCGGAACGACCGTGACCTTACGCGAAACGCGTCAGCCGGCCATGACCCGGGGCGTCATGCCCCTTCGGCACCCATCCGGTGCAGGGTGTCGAACCACTTCGCGCAGGCCCTTTCGTCCAGGTCCTCGACGCTGCCCACCAGCGTTTCGTGGATGGGCCCGATGCCCACGAAGCCCAGGATGTTGCGCTCCAGCGACTTCAGGCTGTGGGCCTGGTAGTAGTAGCGGTACACCGCCGCCGGCATGCCCATGGTGACGACCACGCGCGCCGTGCGGCCGCCCAGCGCCTTCTTGCCGAAGGGGTTGTCCTCGGTCACGTGGAAGGCGAAGCCGGGCCGCGCCACCTGTTCGAGGAAGCCCTTCAGCAGGGCCGGCATCTCGCCCATCCAGAGGGGGAAGAAGAACACCAGGTGCTCGGCCCAGAGGATGTCGTCCTGCACCGGCGCCAGCGGCGGCGGTACGGCGCCGTGGCGCCATTCGGCCGGGCTGCGCAGGAAGGGGAAGTCGAGTTTCGTGACTTCCACCTGCCGCAGTTCGTGCCCGCCGTCGCAGGCCCCCCGGGCGTAGGCCTCCGCCAGCGCGTGGCACAGGTGGCGCTCGCTCGCGTCGGGATGGCCCTGGACGATGAGGATTCGAGTCATGCGGCGGAGCATCGCGCCGCCGCCGGTGCCCGCCTTTGACGTCGCGCAAGCGACTTCAGTCGCTGGCAGCCAAGGTGACGGGGACCTTGCGCGTGCGCCCCTCCCGCCACACGCTGAGCGTGACGCGCTCGCCGGGCTGGCGCCGTTCCAGCTGCGAGAGCATGTCGTCCAGGTCGGCCACGTCCTGGTCGTCGACCGCGGTGATCACGTCGCCGGCGACGATCTCGCCAGCGCCACGCCCCTGGGCAGCTTGAGCGCGCGCGAAAGCTCCGGCGGCCCGCTGGTCACGCCCAGGGCCGGGCGCACGAAGCGGCCGTCCCGGATGAGACGCGGCACGATGCGGTTCACCTCGTCCACGGGAATTGCGAAGCCGATGCCGGCCGAGGCGCCGCTGGGGCTCGCGATCTGGGTGTTGACGCCGATCAGGCGGCCGGCCGAATCGAGCAGCGGGCCGCCCGAGTTGCCGGGGTTGATGGCGGCGTCGGTCTGGATCACGCCGCGGATGGTGCGGCTGTTGAAGCTTTCGATCTCGCGGTTGAGCGCGCTCACGATGCCGGTGGTCAGCGTCTGGTCCAGTCCGAAGGGGTTGCCGATGGCGTAGACGCGCTGGCCCACCAGCAGGTCGCGGCTGGTGCCCAGCGGGATGGGCGGCAGCCGGGGCACCTCGATCTTCAGCACCGCCAGGTCGCGGTCGGCGAAGAAGCCCACCAGGCTGGCCTTGTGCGTGCTCTGGTCGGCCAGCGTCACGCGTGCCGCGCTGGCGCCCTGGATCACGTGGTAGTTGGTGACGATGTGGCCGTCGCCGTCCCAGACGAAGCCGGTGCCGGTGCCGCGCGGCACTTCCTGGGTGGCGCGGCTGAAGAAGTCGCGCTGCGTCTCCAGCGTGGTGATGTGAACCACCGAAGGCGAGGTGCGCCTGAACAGTTCGACGTTGGCCAGTTCGTCGGCCGCCAGCGGCCCGCGCGGGGCCACGGCGCGCGGCGCCGCTTCGGTGCGGGCCCATGCGGGCAGGGCGGTCGCGGCGGCCGCCAGCAGCAGGGTGATGACGATGCGCATGGGCGCCATTTTGGCCCGCGGCGCGCGGTTTCAATCCGCCAGGAGCGCCCAGCGTTCGTGGTCGCGCCAGCGGCCGCGCAGCTTCAGGTAGCGCGGCGAGAAGCCTTCCTGGCGGAAGCCGCAGGCGCGCACCAGGGCGATGGAGGCGGCGTTCGCGGGCTGGATGTTGGCTTCCAGCCGGTGCAGGCCCATCTCGCGGAAGGCGGTGCGTGCCACCAGGTTCAAGGCCTCGCGCATGAGGCCCTGGCGTTCCTGGCCGGCGAAGGCGAAGTAGCCCAGGTAGGCGCTGCACAGCGCGCCCATCACGATCTGCGTCACCTCGATGCAGCCCACCAGCGCTTCGTCTTCCACCCGGCGCACCAGCCAGCCGCGGTTGGGCGGCAGGTTCAGCCTCTGCACCATGGCGGCGTAGAGCGCCGGCGAGGCCGCCGGGCTGACCCAGCGGCCGTGCAGGCGGCGGCTGGCGGCCACGGCCCGCAGGAATTCGCTGCCGTCGGCCAGGGTCACCGGGTCCAGGCGCACGCGCGCGCGGCGGCTCATCGTTCGCGCCGCGCCACCGACTTCGCGCCGGTGCTCTGCTCCAGCATCACCCATTCGGTGTCGCTGACGGAGACGATCTCGTCTTCCAGCACCGTGCCGGGGCGGAAGCGTTCGGGCTGGCTGGAATCGGCGGTCCGGTAGGCGAAGCGGTAGTTCTTCACCGACCAGGTGCCGCGCCAGGTGAAGAGCGTCACCTTGCCGCAGTCGTCGGTGAGGCCGTTCACCTCGAAGCGGCCGTCGGCTTCCAGCTTCACCTGCTGGCGGTAGCGGGTGCAGCCCGCATTGCGCTCCTCGGTCCAGCGGCCCACCAGGCGGCGGCGCAGGTCCTCGTCGGTGTCGGCGCGCGCGACCAGCGGCGACAGCAGCAACAGCGACGTGGCCCGGCGGCGATCCATGGGCTGCGGAGTCTACTGCCGCTCAGCTGACGATATAGGCCGCGGCGGCGGTGGCGATGAGCTTGCCTTCCTCGTTGATCAGGCGCATCTGCGTGGACCCCACGCGCCCGCCCAGGCGGGTGACCTCGGCGCTGCCGATGAAGCGGCGGCCCAGGCCGGGACGCAGGTAGTCCACCCGCAGGTCGATGGTGCCCATCTTGGCGAAGCGCTGCTGCACCTGTTCGGCGTCGTCGTAGGGGTGCTTCTCGGCGATGGCCACCATCACCGCCAGCCCGCCCAGTGCGTCCAGCGTGGCGGAGATCACGCCGCCGTGCAGGCGGCCGTAGAGGTAGTGGCCCACCAGTTCGGGCTTCATCGCGAACGAGAGCCGCACGTCGTTGGGGACCAGCGACTCGACGCCGATGCCCAGCACCTGGTTGAAGGCGATGCGATGTTCGAAGATGTCCTTCAGCGTGGCGTCGACCTTGGCCTGTTCGGCGGCGTTTCGGCGGGCGGGAGAGGTCATGCCGCCATCGTAAGGCCCAGCCGTGCGCGTGCCTCGGCCGGGCTGGCCACCTCGCGGCCGGCGCGGCGGGCGCAGGCCGCGAGCGCTTGCACCAGGGCGCCGTTGCCCGAGGCGCGCGAGCCGTCCGGCAGGTAGAAGGTGTCTTCCAGACCGGTGCGCAGCATGCCGCCCAGGTCGGCGGTCTTCTGGTGCACGGGCCAGATCTCGGCGCGACCGATCAGCGTGGTCTGCCACACCGCGTTCGGCGGTGCGTAGCGCGGCAGCAGCGCCAGCAGCTCGGCGTCGCAGGGCATGCCGCTGGCGACGCCCATCACGAAATTCAGCTCGGGCACGCCGGTGAACATGCCGGCCTTCAGGTACATGGCCACGCTGCGAACGATGCCGACGTCGAAGCACTCGAATTCGGGGTGGATGTGCAGCTCGTTCATCACGTCCAGGAACTGCTGCACCTTGGCCACCGGGTTGTCGAACACCATCGGCGGCCAGGCCCATTCGCCGTTGTCCTTGATCTTCAGGTAGTTCAGGCTGCCGGCGTTGCAGGCCGCGGCCTCGGGCCTCACGCGCCGCAGGCAGGCCAGCGGGCCGCTGATGTCCTTGCCGACGACGCCGGTGGTCAGGTTGATGATCACGCCCGGGCAGGCCGCGCGGATGGCGCCCACCACGCTCTCGGCCACGTCGGGGTCCCAGCTGGGCATGTGGCCCAGGCCTTCCTCCTGCATGCGCAGGTGCACGTGCATGATCGAGGCGCCGGCGTTGAAGGCGTCGCGCGCCTCGGCCGCCATCTGCGCCGGTGTCACCGGCACCGGGTGCTGCTTCGGGTTGGTGAGCACGCCCGTGAGCGCGCAGGTGAGGATGGCCCGTTCGTCGTTCGTGGTCATTCAGGGATCTCCAGTTCGACCAGCACGGCGCCGGCGCGCACGGGGTCCTTCGGGCTCACGTTCACGGCGCGCACGGTGCCGGCGGCCTGGGCGTGCAGCCACATCTCCATCTTCATCGCTTCCACGCACACCAGGGGCTGGCCGGCGGCGACACTGTC
>JBGAKY010000022.1:0-85061 GCA_044224175.1 Rubrivivax sp. | reverse complement strand
CAAGCCGGGCGACGTGCGCTACGGCACCACCGGCTGGCCGGTGCCGGGCTACGAGATCGAGCTGCGCGGCGACGACGGCAAGCCGGCGCCCGACGGCGAACCCGGCGACCTGTACATCCACGGCCCCAGCGCAGCGATGATGTACTGGGGCAACCGCGAGAAGACGCGCGACACCTTCCAGGGCGGCTGGACCAAGAGCGGCGACAAGTACGTTCGCAATGCCGACGGCACCTACACCTACGGCGGCCGCAGCGACGACATGCTGAAGGTGAGCGGCATCTACGTCAGCCCCTTCGAGGTGGAAGCCACGCTGGTGCAGCACCCGGCGGTGCTGGAAGCGGCGGTGATCGGCGTGCCCGACGCCGAAGGGCTGACCAAGACCAAGGCCTTCGTCGTGCTGAAATCGGGCTCGACCGCCGACGAAGCCGAGCTCAAGGCCTTCGTGAAGGACCGGCTGGCGCCCTACAAGTACCCGCGCCAGATCGAGTTCGTGAACGACCTGCCGAAGACGGCCACCGGCAAGATCCAGCGCTTCAAGCTGCGCGAGCGCGAGACGGCGAAGTAGCCGCGCTTCATACGCCCAGGTAGCGGTGCCAGAGGCTGCGGTCGGCGTCCAGCGCTTCCGAGCTGCCTTCCCACGCCACGCGGCCCTTTTCCAGGATCACGTGGCGGTCGGCGATGGCGACCAGCCGGCCGACGTACTTGTCGATCACCAGCATCGCGTGGCCGGCCTCGCGCAGCGCCTTCAGCGCGCGCCAGATCTCTTCGCGCACCAGCGGCGCCAGGCCTTCGGTGGCCTCGTCCAGGATCACCAGCCGCGGGTGCGTGACGAGGGCGCGGCCGATGGCCAGCATCTGCTGTTCGCCGCCGGAGAGCTGGTTGCCCAGGTGGTGTTGGCGCTCCGCCAGGCGCGGGAAGAGCTCGTAAACATGCGCCGGGCTCCAGCGCGTGCCGCCGCGCTGGAAGGCGGCCAGGTGCTCGTGCACCGTGAGGTTGGCGAACACCTGCCGGCCTTCGGGCACGAGCGCGATGCCGGCGTGCGAGATGCGGTGCGGCGGTTCGCCATCGATCGGCGCGCCGTTGAAGCGCACGCCGCCTGAGGCCGGCTTCAGGAGGCCGACGACGCAGCGCACCAGCGTCGTCTTGCCCATGCCGTTGCGGCCCAGCAGCCCGACGATCTCGCCTGCGCCCACCGTGAGGCCGGCGCCGAACAGCACCGGGCTCGTGCCGTAGCCGGCGTGCAGGTCCACGACCTCGAGCAGCGGCGCGCCGCTCACACGTGCTCCCCGTCGCCCAGGTAAGCCGCCACCACGCCGGCGTCGCGCCGCACCGCTTCAGGCGTGCCGCTGGCGATGACGCGGCCGTTGACCAGCACGCTCACGCGGTCGGCGAGCCGGAACACGGCGTCGACGTCGTGTTCGATTAGCAGCACCGCGGTGCCGCCGCGCAGGCCTTCGATCAGGCGTTCCATGCGCGCCGACTCCTCGGCGCCGAGGCCGGCCATCGGCTCGTCCAGCAGCACCAGGCGGGGCGCGGCGGCCAGCGCCAGGCCCACTTCGAGCATGCGGCGTTCGCCGTGCGAGAGGGCGTCGACGCGGGCGTCGCCCTGGCCTTCGATCGACAGGTCGGCCAGCAGCGCGTCGGCCTTCTCGAACAGCGCCCGTTCGCGCGCCACCGGTGCCCAGGCGCGCAGGCTGCTGCCTTGGGCGGCCTGCAGCGCCAGCGCCAGGTTCTCGCGCACCGTGAAGCCGGCGAACAGGCGCGTGATCTGGAACGACCGCGCCAGGCCGCGGCGTGCGCGCTGGTGCGCAGGCAGGCGGGTGACGTCGTGGCCGTCGAGGTGGATGCGGCCTTCGTCGGGGGCCAGCTGCCCCGCCAGTTGCGCCACCAGCGTGGTCTTGCCGGCGCCGTTGGGGCCGATGAGGGCGTGGATCTCCCCCGCCGCCACCGAAAGGTCGACGTGATCGGTGGCCACGAGGCCGCCGAAACGCTTCACGAGACCCTGCACCTGAAGCAGCGGGCTCATCGCGCCAGCAGTCCCACGATGCCGCGGCGGGCGAACAGCACCACCGCCAGCAGCACCCAGCCGGTCCAGAAGCCCCAGTATTGCGTGTAGGCGGCCAGCAGCTCTTCCAGGAGCAGCAGCGCGGTGGCGCCCAGCACGCCGCCCCACAGCGTGCCGGTGCCGCCCAGGATCACCATCACCAGCAGCGTGCCGGACTGCGTCCAGTGCAGCGCGTTCGGGCTCACGTAGCCCTGCAGGTTCACCGAAAGGGCGCCGGCCACGCCGCACAGCACGCCGCCGACGGTGAACACCAGCAACTGGATGCGGTAGGTGGGGAAGCCCAGCGCCTCGGCGCGCAGTTCGTCGTCGCGCAAGGCGAGCAGCGCGCGCCCCAGGCGCGAAGGCACCAGGCGCGCCAGCGCGAAGAGCGTCAGCGCCAGCACCGCCAGCGCCACCCACCACAGCAGCGGGCCGTTCTTCAGGTCCCAGCCGGCGACCAGCACCGAACGGGCGCGGATGTTGAGCCCTTCGTCGCCGCCGTAGGCCTTCACCGAATTGGCCAGGTAGTACAGCATCTGCGCGAAGGCGAGCGTGATCATGATGAAGTACACGCCGCGCGTGCGCAGCGAGATGGCGCCGATGGCCGCCGCCGCCGCCGCGCACACCGCCACCGTGGCGAGCAGGTGCACGCCGCCGTTCGTCACCCCTTCGCTGACCAGGATTCCGGTGGCGTAGGCGCCCAGCCCGAAGAAGGCCGCGTGCCCCAGCGAGACCATGCCGCCGTAGCCCAGCACCAGGTTCAGGCTGGTGGCGGCGATGGCGTAGACCACGATGCGCGTGGCCAGGCTGAGGTAGAAGCCGGCGTCGAAGGCGTTCAGGACGGCTGGCAGCGCCACCGCCACCAAGGCAAGAGCCAGAAGGCCGAAGCGCGCCGCCATCAGCCGCGCGCCGGGAACAGGCCGCGCGGGCGCCACACCAGCACCGCCGCCATGAACACGTACACCGCCACCGAGGCCAGCGCCGGCCCCGCCGCGCTGGCCCACGAAGGCGGCAGGAAGGCACGCAACAGCGCCGGCAAGGCGGTGCGGCCCAGCGTGTCGACCGCGCCCACCAGCAGCGCGCCGACCAGGGCGCCGCGCATCGAGCCGATGCCGCCGATCACCACCACCACGAAGGCCAGGATGAGGATGTTCTCGCCCATGCCCACCTGCACCGCCAGCAGCGGGCCCAGCAGCGCGCCGGCCACCGCGCACAGCCCGGCGCCGATGCCGAAGACGGCGGTGAAGAGGCGCCGCACGTTCACGCCCATCACTTCGCACATCTCGCGGTTGGACGCGCCGGCGCGCACCAGGGCGCCCAGCCGCGTCTTCTGCACCAGCGCCCACAGCGCCAGCGCCAGCACCAGCCCGACGCCGATGATGAGCAGCCGGTACGAAGGGTAGGGCAGCCCGGGCAGCAGCTGCACGGGCCCGTCCAGCGCGGCGGGGGCCGACAGCGGCAGGTCGTTGCCGAAGACCATCTTCACGCCGTCGTTCAGGATGAGGATGAGCGCGAAGGTGGCCAGCACCTGCGAGAGGTGGTCGCGCGCGTACAGCGTGCGCAGCAGCGTGGTTTCCAGCAGCATGCCGAAGGCGGCCGTCACCGCCACCGCCGCCAGAACGCCGAGCACGAACGACCCCGTGGCCGCCACCGCCCAGGCGGCGACGAACGCGCCCACCATGTACAGCGAGCCGTGCGCCAGGTTGATCATGTCCATCACGCCGAACACCAGCGTGAGGCCCGCGGCCAGCAGGAACAGCATCAGCCCGAACTGGGCGCCGTTGAGCGCCTGTTCGAGCAAAAGGATGCCGCTCACTTCATCGGGCAGCTCTGGACGTAGGCGTCGCCG
Organism: Rubrivivax sp.; assembly: GCA_044224175.1. Classification (GTDB taxonomy): domain Bacteria; phylum Pseudomonadota; class Gammaproteobacteria; order Burkholderiales; family Burkholderiaceae_C; genus Rubrivivax. The sequence goes on along the minus strand of JBGAKY010000022.1, from coordinate 81,168 downwards.
TGGTCCTTCAGGATCGGCTCGCCGAAGGACTTGTTGACGAGCCCGCCCTTGCCGTCGCTGCCGACCGTGCGCACGTAGTAGTTCTGGATCGGGTACTGGTTGGTGTTGAACCTGAAGGGTCCGCGCACCGATTCCCACTTCGCCGTCTTCAGTGCCTTGCGCACGGCTTCGGTGTCGTCCAGCTTGCCCTTCAGGTCGCGCACCGCGGCGTTGATGAGCTGCGCCGCGTCGTAGCCTTGCGACGCGTAGAGCGTGGGCGTGCGGCCGTATTCCTTCTGGAAGGCGGCGACGAACTTCTGGTTCGCCGCGTTCGTGAAGTCGGGCGACCAGTGCGCGGTGTTGAAGATGCCGGCCATTGCGCCGCCGACGGGCCCGATCACGTCCTGGTCGGCCGAGAAGCCGGGCAGCAGCAGCGTGCTCTGCGCGCCCAGGCCGGCGCCCACGTACTGCTTGATGAAGTTGATGCCCATGCCGCCGGGCAGAAACACGTACACCGCCTGCGGCTTGGCGGCGCGGATCTCGGCCAGTTCGGCGGCGTAGTCCAGCTGGCCCAGCTTGGTGTAGGTCTCGCCGAGGATCTGGCCCTTGAAGGTGCGCTTGAAGCCGGCCAGCGAGTCCTTGCCGGCCTGGTAGTTGGGCGCCAGCAGGTACACGCTCTTCAGGTCGCGCTGGTTCGCCAGCTGGCCGGCGGCTTCGTGGTAGGCGTCGTTCGGCCACGAGACGGCGAAGAACAGCGGGTTGCAGTCCTTGCCCGCCATCGGGCTGGGCGCCGCGTTGGGGCTGATGTAGATGACCTTGTTGTCGATGGCCTCGGGCAGCGCGGCCAGCATGATGTTGGAGAACACCACCCCGGTCATGAAGTCGACCTTGTCGCGCTTGACGTTCTTCTCGAACAGCTGGCGCGCGACGTCGGGCTTGAACTGGTCGTCGGACACCAGCACCTCGGCCGGCAGGTTGCCCAGCTTGCCGCCGTTGAGCTTGACCAGCAACTGGAAGCCGTCGCGGATGTCGACGCCCAGCGCCGAAGACGGACCGGAGAGCGTGCTGACGAAGCCGATCTTCACCTTGTCGGCGGCTTGGGCGGTGGCGGCCAGCAGCAGGCCGCAGGCGAGGGCGGTGAGGGTCTTCTTCATGGTGTTCATACCCAGATCTGGAGGACGTAGTCGTAGGGGGCCTGGCTGTTGAACATGTCCACCCTTTGCAGGCGGATCTTCAATTGCCCGGACGCGTCGCGCACCAGCGTGTGCCGGTAGGTGCCGCCGAAGTGGCGCACGGTGTCGCGCCGCAGCTCCATCAGGTGGAAGCGCGAACGCACCTGCAGCACGCCGCCTTCGTTCGCTTCGACCGCGACGTGGCTGACCACGTGGTTGGTCTCCCACATCGGCGCCTGCGACCAGGCGTTGGGGTGGGTGACGCGGCCCTTGCGTACCTCCATCAGCAGCTTGTCTTCGGCGAAGATGGACGGCTGGCTTTCCCAGTCGGTCTGCTCGGGCGTCACCGGCATCCAGTAGACGCCGTCTTCGGCGAAGCAGTCGATGAAGGCCTGCCAGTGCTTGCCGTCCAGGAGTTCGGCCTGGAGGTACAGCAGTTGTTCCACCTCGCGCTGCAGTGCCGCGTCGACCATGAGCGCCGGCTTCGGCAGCCCTGTGCGCGGCGCCTGCGCCACCGACAGGGGCGCGCGCGGCGAATGGTCGGGCGCGACTGACTGCGCGCCGGTGCGCGCACCTTCGCTCTGGCCTTCGATGACGATCTCCTGCGCCAGCAGGTGCTCGAAGTCGGGGCCGGCGGTGGGAATGGCTTTCTGGGTCATGGTGTGTTCTCCCGCCTCAGGCCATGTACTGGACCCAGGCCTGGAACTGGCTGCGCATCACCGCTTCCGAGGTGCCATGGTTCGAATAGGTGACGCCGTTGTCGACCGTGTCGTCGCCATGCCAGCGGTGGAAGCTGACCCAGTCGCCACCGTTCGATTCCAGACCGCGCTGGCCCTTGTTCCAGTTCTCCAGGTCGTCGGCGTTGATCATCGTCGCCGGCGAGTTCACCAGGTTGTAGTACCAGAGGCTGCGGCGGTAGATGGCTTCGGGCGCGCCCTTCAGGCGGAAGTGCCAGATCTCCGACAGCGTCTTGTCGGGACCGATGGGCCGCATGCAGCGCAGCTGCTGCAGCGGCGACTGCACCGACAGGTACGGGTACACCAGCACGTGGTGGATGCTGCGCGAGAGGTACTCCTCGGTCTTCTGCTCCCCGTACGCCTTCTTCATCAGCGCCTCGTATTCCAGTGTGTCGGGGTCCTGCGGCCGCAGGCCCATGTAGGCCTTCAGGATGCCGTGGCCGCGCGGAAAGTTCACCGTCTGCACCTTGTCCCACTGCTCGAAGCTGGACGCGAAGGCCGAAAGCATGTGGTAGTACAGCGGCGGCGTGCCGGCAGCCTTCAGGCGCTTTTCCACCCGCGCGGCCGAGATGCCGGTGGACTGGTGCGTCACGCTGGGGTGCAGCGCGTCGAGCTGGTTCTCCATGAAGAACTTCCAGTTCGAGTGCTGCACCACGCGGTGGCACACCGGCACCACCTCCACTTCGCCCACCGGTGAGCGGTCGCACATGTCGTCGAAGGCGACCTTGGCCTCGCCCAGGAACTCCTGCAGCGTGGGGCCGTCCGCCACCAGGCTGGCGAAGACGAAGCCGCGGTAGCTGTCCACGCGCGCGGCGCGCTTCATCTGGCAGTCGGGGTTCTCGCGCGTGAGGCGGGTGTTCTCGTAGCCCTTGGCCAGCGGGATGGCGCGCACGCTGCCGTCGAGCCAGAAGCTCCAGGCGTGGTAGCTGCAGACGAAGGACTCGCCGGTGTTGCCCTTCTGGTTGCCCACCAGCTGCACGCCGCGGTGCGGACAGCGGTTGTAGAGCACGTTCACGCGGCCGTCGGGCTGACGCACCATGATCATCGGCTGGCGGCCGATCTGCACCGCGTGGTAGTCGCCGGCCTTGGGCACCTGCGATTCGTGGCCGCAGTAGACCCAGATGCGTTCCCAGATGCGTTCCATCTCGCGGTCGAAGATGGCTTGATCGGTGTAGACCGACTTGTGCACGCGATCCGGCTCGACGAGTGACTTCAGATCCATCCAGTTGTCCTTGGGCTTGATTGGCTCTTTGCACGAACCACGCCGCCAGTATGGGGCGGCCCCGGCGCCCGCGCTGCCCAGGAAAGCCCGGACGACAGCCGGCGTACGATGGCGCATCCCTCTGGAGACACGACCATGTCCAAGCACTTCATTGGTGGCGAATGGGTCGCACCCGCCGGCGGCGAGACGCTGCCCGTCATCGACCCCGCCACCGGCCAGCCCTTCGACGAGATCGCACGCGGCAACGCCGCCGACGTGGACCGCGCGGTGAAGGCCGCGCGTGCCGCGATGGAAGGCGCCTGGGGCCGCATGACCGGCGCCGAGCGCGGCCGCATCCTCATGAAGATGAGCGCGCTCATCCTGGAGGACCACGAGACCCTGAGCCAGCTGGAGGCGCGCGACACCGGCAAGCCCATCGGCCAGGCGCGCAACGACCTCACGGTGGCGGCGCGCTACCTGGAGTTCTACGCCGGCGCCGCCGACAAGCTGCATGGGCAGCAGATCCCCTACCTGGAGGATTACCACGTCGTGGTGCTGCGCGAACCCTACGGCGTGACGGCGCACATCCTGCCGTGGAACTACCCGGCGCAGATGTTCGGCCGCACCGTGGTGCCGGCGCTGGCCACCGGCAACGCGGCGGTGCTCAAGCCTTCCGAAGACGCCTGCCAGACGCCGCTGGCCTTCTGTCGCATCGCGCAGAAGGCGGGCATGCCGGCGGGCGCGCTGAACGTCGTCACCGGCCTGGGCGAGGAGGCGGGCGACGCGCTGACCCACCACCACGACATCGACTTCGTCAGCTTCACCGGAAGCCCCGAGGTGGGCACCATCGTGCAGAAGGCGGCTGCCGAGCGCGTGCTCAAGTGCGTGCTCGAACTGGGCGGCAAGAGCCCGCAGATCGTGTTCGAGGACGCCGACCTCGACCGCGCCACGCCCTTCATCCTGAAGGCCATCACGCAGAACGCGGGCCAGACCTGCTCGGCTGGCAGCCGGCTGCTGGTGCAGCGGTCCATCCACGACGCCTTCGTCGCCCGCGTGGCCGAACTGTTCAAGGCCAGCAGCGCCGGCACGCCGGCGATGGACCGCGAGTGCGGGCCGCTCATCAACGCGGCGCAGAAGGCGCGCGTGGAAGGCTACATCCAGCGCGCGGTGGCCTCGGGCGTGAAGCTGATCGCGCAGGGCAAGGTCGCGGAAGGCGTGCACCCGGGCGGCTACTACGTCGCGCCCACGCTTTTCGGCCCGGTGCCGCGCGACCACGCGCTCGCCTGCGAAGAGGTCTTCGGCCCGGTGCTGAGCGTGATCCCCTTCGAAGACGAGGACGACGCCGTCCGCCTGGCCAACGCCACCGACTACGGCCTCATCGCAGGCGTCTGGACGCGCGACGGCGGCCGCCAGACCCGCGTGGCCAAGAAGATGAAGTGCGGCCAGGTCTACATCAACACCTACGGCGCCGGCGGCGGCGTCGAGCTGCCTTTCGGCGGCGTGAAGAAGAGCGGCCACGGGCGCGAGAAGGGCTTCATCGCGCTGGAGGAGTACTGCACGGTGAAGACGGTGGTGCAGTACCACGGGCGCTGATGGAAGGCGAGGCGCGGGAGAAGCTGCGCGCGTTCTGGAACGCGCGCTACGAAGCCGAGGGCTTCGCCTACGGCGAGGCGCCGAACGACTTCCTGGTGCAGTGCGCGCCGCAGTTCAAGCCGGGCGGCCGCGTGCTGTGCCTGGCCGACGGCGAAGGCCGCAACGGGGTCTGGCTGGCGCAGCAGGGGTTTCGCGTCACGTCTGTCGACGTCGCCGATGCGGGCCTGGCGAAGGCGGCGAGGCTGGCGGCGGCGCGCGGCGTGGCCCTCGAGACGCGGCAGGCCGACGTGACGACGATGGACCTGGGCGAGGCGACCTGGGACGCCATCGTGTCGATCTTCCTCCACCTGCCTGCGGCCGAGCGCGCGGCGCTGCACGCGCGCTGCCTGCAGGCCCTGCTGCCCGGCGGCGTGTTCGTGTTCGAGGCCTACACGCCGGAGCAGCTGGCGTTTGGCACCGGCGGGCCGAAAGAGCGCTCGTTGCTGCCGACGCTGGCCGACGCGGAAGGCGACTTTGCCGGCCGCGCGGCGCGGGTCGTGCACCGGTTCAGCGGCGTGCGGCACGTGGCCGAGGGCCGCCTGCACCACGGCGACGCGCACGTGGCGCAGCTGTGCCTGCAGCGCGCCGTTACAGCGCGCGAATCGTGACCGCGTCGAAGCCGAAGTCCAGGTTCGAAGCGCCGCCATCGACGAAGAAGCCGATGCCCGGGTGACCTTCGGCGATGTGCAGCGTCGGGTGGTCGTCCACGTGGTCGATCACCGGCTGGTCGTTGATCCACACCCGGATCTGCCGGCCTTCGATGCGGGCGCGCAGCCGGTCGCCGGTGCGCGGCGGGTGCTTCGCCTGGGCGCGCGCCAGCTCGTCGCCCTTGAATCGTCCCAGGATCAGGTAGGCCCCCACGTGCGACCAGTTGACCTCGTAGCCCGCGGAACGGGTAACGCCGTAGGGCGTCTGCCGCAGACGGCCATGGTCGTGCCAGCGCAGCAGGATCTCGACTTCGCGGTTCGGCCGGGCCGCGGCGCCGGGCCGGAGCCAGACCTGGGCCTCGACTTCGTGGTCATTGCCAAAGCCGGTCATGTAGGCGTTCGAATCGTCGTAGGCGCCGCCGCGCTGGGTGCCGAAGACCACGCCGCCCACGGTGCGGCAGGGTGTGAGCGTGCTGTCCAGGTGGACCCAGCGGCCGCCTTCGGACAGCGGGTTCTCGTCGCGGTCGAATCCGGTCTGGTAGACGCCGCCCTTGACGACGCAGGCTGCCGGTGAGATGCGACGGTCGCCGATCCGGGGTGGCGGGCATACGCCGTCCGGCGTGGGCGCCGGGGGGGGCCCTGACGGCGCGGCGGCCCCTTCCCCCGAGCCCGCGACGAAGGCGCGGCGCGTCAGGCGCACGGGACTCGGAACGACGGCCGGGCCGCGCTCAAGGCCCGACGGTCTTGGTGACCACCGTGGAAGGGTCGCTGACCTCTCCGGCAGCGTTCAGGGTCGACACAGTGAAGTAGTAGGTGCCGGCCGGCAGGCCGGTGATCGTGGCGCTGGTGCTCGTGCCGCCGTCGACCCTGACCGACAACGTCATGGTGGAGGGCGAGTCGCCATAGTTGATCCGAAAGCCCGTGATGCTGGCGCCGACTGCGCTGCCATCGGCATTCAGCGATGGAGGGGACCAGGTGAGCACGGCGCTGTAGACGGACGGCGAAGGGCTCGGGCTCGGGGCAGGGCTGGGTGAGGGACTGGGACTCGGAGACGGGCTCGGGCTGGGTGAAGGGCTTGGAGTTGGCGTCGGCGACGGACTCGGACTGGGCGACGGACTTGGAGACGGACTTGGAGACGGACTCGGAGACGGACTCGGAGACGGACTCGGAGACGGACTCGGAGACGGACTCGGAGAGGGGCTTGGCGAAACGCCGGTGGCCTGGCTCTGGGCCGTGTCGCCACCGCCGCCGCACCCGGCCGCGGTCAGGGCCACGGCCAGAACCAGTGGCGCCAGACTCGTCAGGGAGCGCGACTGGACGCGCGAGATGTTCATGGCAGCGATTCTTGCACCGACAACCGTTGGAACGCACGGCCGCGTGCCGTGAAGGATGAGCGCACCTGTCCAGGCAGGGCAGCGCCACCGGCCTGATTTCACGCGAACAGCATCGTCACATTGTGTAAGGCTCCTCAGATCCCATGAGTCAATGGTTGCCGCCTGCACACCGAAGGCTGTCAAATTGCGACAGCTTTCTGTCCAGCGGCGACAGACGCCCGTTCGCAGTGGCGCCACGCAGCGCATGGGTCGGAAGTGCGCCGGAGCACCTGCTCGGGTCGAACGAGACCCGGCGTCGCCCGAAATCATCCTTGTTTCACCAAGCCCGCCACAGGGGAATTCATGTTGACCCAATCCCGGCCTGACGATGCCCGCCAAGAGCCGAGCGCCGCCGGAACCAGCGACGCCTTCGGCACCGAAGCGCTCGAGCTCAGCATCGTCATGCCCTGCCTGAACGAGGCCGAGACGCTGGTGGCCTGCATCACCAAGGCACGTGGCTACCTGGAACGCTCTGGCGTGCGGGGCGAAGTCCTGATTGCCGACAACGGCAGCACCGACGGCAGCCAGGAACTCGCACGGCGCCATGGGGCGCGCGTCGTCGACGTGCCACGCAAGGGCTACGGAGCGGCGCTGCTGGGTGGCATCGAAGCCGCGCGCGGCCGCTACATCATCATGGGCGACTCCGACGACAGCTACGATTTCTCGCGCCTGGACCTGTATGTCGCGAAGCTGCGCGAGGGCTACGAGCTGGTCATGGGCAACCGCTTCGCGGGCGGCATCGAGCCCGGTGCCATGCCGCCGCTTCACCGCTACCTGGGCAACCCGGTGCTTTCGGGCCTGGGCCGCGCGTTCTTCCCCACCTCGATCGGCGACTTCCACTGCGGGTTGCGCGGCTTCAACAAGGCCTCGATCGACGGTTTGAACCTGCGCACTACCGGCATGGAGTTCGCCTCCGAGATGGTGGTCAAGGCAACGCTGGCGCACCTGCGCATCACCGAGGTGCCGACCACGCTCTCGCCAGACGGCCGCAGCCGCCCGCCTCACCTTCGCAGCTGGCGCGACGGCTGGCGCCACCTGCGCTTCCTGCTGCTGTTCGCGCCGCGTTCGCTGTTCATGTACCCGGGGCTGGCGCTGTGCGCACTGGGCCTGCTGACGCTCGGCCTGGTTCTGCCGGGGCCGCTGCACATGGGCTCGGTCGTCTTCGACGTGCACACCCTCATCATCGGCATGTGCGCCCTGGTCGTCGGATCGCAGATCCTGGTGTTCTTCCTGCTGGCCAAGCAGCACGCCATCGACGCCGGCGTGCTGCCATCGGGAAGAAACTACGAGACCTTCCGGCGCAACGTGCGGCTGGAGTATGCGCTCGTGGTGGCTGGCGTGCTGGTCCTGATCGGGCTCGTCGGGGTCGGGGTCGCAGTCGGCAACTGGGGCGCCAATTCCTTCGGAGCGCTCGACTATTCGCGCATGATGCGTCTCGTGGTGCCTTCCGTCACCGCCATGGCCGTCGGGGTGCAGGTCGCGATGGGCGCCTTCCTCTCGAGCGTGCTCGACCTTCGACTCGACAAGCGCTGAACGTCCGTGCCGGCGACGTGCCGGCGCCACGGCCGGCGCCCTGCGCGGCCCTGACTGGGTAGGAACCAATGGAGCAAGCTTCCCTTTCGCCGGCCCGGGCGGCCGCCGGCGCTTCGCGCGGCGCCATGCCGGCCACCTGGTGGCTGGCGGCGCTGGTCGCGCTGGCTGCCGCGCTGCGCCTGGCCTGGGCATGGAAGTTCGGGCTGGCGATCGAGAACGAAGGTGTCGAGTACGCGCGCATCGGCGAGAACCTGCTGCGCGGCCGCGGTTTCGTAGGCATCTTCAACAACGGCGTGCAATTGAACTTCCCGCCGCTGTACCCGATCGCGATCGCGGCGCTCTCGCTGGTCACCGGCAGTTCCGAGTGGGCCGCGCGCCTGATCTGCATCTTCGCCGGCGCGCTGCTGGTGGTGCCGATGGCGCGATTCGCCGACTGGATACACGGCCGTCGTGTGGCGCAGGTGGTGGCGGCGATGGTGGCCCTGCACCCGATGCTGATTGCGGGTTCAGCCTCCACCTACTCCGAAGGGCCCTACCTGACCTTGATGCTGTTCGCGCTCTACGAGACGGCACGCTGGGTCGCCACGCGGCGCCTGCGGCATGCCCTGGTGGCCGGGCTGCTGATGGGCCTGTCGTACCTGATTCGGCCGGAGGCCTTTCTCTTCGTCTTTCTCATCGTGGGCGGGGCGCTCGCGGCCGGACTGCTGCGCCCGGCGCATCGGGACCTCTGGAAGGGCGGGGCCGGCCTGCTGCTGGTGTTCGCGCTGCTGGCGCTGCCCAACATCGCGTTCCTTACCGTGCACACCGGCAAGGTGCGCATCGAGGCCAAGGGCACCCTGGCCTACCAGTGGGGTCAACGCATCAACCAGGGCATGTCCTACCCGGAAGCCGCCAACGGCATCGGCCCCGACCTGAGCGAGCAGGGCGTCTTCATGCGCCCCTACGTCGACGTCATCACCTCGGCGCGCTTCACCACCGGCGAATACCTGCGCTTCGCGCTGGAGGCGGCGAAGAAGAACGTTGGCCCGCTGCTGAAGACCTTCAGCGGCAGCGCGACCATGGGAGCGCCCTGGCTGCTGCTGCTGGCGGTGCTGGGCCTTTTCCGCAGCGCATGGACGCGCCAGCGTGCCCTTCTGGACGGCCTGCTGGTGGCCACGGCCTCGATATTCATCCTCACGCTGGTGTCGGTGCAGGCCGTGTGGCTGCGCTACTTCTATGCCAGCTTCGGCCTGCTGCTGTTCTGGGCCGCCAACGGCCTGTGCGAACTGCGCACCTGGGCCGAGGACACCTTGAAGGCCTGGCCCCTGGGCGAGCGCCTGCCGCGACTGGCCGGCAACGCGTTGCTGGCCGTCGGCGCCGCGCTCGTCCTGCTGACGTCGCTGCGCGCCGTGCCCTACGAATCGCAGTTCGCCGAGGCCAGCTACCACGACCGTCGCGACGCTGGCCTGTGGCTGGCGCAGCACGAGAAGGCGGCCGACAAGTGGGTCATGGACGCGGGCGTCCAGGTGCCCTTCTACGCCGGCGCGCACCTGATGTACCTGCCCTATGCGGATTCCGACCTCGCGCTGCGCTACATCGCCAAGAAGAAGCCCGACTACATCGTGCTCGTGGGCGGCTCCAGCGGTGCCCTGCCTTACCCCCAGCAATGGTTCGAGAAGGGCATCCCCGACGCGCGGGCTGAACTGATCTACGACCGCGCCGGCGCCGAACACGTCAAGATCTACCGCTGGCGGAGCGGCAGCGGCTCATGACCGGCCCAGGCCCGACCGGCAAAGCGGCCGGTCCCGGCACCGCGCTGGTGACCGGCAGCGCCGGCTTCATCGGCCGCGAAGTCGTCGGCCGGCTGCTGGCGGCCGGCTGGCAGGTGCGTGCCATGACACGCGGCGGCGCGGCGGCCTTCGAACCGCAGGCCGGCCTGCAGGAAGTGAAGGCCGACATGCGCGACGCCGCCTCGCTGGCTTCCGCGCTGAGCGGCTGCCGGGCGGTGGTGCACCTGGCCGCGGCCAAGTCCGACGAACCCGACAGCGACGAGGTCAACATCGGCGGAGCCCGCAACCTTGTGGCGGCCTGCCGCGAAACGGGTTGCGACCGCATCGTCAACGTCAGCACGCAGTCGGCCAAGATCCGCCGCCAGGGCACCTATGCGCGCACCAAGAAGGCCGCCGACGAAGTGTTCGAATCGAGCGGCCTGCGCGTGTCCACGCTGCTGCCCAGCGTGGTCTACGGCGAGTCGGCACTGGGCGTGTTCGGCACCCTGGTCGCGATGACACGCAAGCTGCCGGTGATCCCGATCCTGGGCGACGGACGCTGGATCTCGGCGCCCGTGCACCTGCGCGACGTGGCCGCGGCCATCGTCGGCGCGCTGGCGCACGAGATCTCCGTCGGCCGCCGCTACGACATCGGTGGCCCGGACCTCGTGAGCTTCGACGACCTGGTCGACCGCATCGGAGCGCACCTGGGCCTGCGGCGGCCCAAGTTCCACGTGCCCTTCGGCGTGTCCCTGCTGGTGGCGCACCTGGTGTCGCGCCTGCCCCGCGCGCCCATCACGGTGAGCAACGTGCTGGGCTCGAACCAGGACACGGCCATCGACATCGGCCCGGCCCGGCGCGACCTGGCGTTCGATCCCGTCGGCCTGGAAGCCGGGCTGCGCCAGGCCATGGCGGCACTGGGCGTGGAGAGCCAGGATCCCCTGGAAGCCGACGCCAGGATGCTGGTGCCCTACCTCGTGGGGCGACCGGCCTCGGACGCGCTTTGCGTGCGCTACGCGCAGGCCGTGCGGGCGCGGCTCGGGGCCGAAGCCGATGCCCCGGTCGAAGCATGGCGTTGGGTCCGTCGGCACCCGCGCACGCTGCCCCTGCTGGACGCCGCCTGCGCCTTGCGCGACCGCCGTGGCGAGTTGCGCCGCCGCGTGCTGCTGGCGCTGGCGGTGGTCGAGGCCACGCCCGAGCATGCCGGCTTCTTCCTGCAGTCGCCGCCGCCCCTGCCCTGGCTGCTGCCGCAACTGGCGTGGCAGGGCCTGCGCGCAGTCGTCAAGACCGTGTGCGGTCTGCCCCTGCTGTGGTGGCTGCGGCGCCGATGAGCGAAGGCCCGTGGGACGTCATCGTCGTCGGCTCCGGCGCCGCCGGCGTGCACGCGGCGCTGCCGCTGCTGGAGGCCGGCCTGTCGGTTGCGATGCTGGACGTGGGCCACGAAGACCGGCGCTACCGCGACCTGGTGCCGCAGACATCCTTCGAGCGCCTGAGGCGCGATGACCCCGGCCAGCACCGCTACCTGCTTGGCGACGACTTCGAAGGTATCCCGGACAGCCGGGTCGGTGCCGGTGCGCAGCTCACCCCGCCACGCCAGCACGTGCTGCGCGACGCCGCGACCCTGGCGCCGACGCTGACGCAGGATTTCGCGGCGCTGCAGAGCTTCGCGCTCGGCGGACTGGGCGGCGCCTGGGGCGCGGTCTCGTTTCCGTTCCTCGACAGCGAGCTCGAACGCTGCGGCCTGCCCGCCGCCGAACTCAGGCCTCACTATGAGGCGGTGGCGCAGCGGGTCGGCGTGAGCGGCTGCGCCGACGACGACCTGGCGCCCTGGCGCGGCCCGCTGGCGGCGCTGCAGCCACCGCTGGAGGCCGACCACAACGCGGCGCTCATGATGGCGCGCTATGCGCGCCGGCGCGAGCACTTCGCGCGCGCCGGCTTCGCGGTCGGGCGGCCTCTGATGTCCATCCTGACGCAGCCGCTGGGCGAGCGCAGCGCCAACCCCTGCCACGACACCGACTTCTGGGGCAACGCCGGACATTCGGTCTGGCGTCCCGAACTGATGCTCGAAGAGCTCCGGCGCCACCGCCGGTTCAGCTACCACCGCCCCTTCATCGCGCTGGGCTTCGACGAAAGACCCGACGGACTGGTGCAGGTCCGCGCTTCCGACCTCGGCCGCGGTGGCGAGGCCGTGTTCCGGGCGCGCGCGCTGGTGCTGGCGGCCGGTGCGCTGGGCAGCACGCGCATCGCGCTGCGTTCGCTGGGCGCCTACGACCGGCCGGTGCCCTTCGTCTGCAACGCCCATTCGTACCTGTCGGGCCTGCACCCGCGCGCACTGGGCCGCCCGCATGCCGAACGCTGCCACAGCATGGCGCAGCTGACGCTGCTGTACGACCCGACCCGGCGCCGCGACCCGCTGGTGCAGGCGCAGATGTACTCGTACCGTTCTCTGATGCTGCTGCGCGTGGTCGACGAACTGCCGTTGTCCTACCGGGAAGGCCTGCGCTTGCTGCGAGCCCTGCTGCCCAGCCTGGTGGTCTGGGTGGTCCAGCACGAAGACCGACCGGGTCCGGGCAAGTTCTGCGTACTCCGGCGGGGTGCCAGCGAGCGCGAAGACCGGCTCGAGATCGGCTACCGTGAAGACGCGGCCGAACAGGCCGAGCGGCTGGCGGCCGAGCGCGCCATCGCCGGCGCGCTGGCCCGCCTGGGCTGCTGGCCGCTACGCCGCTCCTCGCCCGGGCACGGCTCCAGCATCCACTACGGTGGCCAGTTGCCGCTGGCGCGCGAAGGCGGCGAACTCACCACCGAACCCGGCGGCCGCCTGCGGCCGACGCGGGCCGTCTACGTGGCCGACGGCGCCTCGTTGGCCGTTCTGCCGGCCAAGGGGCCGACGCTCACGCTGATGGCCATGGGCCGCCGGGTCGGCGCCACGGTGGCCGAGCGCCTGCAGCCGAGGGCTGCGCCGATGTCATACTCAGCTGGCCGAGCAGCGCAGGACCCATGACCTCACTGTCGCAGCCTGCCGCCCTGCGACGGCGCCTTGACCCATGAAGCTCACCTCCCGGCGTTACCTGGTCACCGGTGCCGGCAGCGGCATCGGCCGCGCCATCGCCGTGAAACTGGCCGAGCAGGGCGCCAGCGTCAGCCTGGCCGGGCGCGACCGCGCCAAGCTGGAAGCCACGGCGGCGCTGCTGGTTCCGGGCGAACACGACCTGTGGTCGGTTGACCTGCGCGAAACCACCGCGCTGGCCGAATTCACGGCCGCGTTCGGCGCATGCCACCCGCTGGTGCACGGCCTCGTCCATTCTGCAGCCGAGTTCGCGAACGCACGCGTCGCCGAGGGCCGCATCGAGGAAGCGGCGCGGCTGCTGGCCGTGAACGCCCTGGCGCCGATGCAGCTGTGCTCGGCCCTGCTGCCGCTGTTGCGAGCCAGCCGTGGCGACATCGTGTTCATCAACTCGAGCGCAGTGCGCGGCGCGGCGGCCGGCATCGCGCCCTACACGATGAGCAAGTCGGCGCTGCGCGCGCTGGCGGACACGCTGCGTACCGAGGAGAACGCCGCCGGCGTACGCGTGCTGAGCGTGTTCCCCGGGCGCACCGCCACACCCATGGTGGACGCCGTCGCCCAGGCCGAAGGCCGGCGCGTGCGCGCCGAGCGTCTGCTGCAGCCCTCTGACGTGGCCGACGTCGTGGCGGCGGCGTTGGCGCTGCCCGAGACCGCCGAAGTCACTGAACTCCACATCCGGCCCCGTCTGCCACCCGCCGACGCTTGAGTTGGGGGGATCGACCGCCGAAACCCGGCGAACCCGGCAGTACGTCATGCGAGGCGTACGGGGCCGAAACGTAGAATTTTTGTCGTCAAAAACGCCGAAACCAACGTGAGCTCACCCACGCCATCGACCAGCCGGGCCTACGCCTGCCGATTCTGCTCTCGGTCTCTCGAGCATACGGTGGTCGACCTGGGCACCAGTCCGCTGTGCCAGCGCCACGTGACGCCGGGCCGCTTCGACCACGCGGAGCCCGTCTACCCGCTGCACGTGTTCGTGTGCGACAGCTGTTTCCTGGTGCAGCTGCCGGCCTACGTGGCGCGCGAGGAGATCTTCGACGCCGAATACGGCTACTTCTCCAGCTTCTCGGAAAGCTGGCTGCGCCACGCGAGCGACTACGTCTCGATGATGATCCCGCGCTTCGGCCTGGGGGCCGGCAGCCGTGTGGTGGAACTGGCCAGCAACGACGGCTACCTGCTGCAGTACTTCGTGCAGGCGGGCGTCCCGGTGCTGGGCATCGAGCCGACCGCGAACACGGCCGCTGCCGCAGTGGCGCGCGGCGTGCCCACGCTGACGCGCTTCTTCGGCGTGGACACCGCGCGCGACGTGCGTGCCTCGCACGGCGCGGCCAGCGTGATCCTGGGCAACAACGTGCTGGCCCACGTGCCGGACATCAACGACTTCGTCGGCGGCATCAAGGTGCTGCTGGCCGACGACGGCGTGGTGACGATGGAGTTCCCGCAGCTGCTGCACCTGTTCGCCAACAACTACTGGGACACGATCTACCACGAGCACTTCTCGTACCTGTCGTTCACCACGGTAGAGAAGATCTTCGCCCACCACGGCATGACGCTGTTCGACGTGGAAGACCTGAAGAGCCACGGGGGCTCGATCCGCATCTTCGGCCGCCACGCGCACGACGCCTCCAAGCCGGTGCACGAGCGGGTTGCGCGGATGCGCGCGCGCGAGGCGCTGGCCGGCCACGAGAACCTGGACTACTACCGCAGCTTCGGCGAACGGGTGAAGGAATCAAAGCGTGCGCTGCTGGAGTTCCTGATCCGCGAGAAGCGCAACGGCAAGCGCATTGCCGCCTATGGCGCGCCCGGCAAGGGCAACACGCTGCTGAACTACTGCGGCATCCGCACCGACTTCATCGACTACACCGTCGACCGCAGTCCGCACAAGCAGGGCAACTTCCTGCCCGGCTCGCGCATCCCCATCCACGCGCCCGACCACGTGCGGCGCACCAAGCCCGACTTCCTTCTGCTGCTGCCCTGGAACCTGCGCAAGGAGATCATGGAGCAGATGGCCGACATCCGCGAATGGGGCGGCAAGTTCGTCGTGCCCATCCCCACGGTCGAAGTCTTCGAATAGCGCACTGCCGGCTCCGCGGGGCCGGAACAAGGAAAGAACCAACAGCATGACCAGCATCGCCATTCTCGGCTCGGGCATCTCCGGACTGGGCGCCGCCAACCGGCTGCGCGAAGAGCGCGTGGACGCGACCATCTTCGACAAGAACGACCGCTTTGGCGGCCACACGATGTCGATCCCGTACCCCGGCGGCTTCATCTTCGACATCGGCCCGCACGTCTCGTTCACTTCCGACAAGCGCATCGCGCAGATGCTGGCGGAGAACCTCGACGGCGAGTTCGAGGAGCACAAGTACCGCTTCAGCAACTACTGGGAAGGCCACTGGGTCGGCCACCCGGCGCAGACCAACCTGCATGGCCTGCCGCCCGAGGTCATCACCCAGGTCATCACCGACTTCGTCGAGCAGGGCACGAAGGAACTGCCGATCCGCAACTACGAGGACTGGCTGCTCGTGGCCTACGGGCGCACCTTCGCGGAGAAGTTCCCCGGCCGCTACACCTTCAAGTACCACACGACCGAGGCGCGCAACCTCACCACCGACTGGATGGGGCCGCGTATGTACCGGCCCAAGCTGGAAGAGATCCTGATGGGCGCGCTGGCGCCGCAGACGCGCAACGTGCACTACGTGCAGGGCTTCCGCTACCCCAAGCGCGGCGGCTTCGGCGCCTACCTGGAGAAGTGGGGCAAGGCCTCGCGCATCGAGCAGGGCCACAAGGTCACGCGCATCGACCCCAAGGCCAAGGTGGTGGAGTTCGCCGGCGGGAAGAAGCAGAGCTACGACGGCCTGGTGTCGTCGATCCCGCTCAACGAACTGGTGCCGATGATCGCCGGTGCGCCGCAGGACGTGGTGGCGGCAGCCGGCCGGCTGGCCTGCTCGGCCTGCGTGCTGGTGAACCTGGGCCTGGCGCGCGACGACGTCTCCGACACCCACGTGAGCTACTTCTACGACCTGGACGTGGTCTTCCCGCGCACCAGCTACCCGCACCTCATGTCGGCCGGCAACGTGCCCGCCGGCTGCAGCAGCGTGCAGGTGGAGCTGTACTTCAGCCCCAAGTACCGGCCCTTCACCGGCAAGCCGGCCGACTACATCGAGCCCGTGATCCGAGACCTGGTGCGCTGCGGCGTGCTGCGCGAGAACGAGCGCTTCCTGGTGAAGGACGCAATGTACGCGCCCTACGCCAACATCATCTTCGACCACGAACGCGCAGCCGCCGTCGCCACGGTCCACGCCTACCTGGACGAGCAGAAGATCCGCTACTGCGGCCGCTTCGGCGACTGGGGCTACCTCTGGACCGACGACAGCATCAAGAGCGGCGAGCGCGCCGCCGAGCTGGCCCTGGGTGACTGCCGCTGAAGCCCGGGAGATGCCCACCACCATGCAGCCGCTCGTCCATGTCCTGATCCCGGTGTTCAACGGCGAGGCCTTCGTGGCCGACGCCATCCGCAGCATCCAGGCACAGACCTACAAGAACTGGATCCTCACGGTCGTCAACAACCAGAGCAAGGACCGTACGCGCGAGGTGGCGCAGGCGCTGGCCGACGCCGACCCGCGCATCGGCATCCACGACAACGACAAGTTCCTCAACGTCATCGAGAACCACAACAAGGCTTTCGAGCTGGCGTCGCCTGACGCCGTCTACACGAAGATCCTGGACGCCGACGACTGGCTGTTCCCGGAATGCATCGAGCAGATGGTGCGGGTGGCCGAGGAGCATCCCACGGTGGGCATGGTCACCTCGTACGTGCTTTCGGGCAGCCACGTGGGCTTCGACGGCCTGCCCTATCCGAGCACCTTCCTGCCCGGGCGCGAGGTCTGCCGGCTGCGCTTCACCGACAACGTGAAGTGCTTCGGCGGCCCTTCGGCTTCGCTCATCCGCACCAGCGTCGCGCGCTCGATGAAGCCGTTCTACAACGAGCAGAACTACAACGGCGACACCGAGGCCTACCTGGAACTGCTGAAGACTCACGACTTCGGCTTCGTGCACCAGGTGCTCAGCTACAACCGGCGCGGCGAGGACTCGCGCTCGACCTCGTACCTGACGCGCGTGAACTCCTATCCGGCCACTGACGTACAGGAAGTCCTGAAGTACGGTCCGGTGTTCCTGAACGCCGAAGAACTGCGCAAGAAGCTCGACGAGGTCTGGGGCGCGTACTACCGATTCCTGGCAGACGCAGTGATCCGCTTCCCGAAGCGCGAGTTCTGGCACTACCACTTCGTCTACGCGCGCGGCTATGGGGTCGAGGTGAGCAAGCTCAAGCTCGCCGGCCACGTGGTGAACCGCGTGCTCGACACCCTGCTCAACCCCAAGCGCACCCTCGGCAACATCGCCCGGCGGTTCCTGGGCTAGTCGGCGCCCATGTCCTACCACCGCAAGAGTTACCTCAAGACCGTGATCGCTGCCGCGGCGTTGGCGCTCGTCGCCTTCGTGGCGGGCGGCGTGATGCTGGCGCTGATGCCTTCCCTGCTGCGCTTGCTGGCGCTGCTGCCTTTCGGCCTGGCGCTGTTCGCCGCGTTGGCGGCTGCTGGCGGCCTGGTCGCGCTGCGCCGCGACACTCTGGAAGTGCAGGGCACGCCCTACTACTCGACGCGGCCGCGCGAACGCAGTGCCGGTCCTCTGGTCAAGGCCGTGCGCAATGTGCTCCGCCTGTTGTCGGGTTCGCCGGCACGCCAGCGCCTTTTGCCGGGCGAGTGGGTGCAGATCCGCCCCTATGCCGAGATCGCCGCCACGCTGGACGCCAAGGGCGACCTGGACGGCCTTCCCTTCATCCCCGAGATGCTGCGCCACTGCGGCCAGCGCGCGCGCGTGATGCGGCGCATCGAGAAGGTCCACGACTACGTGCATCACACGGGGCTGCGCCGCATGCAGGACGCCGTGCTGCTGGAAGGGCTGCGCTGCAGCGGTGCCAGCCACGGCGGCTGCCAGGCGGCCTGTCAGTTCCTCTGGAAGGAAGCTTGGCTCGTGCCTGCCGACGGTCCGATGCCGGGCGCGGCCGCGGCCGCGGTGGTGCAGGACCCACGACTGGAGGCCAGCACCTCGAGCCGCAACGAAGCCGGGGAACTGCGCTACCGGTGCCAGATGACGCAACTGCCCGAAGCCAGCAGTCCCATGGGCTGGGGCGACCCGCGCCACTACTGGCGTGACTTGTGGACCGGGAACGTGCGCTTCCCGCTCTGGCTCACGTCGGTGGCGCTGGCGCTGTTCAACGCGGTGCAGAAGCGCCGCGGCGGTGCCACGGCGCCCTTCCGCACTCCCAATGACCGCAAGGCCAGCCCGGCCCTCCTGCTGGACCTGCAGCCTGGCGAGCGCGTGCGCGTGAAGTCGCGGCCGGAGATCGAGACGACGCTGAACTCGGGCTCGCGCAACCGGGGTCTGTGGTTCGACGTCGAGATGCACCGCTTTTGCGGCGGCGAGTTCAAGGTCGGCGCCCGTGTGAGCAACATGGTGGAGGAAGCCAGCGGCAAGCTGCTGACGCTGGGCAATCCTTGCATCCTGCTCGAAGGCGTTTCAGCCACCGGCGAATATCTCGGCCTTTGTCCGCAGAACGAATTGATCTATTGGCGAGAAATCTGGCTGGAGCGGATGGCACCGGAATCGAATTCGGCCTGAACCGGCGAGATCCGAAATGCGCGCATTTCGTGACACTCGAATGAAGCGTGTGCCGGCTCCAAACAAGGTCATCCGCAGAGAAGGCGGCAGTCTCCTTCAATTGGTAACGACTCCTTTCCAGGCCGGCGGCTCCTGGATCGATCTTTCGTGGGCGTGTGCCGTGCGGCGCGCGCGATGCTTCCATCAAATAGTGTGGAATTGAACACACCGACCGGAGCGTGCAGGTGCGTTCAACCCCCGTAATTGCGGGGGGCGGGTGCGATTCGCAAAGCCCCGCAATCTGACGCCCTGATACAGGGCCCTCGGCCATTGAGACGAAACTTGGGATATCAAATCTCCCAAAGCACAGTCCCAGTCATGCGAAATCGTGGTCTCCTGGAGGGAATCCGCAAGCAAGATGCCTTGGGCGTCGAAGCAGGCGTGTCGAAGGCTGCAAGTCGCCGCACCTTGTCGGCAGCCTTGCTGGCCGGGCTGGTTGGTGTGGCTTCCACCGGCTGCGGCGGTGGCTGGAACGACAACAGCACCGACCCGGGCGCCTCCGAAGACTCGTCGAGCATGGAGTCAATCCAGCGGCGCAGGTGGCGGACGCCCGGCCCGTCCCCTTCTCCCACGCCGAGCCCGAGCCCATCGCCGAGCCCGAGCCCATCGCCGAGCCCGAGCCCGTCGCCCCAGCCGAGCCCGTCGCCCAGCCCTGTTCCAAGTCCTTCGCCCAGCCCGAGCCCTTCGCCACAGCCGAGCCCGTCGCCGAGCCCGGTTCCGAGTCCTTCACCGAGCCCGAGCCCGTCGCCTCAGCCGAGCCCGAGTCCGAGCCCGAGTCCGAGTCCCAGTCCATCTCCGGCCACGTACTCCGCTACCGTCACTTGGACGCCGCCCAGCCTGAACGTCGACGGCAGCGCGGCCGGCAACATTGCAGGCTACGTCATCAAGTACGGCGCCAGTGCTTCGGCCATGACGATGGCGGTTCCGGTCAGCGGCGGCACAACCACCAGCGCCACGATCACGGGGATGCCGGCAGGCACCTACTATTTCTCGGTACTGACCGTGGCACCGGACGGCACGACGAGCGACCCGACGGTGCTCACCACCAAGACGGTACCCTGACCTGCAAAGAACACGTGGCGGGCTCGCCAGTCGTGCTCGCGTCATTCCGGCGGATGTCACCCCGCCGGATCAGGACTGATAGAAGAATTGGCTCATCACGGAGCGGAAATGAAGCGTAGAGAACTGATCAGGGCGACGGCGGCCTTTGCAGCCGGTGCGGCCCCTTTGCTGGCACGTGCGGCCAAGCCCTGCCCGCCGCCGACCGTGGCGGTGGCTGGCGGTACCTCGGCCAGCACGACCTGCAGCATCGTCACATCGGGTGGCACCTCCTATTCGACCGGCTTCGACACCAACGAGAACCCGTTGTCCGAAGGCGGCCGCTGGCAGCACCTGGACAGCACGCTCACGGTGGTCAAGACGGTCGGTGGCGTTGCCTTCGGCACCCAAGCCGGCGGCGCGTACGACGATTCGAACGCCTACATGACGGGGTTCGGCAACAACCACGAAGTCGAAGGCGTGATCTGGCTGAACCCCAGCGCGCCGGGCTACCCGAACCGCGAAGTCGAGATCCTGCTGCACTGGACCGACAACGGCCCGCTGCGTTCCACGCCTTACGGGTCCACCCGTGCCCTGGGCTACGAGATCATGTGGTCGCACATCGGTGCCTATCTGATCCTGGGTCGGTTCAAGGGCGCCGAACTCGCACGCGCCTCTTCGGTGCCTCAACCCAAGACCGGCGACCGCTTCCGCGCGCGCATCGAGGGCCAGCGCATCCGCGCTTACGTCAATGACGTGCTGGTCATCGACTACACCGACAGCGACAGTTCAGCCAACATCACCAGCGGCAACCCCGGAATCGGCTTTTACATCGATGGCGGTGGGGTCAATACCGACTTCGGTTACAACTCGGTGACCGTGCGCGCGCTCTGAGCGCGGCATCCCGACTTCGTTCTGCCAAGGGCCAGGGCCTCAGCCCTGGCCCTTGGCCATTGTGGCGGCCGCGCGCGAACGGCGGGCCGCGACCATCGCCATCACACGGCGTCCGACGATGGATTCCGCCGATTCGGGGCGCCCGCTCAGGTGCCACAGGCCTGCCGCTGTGGCCAGCAGTGTCGCACCGCCGGCGACCGATCCGGCTGCGATCTGCAGAAGCACGTTGCGGGCTCCTGCTGCCTGCAGCGCCTGCAGCGTGCCGGCAATCGCCAGGTACATCAGCGTCGAGGCGAGCGCGGGCCGCCAGACCACGGCCACGAAGGCGCTCACGCGAAGTCCCAGCACGGGCAGCAGGGCGCCGAAGTTGATGGGGGTGACGACGATCGTCACCAGCAACACCGCCCACGCCGTGCCCACCATGCCCGCCGTCTGGCAGCCCCAGATCACCGCAGGCACCAGCAGTGCAAGGCGCAGGGCGGCCAGCGCGGTGAGCGCACGCTGGCGCCCCAGCGCGACCAGTGCCGAGGCGGTGTTGGTGCCCATCGAGGCGATGGCGCCGTAGCAGCCCAGGATCTGGATCAGTGGCACCGCGTCGTGCCACTTGGCGCCCAGCAGCAGGTCCACCAGCGGCGCGGCGAGGGCCGCGATGGCCAGCCCGGCCGGCAGCGAGAACAGCGCCATCACGCCGACGGTGTCGATGTAGGTGCGCCCGAGGTCGTTGCCCTCGCGCGCGATCTTGGAATATCCCGGCAGCATGGCGCGGTTGATCGGGGCCACGATCTCGGTGGTGGGCATGTTGGCGATCTCGTAGGAGACGTTGTAGACGCCCAGCGCCCGCGTGCCGGCGACGCGGCCGAGCACGAAGTCGGTCACGCGCTCGTTGAAGAAATACAGCACGTTGTTGACGAACAGCCAGCCGCTGAAGCCCATCAGGTCGCGTGCCGCGGCCAGCGACACGCGTGGCCGAAACGGGTGGATCGCGTAGCTGATCGCGACGGAGAACACCTTGCCGAGCACGACGCCGACAACCAGCGCCCAGTAGCTGCGCAGCCAGTAGGCCAGCGGCAGCGTGATGACGACGGTGGCCACCTTCTTGGCGACCAGGAAGCGGTATTCCTTCTTGAAGTCCAGTTCGCGCCGGAAGGCGACGACGCCGATGTTCTCGAAGCTCTGGATCAGCCAGCCAACGGCCAGCGCGTAGGCCACGGCCTCGAGGCTGGCTTCGCTGTAGTAGGCGGAAGCCGGGCGCGCCAGCGCGGCGATGAGCAGCGCCACGAGCACGCCGAAGACGAGGTTGAAGGTCCAGGCGGTGTCCAGGTGGTCGCGGTTGACCTCGTGGCGCTGGATCAGGGCGACGTCGAAGGAGAACGACTTCAGCAGTTCGAGCACGGCGATCAGCGACATCGCCATCGCCATGACGCCGAAATCGGCCGGCGCGAGCACGCGCACCAGCACCAGCGTGCTCACGAAGCCCAGAGAGCGTTCCGTGAGCTTGAAGGCGAGCATCCAGATCGCGCCGACCGCGATCTCGCCACGTGTGGAGGTGCTGCTCATGGGATCCGGTCGCTTGGGCGGCGGCGCCGCGGGTGTTGGAGGGGCTCAGCGACGGCGCCGGGGACGGCGCCGCGCCTCAGCGTTCAGAGGGCAGGGACATGCGAGCGGCGCCTGGCGGTGCGGCGCCGACCCCGGCATGCGCCTCGCGCAGGGCCAGGGCTGCGTCTTCCCAGGTGAAGGTGGCGGCATGGGCCATGATGGCCGCGCTGTCGTAGCGGTGGGTCGCGGCACGGGCGAGCGCCGAGGTCAGGCCCTCCGGGTCGTCGGGATCGTAGAGCTCGCCGCACCCGGAATGGATGACGTCGATCAGCGAGCCGAGGCGAGGCGCCACGACGGGGCGGCCGAAGCTCATCGACAGCATCGCGTTGCCCGAGGTCAGGATCTCGAGGTAGGGCAGCACGACGACGTCGGCGGCATTGAAGAAGGTCTGAAGTTCGGCATCGTCCACGAAGCCTGGCACGATGACGACACGTGGCCCGGCCACACGCTGCGCCAAGGCCTTGATGGCGGCCTCGTACTCGCGCGACGGGAAACGGCCGGCCACCAGCAACAGGGTGTCGGCCGGCATTGCGGGCATCGCCTCGATCAGCGTCTCCAGGCCCTTGTAGGGCTTGCATTGGCCGAAGAACAGCAGCACCCGCGTCGGGCCGGCCGGCAGGCCGAGCCGGCGCCGGGCGTCCTCGGGGCTGTGCGTGTTGGGGTACATGCCGACCCAGTGGCCGTGCGGAATGATGCTGATGCGCGAAGCTGGCACACCGAACTCGGCACTCACCATCTTCGCGGCCGTGGGTCCATGGGCGAAGATGCGGTGCGTGACCGCAACCAGGAATCGGCGCGACCACCGATGCATCCACTCCTGCTTGCCGCCGTCGTGCGGATACAGGTTGTGCGCGGTCCAGACGATTCGAACGCCGCGCAGGCGCAGCAGCGACGCGATGGCCACGAACCGCAGCAGGTAGACGAACGAGCGCCAGCGCGCCGCTGGCGAGTAGTAGAAGAACGAAGGCCAGTGCAGATGGATGGTGTCGCCGCGCCGCAGCTGTTCCAGCAGCGAGCGGCCCGCCCACACGGCTTCCCGCACGTCCATGCCCAGCTCGCGCGCCGCCGAGTACAGCGCCTCGGTGTAGGCGAAGCCGGACAGGGGGCAGCCGTAGATCACCCCCCTGGATTCCGGTTGCACGGGATCGGCCATGTGCACGAGCGATGGCCTTCGATTCAGGCCGCCACGGGTCGTGCGGCCGGCCGAACCTGCCGCTCGCCGGCAGCCGGCCAGCGATGCAGCTGTTCCTGCCACAGGCGATCGATCAGCTGGGGTGGGGGGCGGCGCACGTCGGCGCAGGACACGACGGCGTCCTTGGGCAGGTCGCGCAGCAGCACGCAGCCTTCGGAAAGCGCGATAGGCAGCGCGTCGACGGCGCGCGCCTCGGCGCGGTTCTCGATCAGGCCGTAGGTGCAGAAGCCGCCCATCCCGTCGAGCGTCTCGCCGGCCTTCAGGTCACGCTTGGCCACCGCCACCACCTCGCAGGAAGGCGCGCCACGCGGCGCCACGGTCGCATCGCGGTGCAGCACCGCGCGTGCGATGGTCGAAGGCAGCTGGATGTGTGGCAGGTGGTAGGGCGTGTAGAAGACGTAGAACGGCCCTTCGCCGAGCTTGAAGTACGACAGCTGCACGCGCTTGAGCGGGTTCTCCTCGTGCACGACGACGAAGGCGCCGGTAAGCGGAGCCGCGCCGACCGAGAAGTCGACGATGCCGCCGGCCAGCATGGCGTCGGGCGGCAGCAGCTGGGCCATCTCGCGTACGTCGGTGCACGAAGGGCCGAACATGCCGCGCCGGCCGACGCCGAAGCCGGTGGCGTTGGCCAGCACGGTGGTCTCCATCGACAGCTTCGTGGCGTCGGCGAACGAGGTGATCTTGCGCGCGTCCTGGCCGACCCGCGCCGCGAAGGCCTGCTGGGTGAGCGGCGTGCGGTAGTGGTCGACCATGCCCTTGATGTTGCCGGCCGCCACCGGCTTCATGCCGCAGCTCTGCAGGTAGCGCACCAGCGTCATCGCGACGCCGGGCTCGTCGCCGTCGGTGTGGGTGATCACGACGCCGGCTTCGTCGGCGCGCGCCTTGAGCAGCGGGCCGACGAGCGAGTCGAGTTCGGCATTCACCAGCACCACCGGCTTGTGCTGGCCGATGGCGTCCAGCACCGCCGCGGCAGCAGGGCTCAGCGTGCCGGTGGCTTCGACGACGATGTCGATCTCGCCGCTGCGCGTGAGCACCTGCGGGTCGGTGGTGAGCACCGGCACGCCATGCGCGATCAGGCGGTCGGCTTCGGCGGCGCTGTCGGCGGCGCGCCAGCCCTGGATGCCGGCTTCGGCGAAGGCCCGCTCGGCATGGGCTGGCGTGCGGTTGGCGATGCCCGCCAGCCGCATACCCGGCACTGGCGTGCCGAGCTGCAGCGCGATGGCGCGGCCGGTGGTGCCGGCGCCCACCAGGCCGACGCGGATCGGCCGCCCGGCGGCTTCACGAGCCTGCAGCTGGTGGTAGATCGACAGGTCTTGCAGCGGTTCCGCGGGCAGGTGCGGTTGCATGGTGGCGGTCCTGTGGGCGGTTCGTTCGGGGTGGCTCAGTGCTGGCACAGGCTGGCGTGGCGCTCGATCTGCGCCGACGTCAGCGTGCGCGGATCGGCGCCGCCCTGAAAGGCACGGTACCAGTCTGCCACCCAGGTGATGGCTTCGCGCACCGGCAGGCGCGGCGTCCAGCCCAGCTGCAGCGTCGCCTTGCTGGCGTCCAGGCGCAGTGTCATTTCTTCCGGTGCGTGCACGACCTTGTCGCGTTCCCAGGCCGGCTGCTGGCCCCAGGCGGCTGCCAGCGCCTCCACCAGAGTGGCCACCGGCGGCAGTTCGGTGTCCAGCGGGCCGAAATTCCAGTCGCCGACGTGACGCGTAGGTTCGGTGGACAGCGCCTCGGCCAGGCTGAGGTAGCCGCCCAGGCAATCCAGCACGTGCTGCCAGGGCCGCACTGCGCCAGGGTGGCGCAGCACGACCGGCTGGCCGCGCGCGAACGCGGCCATGGTCTCGGGCACCAGCTGGCGCGGCGTCCAGTCGCCGCCGCCGATCACGTTGCCGGCCCGCGCGTTGCCGATCGCCACGCCGTGCTCGGCCAGGCGCGCGGCGGGGAAGAACGAGTCGCGATAGCACTGGCCAACCAGTTCGGCGCAGGCCTTGCTGTTCGAGTAGGGGTCGTGGCCACCCAGGCGGTCGGTCTCGCGGTAGCCCCAGATCCAGCCCTGATTCTCGTACGCCTTGTCGGTGGTGACGTTGACGACGACGCAGGGCCTCTTCAGGCGGCGCACGGACTCGAGCACATGCACCGTGCCCATCACGTTGGTCGAGTAGTTGTCGACCGGATCCTCATACGAATGCAGCACCACCGACTGCGCCGCCAGGTGCAGCACGATTTCGGGGCCGAAGGTCTGCATCGCGGTGGCCAGGCGGTCGAGGTCGCGGATGTCGGCGGTGGTCGATTCAATGCCTTCGCCCACGCGCGCCAGCGCGTACAGGCTGGGCTCGGTGGGCGGCGGCAGCGCGTAGCCGGCGATGCGCGCGCCCATGGCCTGCAGCATGAGCACGAGCCAGCTGCCCTTGAAGCCCGTATGGCCGGTGATGAAGACGCGCTTGCCGCGCCAGAAGTCGGGGTTCACGCGGATGCGCCCTCGGCGGAAGTGGGAGTCGGGTGGCGGTTCATGGCTGGGCCTTGCGGGGCTTGGGAGGCTCGGCACTGAAGACCAGCTTGCGGGTGTGGAAGCCTTCGGCGAAGCCGCTGCCGGCGCGACACTCCAGGCCGCGCAGGCGCATCAGCGCGAGCAGGTTGTCGGCACTGAACCAGGACTTGCCGCGCTGGCTGCCGAAGAGGGAGACGATGGCCCGTGCCTTGCGCTCGGCCACGCCGGGCGGCAGCGGCACGTAGGCGTTCGGGGTGACCAGGTCGCCGTCCCACTTGGGGATCTCGTACTCCCAGATCGGGTGGTCGCGGAAGGTCTGCCAGGTCACTTCGGACAGCAGCGCGTGGTCCTGGTGGCGGTCGCCGCCGTGGTGAGTGAAGACGAGGTCGGGCACCACGCGAGAGCGGCAGTCCTCGAAGCGCGCCTTCACGTCGGTGAACTGCGACGGCAGGCGGCCGTCGGCCAGGTCGTGCACCAGGACCTCGCCACGCACCGCAGGCTTGAGGAAGCTGCGCGCCGAACGCAAGGCTTCTGCGCGCCGCTCGGCGACCGAAGTGAGCACCAGCCAGTGCACACGCAGTTTCGGGTAGTGTTTCTGCAGCGCCAGCAAGGTGCCACCGCAGCCGATCTCGATGTCGTCGCAGTGCGCTCCGATGCACAGCACGTTCAGGCTCTGGCTCGCGCGCGGCGCGAAGTGCAGCGCAAACAAGGCGCGCCCTACCGCTTCCAGATCATCCAGGGGCAGTCGCCCTGGGCTTCCATGCGGTCGAAGGTGATCTTGTCCTTGAAGGTGTCCATCGCGCGCCAGAAGCCATTGTGGCGGTAGACCGCGAGAGCCCGCTTGCCGATCAGGCGCTGGAACGGCTTCTCGACCAGTTCCTCGCCTTCCTGGATGTGGTCGAAGATGTCCTGGCGCATCACGAAGTAGCCGCCGTTGATCAGCAGTTCGCCGTTGGCCATGCCATCGATGCGCGTGGCCCAGCCGTCCGCTGTGGCGTCCACGGTGTGGAAGCTGTGCAGGTTGTTCACGGCCGCGAAGCTGCAGATCGCCTGCTTGGACTGGCAGTCCTCGATCATGCGGTCGATCGGCACGTCGGACAGGCCGTCGGCGTAGTTCGCCAGGAAGTACGGTTCCCCTGCCAGGTGATGGCGCACGCGCATCAGCCGCTGGCCGATGTTCGAGTGCATCCCGGTGTCGACGAAGGTGATTCGCCAGTCGCCGATGTCGCTGGTGTGCAGCTCGATCTTGCGGCCGCCCTCCGAGAGGGTGAAATCGTTGGACAGGCCTTCGTTGTAGTTGAGGAAGTATTCGCGCAACAGGTCGCCGCGATAACCGAGCGCGAGCACGAAGTCCTTGTGGCCGTAGTGCGCGTAGTAGCGCATCAGGTGCCAGATGATCGGGCGGATGCCAATGTTCACCAGCGGCTTCGGGATGGTGTCGGAGTGCTCGCGCAAGCGAGTGCCCAGACCACCGCAGAACAGGACGACCTTCATGCGTGTACGTGGGGTGTGCCTTTGGGACTCGGGTGGATCGTCCACGCGGGCTGATCAGGAGGGATTCGGACGGATTTTCGCCGGATGGACAGGGTTCTCTGACCGGTGAGTCTCGCGGCAAACCCACCCGCGTACACTTGTTAACGGATTGTCGCGTCGATTCCGGCGCCCAGGCATCCTGCGATCTCGGGGGAAGGCCTGACACAGGCACACAATTCGCGCCGCGGGTGGACGCACCGTTCCGCCGAAGACGGGCACCGTCGACCAAGCATGCGTGATTCCGTTCGTTCGAAGATGGCCAAAGGTGCCGTCTGGATGGTGCTGTTCAAGCTCGTCGAGCGGTCCCTCGGCGTGGTCAGCACCCTGATCCTGGCGCGACTGCTGGTGCCGGCGGACTTCGGCGTCGTCGCCATGGCCACCGCCTTCGTCGCGATGGCCGAGCTGCTGGGCGCTTTCGGCTTCGACGTCGCGCTGATCCACGACCAGAAGGCTTCCGAGGCCGAATACAACACGGCCTGGACCTGCAATGTGCTGCTGGGCTGCGCGATCGCCGGCCTGATGGCAGCGCTGGCGTTTCCCATCGCCGACTTCTACCGTCACCCGGAAGTGGCCTGGGTGGTGCTGGCGCTCGCGTTCGGGCCGCTCATCTCCGCGGCGGAGAACATCGGCGTCGTTGCGTTCCGCAAGGAACTTGACTTCCGACGCGAGTTCAAGTTCCAGGTCAGTCGAAAGATCGTCGGCGTGCTGATCGTGGTGCCGCTGGCATTCTGGCTGCGCAGCTACTGGGCGCTGGTGATCGGCATGCTGTTCTCCAAGTTGGCGGGCACCACCATCAGCTATCTGATGCATCCGTACCGGCCCCGCCCCACGCTGGTCCGTTGGCGCCACCTGTTCGGGTACTCGCGCTGGCTGCTGCTGTACAACCTGGTGAACTTCGCACGCGAACGCGGCACTGATTTCTGCATCGGTCGACTGGCCGGCGCGCCGGCGCTGGGCACCTACAGCATCGCCTACGAACTGGCGAACCTGCCCACCACCGAGATCAGCGCACCGCTGAACCGCGCGCTGATCCCGGGCTTCGCGAAAATCGAAGACGCCGAGAGCGTGCGTGGGGCCTACCAGGGCGCGGCGCAACTGCTGGCCTTCCTGGCGCTGCCGGTGTCGGCGGGGCTTTTCGCGCTGGCGCCCTACTGCGTGGTGCTGCTGCTGGGTCAGAAGTGGCTGGCGGCCATTCCCGCGATGCAGGTGCTGGCGTTCAACGGCGCGCTGATGTTGTTCCATTCATCGATCACCTCGGTGCTCTTCGGGCGCGGATTCCCTGCGGTGGTGACATTGGTCAACGGTTGCCACGCCGTGCTGTTGATCGTGCTGGTCTCGGCAGCACTGCTGTGGTGGCCGGAACATGGCGTGCGCGGGGCTGCTTACGCCGCGCTTGCAACGTCGATGCTGACCACGCCGCTTTACATCTACCAGCTACGCCGCTGCATGGGCGTCCCGATGCGCTTCTTCGTCTCCGCGGCCTGGCGGCCGCTGTTGGCCGGGCTGGCCGTCATCCTGGGGCTGCGGCAGGTACTGCCACCGTTCGACCCGGCTGTCGGCCCCCTGTCGTTGCTCGCCTGGGCCATGGCCGGCGGCGCGCTGGCGTTGGTCATCTTCGTTGTGGTCATCGGCGCTGCCTGGCACCTGGCCGGCCGCCCGCCAGGCGCCGAGGCTTTTGCGCTGGACAAGCTGCGCCGGGCCTGGCTGGCGCGTTTTCCCGGCCGCAGCGCGACCGGCGGGACCTGAAAGAGTGAATGTGAATTCCTCGCGTCCGCTGCCGGACGTTGGCACTGAAAGTTTGTTCCAATCACGCCCCATGAAGATCCTCCTCACCGGCGCCGCCGGATTCATCGGCATGACCACCACGCTGCGCCTGCTGGCGCGCGGCGACGAAGTGGTCGGCCTGGACAACCTGAACGACTACTACGACGTCCGCCTGAAGGAAGACCGCCTCGCGCGCCTGACGCCGCACGCCAACTTCCGCTTCGTCAAGATGGACGTCGCCGACCGGCCCGGCATCGAGCGCCTGTTCGCCGAGGAGCGCTTCGACCGCGTCATCCACCTCGCCGCGCAGGCCGGCGTGCGCTATTCGCTGAAGAACCCGCACGCCTACATCGACAGCAACGTCGTCGGCTTCATGAACATCCTGGAGGGCTGCCGACATTCGAAGGTTCAGCATCTGGTCTACGCGTCCAGCTCCAGCGTCTACGGCGGCAACACGAAGATGCCGTTCTCCGAGCGCGACAGCGTCGACCACCCGGTCAGCATGTACGCGGCCACCAAGAAGGCCAACGAGCTGATGGCGCACACGTACAGCCATCTGTACGGGCTGCCCACCACCGGGCTGCGCTTCTTCACCGTCTACGGCCCCTGGGGCCGGCCGGACATGGCGCTGTTCCTGTTCACGAAGGCCATCCTGGAAGGCCGCCCGATCGACGTCTTCAACCACGGCAACATGAAGCGCGACTTCACCTACGTGGACGACATCGTCGAAGGCGTGATCCGCGTGACCGACCGCGTGGCTGCGCCCGACCCCGCCTACCGTGCCGAGGCGCCGGATCCCGGCACCAGCAACGTGCCCTACCGCGTCTTCAACATCGGCAACCACGACCCGGTGCCGCTGCTCGACTTCATCGGCGCCATCGAGGAAGCCCTGGGAACGAAGGCGCAGAAGAACCTGCTGCCGCTGCAGGACGGCGACGTGCCGGCCACCTATGCCGACGCCGATGCGCTGACGGCCTGGACCGGCTTTTCCCCCAAGACCGACATCCGCACCGGCATCGGCCGCTTCGTGGCCTGGTACCGCGAGTACTACCGCGTCTGAGGCGGCACGCCGGGCTGGCCGGTCTCGGCCAGCAGCGCCAGCAGGTAGCGCACCGGAATCGCGTAGGTGATGCCCGTCGGCTGCGAGATCGCGCTCTCGCGGCTGCCCTTGATGAGCACCATGTTGACGATCCCCAGCACGCGGCCGCTGGCGGCGTCGAACAGCGGGCCGCCGCTGTTGCCGGGGTAGGCGGTGGCGTCGAGCTGCAGCACGTCGAAGTTGCCCTCGCGCACGCGCGCGATGGCGCGCGCGTCCAGCTGCTGCGAGGTCGGCGCCTGCACCGCCACCTGGGTGAGCGAAGCGACGATGCCGCGGTGCGTGACGGGCGAGAAGCCCAGCGCGCCGCCGAGCGGGAAGCCCATGAGCGCGATCTCCTGCCCTTCGCGCGCGCTGCCTTCCAGGTCCAGCTCCAGCGGTGGCAGCGGCGCGCCTTCCATCTTCAGCAGCACCAGGTCGCGCGGGCGGTCGGTGGCCACCACGCGTGCCGGCCGTACTTCGCCACGTGCGCCGCCGACGAGCACCACGATCCGGCGTTCGCCGCCCGCTTCGCCCGTGGCCGGCAGCACGTGGGCGTTGGTCGCCACCAGGTTGCCGTCGCCGACCACGAAGCCGGTGCCTCGGTAGCCGAAGCGCGGGCTGTCCGTGGCGCCGTAGGTGCCCACCGGCAGCACCGAAGTCCTCAGGCGGGCCACCACCTCGGGCAGGCCGGCCCCGCGTGCCGGCAGCGCGGCCGCCGCCGCCGCCAGCAGCAGCGGACGGCGTGCAATCACTGCAGCGTCTTCTGCAGGGCTGCCACCTCGGCCTGGCCGCGGAAGGCGTCACCCAGCTTGGCCAGGGTCTGCAGTTCGGCGCCGGCCTTGGCCTTGTCGCCCGCCTTGATGTACAGGCGCGCCAGGTTCAGGCGCAGGTTCGGGTCCTGCTGGCTGCGTTCGAGCGCCTGCTTCTGCACTTCGATTGCGCGCGGCACCTGGTTGTCGGCCGCCAGCGCGCTGGCCAGCGTGTCCATCAGCGCGGCGCGGCCGGGCAGGGCCTGGTTGGCCTGCTCGGCCAGCGGCAGCGCGCCCGGCTTGCCCTGCTGCACCAGCAGCCAGGCGATGTTGTTCATGGCCAGCGCGTTGCGCGGCTGCGCTTCCAGCACCGTGCGGTAGTGGCGTTCGGCGCCGGCGTAGTCGCGCGCCGCCATCGCGACGTCGCCCAGGTGGTAGCGGAAGGCCTGGTCGGCCGGTTGCGTGCGCTGCCAGTCGGCGGCAAAGCGGTCCGCCTCGGCGCGCTGGCCACCGTTGAGCAGTGCCGCATGGAGGGCGATCGCCAGTTCGGGCGACCTGGCGCGCTGCAGCGCGGCGCGCAGCGCGCTGGCGGCCGGCGCCCAGTTGCGGCGCACGGACTCGACCTCGCCTTCGAGCGCGAAGCCGGCGGCGTCGGTCGGATGCTTGGCCTGCCACTCGCGGGCGGCGGCGATGGCGTCTTCCGGGCGCTTGTCGGCCAGCGCCACCGTGGCCAGCGCGCGCTGTGCGGCAAAGAGCTTCGGATCCAGTTCCAACGCCTTGCGCAGCGCCGCGCGTGCGCCGGCTCGGTCACCGGCGGCGAACTGGGCCTCGGCCACGCGCAGCTGCGCGGTGGCGCTGCTGGGCTGCAGCGCGGCCAGCTTTCGGAAGGTGGTCAGGCCTTGCTCGCTGTCGCCCGCGGCCACCTGGGCGCGGCCCAGCGCGTCCAGCAGCGCCGCGCTGTCGGGCAGGGCGGCGGCGCCGGTCTGGGCGACCGAGAGGGCGGCCTTGGGGTCGCCGGACTTCAGGTACAGGTCGACCAGGCGGACGCGCGGCGCGGCGTCCTCGGGCGCGGCCTTGGCCGCTTCTTCATAGTGGCGGGCGATCTCGGCCACCGGCGCGCCGGCGCGCACGGCCAGGTCGGCCAGGGCCAGGTGCGCCGCCACGTTCTTGGGGTCGGCCTGTGCCAGGGCTTCGAAGCGCTTGCGCGCTTCGGCCGGGCGGCCGGCGGCCAGGTCCAGCGCCGCCAGGCCGGCCACTGCCGGCTGGTAGTTGCGGTCCTTGGCGAGCGCAGCCTCGAAGGCCTTGGTGGCGCCGGCCGCGTCGTTGCGGAGCACGAGCACGCGCCCGCGAAGGTAGTCGGGCTGCGCGCTGTCGGGCAGCTTCTTCTGCAGCGCGTCGATCGCCTTCAGCGCGCCCGCGGTGTCCTTCTGCGCCAGGCGCGCGCTGACGAGCGCGAAGTCGGCGCGCGGGTCGCTGTCGCTGGCGGCCAGCGATTCCAGTTCGGGCAGTGCCTGCGCCAGCTGGCCGTGTGCGGCGCGCGAGACGGCGACCGAGGTGCGCACCTGGTTGTTCTGCGGTGCGGCCAGGGCCGCGCGCTTGAAGGCTTCGTCGGCGCGCTTGGGATCGCCGGCCTGCAGGTAGGCTTCGCCGGCGACCGCCAGGCTGGCCCCATCGGCCTTCGGGTTGTCGACCAGGGGCTGCAGCGCTTCCACCGCGCGCGCGGGCTGGCCAGTGCGCAGGTAGGTCTGCGCCAGCACCTGGCGCGCCAGCAGCCGGTCGGGGGCCAGCTTGAGGGCGCGCGAAAGCTGCGTCTCGGCCTGCTGGTAGCCCTTGAGCTGGTAGGCGGCGGCGCCAGCCATCTCCAGCGCAATGGGGTTGTCGGGCATGCCCTTGACCAGGCGTGCCGCCAGGTCGGCAGCGCTGCGGAAGTCCTTGGTGCGGTAGGCGGCGCGTGCTTCCAGGTACAGCGTGTCGGGGTGGCTGGGCGCCACCTTCTTTAGTTCGGCCAGCGCCTTGGCAGCCTCTTCGTGCCGGCCCTGCTCGCCGAGCAGCCCCACCAGCGAGGTGTGCGCCTGCACCGAGCGCGGGTTGGTTGCCAGCACCTTGCGGAAAGCCTCCGCGGCGCCGTCGCGGTCGCCCTTGCCACGCCACAGCAGTTCGCCGCGCATGACGCCGGCACGGGTGTCGTCGGGCGCCTTCTTGAGCACGTCGTCCAGCAGGAAGAGCGCGCCGTCGATGTCGCGCTCCATCGCCTTCAGCTGCGCCTGCAGCACCACCGCAGGTGCGTAGCCCGGCTGCGACTGGAGCGCGCGCGCCGACTGCGCCCTGGCCTGCTCCAGGTTGTTCTGCAGGGCGAAGGCGGCCCCCACGGTGGCGTGCAGGTCGGCATTGGCCGACTCGCGCTTGAGCTCGGTGCTGGCGAACTGGGCAGCCACCTTGGCCGCCTCGCCGGTGAGCATCATCGCGCGCGCCATCTCGGGCAGCACGTCGTCGTCGGGCACGCGCAGTTCCTGCGCCTTGCGGAACTCGACGATCGCGTTGCCGGGGTCGCCGGACTCGACCAGCGCACGGCCCATGAGCAGCCGCGCGGGACCCGAGTCGGGGTTCTTCTGCAGCAGGTTCTTCAGCTGGATGACGGCGGCGCGGCCGTCGTGCTTGTCCAGGTAACCGCGCGCCGAGGCGAGCAGCTTCTCTTCGGATTCGCCGCTGCAGCCGGCGACGAACACGAGGGTCGCCAGGACGGTGGCGCGGGCCAGGAACTTCATCGTTCGGATCCTAGAGCAACTTGAGCAGGCGCTGCACCTCGGGCTGCTGTGGAAGTTTGGGGCCCAGCGCGGCCAGCCGGTCGAGTTCGGAACGCGCCAGGCCGCGGTCGCCGGCCTGCAGCGCGATCCTGGCCAGGTTCAGCCGCAGGCCCATCTCGCCGGGCGCGAGGTCGACCACCCTGCGCTGCAGCTCGAGTGCGCGCGCCGGCTGCTGTTCGGCGGCCAGCGCGGTGGCCAGGGTGTCCATCAGCGCCGGCTGGTTGGGCTGCAGCTCCACCGCCTTCTGCGCCAGCGCCGCGGCGCCGGGGCGGTTGCGCTGCACCATCACCCACGCCAGGTTGTTGAGCGCGAGCACGTGGTTGGGCTCGCGCGCCAGCACCTTCTGCAGCAGCGTCTCGGCGCGGTCGAGGTCGCGGCGCACGATGGCAGCACCGGCAAGGTGGACGTCGAAGCCGGTGTCGTCCGGGTGCCGCTTGACCCAGCCTTCGGCGAAGCGGTCGGCTTCCGGGCCGCGACCGGCGGCGCGCAGCGCGCGGTCGAATTCCAGCGCCAGCGGTGCGCTGTCGGCGGCCCGGGCGAGACCATTGCGATAGGCCTCGATCGCAGCTTCAGGCGCCTTCACGCGGCGCTGGATCGCGCCTTCGAGCAGCCAGCCCACCGGCGAGGCCGGTGCGCGCTGCTGCAGGGCGCGCGCCATCTCGATCGCGGCCTTGGGGCGGCCGTCGACGATCAGCAGGTCGGCCAGGCGCGTCTGCGCGGCTTCCAGGTTGGGCTCGATTTCGAGCGCACGCTCCAAGCTGGCGATCGCGCCCTCACGGTTGCCGCCAGCCTTCAGCAGGTCGGCCAGGCGCACGTGCGGCCTGGCGCTGCGATTCTCGGTCGCCGCCAGCTTGCGGAAGGTGCTAATCGCCTGCTGGGTGTCGCCGGCCAGTTCCTGGCAGCGGCCCAGGGCGTCCTGCACCTCGGCGTCGTTGGGCAGCGCGGCGGCCGCTTCCTGCGCTGCTGCCAGCGCTTCCTTGACCTGCTTGTGGGTGAGCAGCAGCTCCACCAGGCGCAGTCGTGGCGCCGCCTCGCCGGGCGCGGCGCTGATGCCTTCGGCGACCAGCGCTCGCAGTTCGGCCAGCGGTCGCCCTTCGGCGGCGCGAAGTTCGGCCAGCGCCAGGCGGGCGGCGTGGTTGCGCGGGTCGCTGCGCATCGCGGCCTGCAGCCGTTCAGCGGCCTGCTCGCGACGGCCTTCGGAGACGTCCAGCGCCGCCAGCGCGGCGGTCGCGCTGTAGCGCGCAGGCTCGATCTGCAGCGCGCGCTCGAATGCGCGCCGCGCGGCGGCGCCGTCATGGCGGGCAGCGAAGACGCGGCCGCGCAGTTCCTGCACGGTGGCGCTGTCGGGCTGCTTGCGCGCCATGGCGTCGAGCGCGCGCAGTGCGGCGTCGTATTCGCGCCGCTTCAGGCGCGCGCTGACGATGGCAAGGTCGGCCGCGGCGTCGGTGGATTCAGCGGCGATGGCTTCCAGCTGCGCGAAGCCGGCGTCGACTTCCCCGCGGTCCAGCTTGAGCAGCGCCAGCGTCGTGCGCGGGCGCGGGTCGGTGGGGGCGGCACGGGTGGCGCGCACGAACAGCGCTTCGGCGGCGGGGGCGTCGCCCAGCTGCAGCTGGGCCTGGCCGGCCAGCGCCAGCGCTTCGGCATCGGCACTGGCACGGCCGGACAGCGGTTCCAGCACCGGCACCGCCTTCGCCGGCTGGCCCAGGCGCAGGTAGGCGCGCGCCAGCATGCGACGCACGAAGGCGTTGCCTGGCTCGGCCTGCAAGGCGCGGCCGAAGTGGTTGGCTGCCACCAGGGCGGACCCGCCCTGCAGTTCGACCATGCCGGCCAGCTGCAGCACGCCCGGACTGTCGGGGGCCATGCGCAGCAGCTGCTGGGTGGCTTCGCGCGCCGTCTTCAGGTCCTTCGAGGCCAGCGCCAGGCGGGCGTCGACGTACAGGGTCTGCGGGTGGCGCGGCAGCGCCGCGCGCAGCTTCGCCGCCTGCTCCTTGGCGGCGGCCAGGTCGTCCGCCTGCAAGGCCGCCGTCACCAGCGACAGGTGGGCCGGCACGAAGGCGGGGTCGGCCTCGAGCGCGCGCCGCCAGGCCTGCAACGCGCCGGCGCGGTCGCCCTTGGCATGTTCCAGCACCTCGCCTTGCAGCTGCCAGCCTTCGGCATCGCGACCTTCGCGCGCCAGTGCCGGTGCCAGCAGTGCCAGAGCGGCGTCGGTGCGGCCGGCCATCGCTTCCAGGCGTGCGCGCTGCACGATCGCCGGCACGTGGTTCGGTACCGCGGCGAGCGCGGTGTCGATCGCGCTGCCGGCCCGGGCGGCGTCGCCCTGGCGCAGCCAGGCGGCGGCCAGCGTGGTCTGCAGCGCGGCCTGGGCCGGACGGTCGGCCAGGGTCCGGCTGCCGAGGGTGGCGGTGAGCTTGCGGAAGTCGCCCGACTGCAGCAGCGCACGCGCCAGCAGCGGCACGGTCGTCTTCTCGTCGTGCTTCAGGTCGAGCGCCTTGCCGAGTTCCAGCGCCGCGCCGGCGGCGTCGCCGGAGGCCAGCAGGGCCTGCCCCAGCAGGTAGCGCGCCTCGCCCGACTGCGGCTGCTTCTGCAGCGCCGACTTGAACTGGATGACCGCCGCCCTGGCGTCCTGCTTGTCCAGGTAGGCCTTGCCCGAGGCGATGAGCTGGCTGCTCGACTCGCCGCTGCAGGCGGCCAGCAGCCCCGCCAGGGACGCCGCAGCCAGCAGCGCGGGAAGGCCGGTTCGGGTGCGCATGGCGTCAGCGGATGGCCAGGCGGCGCATCAGGTCGTAGAGCGTCGGGCGGCTCACGCCCAGCATCTCGGCGGCTTTGACCACGTTTTCGTTGGTGCGCGCCAGCGCGGCCAAGATGGCCTGCCGCTCGGCGGCTTCGCGCACCGTGCGCAGATCGAGGTCGGACCGTTCGCCGGCGGCGGTCTCGACCGGCGAGGTCAGGCCCAGGTCTTCGGCCGTGACGCGGTCGCCTTCGCACATGATGGTGGCGCGCTTGACGGCGTTGAGCAGCTCGCGCACGTTGCCGGGCCAGGGGTGCTGCTCGATCGCCAGCACGGCGTCTTCGGAAAGCGCCAGGCCGCTGCGGCGCTGTTCCTGGGCGAAGCGGCGCACGAAGGCGTGCGCCAGCAGCACGGTGTCGCCCATGCGCTGGCGCAGCGGCGGGATCGTGACCACGATCTCGGCCAGGCGGTAGTACAGATCCTCCCGGAAGCGGCCCTCGGCGATGAGGCCCTTCAGGTCCTGGTGGGTGGCGCAGACCACGCGCACGTCGACCGGGATCTCGCTGCGGCCGCCCAGGCGTTCGATCGTGCGCTGCTCCAGGAAGCGCAGCAGCTTGGCCTGCAGCGAGTGCGGCAGGTCGCCGATCTCGTCGAGCATCAGGGTGCCGTTGTGGGCGGTCTCGATCTTGCCCGGCGTCTGCTTGGCGGCGCCGGTGAAGGCGCCCTTCTCGTAGCCGAAGAGCTCGCTCTCGAGCAGGTTCTCGGGAATGGCCGCGCAGTTGATGGCGACGAAGCGGCCGCCGCGCTTGCTGGCCGCGTGCAGGCCCTGAGCCAGCACTTCCTTGCCGGTGCCGCTCTCGCCCAGCAGCATGACGGTGGCGTCGCTGGAGGCGACGCGGTCGATGGTGCGTGCGATGCGCATCATCTCCGGGTCGCGCGTGATCAGGTTGCCCAGCGCGTCGGGCTGCTGCAGCGACAGCAGGCGGCGGTTCTCGGCCTGCAGCTCGGCCAACCTGAAGGCGCGCTCGACCGTCAGGGCGAGCGACTCGGGTTCGAAGGGCTTGGCCAGGAAGTCGTAGGCGCCCATCGCCACCGCGCGCAGCGCATGCGCCTGCTGGTTCTGGCCAGTGAGCACGATCACCTTCACCGCGGGGTCGATCTCGATGAGCTGCTGCAGCAGCTTGAAGCCTTCGGAGACCGAGTCGGGGTCGGGCGGCAGGCCCAGGTCCATCGTCACGACGGCGCTCTGGTGGCGGCGGAACTGCGCCAGTGCGCTCTCGCGGTCGGCGGCGGTGACCGATTCGAAGCGGTCGAGCGACCACTTGATCTGCTTCTGCAGAGCAAGGTCGTCCTCGACGATGAGCAGCGGGGTGGCTTCGCGGTCGCTCATCGGGCGGCGTCCAGGGGCATGAGGTCGGATCCCTGCACGCGGTCGAACAGGGGCAGCAGCACGCTGATGACGGTGCCGTGGCCCGGTTCGCTTTCGACGCCGATCGAACCGCCCAGCTCGCGCACGTACTGGTGGCTCTCGAAGCTGCCCACGCCCATGCCGCTGGCCTTGGTGCTGTTGAAGGGCTTGAACAGCCTGGACTTGACGAATTCCTGGGACATTCCCGCTCCGGTGTCGCCGATCTCGATCATCACCTGGCCGCTGTAGCGTTCGACGCCGATCCACACGCGGCCCAGCGCGTTCTGCACCAGGTGGCCCAGCACGCGTTCGAGGCGGTCGTCATGCCCGCGCGTGGCCAGCCTCTCGAGCGACGCGAGCTCCAGCACCCGGCCTTGCGCCGCCGCCAGCGCCTGCAGCCGCGAGACGATGGGCGCCAGCTCCACGCCGCTTGAACTCCCGGGGGGCGCGGCGCCTTCCCGCAACTGCAGCATCAAACGACGCATCTTCTCCAGCGAGCTCTGCACCGTCAACAACATGTCCTGCTGAAACTCGCGGTTGTCGTGCAGACGTTCCGCGTTCTTCAGCATCAAAGACAGCTGGGTGACGATGTTCTTCAGGTCGTGCACCACGAAGGCCGACATGCGGTTGAAGGCGTCGAACTTGCGCGCCTCCAGCAGCGCCTCGGTGGCGTGCATCTGCGCCAGGTAGCCGGCAGCCTGCCGGCTGGCGGTCTTCAGCAGGTCCAGCACCTCCCAGTCGAGCTCGATCGCGGTGCGCGGACGGGCCAGCACCACGAAGCCCTGCAGCCCTTCGCCCACGATCAGCGGCACCACCAGCCAGGCGTTGGGCAGCGACAGCAGCCAGGTGGGCAGCGCCATGCCTTCGTAGCGGTGCGGCGCGGCACGGAATTCGTCGAGGTCGATGACCCAGGCCTTGCGGCGCAGGAAGTCGCAGAAGGGTGAGTCGGCTGGCTCGTCGACCCCCGTGGCCGGCAGGTTCCAGCGCGCGGCCTGCACGAACGGGCCGCTGGCGTCCGGTCGCATCCAAAGGCTGGCGGCCGGGCACTCGACCATGTCGGCCAGGCCACGTGCGACGTGCAGCCCCACCTCGTTGGGGGGGCCCTGGGTGGACAGCATCGCGGTGAAGCGCAGCCACTCCTCGCGGTAATCGAAGCGGTAGCTGAAGAAGTGCTTGCCGACGAAGACGCGCAGCTTGGCGCGCAGGGTGCCCGACACCACCACGGCCGCCATCAGCGCGACGGCGCCGAACAGCAGTGCCAGCTCGAGCGCGCGGCCCCAGGTGCCGCCGAAGAAACGCACGTAGTAGCCGACGCTGGACATGAACAGCAGGTACAGGCCCGCCAGCACCAGCGTGGCCGAGTGGAAGGCCACGCTTCGCGAGACCTGCAGGCGCGAGATCCAGTCCGAGCGCCGGCGCGCGGCGATGAAGATGAAGGGCAGCGCCAGCACGTGCACCGGCCCGCGTGCGCTGAGCGCGTCGGGGTTCAGGTCGCCGAACATCAGCGCCGTCGAGTACAGGTAGAGGTCGAACACGAACAGGCAGGCCAGCCCGATCACGAAGGGCTTGGCGTTCCAGCGCGAGTCTTCGCCGAGATTGCGGAACAACTGCTCCAGCAGCAGCCCGCCGAACAGCGGCAGCGACAGCAGCGACAGCGTGAGACCCTTCGAAGGTGGGCCAATGCCCCCGTGGACCACCAGGCGCAGGACCTCGAACGCAAGTGCCGCCGCCAGGCCGGCAACGATCAGCCATCGCAAAGGCACCAGCACCGGATGCGGCCCGGCCGCGCGCGCCTGCCCCACCAGCTTCAGCAGCAGGCCCAGCCAGAGCGCGTAACGCGCCAGGTCCAGCAGTCCGGCCAGGGCAGACCAGCCCGCCGCGTGGGTGACGAAGGCCAGGGCGCAGGCCGCCGCCCAGGTGGCGGTGCACAGCAGCGCGCCCTGGACCAGCGCGCGCGGCAGCGCGTGTTCGTGACGCAGACGGCCCGAACGCCACAGGTAGGCGGAGAACAGCAGGTGGGCGGCGGCGGTGAGGCCGTAGCCCATCGCCGCCATGTCATCGGTCTGGAGCATTTGGGGCCGGCGGTCGGGCGGGGCGCCCAGGCAGGCGACAGGCGCCAGGGCAATGCCGATGATGCCGGAGGACCGGCCACGCGGAGCGTGAAGGTTTCGGCGCCGGCGCCGCCGCCGGCAACCCCGTCAGCGGGCGCCCTTGCCGGTGAGCACGACGCCCACGGTTTCCAGCAGCACGACCAGGTCCAGGAACAGGGTGTGGTTCTTCACGTAGTACAGGTCGTACTGGAGCTTTTCCTGCGAGTCCTCGACCGTGGAGCCGTAGTGGTAGCGCACCTGGGCCCAACCGGTGACGCCGGGCTTGACGCTGTGGCGCACGGCGTAGAACGGGATCTCCTGCGTCAGCTGCTCGACGAAGAACGGGCGCTCTGGGCGCGGGCCGACCAGGCTCATCTCGCCCTTGAGCACGTTGAACAGCTGCGGCAGCTCGTCGATGCGCAGCTTGCGGATCACGTTGCCCACGCGCGTGACACGGCTGTCGTTGGCGGTGGCCCAGCGCGGCTTTCCGTCCTTCTCGGCGTCGTTGCGCATGCTGCGGAACTTGGTGACGAAGAAGGTCTTGCCGCCCTGGCCCACGCGTTCCTGCCGGTAGAGCATGGGCCCCGGGCTTTCCAGCTTGATGAGCAGCGCGGTGATGGCCATCACCGGTGCCGCCAGCACGATGAGCAGCAGCGCGCACAGCACGTCGAAGACGCGCTTGACGGCGGTGCGCATCGTGCCCTGGTTGAAGCCGTCGCCGAAGATCAGCCAGCTGGCGTTCAGGTAGTCGATGCGGATCTGGCCCAGCGTCTTTTCGAAGTGGCTGTTCAGGTCGAAGAACTTGATGCCCGAGAGCTTGCAGTCCAGCAACTGGCGCAGCGGCATGCTGCCGGCGCGGCGCTCGGTGAGGGCGACGACGATCTCGTCGACGCCCAGGCGCTTGGCGGTCTCGACCAGCGTGCCCGAAGGGGTGAGCAGTTCGTTCTGCGGCACCGCAATGTCGGGCTCGTTCGGCCCCGGCACGTAGCCGACGATAAGCGCGTTCGGATCCGAGGCCTTCAGCGTGCTGCCCACCACCTGCGCCGCAGGGCCGGCGCCGAAGATGAGGATGCGGGTGCGGCCGCGCGGCACCGCCGAGCGGTGCGACACGAAGACGCGGCGCGCCACGAGCGCGGCCACGCCGGCCATGACGGTGATCTGGATGTGGCCGCCGCTGGTGAAGTCGGTCGGCAGAAGGCCGAAGATGATCCAGGCCAGCGGCAAGGACACCATCAGCACGAACAGGCCGCGCGCTGCGGCGCGGCTGAGCGAACCTGCGCCGACGTCGTACAGGCCCGAGGCGCTGTTGATCACGAACAGGCAGGCGGCGAAGGAGAAGACGTGCGTGCCGGCGAGCGGAACCGCGTGCTCGAAGCTGCCGGACTGCCAGGCAATGACGCCAAGGGCCAGCAGCAGCACCAGCGCCACGTCGAACAGCATGCCGCGCA
Organism: Rubrivivax sp.; assembly: GCA_044224175.1. Taxonomy (GTDB): domain Bacteria; phylum Pseudomonadota; class Gammaproteobacteria; order Burkholderiales; family Burkholderiaceae_C; genus Rubrivivax. Next base: position 39,563 of record JBGAKY010000022.1, on the reverse strand, counting down.
GTGCGGCACGATGAACGTAATGGTTGAAGATGCGGATCATGAGCGGGGAGGGCGGATGTGACGGTCCTGAAGGAAGAAGGGCACCGCTTCTACTTCTAGTGCCAGCAATGGCAGACGACTGCGCTTGAACGGCGTCCGATGCAACGGGGGCAGACTCCGGCTCGGTTCGACAGACTGTAAGGAGCGCCGACACCTGCGAGCAATCCCCGTGATGAGGGGGAACCCGCGGCAAAGCGCACGCTTTGCCGGGTGCCGCGTTGGCCGGGCACGCAGTTCGAGAACAAGTGCAAGGTCAGCCCCCCGTCTCGCCGGCGGCCCGGGATTCGGGGCGTTCGTGCAGTTTCAGCGCCTTCACCGTCAGGTGGCGCGCAAGCATCAGCGGTGGCATGCGCAACCAGTGGCCCCGCACGTAGAGCGCGAAGAGCGCGAGGCGGTGGCCGCGCAACTCGGCACTGGGGTGCTGCGAACGCAGCGCGCGGCGCCAGAGGATATCCATCGGCGCCACCCAGGCTGGCGCGTGGGTGGCGGCCTGCGAAAGCACCTCGGCGGGCACCGGCGTCCCCAGCAGCAGAGAGGTGTACCGCAGTCCGTAGTACAGGGGCCGTTGCAGTCCGAGGTGCCCGGCGCGCGTCAGCAGATGCGGCCAGAAGCCGGCGTCGCAGGCGCCGAAATGCCGCAGCAGCAGGTCCAGGTCGGACAGATCGCGCAGCGCACGGCTCATCTCCTCGTTCATGAACAGGTGCGTCATCCCGTGCAGCACCATGTCGGCCGGTGCCAGCACGTGCAACCCCGCATGGCCAGCCAGGGGCCTTGCGTCGGCGAACAGCAGAGTCGCGTCGGGCTTCAGCCGCGCGGTAGGCGGCAGGATCGTGTGGTGCACGTCCAGCGTGGTGTGGCGGTGCACGTGCTCCATGGGCGGCAGCTCGTGCGACCACTCCCGGTAGAAGCGCTGGTCGTAGGCGCTGAGCTTGGTCGTCATCCAGCCGGCCAGCATCAGCAGCGACTCGGCCTGCGAGAGCGCGTCGCGCGGCACCATGATGTCGACGTCGTTGAAGACGCGGCCGCGTGCCGCGGGCAGGTCTGCGGCCTGGTAGGCGGCCCCCTTGAGCACCACCACCGGTGCACCTAGCGGCGCCAGCGCCTGGGCCACATGCCGCAGTTCGCGATCGACTTCGGCCGCCTGCGCGCGGGCCACCCGGCGCGCGGCTTCAAGGTGGCCCAGGGCGGCGGCGGGCCACGGGGTCGGCGCCTGGCCTTCGGGGGCGAGCGCGGCGCCGACGCGCGCCAGCAGCGACGCGGCACGCGCCTGCTGGATCAGCGGCGTGAGGCGGTCGACAGGGCGGTTCAGCAGGGCGGCGGGATTTGCAAGCGCGGCCAGCACAAGGTCTTCGGGCCGATTCATCGGGCCCGGATTCTGACCCGGCGGGCGGTTCAGGCGCCGGTCGGCGTCTCGCCGGAGGCAAGCCGATCGAACAAATGCACGGCTTCGTGAATATTGCCGTACTCGAATGCGAAGGCCAGCGAGCGGTCGACAAAGGAGGCGAGGAGTTCGAAGCCCTCGACGCCGAAGACATCGTAGTTGAACGCGTTCTCGACCAGCGCGATGAAGGCGCGGGCACGCTCCAGCGGTTCCAGCGACGCGGGCGCGCCTGCCACGTAGCGCGGCAGGACGATCCAGCCCGGCAGTGCGGCCGTCTCGGCCGCCGCGACCGCAGCGGCCGGCGCCGGGAAGTGGGCCACCACGCCTTTCACGGTTTCCTCCACGCGCGAGCCGAACCGCACCTGCGGCGCGAAGCGCTGGATGACCTCGATCGACTCGTTCTTCAGGCTCACCGGCCTGGGATTGGGCACGATGCGGCCGTCGGCCGGCGAAATCAGCGTCAGTTCGTCCGACAGCAGCCGCCAGCCCGCGAAGGTGAGCGCAGCGCACAGCGTGCTCTTGCCGGAGCCTGAAGGCGCCGGCAGGACCAGTGCGCGTCCATTGCGTTCCAGCACGGCGGCGTGAAGGATCAGGTACTGGTGGCAGTGGCCGTAGACGCACCAGTTGAGGCCCCACTCCAGCAACGGGAAGCCCTGGTCGCCGGGTAGGGGGTTGAAGGGCTCCTCGCCTTCGAACGTGAAGACGACCTGGGGATGCCAAAGTCCACGAAGGCCCTGCGGCCGGTGTACGCCGACTTGGAAGTCCACGAACTCGGCGTCATCTGCGACTGCGTAGTCGGCATACAGGGCATGGAAGGCCCGCGCCACCTCGGGCAGTTGCGTCCTGATCCGAGAGACGAAGGGGCCGGTTCGCAAGGGGAGGCCGCCGCGGCTGCGCAGACGGTCACGACAACCGGCTGCCTCGAGCGCACCCACTTTCAACATGGATCAGGTCGCTGCAGCAGGCCGGCCTGAAGCAGGCCGGAAACGATCGTGGGGTCGGCCGAATCGGCATCGAGTCGGCCCTCTTTCGCGGCCTGCAAGACTTCGCCCGCCTCATGCGTAAGAAGGTGGGTCGAGTTCGACCGCGGGACGAAGACCAGGCACGCGGTCTCGCCGTCCCACTGGCGCACGCGAAGGTCCGGCAAGGCCGACGGGCGAAAGCCCTGCGTGCCGGGAGCGGACGTGTCGGGCGCGCCGCTCAGACGGCCGACGGGTACATCAGCATCCGCGCCCACGAAATCAGCTGGTTCGAGTCCCAGGTGAGGCCGGAACCAGGCTTGTAGGTATTCAGATTGGTCTTGTAGTTCACCCAGATGCCGGAGATGTAGGCGGTGGTGACGCCACCCGGAGCCGGCATGTAGGAGGAGTTCGCGGAATTCAGCGACAGGCAGATCAGGTGCTGCGCGACACCCAGCTCACCGCTCTTGGAAATGCCCAACCCTCCGTTGATCAGCAACTGGAACGCGACAGAGTTGTTGTAGGGCGAGAAGGTGCTGCCGAGCAGGGCGCCGACGGTCTTGGTGAGTGCCGCCGAACGCGTCGGCAGCATGGCTTCAGCCAACCAGTCTTCGCAGGTGCGGGTGGTGCACTGGGGTGACGTGGCTGTCGGATTGTGGCTCCGCCATGTGGCGGCCGAGACGAACGACGAAGCCACCGTGCAAGTGCCGCCTGCCAGGACGGGGCGGCTGACCAGGCTCAGCAGCACCGGGGACGCGCCAACGCCGGCGCGCAACAGGGCACGCCGGTCCTGTGACGCGGGCGCTCGCGAAGCGACCGCCTCGTCGCGAACCGGTCCGGCCGGCTCTGAATGCGGTGTCGGATCCATCTTCTTCACTCCCCTCGCGCCGAATGCTCTCGAGCTATTCATTGTCGCAGGTCGGGCGAAGCCTTGTCAGCGCGCCACCCCCCTGGTGAGGGGTGACGTCAGGCATTGCGCACAACCTGCATTGAACCGCAAGTCTCCGGCCTTGCGACCCCTTGCACTGGGCGAAGGGATTCAGCTCCGGCGGCGGCGCGTGGCGGCGCCGGCGCCCAAGAGGGCGGCGCTCAGCAGCGCCAGCGTGCCGGGTTCCGGGACGTGGGCGTCAAAGTCGAAGCTGGTGGAGGCCGAACCCTTGTGGGTGATCTCGGCAGTCAGCGTCAGGGAGAAGGGGTCGGTTCGCGAAAACTGCGCCAGGTTGCCGTCGGAAAAGGCTCCACCGCCGCTCGTCGAGCTGCCGGAGAACAGCAGCGTCGACTTGCCGAACTCGACGTTGCTGTCATCGGCATAGGTGGCATACGAGACGGTGCCGAAGGTGGTGCCGCCGATGTTGCTGCCGATGTTGAGTGGACCGGCACCCGAATCGTAGGTCAGGTCGGTCTGGGTCAGCGAGATGCGCAGCGTGCCGCCCAGGGTACTGGACACGCTGATCGTATTGAGATCGAGGCCCCAGACCGACGTCAGGCCGACACCGGTACCCGTGGTGACATTGAGGAACCAGTTGCCGGCGCCGCCGACATACGTGACCGCGCCGGCTGTCGAAGCCAGCATGTCGCCGATGGCGCCATCGACCAGGGTGACGTCCACGCCAGCGGTGCTCAGGTCGTCCAGCTGCAGGATCAGCGATGCGTTCGAGCTCAGAGGTGCAAAGGCGAGCAACGAGGCCGTTGCGGCAGCGAGCAAGGACTTCGTGAATTTCATCTCGTTCTCTTCCCAAGTAGTCGCCGAGTATTCGGTTCGAGCCATGGAAAGCAGAAACGGTGCCAGCGTTTCAAATCAAGCACTTGCGCCAATTTCCGGCGGCGAATGTCAATCGGTCCGACAGCCCCTGTCTCGGGGGGGGGCGCCAGAGTCCCCGGGCGAGGCCAGGAAGTGCGCGGCAAGGTGGCTGAGCATTTGTCTGAAGTCGCCTGTGCCTGGATTCGCACCCCGTGTTTCCGGGAGGGCTCGGCAGTCGCGCGTGAAAAATCCGCCGATGCCTCGAGCGGACGCGCCGGGTCGCCTATGGGCAATCGTGAGGATATGTCACCATAGGGGTTGGCACTGGTGGCCGTGTTGCGTGCCAATACGAACCTGACCGCCGAACCCGCGCCGGAAGGGCCAACGAGGCGCCCTTCTTCCGCGCCGACCTCAAGGACGCCCAAGACATGTCGTTTGCCCTCCGCATTCATCGCCACCTGCGCATGCCGGCCCTCCTGGTGTTGGTGCTCGGGCTCTCCGCCTGCGGATCCATGTCGGGCCGCTTCCCCCCGGCGCCTGCCACCGTCGCGACCGAGAATTACAGCTATCTCATCGGTGCCGGCGACAGCCTCAACATCACCGTCTGGCGGAATCCAGAACTGTCGGCCACCGTGCCGGTGCGCCCGGACGGCAAGATCTCGGCGCCACTGGTCGAAGAACTCATGGTCCACGGCCGCACCGCCACCGAAGTGGCGCGCGAGATCGAGAAGAAGCTCGGTGCCTACGTGCGCGACCCCGTCGTCACGGTCGGCGTGAGCGGTTTCGTGGGGCCGTACAGCGAACAGATCCGCGTGGTCGGACAGGCTTCGAAGCCGACGTTCCTGCCCTACAAGCAGAAGATGACGGTGCTCGACGTCATGATCGCGGTCGGTGGACTCACCGACTTTGCCGACGGCAATGGCGCCACCATCCTGCGCACCGCGGAAGGCAACAAGCAGTACTCGGTGCGCCTGAGCGACCTGATCAAGCGGGGCGACGTGTCGGCCAATGTCGAGATGCGGCCGGGCGACATCCTGATCATTCCGCAGAGCTTTTTCTGAGGCCGCGAGCGGCCGTTCGCTGCGTGATGACGGCCTCCACGATGCCGGGCCTTCGCGGTGCCGGCAGCACACCCATCGGGCGCCGCCCTACGGAATTTCGCTGAAATCGCATGCAAGAACTACTTCACCAGGTCCTCACCATCGCCCGCTGCATGTGGAAATTCCGCTGGCCTGCGCTGGTGGCCACTTGGCTGGTGGCCATTGTCGGCTGCGTCGTCGTCTGGCGCATTCCCGACCAGTACGAGGCCTCCGCGCGCCTGCACGTCGACACCGACAGCATCCTGAAGCCGCTGATGGTCGGTCTCGCGGTGCAGCCGAACATCGAACAGCAGATCGGCATGCTGAGCCGCACGCTGATCAGCCGCCCGAACCTCGAGCGCCTGATCCGTATGGCCGACCTCGACCTGAAGAGCCGCTCCAAGCCCGAGCAGGAACAACTGATCGAACGCCTGCAAAAGGGGATCGAGATCCGCACCGCCGGCGGCGTGAACCTCTACTCCATGGCCTATCGCGACGCGGACCCCGAAAAGGCGAAGCGGGTCATCCAATCGATGGTCTCGATCTTCGTCGAGTCCGGCCTGGGGGCCGCGCGCAAGGACACCGACTCGGCGAAGACCTTCCTCAACGAACAGATCAAGGTGATCGAAGGAAAGCTCGAGGAATCGGAAACGCGCCTGAAGGAGTTCCGCCTGCGCAACATCGACCGGCAGGGCGGCGATGGCAAGGACTCGGCGGCCCGCATCACCGAAATCAGCAACCTGCTCGACACGGCGCGCCTTCAATTGCGCGAAGCCGAGAAGTCGCGGGACGCGGCCAAGCGCGGTCTGGCAGAGGCGAAGGCCGGCCAGACGCCCAGCAGCGCCGTGTCCAGCCTGCTGGCCGAGAGCGCCGCCATGACGACGACCAACCCCGAGCTCGACAGCCGTCTCGACGCCCAGAAGAAGAACCTGGACATGCTGCTGCAGCGCTACACCGACCAGCACCCGGACGTCGTCTCGGCGAGACGGCTGATCGCCGAACTCGAAGCGCAGAGGAAGAAGGAATTCCAGGAGGCCCAGCGTCGCGCCGCGGCCATGAATGTCGGCGTGCCGATGCAGTCCGCTGCCGGCGACCTGGCGGTGCAGGAACTCAACCGTCTGCTGGCCAACGCCGACGTGCAGGTGGCCGCGATGCAGGCGCGGGTCGAGGAGTATTCGCGCCGCTACGCCGTGGCCAAGGAGCAGCTCAAGACGGCACCCCAGATCGAAGCCGAGGCCGCGCAGCTCAACCGCGACTACGCCGTGCTGCGCAAGAACTACGACGAACTGGTGGCAAGGCGGCAGTCGGCGGTGATGTCGGGCGAACTCGATGTCGCATCGGGCATCACCGAATTCCGTCTCATCGACCCGCCGCGGGTCTCGCCGCGGCCGGTGGCGCCGAACCGGCTGCTGCTCTTTCCGCTGGTGCTGGTGGCCTCGATCGCAGCCGGGCTGGCGCTGGCCTTTGCGGCGGTGCAACTGCGGCCCACCTTCAATGACGGAAACGACCTTCGCCAGCGCACCGGTCTGCCGCTGCTGGGCGTCGTGACGGCCGTCAAGAGCGACGCCGAACGCCGGCGCGAACGTGCGAGCCTGCTTCGATTCGTGGGGGCATCGGGCGGCCTGCTGATGCTGATGGCGACAGGCATGGTTGCTTTGGTGCTGATGAACCGCTACGGGGCCTGAAGCCGATGTCGAGTCTGATCGAACAAGCCGCGCAACGCCTCGAACAACTGCGCCGGGCCGGGATCGAGATCCCGGAGGTCGCGACGCCGCCCGCAGCGATGGCGCCAGCGCAGGCCGCGGTGGAAACGCCCCAGGCGACCGTGCAGGCCAAGGCCGCGCCAGTGGCGGAGGGTGCGCCTCGCGCGCCGCGTGCCGAGGCGTCGCCCTCTGCATCCCGGCGCGTCGAACTGAACCTCGACGCCATCGCGGCGGCAGGCATCGTGACGCCGAACGCCCCGCGCTCACGGCTGGCGGACCAGTACCGTGTCATCAAACGGCCTCTCATCACCAACGCCACCGGCCGCGGCGCGGCCAAGATCAAGCACGGCAACCTGATCATGGTGACCAGCGCGGTCGCCGGCGAAGGCAAGAGCTTCACGTCGATCAACCTGGCGATGAGCATCGCGGCCGAACTTGACCATACCGTGATGCTGGTCGATGCCGACGTGGCGCGTCCCTCGGTGCCGCGCATGCTCGGCCTGCCGGAGGGCCAGGGGCTACTGGACATCCTTGAGGGCAAGGTCGACGTGGCGGGCGCGCTGATGCGCACCAGCGTCGACAAGCTGACCCTTCTCACTGCCGGCCCGCCGCGACCGCACGCCACCGAACTGCTCGCCAGCGACGCGATGAACTCGCTGCTCGAGGAGTTGGCCACGCGCTACCCCGACCGCATCATCATCTTCGACTCCCCGCCGCTGCTGCTGACCACCGAGTCGCGCGTGCTGGCCACGCACATGGGGCAGATTGTCGTCGTCGTGCGGGCTGACAGCACCCTGCAGTCGGTGGTGCAGCAGGCGCTGGCGACGATCGAGAACTGCCCCGTCAAGCTCATGGTGCTGAACCAGGCGCAGGTCGACACCCCTGGCGGGTACGGTTACGGCTACGGCGCCAGCGGTGGTTACGGCTACGGCTTCTCGGCCAGCAAGCCGGCGGAGCCCGAAAAGGGCTGATGCCGGCCCGGCTCGATCCACCATGAACCCTGCATCGCAACTGCCGCCCCAAAGGCCCGTCGATCGTCCGGGCTGGCGTCTCGCCCTGGCGGCGGCGGCGAGTGCCGCCTGCGGGCAGGCCCTGGCGCAGGAGGCCTTGCCGCCCGGCCGGACCGTCAGCCTCACCCCCGTGGTCGAGATGGAAGGCGGCTACCTGGAAACGCGCGGTCGCATCGACGACGGCAACGGCCGTGAGCTGGTGCTGCGCGTCAGCCCCGGCATCCTGTTCAACAGCCGCTCGGGCCGCCTGCAGGGGAGGTTCTCCTATACGCCCAGCCTGATCGAACGGCGCGGAAATGCGGCCACAGCGGGCGGCGAAGTGCAGCATTCGCTGAACTCGGCTTTGGTTGCGGAAGTGATCCCGAACTGGGGCTACGTCGACCTCAACGGCACCTTGTCACAGCAGGCGACTTCGCCCTTCGCGCAGCAAACCGCTGAAGGCAGCCTGCAGCGCAACGACGACCGCACGCTCGTGGCCACCGGGTCGGTGACGCCGCATGCACAAGGGCAGATCGGCGGCGAGGCCCGGTACGAACTTTCCGGCAGCATCGGCCAGACCCGCAGCAAGGCCGTGCCCGGGGTGGACTCCAAGTACATGTCGGCTTCGGCCATCGTGCAGTCCGCCGGAATCGGGCGGCCGCTCGACTGGTCGCTGCGGATCTTCGGCGATCACACGGTGTACGCGCAGCAGAACGCGGTGGACACGCGGCGCGCGATTGCCGACGTCAGTGCGCGGCCGGTGCCCGAACTTCGCCTCACGCTGCGCGGCGGCCGCGAGACGGCCGCCGAAGGCGGCGCGTCCAGCGCGCAGCCCACCACTTCATACGGCGCCGGCCTGCTCTGGGGGCCTTCGCAGCGAACTTCGCTGTCGATCGACGCCGACCGCCGCTACTTCGGGCATTCGGGCAGCGCCTCGTTCTCCCATCGGATGCCGCGCGCCATCGTCTCCTACTCGTTCAGGCGCGACGTCACCCGAAGTGCCGACGCCCTGGCCTTCACGCCGCCGGTCACGCTGTACCAGTTGCTGTTCGACCAGCAGGCCTCGGTGGAGCCCGATCCGATCGCGCGCGACACGCTCGTGCGCGATACGCTGGCCAAGGATGGCCTGGATCCGAATCAGACCGTGCAGTTCGGCTACGTCACCTCCGTGCTTTCGCTGCGCCAACTTCACACGCTGGCGCTCACCTGGCTGGGCCAGCGGCTGACCCTGACGGTGCAGGCCACGGCCGACAGCACCGGCGCACTCACGCTCAGTTCCGTTTCCGACCCCGTCACCGGCGTGGCGACCCGCCAGCACGCGTATTCGGGTTCGGCTTCGTACCGGCTGACACCGCTGACCTCGGTTTCCTTCAGCGGCGAGCGACGCATGGTCTTCGGCAACAGCCTGGGCCAGGCCACCGATCTGAGATCAGTGGTGCTGGGCTTCACCTCGCAGCTCGGCCGGCAGCTCACCGGCCAGATCAACGCGCGCTACACGGACTTCAACAGCACCCTCACGCCCTACCGCGAGACCGCCCTCTCCGGCTCGCTCAACCTCAGGTTCTGACCATGTACGAAGCCTTCTACGGGTTGAGCACCAAGCCTTTCCAGCTGAACCCGGACCCTGCCTTCTACTACGCCAGCAAGCAGCACCGGCGCGCCAAGGCCTACCTGGAGTACGGCGTCTCGCGCAACGAAGGCTTCATCGTCATCACCGGCGAGATCGGCGCCGGCAAGACGATGGTGCTGCGCTCGCTGATCGAGAGCCTCAACGGCAGCAACGTCATCACCGGCCACCTGGTGACCACCCAGCTGGGCGCCGAGGACACGCTGCGCATGGTCGGTGCGGCCTTCGGTTTCCGCGTCAAGGACGTGCCGAAGTCGGAACTGCTGATCACGCTGGAAGCCTTCCTCATCAGCCAGACCAGCAAGGGCAAGCGCTGCCTGCTGGTGGTGGACGAGGCGCAGAACCTGACGCCGCGCGCGGTGGAGGAACTGCGCATGCTCAGCAACTTCCAGTTCGGCAACCAGGCGCTGCTGCAGAGCTTCCTGGTCGGCCAGCCCGAGTTCCGCGAGATCCTCCAGCAGCCCGAGATGGAGCAGTTCCGCCAGCGCGTGGCGGCCACCTGCCACATCGGCCCGCTCGACCTGGAAGAGACGCGTGGCTACATCGAGCACCGGCTCAAGTGCGCCGGCTCCAGCGGCAAGCCCAGCTTCGAGCCCGGGGTCTTCGACGCCATCTTCAAGGCCAGCGGCGGCATCCCGCGCCGCATCAACAGCGTGGCCGACCGGCTGCTGCTGGCCGGCTTCCTGGCCGGCCGAACCAACCTCACGGTCGCCGACGTGACCGAAGTCGTGACCGAACTGCAGCAGGAGACGGGTGTCCCGTCGCGCCCGGTCAGCGCCGCGGCTTCCGGCGGCAAGGCCGAGGCGGTGGGCGCGCGCGGCGGTGCCGTGCTGGACGTCGACCTCACCAAGCTCAAGCTCGACGGCGAGGAAGCCGAAAAGATGTCGCGCCAGCTGGCCCAGTTCACCGCCGACCAGCGCGGCGACCAGCTGCAGCGGCTGGAACGCAGCCTGCTGCGCCTGGAGCGCATCAACGTGCAGACCCTGGCCATGCTGCAGAAGCTGGTGTCCGCCATTTCGAAGTCCGCCGACGAAACGAATCGATGAATGGTCCCGTGATGTGCGTCGTCGGCGCACGCCCCAACTTCATGAAGATGGCGCCGATCCTGCGCGCGCTGGCCGCCCACCAGCCGCCGATGCCGGCGTTCCTGGTGCACACAGGCCAGCACTACGACCAGGACATGAACGACAAGCTGTTCGTCGACCTGCGCCTGCCCAAGCCCGACCTCAACCTGGGCGTGGGCTCGGGCTCGCACGCGGTGCAGACGGCCGAGGTGATGCGCCGCTTCGAGCCGGCGCTCGACGAGCACAAGCCCAGCTGCGTGCTGGTGGTGGGCGACGTCAATTCCACACTTGCCTGCACCCTGGTGGCGGTGAAGAAGGGCATTCCGGTCGTGCACGTGGAAGCCGGGCTGCGCAGCTACGACCGCAAGATGCCCGAGGAGATCAACCGCGTCCTCACCGACCAGGTGGCCGACCGCCTGTACACCACCGAGCGCAGCGCGCTGGACAACCTGCAGCGCGAAGGCGTGGCGGCCGAACGCGTGTGCTTCGCCGGCAACGTGATGATCGACTCGCTGCTGTCCAATCGCGAACAGGCGCGCAGCGCCGCCAGTTCGCTGCAGGCCGCCGGCCACGACCCCGCCCTCATCGCCGGCGGCTACGGCGTCGTCACGATGCACCGGCCTTCCAACGTCGACCATCCCGAGACCCTGGCCGCGCTGCTGGGCGTGCTGGCCGAGGTGGCGGCGAAGATCCCGCTCGTCTTCGCGCTGCACCCGCGCACGCGCGCCAACATCGAACGCTTCGGCCTCGGACACCTGCTGGTGGCCGGCCGCACCGCGCTGCTGCCGCCCCAGGGCTACCTGGAAATGGTCGGCCTGATGGCCGACGCCACTCTGGTGCTCACCGATTCCGGCGGCCTGCAGGAAGAGACCACTGCGCTGGGCGTGCCCTGCCTGACGATGCGCGAGAACACCGAACGCCCGATCACGGTGGAGCAGGGCACCAACACCATGGTCGGCCGCGACCGCGCCGCCATCCTGGCCGGCGTCGCCGAGATCCTGGCCGGCCGCGGCAAGCGCGGCCGGGTGCCGGAGCTGTGGGACGGCCGTGCCGCCGAGCGCATCGCCGCCGACCTCTGGAACTGGTTGCACTGAGCCTTCGCATGCTGGCCCCATCCATCACCAACGCGCTGACGATCGACGTCGAGGACTACTTCCAGGTCTCGGCGATGGCGCCGTACATCCGGCGCGACGAATGGGACGCGCGCGAGTGCCGCGTCGAGCGAAACGTCGAACGCATCCTCGCGATGCTCGCGGCACGTGACGTCAAGGCCACCTTCTTCACGCTGGGCTGGATCGCCGAACGCTACCCGCACGTGGTGCGCCGCATCGTCGAAGGCGGGCACGAACTGGCCAGCCACGGCTACGGCCACCAGCGCGCCAGCGACCTCGACCGCACGGCCTTCGGCGACGACGTCACGCGGGCCAAGAAGCTGCTGGAAGACATCGGCGGCATGCCGGTGCAGGGCTACCGCGCGCCCAGCTTCTCCATCGGCACCGCCAACTTGTGGGCCCTGGACGTGCTGGCCGAAGCCGGCTACCGCTACAGCAGCAGCATCTACCCGATCCGGCACGACCACTACGGCATGCCCGACTCGCCGCGCTTCGCCTACCGCCTGGGCAACGGCCTTCTCGAAGTGCCGGTGACCACGCTGCGCCTGCTCAACCGCAACCTGCCTTCCAGCGGCGGCGGCTATTTCCGCCTGCTGCCCTACGCGGTCTCACGCTGGATGTTGCGCAAGGTGAACCGCGAAGACCGACAGTCCGCGATCTTCTACTTTCACCCCTGGGAGATCGACCCCGGGCAGCCGCGCGTCGCCGGCATCGACGCCAAGACGCGCTTCCGCCACTACGTGAACATCGCCCGCATGGAAGCGCGCCTGCAGCAGCTGCTGCAGGACTTCCGCTGGGGCCGCATGGACCAGATCTTCCTGCAGCGCGCGAGCGCCACCGTCTGACGAAGAGCCAAAGTGCCGACCATCGAACGTCTTGCCCCGGGAGACGCTCGCGACGCCGCGTCGTGGGATGCCTTCGTCATGGCCTGCCCGCAGGCCACCTTCTTCCACCGTGCCGGCTGGCAGCGCCTGATGCGCGAGGTGTTCCGCCACGACACCCACTACCTGTACGCGCACGAAGGCGGCCGCATCACCGGCGTGCTGCCGCTGGCGCACGTGAACAGCGTGCTGTTCGGCAATTCGCTCACCAGCCTGCCGTTCTGCGCCTATGCCGGCGTCGCCGCCGCTGACGCCGCCAGCGCCACGCTGCTGGAAGCCGAGGCCGAGGCCATCGCCCGCCGCCTCGGCGTGCAGCACCTGGAACTGCGCCACCTGCAGCGCCAGCACCCCGAATGGCCCGAGCAGGACCTGTACGTCACCTTCCGCAAGGAGATCCTGCCGGAGGAAGAGGCCAACATGCTGGCCATCCCCCGCAAGCAGCGGGCGATGGTCCGCAAGGGCATCAAGAACGGCCTGAAGAGCGAGATCGATTCCAACGTCGACCGCTTCTTCGCGCTCTATGCCGACAACGTGCACCGCCACGGCACGCCGGCGCTGGGCAAGCGCTTCTTCCAGGAACTGCAGCGCGAGTTCGGCCCCGACGCCGAGGTGCAGACCGTCACCTCGCCCGAAGGCAAGCTGCTGTCCAGCGTGCTCTCGTTCTACTTCCGCGACGAGGTGCTGCCGTACTACGCGGGCGATGACTTCGCGGCACGCGAGCTGGCGGCCAACGACTTCAAGTACTGGGAACTGATGCGCCGTTCCTGCGCGCGCGGGCTCAAGGTCTTCGACTACGGCCGCAGCAAGCAGGGCACGGGTCCGTTCGCCTTCAAGAAGAACTGGGGCTTCGAACCGCAGCCGCTGCACTACGAATACCGGCTCTACAAGCGCGACGCGGTGCCGCAGAACAACCCGGCCAACCCGAAGTACAAGCTGATGATCGAAACCTGGCGGCGGCTGCCGCTGGGGGTCGCGAACTGGCTGGGACCCCACGTCGTGCGCAGCCTGGGCTGATGGCGAACCTGCTCTTCCTGGTGCACCGGATGCCGTACCCGCCCAACAAGGGCGACAAGGTGCGCTCGTACCACTTGCTGGAGCACCTGCGCCAGCGGCACCGCGTCTTCGTCGGCACCTTCGTCGACGATGAAGACGACCTGCAGCACGTGCCCCGCCTCGAGAGCATGGCCGCTGGCGTGCACGCGGCCCGGCTGCACCCACGGCGCGCCCGCCTGGCCAGCCTGGCCGGGCTGGCCACCGGCAACGCGCTCACGCTCCACTACTACCGAGACGCCGGCCTGGCGCGCTGGGTGGCACAGACGGTGGAGCGCGAACGCATCGACGCCATCGTCGTCTTCTCGTCCTCGATGGCCCAGTACGCCACACCGCACCCGCAGGTGCCGATGCTGGTCGACTTCGTCGATGTCGACTCTGCCAAGTGGGCCGACTATGCGCCGCGCCACCGCTGGCCGCTTTCATGGGTCTACGCGCGCGAAGGCCGGCGCCTGCTGGCCTACGAACGCGAGGTCGCCGCGCTGGCGCGCCGTTCGTACTTCGCCACCGCCAAGGAGGCCGAACTGTTCGCCCGCCTGGCGCCCGAGTGTCGTGAAGGCGTGGAAGGCATGAACAACGGCGTCGATGCGAACTACTTCGCGCCCGACGCCGGCCGCGCAACGCCCTTCCGTGCCGACGAGACGCCATTGGTGTTCACTGGCGCGATGGACTACTGGCCCAACGTCGACGCGGTGTGCTGGTTCGCCGAAGCCGTGCTGCCGCGCCTGCGCGAGCGGCAGCCCGGGCTGCGTCTGCATATCGTCGGCCGCAGCCCGACCGCGGCCGTGCGGGCGCTGGCCGGGCCGGCGGTCGACGTCACCGGCACCGTACCCGACGTGCGGCCGTACCTGCAGCACGCCGCCGTGGTGGTGGCGCCGTTGCGGCTGGCGCGCGGCGTGCAGAACAAGATCCTTGAAGCGATGGCGATGGCGCGCCCGGTGGTGGCCGCGGCCACCTGCGTGGAAGCGCTGGAGGCCCACCCTGGCACCGAGATCCTGGGCGCCGCCGAGCCCGAAGACTACGTGCGTGCCGTCGAGCAACTGCTGGCCACCCCAGCGCAGGCCGCGGAGATCGGTGCCGCCGGCCGCCGCCGCGTGGTCGCTTCGTACTCCTGGCCGGCCCACCTGCAGGCGCTGGACCGCCAGATCGGGCTGCTCACGGGTGCCCAGGCCTCCGCGGCCGCCCCCACGGGCCGCCTGGCACCGGATGCGGGAGCGCTGTCTTGAGCGCGGTCATCACGGCCGGAGCCCCACCCTCGGCCTGGCGCGCCGCGCTGCTGCCACTGGCCTGCGTGCTGGTGGCCCTGCTGGCGCTGTACCGCGACAGCTTCGCCGCGATGGTGGGGATCTGGTCGCGTTCGGACACCTTCGCGCACGCCTTCCTGGTGCCGCCCATCGCAGCCTGGCTGGCCTGGCGGTCCCGCGCGCGCCTTGCCCTGCTGGTGCCGCGCCCGGCGGCCTGGGCGCTGCTGCCGATGTCGGTGGTGGCGATCGCCTGGCTGGTGGGCGACATGGTCGGCGTGAACGCGCTCACGCAGTTGATGGCCACCGCCATGCTGGTGCTCGCGGTGCCGGCGCTGCTGGGCGGCGCGGTCGCGTGGGAGCTTGCGTTCCCGCTCGCCTTCCTGTTCTTCATGGTTCCGGTGGGCGAGTTCGTCATGCCGACCATGATGCAGTGGACCGCCGACGTCACCGTCTCTGCGCTCAAGCTCTTCGGGGTACCGGTCTACCGCGAAGGGTTGCAGTTCGTCATCCCTTCCGGCAACTGGAGCGTGGTCGAGGCCTGCAGCGGCGTGCGGTATCTGATCGCATCGTTCATGGTCGGCTCGCTGTTCGCCTACCTGAATTTCAACACCCTGCGCCGCAGGCTGGTGTTCTGCGCCGTCTCCATCCTTGTGCCCATCGTCGCCAACTGGATGCGTGCGGTGATGATCGTGATGCTGGGCCACCTGTCGGACAATCGGCTCGCCGCGGGCGTGGACCATCTGGTGTACGGCTGGGTCTTTTTCGGCGTCATCGTCGCGGCGATGTTCTACCTGGGCTCGCGGTGGGCCGAGCCGGCGCCGGCGGCCGAGGGCGCGGCCGCGCCCGTGCCCGAGCGCGGCACACGCGCCCTGCTGCCGCTGTGGGCCACGGCCACGATGTTGGTGCTGGTGGCCGGCCTGCCGCCCGCCGCGTCCTGGCTGATGGCCGCCGATACGCTGAAGCCCCCCCGGCTGG
Organism: Rubrivivax sp.; assembly: GCA_044224175.1. Lineage (GTDB taxonomy): Bacteria > Pseudomonadota > Gammaproteobacteria > Burkholderiales > Burkholderiaceae_C > Rubrivivax. The sequence goes on along the minus strand of JBGAKY010000022.1, from coordinate 23,719 downwards.
AGATGCCCGCGCTCCAGGCCGCGGCCGCCGCGCCTGCGGCCGCGGCCTCGGCGCCGGCCGAAGCCGCTGCGACTCCGGCGCCCGCGGCCGAGACGGCGGCGCCGGAGTTCCGGCCCCTTTTCATCGGCGCCAGCGCCGAAGCCACCCGGACCTACGCCGAATCCTCGCCGCCGGTCACCGTGCACGTCGCGTACTACCGGCGCCAGACCTACGGCCACAAGCTGGCCAGTTCCGAGAACGTGCTGGTGCGCGCCGACGATCGCCGCTGGCGCCTGAGCGCGCAGGGCGAGAAGCAGGTCAACGTTTCCGACGCCGCGGTACCGCTGCGCACAGCCGAACTGCGCGCAGGGGCCGTCGGTGCCAGCGCGGGCGCGGAGCGTCTTCAGGTGCGCCAGCTTTACTGGGTGGGCGGCCGCCTGACGACCAGCGACGTGATGGCCACCGCCTATGCCGTGGTCGACCAGATCGGTGGCCGCGGCGATGACGCGGCGGCCCTGAGCTTCTACACCGCCGGCGCCGATGACCGTGCGCTCGACGCCTTCGTGGCCCGGCATCTCGAGGCCTTCACCGCCTGGCTGGCGAGCGTGCGTGCAGAACGCTGATTCCGGCGAAGCCCTCCATCCACAACCCTCCGACCCCTGCCAAGCATCATGAACACCCTCGCTGTCATCGGACTCGGATACGTCGGCCTGCCGCTCGTCGTCGAGTTCGGCAAGCAGATGCGCACCATCGGCTTCGACATCGCCACCCACAAGGTGGAAGCCTGCAAGCGGGGCACCGACCCTTCGCGCGAGCTGACCGACGCCGAGGTGCAGGCCGCCAAGCATGCGGTCTACACCGACGACCCGAAGATGCTGGCCGAGGCCGACGTCATCATCATCGCCGTGCCGACGCCGGTGGACGAGGCGCACATCCCCGACTTCCGGCCGCTCGTCGGCTCTTCCACCAGCGCCGGCCGCAACCTGAAGAAGGGTGCCATCGTCGTCTACGAGTCGACCGTCTACCCCGGCGCCACGGAAGAGGTCTGCATCCCGATCCTGGAAAGGGAATCGGGCCTGAAATGGAAGCAGGACTTCTTCGTCGGCTACTCGCCCGAGCGCATCAACCCGGGCGACCGCGAGCACACGCTCACCAAGATCCTGAAGATCGTCTCCGGCGACACGCCCGAGACGCTGGAGAAAGTGGCCAAGGTCTACGAGAAGATCATCGTGCCGGGCGTGCACCGTGCCAGCAGCATCAAGGCTGCAGAAGCCGCCAAGGTGATCGAGAACACGCAGCGCGACCTGAACATCGCGCTCATGAACGAGCTGGCCATCATCTTCGACAAGCTGGCGATCGACACCACCGAGGTGCTGGAAGCCGCCGGCACGAAGTGGAACTTCCTGAAGTTCAAGCCCGGCCTGGTGGGCGGCCACTGCATCGGCGTCGACCCGTACTACCTGACGCACAAGGCCGAGATGCTGGGCTACCACCCGCAGGTCATCCTGGCCGGCCGGCGCATCAACGACGGCATGGCCAAGTTCGTGGCCGAGCAGACCATCAAGCAGATGATCGCCGGCGGCAGCTACATCAAGGGCGCCAAGGTCAACGTGCTCGGCCTCACCTTCAAGGAAAACTGCGGCGACCTGCGCAACAGCAAGGTCATCGACATCATCCACGAACTGCAGAGCTACGGCGTCGAGGTGCACGTCACCGACGCCCAGGCCGAAGCCGAGGAGGCGATGCACGAATACGGCGTCAAGCTCGAGAGCTGGGACGCGCTGCCGCGCGCAGACGCCATCGTCGCCGCGGTCGCGCACCGCGAATATGCGGCGCTCTCGGTCGAGGACCTGGGCCGCAAGATGGTCAAGGGCGGCGCTTTCATCGACGTCAAGGCGGCCTTCGACGCCGCCGCGCTGGCCGGCGCGGGCTTCCGCGTCTGGCGCCTCTGACGCCCCGCGCGCGCAAGGTCCGCGGCCGATGAGCGACGACCGTCCCCTCGTCGTCCACGTGGTGCATCGCTTCGACACTGGCGGGCTCGAGAACGGCATCGTGAATCTGCTCAATCACATGCCGGAGGCGGCCTACCGCCACGCGGTGGTGGCGATCACCGAGGTCTCCACCGCCTTCGCCGGCCGCGTGCGCCGACGCGACGTGCTGTTCGAATCGCTGCACAAACCGCCAGGGCAGGGCCTGTGGCTGTACCCGCGGCTGCACCGCCTGCTGCGGCGCTGGCGGCCGGCGGTGGTGCACACGCGGAATCTGGGGACGCTGGAATTCCAGGTCCCGGCCTGGGCCGCACGCGTGCCCGCGCGCGTTCACGGCGAACACGGCTGGGATGTCGGCGACCTGGGCGGCACGAACCGTCGCTACCAGCTGGTGCGGCGCGCCTACCGGCCTTTCGTGCAGCATTTCCTGGCCCTTTCGCGCGAGAGCGCGGCCTACCTGAAGGGTCCGGTGGGCGTCGCGCCGGCGCGCATCACGCAGGTCTACAACGGTGTCGACGCCGAGCGTTTTGCTCCCGCTACTGGCGGCCGCGCGCGCATTGCCGGCTGCCCCTTCGGGGATGCCGGCGAATGGCTTTTCGGTACCGTGGGCCGCATGCAGCCGGTGAAGGACCAGACCCTGCTGGCGCGCGCCTTCGTGCGCGCGCTCGAACTCGCGCCCGCGCTACGCGGCCGCCTGCGCCTTGTGATGGTGGGCGACGGCCCGTTGCGCGCGCAGGCGCAGGCGCTGCTGGAAGAGGCTGGCGCCGCCACGTGGGCCTGGCTGCCGGGCGAGCGGGCCGATGTGGCGGATGTCATGCGCGGCCTCGATTGCTTCGTGCTGCCTTCGCTGGCCGAGGGCATCTCGAATACGATTCTGGAGGCAATGGCGACCGGCCTGCCCGTGGTGGCCACGGCCGTCGGCGGCAACGCCGACCTGGTGGCCGATGGCGAAAGCGGCGTCATCGTGCCCGCGGCCGACGTGCAGGCTCTGGCCGCGGCCCTGGTGAAGATGGCCGAAGACCCGGCAAGGGCGCGGGCCATGGGCGCAGCCGGCCGCAGGCTGGCCGAGCAGCGCTTCAGCATGCAGGCCATGGTGGCCACCTACCAGGGCGTTTACGACCGGCTGCTCGGCCGGCCGATGGAACAACGGAAGGGCGTCTGACAGCCATGTGCGGAATCACCGGCATCTTCGACACGCGCGGCGGGCGTCCGATCGATCGCGCCACGCTGCAGCGCATGAACGACTCGCAGCAGCACCGCGGCCCCGACGAAGGCAGCGTGCACCTGGAACCCGGCGTCGGCTTCGGCCACAGGCGGCTGTCCATCATCGACGTCGCGACCGGCCAGCAGCCGCTGTTCAACGAGGACGGCTCGGTCGTCATCGTGTTCAATGGCGAGATCTACAACTACCAGGAACTGATTCCCGAACTGCAGGCGCTGGGCCACGTCTTCCACACCAAGAGCGACACCGAGGTCATCGTGCACGCCTGGGAGGCCTGGGGCGCGGCCTGCGTGCAGCGCCTTCGCGGCATGTTTGCGTTCGCCCTCTGGGACCGCAACAAACAGACCCTGTTCATGGCGCGCGACCGCCTGGGCGTGAAGCCCATGTATTACGCGCTGCTCGACGACGGCCAACTGCTCTTCGGTTCCGAGCTCAAGTCGGTGATGGCCCACGGCGGCCTGGCGCGCGACATCGACCCGCTCGCGGTGGAGGAGTACTTCGCGCTCGGCTACGTGGCCGAGCCTCGCACCATCTTCCGCCAGGCGAGGAAGCTGCCGCCGGCGCACACGCTGGAGATCCGGCGCGGCCAGAAGGTGCCGGAGCCGAAGGAGTACTGGGACGTGCGCTTCTCGCTGTCCAGCCACGCCAGCCTGCAGGAGGTGTGCGAGGACTTCGTCCCGCGGCTGAAGGAGTCGGTGCGCCTGCGCATGATTTCCGAAGTGCCGTTGGGGGCCTTCCTCTCTGGTGGCGTCGACTCCAGCGCCGTGGTGGCCATGATGGCCGGCCTGTCCGACGGCCCGGTCAACACCTGCTCGATCGCGTTCGACGACCCGGCATACAACGAGAGCGAGTTCGCCCAGATGGTGGCCACGCGCTACCGGACGGCGCACCGGGTGGAGACCGTCAAGAGTGACGACTTCGACCTCGTCGACACCCTGGCGCGCCTGTACGACGAGCCCTACGCCGACAGCTCGGCCATCCCCACCTACCGCGTCTGCCAGCTCGCGCGCAAGCACGTGACGGTGGCGCTCTCGGGCGACGGCGGCGACGAGACCTTCGGCGGCTACCGGCGCTACAGGTTGCACATGATGGAAGAGCGCATGCGCGCGGCGCTGCCCGAAGGCATCCGCCGGCCGCTGTTCGGGCTGCTCGGCCGCGTCTACCCGAAGGCCGACTGGGCGCCGCGTGTGTTCCGCGCCAAGACCACCTTCGAAGGCATGGCGCGCACCTCGGTCGAGGCCTACTTCCACAGCATGTCGCAGATCCGCGAGCCGCTGCGCAGCCGCATGTACAGCGCGCGCTTCAAGTCGCAGTTGGGCGGCTACAGCGCGCGCGACGTGTTCGACCGCCACGCCGCCCGCGCCGGCACCGACGACCCGCTGGCACTGATCCAGTACATCGACCTGCACACCTACCTGGTGGGCGACATCAACACCAAGGTCGACCGCGCGTCGATGGCGCATTCGCTGGAAGTGCGCGAACCGCTGATGGACCATCCGCTGGTCGAATGGGCCGCCACCCTGCCTTCGAACCTGAAGCTCGCAGGCGGCAACGGCAAGCACTTCTTCAAGAAGGCGATGGAGCCGCACCTGCCGGACGACGTGCTCTACCGCCCGAAGATGGGGTTCGCGGTGCCACTGGCGCGCTGGTTCCGCGGCCCTCTGCGCGAACGCGTGCGTTCCTCGCTGCTGGCGGGACCCATGCTGGAAGGTGGTTGGCTGGAGCCTGCGGTCGTGCGCCAGCTGGTCGACGAACACCAGTCCGGCGTGCGCGACCACAGCACGCCGTTGTGGACGCTGCTCATGTTCGACGCCTTCCTGCGCAACGCGATGGGCGAGACCCGGGTGCCGATGCCTGCCGCCGCATGAGATGAGGATCCTGTACCACCACCGTACGGCCTCGAAGGACGGCCAGGCGGTCCACATCGAGGAGCTGATCCACGCGCTGCGCGAGCTGGGGCACGAGGTGCGCGTGGTCGCGCCCGACGTCGGGGGCACCGAGGAACGCAAGGGCGACATGGGCGGCCAGGTCAGCTGGGTGCAGCGCCTGCGCGAGAAGCTGCCCAGGGCCGTGTACGAGTTGCTGGAGCTGGGTTATTCGCTGCTGGCCTACGCGCGCCTGGCACGCGCCGCGCGCGAGTTCAAGCCCGACGTCATCTACGAACGCTACAACCTGTTCCTGCTGGCCGGCCTCATGCTCAAGTGGCGCCGCCGCATCCCGCTGCTGCTGGAGGTGAACGCGCCGCTGGTGCATGAACGCATGCGCTTCGGCGGCCTCGGCCTGCCGTGGCTGGGCCGCTGGGCCGAAGGCCTGGTCTGGCGCGGCGCCGACGTGGTGCTGCCGGTGACCCAGGTGCTGGCCGGCCACGTGCGCGACCGCGGCGTGCCGGCCGAGCGCATCGTCGTCATCGCCAACGGCATCAACGAGGCGCACTTTGCTTCGGCGCCTACGCAGGCGGTGGCCAAGGCCACGCTCGGCTGTCCCGAAGCGCTGGTGCTGGGCTTCACCGGCTTCGTGCGCGACTGGCACGGCGTCGACCGCGTGCTGCAGTGGCTGGCGCGTCCGGAGACGCCACCGAACGCCCGCCTGCTGGTGGTGGGCGACGGCCCCGAGCGCGCCAACCTGGAGCGCCTGGCGGCCGAACTGAAGCTGGGTGAACGGGTGCGGTTCACCGGCGTCGTCGACCGAAACGCAGTGCCGGCCCATGTGGCTTCATTCGACATCGCGCTGCAGCCGGCGGTGGTGGCCTACGCCTCACCGCTGAAGCTGTTCGAATACCTCGCGCTGGGCAAGGCGATCGTCGCCCCGCGCCAACCCAACATCGAGGAAGTGCTGGTCGACGGCCGCAATGCGCTGCTGTTCGACGGCAGCGCCCCCGGTGCACTGGAAGCCGCACTCACGCGCCTGTGCGCCGACGCGGCGCTGCGCGAGCGGCTGGCCGCCGGCGCGGCGGCCACCATCGGCCAGCTGGGCCTCACCTGGCGCAGCAATGCGCAGCGCGTCACGGCCCTGGCCAGCGCGCTGGCCGGCGGGCGCCCGCCGGCGGACGCGCCGCTGGGGCGGGTCGGCACGCGGTGAACGCGCGCCCGGTCCGCACGCTGCTGTTCTCCACGCTCTTTCCGAGCGCGGCGCGGCCGATTCACGGCATCTTTGTCGAGACCCGACTGCGCGAACTGCTGGCCAGCGGCGGCGCCCAGACCAAGGTGCTGGCGCCCGTGCCCTGGTTCCCTTCCACGAACGAACGCTGGGGCGACTACGCCCGCATGGCGCGCACGCCGGCGCGCGAGACGCGCCATGGCGTCGAGGTGCTGCACCCGCGCTACCTGGTGGTGCCCAAGATCGGCATGGCGCTGGTGCCGCTGACGCTGGCGCTCGCCTCGCTGGGCCCGGCGCGCCGGCTCATCCGCGAGGGTTGGGACTTCGACCTCATCGATGCCCACTACTACTACCCCGACGGCGTCGCCGCCACGCTGCTGGCGCGCTGGCTGGGCAAGCCGGTCACCATCACCGCGCGTGGCACCGACCTCAACCTGATCCCGCAACACGCGCTGCCGCGCCGCATGATCCAGTGGGCGGCGCGCAATGCCGACGCCTCCATCGGCGTCTGCCAGGCGCTGGTCGACGTGCTGGCCGGCTGGCACATCGACCCCGCCAAGCTGCATGTCATGCGCAACGGCGTCGATCTGCAGCGCTTCCGCCCGCTGCCGGTGGAGCCGTCGCGCAAGGCACTGGCACTGGAAGGCGGCCCGGTGCTGCTCTCGGTGGGGCAGCTGATCGAACGCAAGGGCCACCACCTGGTGATCGACGCGCTGGCCGAGCTCTCGCCGCAGCACCCGCGGGCGCAGCTCATCGTCGTTGGCGCCGGCGAGGAGCAGGCCAACCTCGAAGCGCGTGCCGCCGAACGTGGCGTCGCCGATCGCGTGCGCTTCACCGGCGCAGTGCCCAACGAGCAGCTGGCCATCTACTACAGCGCCGCTGACGCGCTGGTGCTGGCCTCCAGCCGCGAAGGCTGGGCCAACGTGCTGCTGGAGTCCATGGCCTGCGGCACACCGGTGGTCGCCACCAACATCTGGGGCACGCCCGAGGTGGTGGGCGCTTCGGCGGGCGTGCTGGTCGACGAGCGAAGCGGCCCGGCGATCGCCGCGGCAGCCGCCCGGCTGCTGGCGGCACCGCCGGCACGAGACGACGTGCGCCGCCATGCCGAGGGCTTTTCCTGGCAGGCGACGACCGACGCGCAACTCGAATTGTTCCGCGACCTGCGCAGCCGCCGCGCGCCTGCCGCAGCGTGAGGGTCACCGGATGCTGAGACTCGCCCTGTCCCTGGCCTCGCCTTCCGGTCCGGGCGGCCGGCTGTCGATCCTGATTTTTCACCGCGTGCATGCCCGGCACGACCCGCTTTGGCCCGACGATCCCGACGCCGCCCACTTCGACGAGATGTGCCGCTGGCTGGCGCACTGGTTCAATGTGCTGCCGCTGGACGAGGCCGTGCGCCGCCTGGCCGATGGGCGGCTGCCTTCGCGTGCCGCCTGCATCACCTTCGACGACGGCTACGCCGACAACCACGACGTCGCGCTGCCCATCCTGCGCCGCCACGGCCTGGTGGCCACATTCTTCATCGCCACCGGCTACCTGGGAGGCGGCCGCATGTTCAACGACTCGCTGGCCGAGACCGTTCGCGCCGCCGGCGGTCCGGTTCTGGACACGAAGGGCTTCGCCGAAGGCCTGCCCGAGCAGCTGGACATCGGCACCCTGCCGGCGCGACGCCAGGCGTTGAAGGCGCTGATCAACGCGCTCAAGTACCGCGAGGTCGACGAGCGCCACGCCCTCACGCGCGACCTGCAGCGCCGGGCCGGCGTGCCCGCCTTGCCCGAAGACCTGATGATGCAGCCTGAGCAGGTGCGTGCGATGCGGCGTGCCGGCATGCAGATCGGCGCCCACACGCTCACGCACCCGATCCTGGCGCGCCTGCCGGACGCCGAGGCGCTGCGCGAGATCGCCGAAAGCCGCCGCGTGGTGGAGTCCATCGTCGGCGAACCGGTGACGCTGTTCGCCTACCCAAACGGCCGCCCGGGCGAGGACTATTCCCCGCGCACGGTGGGCCTGGTGCGAGAGGCCGGCTTCGCCGCCGCCGTTTCCACCGCCTGGGGCAGCGCACGCGCCGGCAGCGACCTGTTCCAGCTGCCGCGCTTCACGCCCTGGGACCAGACGCGACTGCGTTTCGGGCTGCGCCTGGCCGCCAATCTGCGCCAGCCTGGGCAGGTGCTCACCGCCGCCTGAAGGGCCGCGCCTTCAGGCCCCGTGACCGTGGTTCGGCGCGCGGCGCTGGAGCCACTGCTCCAGCATCATCAGGATCCACACCATCTCGCCGTAGTAGTGCGGGTGCGAAGGCAGGTGGGTCGTGAGCAGGTCGTCGACGAACTTCGGCGCCACGATGCCGCGCGTGCCCAGACTGCGCAGCGAGTCGGTGGCCAGCGTGCGCAGGCGCGGGTGGCTCACCACCCACACGCCGAAGGGCAGGCCGAAGCCTTGCTTCTTCTTGGTGATGATCTCGTCGGGCAGGAAGCCACGCAGCGCCTCCTTGAAGAACCAGCGCAGGCGCAGGCGCTTGAGCTTGTACGCTTCCGGCAGCTTTGTCGAAAATTCGATCAACCGGTTGTCGACCATGGGGAATGCCACCTCCACCCCGGCCAGCGCGGTGGTGCCGCAGACCTTGGGCAGGTCGATCTCGCCCAGCGTGTAGCGCCAGTCGTAGGCCAGGATGCGGTTGAGCTCGCTGGCGCGCGGCGCGGTCGCATTCCAGACGTCGCGCTGGTGCTGCGCCGGCTCAGCCAGGTCGGTGCGGGCCAGGAACTCCGGCGCCAGCACGGCCTGCGGGTCCAGCCGCATGAGCAGGTTGTAGGTGTGCATGCGGTCGGGCATGGGCGTGCGCGCCTGGCGCACGTAACCCGCGCCCTTGCGCAGCAGCGGCAGCCGGCCCAGGCCGGTGCCCAGCAGCAGCGGTTCCATCAGGCCGCTGCGCACCGCACCCGGCAGGTGGCCGTACCAGGAGAACACGCGCTGCATCGCGTAGCGGCTGTTGCCGCCGAAGAGTTCGTCGCCGCCGTCGCCGGCCAGCAGGCGGCTCACGCCGTCGGCGCGCGCGGCCAGCGCGCAGATGTAGGCCGGTACCGCCGACGAATTGCCGAACGGCTGGTCGTAGTGTGCCGCCACCAGCGGGATCGCGTCGACCAGCTGGTCGGCGGAGACGCGGATCTCGTGGTGCTCGGTCTTGAAGTGACGTGCCGCGATGCGCGCGAACTCCGATTCGTCGTAACCGTCGGCCTCGAAGCCGATGGAGTAGGTGGCCGCGGGCCGACCCGCGGCGAGGCCGATCATGCCGGCCACGGTGGAACTGTCGGTGCCGCCGCTCAGGAAGCAGGCCGCCTTGCCGCTGCCCAGCGCGTCGGCCACCGACTGCTGCAGCAGGCCGCGGAACTCGCCGCGCAGCTGTTCGAAGGACGGCTGCGCCAGCGGTTCGAAGCTCGGCTCCCAGTAGGGCTTCACGCTGAGGCGGCCGTCGTCGAACACGGCGCAATGCGCCGGTGGCAGCCGGTGCACGCCGGCGAACACGGTGCGCGGCGAAGGCACGACGTGGAAGTACAGGTAGTCCAGCAGCGCCTGTTCGTCCAGTACCGTGGCACCCAGCGCGTCGGCGCGCGCGGCGAAGTGCAGCTGGCCGCCTTCGACCCGATAGCACAGCGAGTGAACCGCCATGCGGTCGATCGCCATCACGGTGCGGCCACCGGCTTCGCGCAGCGCCACGGCGAACGGGCCGTCGACGTTGCGGGCCACGGTGGCGATGTCGCCGTCGCGCAGCGCCTGCTGCCAGGCGGCCCGCGCGCCCTCGGTGCGCGCCAACTTCTCGAGCGAGCTGTCGCGGAATCTGGGTTGACCGAGGAGAAGGAAGTCGGGGTGGTCCTGGGGCATGGGGTGGCGACTCTGGGCTTGCGGGGTCGGCGCAGGCGGCGTGGCGCGCCGAAGGGCGACCGGATTATGGTTGGCCCCCGGCGTGCAGCCTTGACGGCAATACGCGACAAAAGCACGCCCGCCCCGCGGATCCGTCCCCCGGGCAGAGATAATCGCTGCCGCCGTCGGCATGACCCGTGGTGGGAACCCTCGACGGCCCTGGAGGCACGATGCGGCAAAGCTGCGCAGTCATCATCCCCGTCTACAACGAGCAAGGCGCGATCGCGGACACGGTCAAGCGTGTGCTGGAGATCTGCGCCGGCGTGCCCGCCTACGACTTCGAGATCATCTGCATCAACGACGGATCGAGCGACAACACGGGCGAGATCCTCGGCGGGCTGGACGGCATCACCGTCATCACGCACGAAGTGAACCGCGGCTACGGCGCCGCGCTGCGCACCGGCCTGGACTACTGCGGCCAGGAGTGGATCTTCATCACCGACGCCGACGGCACCTACCCGCTGGAAGACTTGCCGCGCCTGCTGGAGATCGCCGAGTCCGGCGTCGACATGGTGGTCGGCGCACGCCAGGGCAGCGGCATCAGCGCCAGCCTGCCGCACCAGCTGGCGCGCTGGATCCTGCGCAAGATGGTGCACGGGCTCACCGGCGTGATGGTGCCTGACCTGAACTCCGGCATGCGCGTTTTCCGCCGCACGCTGTACCAGGAATTCCGCCACCTGCTGCCGATGGGCTTCTCGTTCACCACCACGCTCACGGTGGCCTCGCTCTACAGCGGCCGCAAGGTGCGCTACACGCCCATCAACTACGAGCGTCGCGTCGGCAAGTCGAACATCAAGCCGGTGAAGGACTTCTTCGGCTTCTCGATGCTGATCGTGCGCCTGGCCTCGTACTTCGAGCCCCTGCGCTTCTTCCTGCCGGCCGCCTTCGGGCTGGCCGCGCTGGGCGTGCTGCGCGCGGTGCGCGACGTGATCGTGGTCAACCAGTTCGGCGCGCTGTCGGTGATCCTGATGCTCACCGGCTTCCAGGTCTTCGTGCTCGGCGTCATCGCCGACGTCATCGTGCGCCGCTTCCAGGTGGTGCCCCTGGCCCCGCAACAGCCCGACGCGCGCCGCAACCGGCGCGCCACCGACCGCCTGCCCGCGCCGCCGGGTGCCACACCGGCAGCGGGCGCCGCCGACTCCACGCCGGGCGCCGCCGGTCCGCGCTGATGTGCGGCATCGCCGGTGCCATCTCCGGACCCGGGCAGGCGCCCGACCGCGACGCCATCGCCCGCATCACCCGCGCGCTGGCGCACCGCGGCCCCGACGCTGAAGGCATCGTCGTCGAAGGCGCCGCCGCCTTCGGCCACCGTCGGCTGTCGGTGCTGGACCTCAGCGCCGTCAGCAACCAGCCGATGCGCGACACCTCGGGCCGCTGGCTGCTGGTCTTCAACGGCGAGATCTACAACTACCAGGAACTGCGCATCGAGCTGCAGGCGCTGGGCCACCGCTTCGTCACCCGCGGCGACTCCGAAGTGCTGCTCGAGGCGCTGAAGGCCTGGGGCCCGGCCGCGGTGGAGAAGTGCCGCGGCATGTTCGCGTTCGCCCTGTGGGACAAGGTGGCCGGTCGCCTGATCCTGGGCCGCGACCGCCTGGGCAAGAAGCCGCTCTTCTACGTCGAACTGCCCGGCGGCGGCCTGGCTTTCGCTTCCGAGCCGCGGGCACTGGCGGCGCACCCGGCGGTGGGCGGGCGCATCGACCCGCTGGCGATGGCGCAGTACCTGCGCCTGAACTACGTGCCCAACCACCGGTCGCTCTTCGAAGGCGTGCGTTCGCTGCCGCCGGCCACGGTGGCCGAGTTCGTGCCTGGCGGCCGCCTGCAGACGCGCACCTACTGGGACCTGGCGGCCTGCTTTCACGACAAGTCGCGCCCGACCGACCCGCGCGCGGCAGCCGAGGAACTGCGCGCCTTGATCGACGACGCGGTCCGCGTGCGCCTGGTGAGCGACGTGCCGTTGGGGGCCTTCCTGAGCGGCGGCGTCGACTCTTCCACCATCGTCGCCTCGATGCTGCAGCAGCGTGATGCGGCGAGCGTGTTGACCTTCACCTCCGGCTTCCGCGAAGACAGCTTCGACGAGTCGCCGCTGGCCGAACAACTTGCGCGCCAGTTCGGCCTGACCCACCGCACGCAGACGCTGGACCCGGCCAACCTGGACCTGCTGCCGGCCGTGATCTCGATCGCCGGCGAACCGCTGGCCGACACCTCGGCGCTGCCGATGTACTTCCTCTCGCGCTTCACGCGGCAGTCGGTGACGGTGGCGCTGTCGGGCGACGGCGGCGACGAGTGCTTCGCCGGCTACGAGACCTACGTGGCCGACCGCATCCACCGCTGGGCTTCGGTGTTCCCGGCCGGCCTGCGCGGCGGCGTGCACGGCGTGCTGGACCGCGTGCTGCCGGTGAACCACACCAAGGTCGGCCTGCCGGAGAAGCTGCGCCGCTTCTCGGCCGCGCTGGCGCAGCCCTTCGAACGCGCGCACGCCTCCTGGCGCGATATCTTCCGTGAACACGAACTGGCGGCGCTGATGCGCCCCGAGTGGCGTGCCCAGGTCGGCTCTGTCGCCGACGGCCGCCTCTACGAGGAGTACTTCGCGCCGCACTTCGCGGCCGTGAAGGGCGCCGACCCGATCGACCAGGCCACCTACGTCGACATCAAGACCTGGATGGTCGACGACATCATGGTCAAGGCCGACCGCACCTCGATGGCCAGCTCGCTGGAGGTGCGCTGCCCGCTGCTCGACCACAAGGTGGTGGAGTTCGCCGCCCGCCTGCCGCCCGAGCTGAAGTTGCGCGGCTTCGAGAAGAAGCACATCCTCAAGGCCAGCCAGCGCGGCCGCCTGCCCGACGAGCTTCTCGACCGCAAGAAGCAGGGCTTCAGCGCCCCCGTCTCGCGCTGGCTGCTGGGGCCGCTGCGCGGCATGGCCAACGACGTGCTGTTTTCGTCGCAGATGAAGTCGTGGTTCGACGAGGCGCAGCTCAAGCGGCTGTGGCAGCAGCACGAACGCATGGAAGCCGACAACGGCTTCAAGCTCTTCGGCCTGCTCACCGTGGGCCTGCTGCTGCAGTCGGCGCAGGGCGCTGCGACCACGCCGCTTCCCACGCCCGCGCCCGCCGGCGCCTGAGCGTCGCCTGTGCGGCCTGCGCGGTGCGCCGTCAGTCTGGCTTGCGCAGCGTGACCAGGATCCAGCCGCGCAGGAAGCGCAGCGCCTCGAAGCGGTGGATCACCTTCTCGAAGCACATGCCCAGGAAGAACAACGCGCCGTTGAAGAGCAGGTAGTTCGGGTACTGGCTCAGGTACTCGAAGCTCTCGACCTTGAAGCCCGAGGCGGCCGCCAGGCGGTCGACGTCGGAGCGCGTGTTGGTCTTGTAGGCGGTGGGGAAGGTGTCCTCCTCGGCGCGGCCCTCGACCTTGGCGACCACCTTGGCGTGGAAGCGGTTCGGGATCAGGCGCGCCACCTGGGTGCCGTAGTCCCACATGTTGGCGGTGAGGAAGACGACGCGGCCGCCCGGGCGCAGCACGCGGAACAGCTCGCGGTACACGGCGTCGGGGTCGGTGAGGTGCTCGAAGACGCTCTGCGCCATGACGATGTCGACCTCGTTGTCCCCCAGCGGCAGGCGGCCGAGGTCGGTCTGGTAGGCCTCGATGCCCGGCGGCAGGTCGCGGAACTCGACGAGGTCCACGCCGATGAGCCGGCCGGCGCGCCCCTGCAGCTTGCGCAACGTCGGCACGGTGCGGCCGCAGCCGGCGTCCAGCACGGCGCTGTCCTTCCTGAGGAACTGCTCGACCTTCGCTTCGTAGGTGCGGTAAGGGTGGACCCGGTCCGAGTAGTAGCGGTCCAGCAGGCGTTGTGCGAGTGCGCTCATGGGAGGTTGTTGCTCTCGTTGCCGATGTGATTGCTTTGGAGCGGGGCTTCAGCCCAGCCCGCGAAGGTCGTCGACGCGAGCCACGTGGCCGTAGGGTGCCACGAAGCGCCAGGTGGACACGGTGGCGGCGCCGCGCACCGGCCCGGCCGCCCGCTTGTACTGAAGTTGCGGCTTGCCTTCGAAGCCGGGTTCGTCGGGGCCGTAGGGCATCACGGTGTTGTTCGCCGACCAGCCGGGGCCCTTGGTGGGGTCGTCGCGTATCCAGGCCGGGCCACCGAACTTCGGCATCCAGGAAGACTTCTCGGCGCCCATGCCGATGTTGTCACGCACGACCACCGAGGACACCCCGGTCACCTGCCAGGCATGGCCGGCGGCGCGGAAGAATACCAGCGGCTTGTCGAAATGGCTGATGATCACGTTCTTCTCGATCAGCACCGAGTGCCCTTCGGCCCCGTAGTACCAGGGCGTCTGCGTGATCTCGTTCTCGTAGCCGATGACGCCAGTGCCGCGGTTGCCGGTGAGCGCACCGCCGATGATCAGGCAGCCGCGGATCACGACGTTGCCGCCGGCGCGGCACTGGATGTTGTAGGAGTTGTCGCCCAGCGGTCCGCAGTCGAAGACGCAGCCTTCGATCAGCGTGTTGACGGCGGCGGCCTTGACGATGTGACCGTCCATCGGGCCCGCAGACCCGCTGCGCGAGCGGCTGCCGCGCACACCGCGGAACGTGACGTTGCGGCCGCCGACGTAGAAGTTGTGGTCCAGGCCCTGCCCGGAGCCGATGGAGCCGCCGGTGTCGTAGACATGGCCGTCCTCGATGAGCAAGTTCTCCGCGGAACCGTTGATGCCCGAGGCCGACTCGTCGCGACGCTTGCCAATGCGGAAGCGGCGCAGGGTGACCGAACGATGCATGTTTTCCCATGAGCCGGCGCCCGCGCCGCTGCGGATGCGCACGCCGAAGTCGCCCGGCTTGCGGCCCCAGTTGTCGAAGTCGAACCCCTCGATGACGATGGTCTTGCGTGGGCTGGCGCGCAAGGTGTCGCCACTGTCCGAATAGGTGTGGGCGGGCTCGCGGATGACCACGCCGCTGACGCCGTCGACGTAACCGATCGACTTCGGCGCCAGGCGCCAGGGGCCCTTGCCTGGCACGTTGGTCACGGTGAGCGACTTCCAGACGTGCAGCATGCCGCCTTCGAGGAAGCCCGAACCGTCGCCCTGGCCGGGCCACCAGATCGCGCCAGGCGAGATCTCGATCGTGTCGCCGTCGCGCGCCTCGACGACGGCACGCTGGATGTTGCGCCGCTGGCCGCCTTCGGTGGGGCCGTAGGCGATGCCGGTGCGTGTGTTCCTGGCGGTGGCGAGCTCGCTCTCGACAAGCGAGACGCTGGCGGGCGGCTCGGCCGTAGGGGCCGCGGGGCGCGGTGCGGACGCACCGGCCGCCGCCACCGCGGCCGGGCCGGGCAGTGCGAAGGCGGCGGACAGGAAGGTCCGGCGGTCCATGCCTAGGCGCGCCGCTCCTCACGGCGGCCCTTGAAGGCCTGTGCCAGCAGCAGGATCACCAGCATCACGATGGTCGCCTGCAAGGTCACGCCATAACGCGAGCCCGAACCGCGGTCGGCCATGGCCTGCAGCAGCGACGAGCACAGCACGATGGCGCTGATGGCGGTGACGCGCACGTCCCAGCGGAACGCCTCGCGCGCGCGGCGCGAGACGACGGCGGCCGCGACGAACAGCACGAACAGCAGGTTCGCCAGCCGCACCAGCTTGTGTTCGATCCACCAGATCCCTTCCAGCGCCGGTGCGAGCCAGGCGGGGGAGATGCGCTCCGGTGTCCAGAAGATCGGAACGGTCCAGAACTCGAGCCAGGCGCGCGAGATGCTGTAGGCATAACGGAACGGGTGCTGGGCGAACATCTGCATCGACATCTGCTGCAGCTGCCGCGAGCCTTCCGGCAGCGACCAGCCGGTCGCACGCCGGATCTCGGGCCAGGCATACCAGACCGTGTTGCCCGGATGGCCGGCGATCGCGATGCGTTCGGCACGGTACTTCAGAAGGATGTCGCGTACCACTGCATAGCGTTCCGGCGCGAGCTCGATGAACTCGACGCTGTGGTTGACGATGCCGAAGCCGGACTGGTTCGAAACCGTGAAGTAGCCCGTCTTGGCCTGCACCACCTTCGCCCAGCCGAGCATCACCACCACGATGGGCAGCGCCACCATCACCGCGTGCGCCAGCGTACGCGCCCGGATGCGCCGGCCGTCCAGCGCCGCGTAGCCCACGAGAAGCGGAAGCAGCAGCGGCATGAAGGTGAACTGGGGCCGCACCATCAGCGCCGCGGCGCTGCACAGGCCCGTGAGCAGCGCGAACCCGATGGCGGCCCGCCCTTGCTGCAGCCGCTCCAGCGTGACCAGCAGCAGCAGGATGCTGCCGGCGAGCAGGAAGGTGGTCAGCGGCTCGGTCAGGATCACGGCCTCCAGGAACAGCTGCTGCAGGCTGAGGTCGTAGCAGAGCGCCGCCAAGAACGCCACACCGGGGCGCCGGCAGATGCGCAGAGCGATGAGGTACAGCAGCACCGAGGTGAGTGTGCCCAGCGCCATCTGCGCCAGCATGATGTTGCGCGGGTCCAGGCCCAGCGCGGCGATGAACAGGGGGTATCCCGGCGTGCGCCGGCCTTCGGAAAGCGTGAAGGGGCCGCCGGCCATCAAGTCGTGCGCCGCGTCTTCGTAGGTGGGTGTGTCCGGCTGCGGCAACGGCGGGTAGCCGGCGGCAAGGACCAGGCGCAGCAGCACACCCAGGGCCAGCAATGCGGCGACCCAGAGCCAGGATTCACGGAACTTCAAAGGTTGCTGCATCGCCTTGGCGTGACACGCTGGAGGTTGTTTTTTGGGAAGACTGGAATGCAGTGGGCTCAGTCGGCTCGCAGATCGGCTCGGGCGGCGCTGCCGCGGACGCCGACACGCAGCCATGCCAGGCCGCCGGGCAGCGCCACCAGCAGAGCCAGCACACCGTAGGCGATCGACATCGCCAACGCGTCCGCCGCCTTCACGCCCACGGCCCCGAACAATGCCACCATGCTCAGCTCGCGCAATCCCCAACCCCCCAGGGAGATCGGCAGCACGCTCAGCAGGATCGCGCCCCCGACCAGCGAGACGTAGCTGACGATGCTCAGGTCGAGTCCCAGGCGCTGACCCAGCAGGTAGACGACGCCGAATCCGAGCAATGCCGAGAGGGTGCCGAGCACGGTCATCTCGGCGGCCGCCGGCGGTTGCGCGACAAGTTTGCGGATCGAGTCCATGACGTCGACGACCGCTGCCGACGAGCGCCCCGGCAGCAGGGCGGCCAGGCGCGGTCCGACGAATCCCAGCGACAGCAGCAGTGTCAGCAGGACAGGTCCCGCGAACAGCAGCACGTAGCGCAGCTCGTTGTGGGCGATGGCGGTCCAGATGCTGGGCAGGCAGACAGAGACCAGCAGGCCCGTGATGACGAGGCCCGTGCTCCGCTCCAGGAATACGCTGGAGAACGCTGCCCCCTTGGCAGTGCCGTCGCGGTGCAGCAACCAGACGCGCACGGCGTCGCCGCCCACCGTGGAGGGCAGCGCCTGGTTGAAGAAGAGGCCGATGAAGACCCATCGGATGGCGCGTCCGAAGCTCAGGCGGCCGCCGAGCAGGCTGACGATGCGGTGCCAGCGCCAGCTCATCACGAGCCCCTGGCCGACAAACAGGGCCAGGCCGGCGACGAGGACGCCGGCGTCGAAGCGCGAGAACGCGAGGCGCAACTCGGCAGGCTTGAGCGAGCGGGCCAGCCACCACAGCAGAAATGCGCTCAGCAGGATCTTGCCGACCAGCACCAGGTGGCGCACGAACCACGGACGCGGCTGCGCAACGGGGGCTGTCTCAGGAGGCGCCGCCATGGGGTGGCCGTCCGCGTCAGCGCACACTGGCCGAGGCACCGGCGGCCACAGCAAGATCGGGCGCCGGTGCGGCCACCGGCGGCGCCTTGGCGCTCGTCGTCTTCACGACGTAGATCGCCCCGGCGAGCGCCGCGTACAGGTAGTACACGAGGTCCCAGAAGGCGATGTCGATGAAGGCGCCGCCGATGAAGAACGCCAGCAGCGAGGCCTGAACCAGGGACCCCAGCGTGTGCGCCCAGAGAAGATCGGGGCTGCCGCGGCAATGTCTTCGCAGCCATTGCGCCTGCCAGACCACCATGATCCAGAACAGCAGGAAGAGCCCGAGGCCGATGAAGCCCAGGCTGCCGAGAACCTGGAAGTAGATGCTGTGCGCGACATGGAAGAAGGCTGGGTTGGGCGAATACCGGCCGGCGACCTCGGGCGACTGGAATTCGAAGCCCCCGGCCACGGGGAACCGGTCGACCGCGATGTTGTAGGCCGTCGTCCAGGCCCAGATGCGCTGCATCGCCGACAGATCCTCCTCGTAGGTCTCGATCGTGTGCATGCGGTTCGTCCACTTGTCGGGCATGAACGGGATTGCGATCGTCACGAAGGCCACGGCCGCGAGTGCGAGCACGATCTTGTTCTTGCCGCGCGACCACAGCAGGATGCCCATGCCCCCGATCGCGAGCAGCGCGCCGCGCGAGTAGCTGCCCAGCACGGCGACCGCGCACAAGGGCATGGCGACCATCAGTCCCAGCCGTGCAATGCGGTTCTTGGTGAACTGGAAGAGGTAGTACATGACCGGGATGATGATCACGATCCCCGTTCCCAGGTTGTTGTTGCCGGCCATCGCGCTGTCTTCGGGGCCGTTGACCATGAAGTTTCCGCCGGTCGCGATGACGAAGATC
This sequence comes from Rubrivivax sp., assembly GCA_044224175.1. Classification (GTDB taxonomy): domain Bacteria; phylum Pseudomonadota; class Gammaproteobacteria; order Burkholderiales; family Burkholderiaceae_C; genus Rubrivivax. The sequence goes on along the minus strand of JBGAKY010000022.1, from coordinate 4,868 downwards.
CCGCCCTTGAACCCGTAGAACCCCAGCGACACCGCCAGGCACCACAACAGCGCGACGACCTGCTCGCGGGTGTGGATCAGCAGTAGCAGGACGAAGGTCATCAGGATCACCTTGAAGACGCGGTCCAGGTAGGCGAGCGCGTCGTCAGGGTGGAAGGCGAAGAGGTTCGCGAAGGCGGCCCAGGCGAGGAAGATCATCAGCACCACCGCCGCCGCACCTCCCTTCGGCTTGCGGTGCTCCTTCGTGAAGAGCAGGCTGGCCAGGGTGACGATCGCGATGACCATCGCGAAGGGAAAGTTGTAGGCAGGCCCGTAGGTGAGCCGGTGCGGATAGAGGACGCCGAAGACCACCCAGCCCAGCGCGCCGAGGAAAGGCTGCCGGGGGATCTTGAAGACCAGCCACGCGAAGACAGCAAATAGAATGAGATCGCGCACTGGAATCGGGGGGTACGCTGGACTTGCCAGCTTCGGCCGGCGAACGCAAGAATCATTCTGTCACGCGGCGCGGACCGCAATGGTGTCTGCGTCCCGTTCCGACCCCGGGGCCGTGCGTTTTTCGGCAGACGCACCGGAATCAGGTCCGGCCGACACCCGCAGTTACAGGCTCGGTCGCGGACCGACCGAAAATACCGTCTACGCGAAAAGAATGCCCCGCCTGTGAGATCCCAAACCGACCTTGAACGCCGCAAATTGTTGCGCGCCGTCTTCGCTGCCACCGGCGTGTCAGCGCTGGCAGGCTGCGGCGGCGGCAACACGTCGCTGAATGCCCAGGCGGAGGGCTTCTCTGGCGGCGCTCCGCTGGATCCGGGCGCCGGAAGTCAGCCGTCGCCGGTGCCGAGTCCGTCACCCTCGCCGAGTGCGTCGCCTTCGCCGGACCCCAGCCCGTCGCCTGCGCCAAGCCCAGCGCCGTCGCCGAGCCCGTTCCCTTCGCCCAGTCCATCACCCAGTCCTTCGCCTGCACCGAGCCCGTCGCCAGCACCGAGTCCGTCGCCCACGCCGGAGCCCTTCACCTGGCAGATTGCTGCCGATCAGACGCTGTCCCTGGCGGCGGGTACGACGACGACGATCGCCACCGGAGCGTTGGGCATGACTGCCAGGGTATCGCCCGCACTTCCCGCCGGCCGGACGCTGAGCGTCACCGCGATCGGGCATGTCGTGATCATTGCGGCTTCGAATGCGCCGGCTATCGATGCTTTCGGACCCTGGACAATTGAAATCACCGGCTAGGCAGCGGGTAGACATTCGCGCGTGAATTGGGGTTTCAGCGTTCCATGCGCTGAGAGCAATCTTGCAATCCCTCGAAATGAAGACGACACGCCTTCGGAAGGCAGTTCCGCGCACGAATGGCCGGTTCGTCCGAAGGTCTGAGTGAGTGACAGGATCCACCGTGACATTCGATCTGGAAAAGACCCGCCGACAGTTTCTTCGCGCTGCAATCCTGACGGCAGGTACCGCGGGCCTTGGGGCCTGCGGAGGCGGAAATGCCGAATCGGCGGGTCCCGCAGTGGGCGGCGGGTCGCCGTCGCCCTCGCCGTCACCTTCGCCGTCGCCCTCGCCGTCGCCGTCACCTTCGCCGTCGCCGTCGCCGTCACCTTCGCCGTCGCCGTCACCTTCGCCGTCGCCGTCACCTTCGCCGTCACCTTCGCCGTCACCTTCGCCGTCACCTTCGCCGTCACCTTCGCCGTCACCTTCGCCCGGCGGCGCTGCGGGCTCATACACTTACCAATTGGCCGCCGGGGACACCAATGCGTTTCCGGCCGGCACGACCACCAAGATTGCCTCTGGTGCCACCGGCCTGTTGGCGGAGGTCTCGCCAGATCTGCCGCCTGGCCGCACGCTCTCGATCGCTGCGGGGGGCGACGTCAACATCGTGGCCGCGGCGGACGCACCCGCCGCTGACCTGCACCGACCCTGGATCATCGAGGTGATGGACTCGCCCATCGCGACGATGTTCAACCGCACCAAGGGCACCAGCTACGGCCCGCTGCGCGGAACACGCTGGTATGACTGCATCCTGGCGGCAAGCGACGGCGACCTGATCGAGATCTCGCCCGGTGCGATCAACTCCAAGCTCAGCGACGCGAACACCGCCTACGCCTGGGGCCTGGACAACACCGGCATGGCCATCGTGCGCGGCGTCACCATCCGGAACATTCCCGGCCGCGGCCGCTGGCGTGTCTGGCCCGTGGGCATCGACGTGAACACCGTCGCGCCCAGTGCCAGCGGCATCACCATCTTCGAGCCCGGAATGCCTGAGATGGGGGGGCGCAAGACAATCGTGATCGAGGGTTTCGACGTTTCCGATCAGTTCGGCACGGCGCGCGATGCGTACGGCATCCGCATCCGCGCCAACAAGTCGGGCAGCGACCCCACCGGAGCCTGGACCGACTACCACACGTCGGTCACGGTGAAGAACTTCAAGGTCGGCAAGAGCTCTGGCCTCACCGGCAGCGGCCTCAGCGGGACTGCGGAGAACCTGACCTACGAGGACGGCGACGTCTTCGACTGCGGGCAGAGCGGGCTCGAGCACAATGCGTACACGAGCGCGCGTGTGCTCACCGTTCGGGGCGTTCGCAGTCGCCGGACCCGTGGCGGCGGTTCGATGGACGGCCACATCTTCAAGACGCGTGCCGCCAACTCGGTCTTCGAGGGCTGCGTGTTCGACGCCAGCGGCGCGGCCGACAACACCGACGTGCTTCAGCTGGCCAATGGAGGCAACCACACGATCACCGGCTGCCTTTTCATCCAGGGGACGAATCCCAGCGGCAACAACGGGATCGTCGTCTACGAGAACGAGCAGGCCGGCAACGTGCCCTGGTACTACGGCGTCGACGGGCACTCGGTCACGATGCGTCGCAACGTGTTCATCTCGCGCGCGGTGCAGCAGTACGGCTGGGGCTGTCCGATGTTCATGGCCCGGCCCCCCGGGCATTCGCAATACGTTTCGGGTGCCACCATCACGGTGCAGGACAACATCGGCGCCAACGCCACGCTGGCCAGCACCTACTGGATCGGCCAGGGCTTGCTCAGCACGTCCGGCCTGACCCAGCTGCAGGACTGGACGGTGTCGAACTCGGTCGTGACCTACGATGCCGCCGACAGCGCATTCACCAACACGAAGTTGCTGGAATACCGGCGCGCGGCCGGTCCCATTGCCGCCAGCGGTTCGCTGACCACCAAGCGCCTGCAGTTCCCGCATGGCTATGTCGCGCGCACCGATTCGTACAGAGGGCTTGCTTGATGGCTACCTACAGTCGCACGATCGCTCGCATCACGACCGACACCAGCGCATCCGCGCCGATCCCGGCGTGGCGTTCGGCCATGACGAGCACGAACACGATCTACGCGATCGGTGACGCGCCGTCGTCGGTGCTGCCGGGTCGGATCCAGTGGCCGAGCATCGGCGCCGAAAATCGGCTGGAGTCCGGCGGTTCGGACAACAACCCGCTGTACCTGGCTTCGGGCTACGGTGGGTCCGTCTATGCACCCGAGCTGGGACCCTGGGGGACGATGATCCTCGGGTCGACGGGTGAGCATTCGTTGACCGAGCAGCTCATCTCGTTCGGACTGGGCGACGCGAACCCGACCTGGAACTTCCTCCAGCAGCCGCTGTACGCCACCAGCGCGAGCGAGGCGGATGCCTACAACGCCGACTGGTACTACAACCCGACCGAGTACAACAACCTGCCCGCCTGGCGACGTCTGGACTACGCCGCTGATGCCGGCGTCACGGCGAGCTGGCTTTCCACCTGGGCCGGCAACGGCAAGTCGTTTCCGATCGGCTACGACGGCTGGATCGCGCGCCGCAAGTACGGCGCGAACGGCGGTTCCACGGTGCTGGGCAACAACCGGCCCCACTGGTTCCGCTACAGCATGCCGTGCTACGTCCCGGCATCGATGACTGGCACCGGCGCCGGCGCGATCCTGGTCAACAGCCAGGGCACGATCTACGGCCCGTTCAATTCGGCGCCCGTTCCCGCCGGCGCCTCCGACGCCGACTGGTACGCGGAGACCTGGCCCAGCGGCGCCCGCAAGTGCTGGCTGCATGCGATGAACGTCAACACCAGGCAGTGGACGCGTCTCGCCGCGCCGGTGCCCAGTGCGGCCAAGGTGTTCGGGATCGCGCTGCCGCAGTCGGCGGTGGACACAGCCTACAAGCGCGTCTACTACGCCACCAACAGCAGCAATGGCGGCAACTGGGCGCTGTACTACGCGGATTTCTCGGGCGGCCTGTTCGGCGTCACCATGTCTGGCCCCACGAACCTGACCAACCTGTCGGGCGAGACCGCCACCCGCTATAACAGCATCCTGTGCGTGCCCAGCAGCGGCGCCCTGGCCGGCCGGCGCCTTTGGTACTTCCAGGACAACGTGAATTCGGCGCTGATCCTGATCGACATCGACACGAACACCCTGCGCCGGCTGTCGGTGGCCAACCTGCCGACCAACGGCGCCGAGTGGCGCTTCGGTTACGACGCGGTCAACAACCTGGTCTACATGACCACGGTCGAAGGCAGCGCCGTGCAGTGCCGCCGGTTCGCCATTCCCGCCGACTACACGAACGCGGCGGCCTACTCGGTGCAGACGCTCTCGATCAACATGAATGGCAGCTCGATCGAAGGCGGCGCGAACCTGTCGGCCTACGGGCAGCGCTCCGCGTTCCTGCCGGGTCTGGGCGTGATCCTGGTCCCGCAGAAGACCAATCGCACGCTGGCGTTCCGGCCGGGCTAGTTGTGAACCGTCAAGAGGTTGTTTCTTGACTTGATGAGTCTGGACATCGGGAATGCGCCGCCGATGCCGGCATGAGGGCGGTGCCAGTTGTAGTGGTGCTGCCAGCTGGCCAGGGCACGAGTACGCTGAGCCGAGTGGTGG
>JBGAKY010000021.1:0-85908 GCA_044224175.1 Rubrivivax sp. | reverse complement strand
GGTGCGGCAGGCGGCCGCCGGGGGGGCGCCATGAGCATGCCGGGACGTTCCCAAGCGCGAATCACGCCGCGCGCAGCGTGCAGGGCCGTTCAGTGAGCCCGCCCGACCGCCCCGTCGGCGCGACCGAAGCGGTGCCGCCCGACGGCAGCATGACGAGCGCCGGGACGTTCGCCACGCGCTTCGGCAGCGGCCGGTCGGTGCAGCGCATCGAAGACCCGGCGCTGGTCGCCGGTGCCGGCCGCTTCACCGACGATTTCACGCTGCCCGGGCAGACGCACCTGGCCTTCGCGCGCTCGCCGCATGCGCATGCGCGCATCGTCGCGATCGACGCCGACGCGGTGCGCGCGCTGCCGGGCGTGGTCGCCGTGGTCACCGGCGCCGAGCTGCAGCGCGCCGGCGTGCGGCCGGTGCCTTCGCAAGCGATCTTCCCCGGCCCCGGCGGCGCGCCGGCCCCGAAGACGCCGCGCCCTGCGCTCGCGGTGGAGCGCGTGCGCTTCGTCGGCGAGATCGTGGCCGCGGTGGTGGCCGAGACGGCCGACCAGGCCCGGGCGGCGCGCGACGCGCTGTTCGTCGACCACGTACGAGCCGCTGCCGGCGGTGGCCGCCATCGCCGACGCCACCACCGCCGATGCGCCGCTGGTGTGGGACGCCGCGCCCGGCAACGTCGCCGCCGAGGCCCGGCACGGCGACGCGGCGGCCGCCGACGAAGCCTTCGCGCGCGCGGCGCAGGTGGTCGCGCTCGATCTGGTCAACCAGCGGCTGGCGCCGACGCCGCTGGAGCCGCGCGCGGTGCTCGCCTGCACGGAAGGCGAGCGCGTGATCCTGCGCCTGAGCAGCCAGATGCCCGGCGGCGTGCGCGCCACGCTGTGCAACGAGGTTTTCGGCTGGCCGCTGGACAAGCTGCGCGTGCGGGTCGGCGATGTCGGCGGCGGCTTCGGCATGAAGACCGGTGCCTACCCCGAGGACATCGTGGTCGCCTGGTGCGCCGATCGTCTGAAGCGGCCGGTCAAGTGGACCGCCGAGCGCAGCGAGGAGTTCGTCGGCGCCGGCCACGGCCGCGACCTGGTCAGCCGCGCCGAGCTGGCGCTCGATGGCGGCGGCCGCGTGCTCGCGCTGCGCGTGCGCTCGCAGGCCAACGTCGGCGCCTATGCCACCAGCACCGGCGTGCTGATCCAGCTGCTCGTCGGGCCCTGGGTCGCGACCAGCGTGTACGACATCCCGGTATCGACCTGCGGCTGCGGCGGTGCTGACCCACACCACGCCCACCGGCGCCTACGCGCGCCGGCCTGGAGAGGCGATCTACGTGATCGAGCGGCTGATGGACGCCGCCGCGCGCCGGCTCGGGCTGGACGGGCCCGAGCTGCGCCGGCGCAACCTGATCCGCCCCGAGCAGATGCCCTACCGCAACCCGATGGGGCAGGTCTACGACAGCGGCCGGTTCGAGAAGGTGCAGGCGGCGGCAGCACTGGAGCTGGCCGACTGGGCCGAGCTTCGACGCACGCGCCGCCGAATCGGCGCAGCGCGGCCGGCTGCGCGGCCGCGGCATCGCCACCTTCCTCGAATGGACCGGCGGCAACGCCTTCGAGGAGCGGGTGACGGTGCAGGTCTCGGGCGAAGGCTGGATCGAGGTCTACAGCGCGACCCAGGCGATGGGCCAGGGCATCGCGACCAGCTACGCGCAACTGGTGGTCGACGTGTTCGGCGTGCCGATCGACAAGATCCGGATCGTGCAGGGCGACACCGACCGCGGCGCCGGCTTCGGCAGCGCCGGTTCGCGCTCGGCCTTCGTCGGCGGCTCGGCCGTGCGGGTGGCGTCGCAGCAGACGATGGCCAAGGCCACCGACCTGGCCGCCGACGCGCTCGAGGCGGCGCAGGCCGACCTCGAATACGCGGCCGGCGAGTTCCACATCGTCGGCACCGACCGCCGGCTCGGCTTGTTCGAGCTGGCGGCGCGCCAGCTCGGCGCGCAGATCTTCGTCGACGCGACCAGCGCGGTGCAGGCGCCGAGCTGGCCCAACGCCTGCCACATCTGCGAAGTCGAGATCGACCCCGACACCGGCGCGGTGGCGGTCGTGGCCTATGCGTCGGTCAACGACGTCGGCCGCGTGATCAACCCGACGATCGTGGTCGGCCAGCTCGACGGCGGCGCGGTGCAGGGCATCGGCCAGGCGCTGTGCGAGCAGGTGCTGCTCGACCGCGAATCGGGCCAGCTGCTGACCGGCTCGCTGATGGACTACGCGCTGCCGCGGGCGGGCATCGTCGCGTCGTTCCGCACGGTGCTCGACCCGAGCACGCCCTGCCTGACCAACCCGCTGGGCGTCAAGGGCGTGGGCGAGCTGGGCACGATCGGCGCGACGCCGGCAGTGGTCAACGCGGTGGTCGATGCGCTCAGCCGCGCCGGTGCCGGCGAGCGCGCGCTGCAACTGCAGATGCCGCTGCTGCCCGAGCGCGTGTGGCGCGCGCTGCACGGCGTGGCCTGAGGAGCTCGCGGCGATGACTCCCTTCGACTACCAGCGCCCGTCGTCCGCCGCCGACGCGGTGCGCGCGCACGCGGCTGCGGCCGACGCCCGCTACCTGGCCGGCGGCCAGTCGCTACTGCCCGCGATGAAGCAGGGCCTGGCCGCGCCCGGCACGCTGATCGACCTGGCGCGCGCCGGCCTGGCCGGCATCACGCGCGCGGCCGACCACCTGACGATCGGCGCGATGACCTGCCCCGCGATTGCCGATTCCACCGAGGTGCGCAGCGCCTGCCCCGCGCTGGCCGCGCTGGCCGAAGGCATCGGCGACCCTGCCGTGCGCAGCCGCGGCACGATCGGCGGCAGCGTGGCGCTGAACGACCCGGCCGCCTGCTGGCCGGCGGCGGTGCTGGCGCTGGGCGCCACGGTGCACACCGACCGGCGCCGCATCGCCGCCGACGACTTCTTCAAGGGGCTGTTCGAGACCGCGCTCGAGGCGGGCGAGCTGGTCACCGCGCTGCAGTTCCCGCTGCCGCGACGGGCCGCCTACCTGAAGTTCCCGCAGCCGGCGTCGCGCTTCGCGCTGGTGGGCGTGTGTGTCGCGCAGGGGCCGGCGGGCGTGCGCGTGGCCATGACCGGCGCCGGGCCGGGCGTGTTGCGCGTGCCCGCCTTCGAGGCGGCGCTGGCCGCGCAGTGGGCGCCGACGGCGCTGGAGAATGTGGCCGTCGAAGCCGAAGGGCTCAACACCGATCTGCACGCCAGCGCCGCCTATCGCGCCCACCTGGTCGGCGTGCTCGCGCGCCGCGCAGTGGCGCTGGCAACCTGACACGGCCGGCCTGACACGATCGGCGTGCGCCCCGGCGGCGACGACGTGCTGACGGCGGCGACGGCCAACGGCGATCTCGGCACCCTGCACACCCTGCAACAGCGTGAGCGGCCGGACGAGAGCCCGACGACCAGGCGCTGCGGCCGGCGGCGGTTGCGGAATTCGGCGCGCTGCCCCTGAGCCGGCGGCGGGCCTGGCCTCGTGTACCGTGGCAACCATGAATCGCACGGCGCCCCGTTCGTCCCGTTTGTTTGCACGCTGCTGGACTGTACCCGGCGGCTGGACCAAGCGTGCGCGTGACCAGGCCGACGCCCCCGATCCGAAGAACCGCCGGCGGCCCCGGCGGTGCACGTACCCGCATCGCAAGCCACCGGGGATCCCGACATACCCAAGCCCGGAAGCCACAGCGCCGACGTGCGCCACGCGCTCAACGAAAGACCAGCGAAACCGACGACCAGCGCATCCGCGACATCACACCGCTGCCGCCGCCCGAGCACCTGATCCGCTTCTTCCCGATCGCCGGCACGCCGGTGGAGAAGCTGATCACGCGCACGCGCCAGACGGTGCGCCAGATCATGCAGCGCAAGGACGACCGGCTGCTGGTGATCATCGGCCCGTGCTCGATCCACGACCCGGCCGCGGCGCTGGACTACGCGCCGGCTGCTGCCGCTGCGCCAGCGCCATGCCGACACGCTGGAGGTGGTGATGCGCGTGTACTTCGAGAAGCCGCGAACCACCGTCGGCTGGAAGGGCCTGATCAACGACCCCTACCTCGACGAGAGCTACCGCATCGACGAAGGCCTGCGCATCGCGCGCCAGCTGCTGGTGGAGATCAACCGCCTGGGCATGCCGGCGGCCAGCGAATTCCTCGACGTGATCAGCCCGCAGTACATCGGCGACCTGATCAGCTGGGGCGCGATCGGCGCGCGCACCACCGAAAGCCAGGTGCATCGCGAGCTGGCCTCGGGCCTGAGCGCGCCGGTGGGCTTCAAGAACGGCACCGACGGCAACGTCCGGATCGCGATCGACGCGATCCAGGCCGCCGCACGCCCGCACCATTTCCTGTCGGTGCACAAGAACGGCCAGGTGGCGATCGTCGAGACCCGCGGCAACAAGGACTGCCACCTGATCCTGCGCGGCGGCAAGGAGCCCAACTTCGACGCCGCGCACGTGGCCGCGGCCTGCAAGGAGATCGAGGCCGCCAAACTGGACTGCGCGCTGATGATCGACTGCAGCCACGCCAACAGCAGCAAGCAGCACAGGCGCTGAGCCGAAGTCGCTGGCGACGATGAGGCCGCAACTCGCCGCCGGCAACCGCTGCATCTTCGGCGTGATGGTCGAAAGCCACCTGGTCGGCGGCGCGAGAAGAGTTCAGCGCCGGCAAGGACGACCCGGCCCGGCTGACCTACGGCCAGAGCATCACCGACGCCTGCCTGGGCTGGGAAGAATCGGAAGCGGTGCTGCGCACGCTGAGCGACGCGGTCCGGGCGCGGCGCGGCTGAAGGCAGCAAGGGCGGATCGGCGGCAGCCTTCGCGTGCCGCAACGCGCGCGCGGCGCGGGCGGTCGCGGCCAGCCGGCGTCGCGGTCAGTCGCCGCTGCGCGCCAGGCGCTCGCTGCGCCAGTAGACGTCGTCGCCGGCCAGGCCGTCGAGGTTGGCACGGTTGAGCACCCGCGCGAGCACGAACAGCAGGTCCGACAGCCGGTTCAGGTACTGGCGCGGCGCGGCGTTGACCGGCTCCGCCGCGGCCAGCGCGACCACCGCGCGCTCGGCGCGCCGCGCGATGGTGCGGCTGACGTGGGCCAGCGCGGCGCTGCGGCTGCCGCCGGGCAGGATGAATTCCTGCAGTCCCGGCAACTGGGCGTTGTAGTGCGCCAGCGCCGCGTCGAGGCCCTGCACGGTTTCGGCCTTGATCAGCTCGTAGCCGGGGATCGACAGCTCGCCGCCGAGGTTGAACAGCTCGTGCTGGATGCGCAGCAGCAGTGCGCGCACGTCGTCGGGCAGCAGCTCGACGGCAACGCCCAGCGATGAGTTCGAACTCGTCGATGTCGCCGAGCGCGCAGATGCGCCGGTGATCATGAACACCCAGCTGCCGCCGTTGCCCAGCCCGGTGGTGCCGTCGTCGCCGGTGCGGGTGGCGATTTTGGTCAGGCGCTTTCCCATGCCGGCGATTGTGCCGCGGCGGCGCAGCGCCGGCTGCCAACGCCGCGCCGGAACCCACGCGCCGCGCATGGGCGCGGCGCCGAATGGACCCGGCGCCGAACCGCCGGGCGCGCGCTGGCCGCCCACCCGCCCCTACTTGGCGCTGCGCTTCAGCCGGCCAGGCGCAGCGCCAGGCGCTCGAGCAGCGAGCGGCGGCGCCAGTCGGCGCAGGCGCGCTCGGCAAAGTCGTAGCCGCGCTGGTTCAGCCGGTAGTAGCGCACGCTCGCGAAGCCCTGCGGGTTGTCGTACTCGTCGACCAGCTGGTACTCCAGCAGCGTGCGGTGCGCGCTGTACAGCGGCGCACCGTCGAGGGTGCAGCCGCCGCTGAGGTCGCCCACGCGCACCATCACCCGGCCGCGGCGCAGCGCATGCAGCGCATCGATGAATTCGCCTCGGTTGGCGATGATGCAGCGGGCGGACATCCGGGGCCTCGCGTGGTCTGGAACGAAGCCCCATGTTCGCACCGGCGCCGGCCGGCCAACACTGGAGAAGCTTGGGGGTTGCGTCATGAATTCGCGGAGATCGGACACCGGCTCCCTAGAATGACCGGGCTGCAGCAGCGCCGCGGAGGCCGCCATGAACGCACCCATCCCCGACCACGCCTTGCCCACCTTCGAGCAGCGCCGGGTACCGCCGGCGATGCTGGCCGCGTTGCAGCAGCGTTTCGGCGAGCGCTGCAGCACCGCCGCCGCAGTGCGCGAGCAGCACGGGCGCGACGAGTCGCCCTTTCCGGTGACGCCGCCCGAGGCGGTGGTGTTCTGCGACAGCACCGAAGACGTCGCCGCGGTGCTGCGGCTGGCCGCCGAGCACGCGGTGCCGGTGATCCCCTACGGTGCCGGCTCGTCGCTCGAAGGGCACCTGCTCGCGGTGCAGGGCGGCATCAGCGTCGACCTGTCGGCGATGACCCGGATCGTCGGCGTCAACCCCGAAGACCTGACGATCACGGTGCAGGCCGGCGTCACGCGCGAGCAGCTGAACCAGGAGATCAAGGACACGGGGCTGTTCTTCCCGATCGACCCCGGCGCCAACGCCAGCCTGGGCGGCATGGCGGCCACGCGCGCCAGCGGCACGAATGCGGTGCGCTACGGCACGATGCGCGAGAACGTGCTCGGGCTCACCGTGGTCACCGCCGCCGGCGAGGTGATCCGCACCGGCACGCGCGCGAAGAAGTCGTCGGCCGGCTACGACCTGACGCGCCTGTTCGTCGGCAGCGAAGGCACGCTCGGCGTGATCACCGAGGTGACGCTCAAGCTGTATCCGCTGCCCGAGGCGGTGAGCGCGGCGATCTGCCACTTCCCGACGATCGCCGGCGCGGTGGACGCGACGATCCGCGTCATCCAGATGGGCGTGCCGATCGCGCGCTGCGAGCTGCTCGACGTCAACGCGGTGCGCGCGGTCAACGCGCAGAGCCGGCTGGGCCTGCGCGAGCACCCGATGCTGCTGATGGAGTTCCACGGCAGCGGGGCCTCGGTGCAGGAGCAGGCCGAGATGGTGCAGGCGATCACGGCCGAGATGGGCGGCGAGGCCTTCGAATGGGCGAGCAGGCCCGAGGAGCGCACGCGCCTGTGGGCCGCGCGGCACAAGGCCTACTTCGCCGGCATGCAGGCCAACCCCGGCTGCCGCAGCGTGACCACCGACACCTGCGTGCCGATCTCGCGGCTGGCCGAGATCATCGAGGCCAGCATCGCCGACGCCGAAGCCACCGGGCTGCCGTACTACATCGTCGGCCATGTGGGCGACGGCAACTTCCACCTCGCCTATCTGGTGAAGGAAGGCGACGCGGCGCAGCGCGCGCTCGCCGAGGGCGCGAGCCTGCGCATGGTGCAGCGCGCGATCGCGCTCGAAGGCACCTGCACCGGCGAGCACGGCATCGGCCTGCACAAGATGGACTTCCTGGTCGACGAGGCCGGCACCGGCGGGGTGGCGATGATGCGCGCGATCAAGCACGCGCTCGACCCGCAGAACATCCTGAACCCGGGCAAGATCTTCGCGTGGTAGGCGTCCCCAAGGCCGAGCCGAAGGCCTGCCCGGCACCGGCGGAGGCCGACAAACCGACGCGCGGCCTGTCGTTCCTCGAGACCGCGCACGCCGCAGCCGGGTTGAAGCGGCGGCGCCTGCTGCAGGCCGCTGCCGGGCTGCCGTTGGGCTTCGCGCTGCCGGCGGCGCGCGCGGGACTGGAACAGGTGATCGCGGCGGCCAAGCCGGCGGTGCTGCCGGTGGGCCTGTTCAACCCGACCGACAGCCCGCGCTTCGGATTTCGCGGCACCGGCTTCGCCGTGGCCGACGGCAACCTGGTGGTCACCAACGCCCACGTGCTGCCCGACCCGCTGCCTGCCGAAGGCAGCAACAGCACGCTGGCGGTGCTGACGCCCGCCGCCGCCAGCGGCGATGCGATGCCGGTGCGCCGCGCCGTGGTGGCCGGCCTGGACCGCGCGCACGACCTGGCGCTGCTGCGCATCGACGGCGCGCCGCTGCCGACGCTGGCGCTGGGCGACGACGCGCTGGTGCCCGAGGGCCGCTCGGTGGCGATCATCGGCTTCCCGATCGGCGGGGCGCTCGGCTTCACGCCGGTCACGCACCGCGGCATCGTCGCGTCGGTGACCGGGATCGTGCTGCCGGCGCCGTCGGCCGGCAGCCTGAACGCGCAGGCGGTGCGCCAGATCCGCCGCGGCGCCTTCGAGATCTACCAGCTCGACGCCACCGCCTACCCCGGCAACAGCGGCGGGCCGGTGATCGACGTGGACAGCGGCCGGGTGATCGCGATCATCAACATGGTGCTGGTCAAGGGCAGCAAGGAGACGGCGATCCAGTTCCCGTCGGGGATCAGCTATGCGATCCCGGTGCGCTTCGTGAACGAACTGCTGAAGGGGCGCTGAGCGCTGCGCGCGCGGCATCGTCCGCCGCTGCGCCAGCCGCCGCTCAGCCCCCGGGGCCGCGCGCCACGGACTCAGGCCGGCGGCGCCGGCGTCTGGTAGCGCTTCTTCACGTCGCCGGCGGCATCGACGCTCTCGAGCTGCACGCCGAAGCCCCACAGCCGCGCGACGTGCTTGAGCACTTCCTGCGCAGCCTCGTTCAGCGGCCGGCCGTTGTGGCGGAAGTGGCGCAGCGTCAGGCTGCGGTCGCCGCGCAGGTTGACGTTCCAGACCTGGATGTTGGGCTCGCGCGAGCCCAGGTCGTACTGGCGCGCGAGCGCCTCGCGCACGCGCCGGTAGCCGCTCTCGTCGTGGATCGCCGAGACTTCGAGCGCGTCCTCGTGCTCGTCGTCGACGATCGCGAACAGCCGCATCTCGCGCATCAGCTTCGGGCTGAGGTACTGGCCGATGAAGCTCTCGTCCTTGTAGTTGCGCATCGCGTCGTGCAGCGCCGGCAGCCACGGCGTGCCCGCGATCCCGGGGAACCACTGGCGGTCTTCGTCGGTCGGGTGCTCGCAGATGCGCTGGATGTCGCTGTACATCGCGAAGCCGAGCGCGTAGGGGTTCAGGCCGCTGTACGCGCGGTGGCCCACCGGCGGCTGGTAGATCACGTTGGTGTGCGACTTCAGCCACTCGATCATCACGCCGTCGGTGAGGTACCCGTCGTCGTACATCGTGTTCAGCAGCTTGTAGTGCCAGAAGGTGGCCCAGCCCTCGTTCATCACCTGCGTCTGGCGCTGCGGGTAGAAGTACTGCGCGACCTTGCGCACGATGCGCACGATCTCGCGCTGCCACGGCTCGAGCAGCGGCGCGTGCTTCTCGATGAAGTACAGCAGGTTCTCCTGCGGCTCTTCGGGGAAACGCTTGCTGCCGGATTCGGCCGCCGCCTTGTCGGCGCGGCGCGGCAGCGTGCGCCACAGGTCGTTGACCTGCTGCTGCGCGTAGGCCTCGCGGTCCTTGCGGTCGGCCAGCTCCTGCGCCAGCGACTTGCGGCTCGGCCGGCGGTAGCGGTCGACCCCGTGGTTCGCGAGCGCGTGGCACGAATCGAGCAGTTCCTCGACCTTGTCCAGGCCGTGGCGCTCTTCGCATTCGGCGACGTAGTGCTTCGCGTAGACGAGGTAGTCGATGATCGTCGACGCGTCGGTCCACATGCGGAACAGGTAGTTGCCCTTGAAGAAGCTGTTGTGGCCGTAGGCGGCATGCGCGATCACCAGCGCCTGCATCGCCATCGTGTTCTCCTCCATCAGGTAGGCGATGCAGGGGTTGGAGTTGATCACGATCTCGTAGGCCAGCCCCATGTGCCCGCGCTGGTAGCTCTTCTCGGTGGCGATGAACTCCTTGCCGTAGCTCCAGTGGCGGTAGTTGACGGGCATGCCCACGCTGGCATAGGCGTCCATCATCTGCTCGGCGGTGATGATCTCGAGCTGGTTCGGGTAGGTGTCCAGGCCGAAGCGCTCGGCGGTCGCGCGGATGACCGCGTGGTATTGCTCGATCAGCTCGAAGGACCAGTCGCTGGGCCCGGGCAGCGGCGCCGCGGGCCGCGCGGGCGGCGGCAGCGGGGCGGCCAGGGCCGCTCGGGGTGCGGGCGCGCTCATCAGGCTGTCAGGCCGCTTTCGCGCCTTCCTTCTTGAACAGGTCGCGGAACACCGGGTAGATCTGCGCGGCGTCGGTCGCCTTGCGCATCGCGAAGTGCGGATACACCGGCGGCAGCTGCGCGTACTCTTCCCACAGGTTCTGCTCTTCCTCGGCCACCTGCACGTAGGCGTAGTAGCGGCACTGCGGCAGCAGCCGCTCGGCCAGCAGCTCGCGGCAACGGCCGCTGTCGTGGTGCCAGTTGTCGCCGTCGCTGGCCTGCGCGCCGTAGATGTTCCACTCGGCCGGCGAGTAGCGCGCGCGGATGATCTCGTCCATCAGCACCAGCGCGCTCGACACCACCGTGCCGCCGGTCTCGCGCGCGTGGAAGAAGCTGTCCTCGTCGACCTCCTGCGCCTGCGTGTGGTGGCGGATGAAGACCAGCTCGATCTTCTCGTAGTGCCGCGTCAGGAACAGGTACAGCAGGATGAAGAAGCGCTTGCTCAGGTCCTTGCGGCCCTCGTCCATCGAGCCCGACACGTCCATCAGGCAGAACATCACCGCCTTGCTGGTGGGCACCGGCACGCGGATGCGGCTGCGGTAGCGCAGGTCGATCGGGTCGAGGTAGGGGATGCGCGCCAGCCGCGCGCGCAACGCGCCGATCGCGGCGGCAAGCTCTTGCAGCCGCGCGCGCTGCGCATCGGTCTTGGGCCGGCGCTGCAGTGCGTCGTGCTCTTCCTCCAGGCGGCGCAACTCGTGGCGCGACGCCGCGCCGATCGCGATGCGCCGGCCGATCGCGCCGCGCATCGAGCGCAGCACGTGCAGGTTGTTGGGCGTGCCGTCGCTGGTGAAGCCGGCGCGGTGGTACTTCCACTCCGGCGTCTCGCTCAGTTGGGTGCGCACCAGGTTCGGCAGCGCCAGGTCCTCGAAGAAGACCTGCATGAACTCTTCGCGGCTGAGCGTGAAGACGAAGTCGTCCTCGCCTTCGCCGGAATCGCTCGCCTGGCCCTTGCCCGGGCCGCCGGCGCCGCCGCCCTTCGGCCGCTCGATGTGGTCGCCGCGCACGTACTCGCGGTTGCCCGGGTGCACCGTCTCGCGGATGCCGCCCGCGCCGTGGCCGAACACGGGCTGGTTCAGGTCCTTCTTCGGGATGCGCACGTCCTCGCCGCGCTCGACGTCGCGGATGCTGCGGCCGTCCACCGCGCGCCGCACCGCCTCGCGCACCTGCTCCTTGCAGCGGCGCAGGAAGCGCTCGCGGTTGCCGATCGACTTGTTGCGGCCTGACAGGCGGCGGTCGATGATGTGCTGCAGCATCGGCGTGGCTCGCGTTGCGGTGGGGAAGGCTCAGCTGCTCTTGCGCACGCGCAGGTACCACTCGCACAGCAGGCGGACCTGCTTGCCGGTGTAGCCCTTGGCGACCATGCGGGTGACGAAGTCCTCGTGCTTCTTGGCCTCGTCGGCGCTGGCCTTGGCGTTGAAGCTGATCACCGGCAGCAGCTCCTCGGTGTTGGAGAACATCTTCTTCTCGATCACCGTGCGCAGCTTCTCGTAGCTGGTCCACACCGGGTTGTTGCCGTGGTTGTTGGCGCGCGCGCGCAGCACGAAGTTGACGATCTCGTTGCGGAAGTCCTTCGGGTTGGCGATGCCGGCGGGCTTTTCGATCTTCTCGAGCTCGGCGTTCAGCGCGCCGCGGTCGAAGACTTCGCCGGTGTCGGTGTCGCGGTACTCGTGGTCCTGGATCCAGTAGTCGGCGTAGGTCACGTAGCGGTCGAAGATGTTCTGGCCGTACTCGCTGTAGCTCTCGAGGTACGCGGTCTGGATCTCCTTGCCGATGAACTCGGCGTAGCGCGGCGCGAGCTGCTCCTTGATGAAGCCGATGTACTTCTGCTCGAACTCGGGCGCGAACTGCTCGCGCTGGATCTGCTGCTCGAGCACGTACATCAGGTGCACCGGGTTGGCGGCGACTTCCGTGCTGTCGAAGTTGAACACCTTGCTGATGATCTTGAAGGCGAAGCGCGTGGACACGCCGCTCATGCCCTCGTCGACGCCGGCGTAGTCGCGGTACTCCTGGTAGCTCTTGGCGCGCGGGTCGGTGTCCTTCAGGTTCTCGCCGTCGTAGACCTGCATCTTGGAGTACAGCGAGGAGTTCTCCGGCTCCTTCAGCCGCGTCAGGATGGCGAACTGGCTCATCATCTTCAGCGTGCCGGGCGCGCAGGTGGCGCTGGCCAGGGACGAGTTGCGCAGCAGCTTCTCGTAGATCTTGATCTCTTCACTGACGCGCAGGCAGTACGGCACCTTGACGATGTAGATGCGGTCCAGGAAGGCTTCGTTGTTCTTGTTGTTGCGGAAGGCCTTCCACTCGCTTTCGTTGCTGTGCGCGAGCACGATGCCGTCGAAGGGGATGGCGCCGAAGCCTTCGGTGCCCTTGAAGTTGCCTTCCTGGGTGGCCGTCAGCAGCGGGTGCAGCACCTTGATGGGCGCCTTGAACATCTCGACGAATTCCAGCAGCCCCTGGTTGGCCAGGCACAGGCCGCCGGAATAGCTGTACGCGTCGGGGTCGTCCTGGGCGTAGGTCTCGAGCTTGCGGATGTCGACCTTGCCGGTGAGCGCACTGATGTCCTGGTTGTTCTCGTCGCCCGGCTCGGTCTTGCTGATCGCGATCTGCTTCAGGATCGACGGGAAGCGCTTGACCACCTTGAACTTGCGGATGTCGCCGCCGAATTCCTCCAGCCGCTTCACGGCCCAGGGCGACAGGATGCGGTTCAGGTAGCGGCGCGGGATGCCGTACTCGGTCTCCAGGATCGGCCCGTCTTCGGTGGGGTCGAACAGGCCCAGCGGCGACTCGTTCACCGGCGAGCCCTTGAGCGCGTAGAAGGGCACTTCCTGCATCAGCTGCTTCAGCCGTTCGGCGATGCTGCTCTTGCCGCCGCCCACCGGGCCCAGCAGGTAGAGGATCTGCTTCTTCTCTTCCAGGCCCTGTGCGGCGTGCCTGAAGTAGGACACGACCTGCTCGATCGAGTCCTCCATGCCGTAGAACTCGGCGAAGGCCGGGTAGACCTTGATCACCTTGTTCGCGAACAGGCGCGACATGCGCGGGTCGTTGCGCGTGTCGATGCTCTTGGGTTCGCCGATCGCCTTGAGCATGCGCTCGGCGGCCGTGGCGTAGGCAAGCGGGTTGCGCTTGCATTCGGCGAGATAGTCCTCGAGGGACATCTCCTCCGAGCTGAGGCGCTCGTAGCGTGCCTTCAGATTGCCGATCACGTCCATGCAGGACCTCCTGGGTCGAGGAAGGCGCCGAGGAGGGAGGATCACTCCCTGTCTCAGCGCCTGGGAAGTTCTGATGAAGCCCCGGCTGTACGGGCCCAGGCTCCATCAGAGCTTTCCATCTCACCAGTGGCGCATGTTCAGTGCGTCATGAACTCAGCATGACCCATTCTGCTCCCATGTCGCGCCGAAAGAGAACCGGGTTCAGGCGGCAATTCCGCGACCTTCAACACGGCGCACTTTCCTGGCTGCCGGAGTTCGTCTCGCAAGAGGCGTGCCTCAGGCCTGTGCAGGAAGCAACGGATCACAGGGACTCAACGCGTCGCGGCTCGACTCGGCTGACGCCGCACGCACGCCGATGGAGCGGCGCGCCCAAGGAAGGTTCCTGACAGGCGGGGCGCCGCAGCGCGCTCAGTCGTCGGTGGCGCCCAGGCGCTGCAGCAGGCCGTGCAGTTCGTCGAGCGAACCGAAGGGGATGGCCAGTTCGCCCCGGTTGCCGCGGCTGCGCAGGCGGATTTCCACAGGCGCCGCGAGGACATCCGACAGCCGCTCTTCCAGGCGTGCGATGTCGCGGCTGCGCGGAGGCGTAGGCGCCTTCTTCGCCGCGGAGGCCGGCTCGGCGCGGCGTGCGGCCAGCTTCTCGGCTTCGCGCACCGAAAGCTTGCGCGCCACCACTTCGGTGGCGGCCATCACCTGTTCGCCCGCTTCCAGCATCAGCAGCGCGCGCGCGTGGCCCATCTCCAGGTCGCCGGCCAGCAGCATCTGCTGCACCGGCGGCGCCAGGTTCAGCAGGCGCAGCAGGTTGGTGGCGGCGCTGCGCGAACGGCCCACCGCTTGCGCCGCCTGTTCGTGCGTGAGCCTGAATTCACGCACCAGGCGCTGCAGGCCCTGCGCTTCTTCCAGCGGGTTGAGGTCTTCGCGCTGGATGTTCTCGATCAGCGCCATCACCGCGGCCGACTCGTCGGGCACCGGCTTCACCAGCACCGGCACCTCGTCCAGGCCGGCCAGGCGCGCGGCGCGCACGCGGCGTTCGCCGGCGATGATCTCGAAGCGCCCGCCGTCCACCGGCCGCACCAGCACCGGCTGCATCACGCCCTGGCTCTTGATGCTCTCGGCCAGCTCGAACAGCGAGCCTTCGTCCATGCGCGTGCGCGGCTGGTACTTGCCGGGCTGCAGAAGGTCCAGCGCCAGCGCGGAAGGCAGCCCTGGCGGCGCAGGCGACTCGCTGACCTTGGGGCCCAGCAGCGCTTCGAGCCCGAGCCCCAGGCCCTTCGGTTTCTTCGTGACCATGACGGGGATTGTCACCTCCCGACCGCTTGAAGCCGCGCCAGGCCTTCAGGCCAGTCGCCCAGGCCGGTGTCGGCATTGATGTGGCCGGCCCGGCCCAGCGACTCGGCGGGCACGCTCCAGTCGGCGGCCATCGCGCACGCGCGCCCGGCGGCGCAGAACGGGTCGTCTTCGCTGTAGAGCACGAGCGCGGCGAACGGCAGGCGCCGGCGCACGATGGGTGTCCAGGTCGACAACTGCGGCGGGGTGTCGTCGCGTTCCACGTCGGGCGGCGCCACCAGCAGGGCGCCCTTCACGCGGGCCGTGTGGCGCGAGTGGTTCGCCCACGCAGCCACCAGCTGGCAGCCCAGGCTGTGCGCGACCAGCAGCGCCGGCGTCTCGCTTTCCAGCAGCACCTCTTCCAGGCGCGCCATCCAGTCGCCGCGGCGCGGCCATTCCCAGTCGGCCTGCTCGACGCGCCGGAAGCCGTGCAGCGCCTCCCAGCGGGTCTGCCAGTGGCCGGCGCCCGAATTGAGCCAGCCGGGCAGCAAGAGCACCCGCGTCTCAGCGGTCATGGGGTTTGCCTTATCCTCGAAGCCTGTCGCGCGGCATTGTGCGCGAGGACCCTCTGCCATGACCCACCGCGTCTACGTCGACGGCCAGGAAGGCACCACCGGCCTGCGCATCAACGAATACCTCGCTGCCCGGCGCGACGTGGAAGTGCTGCGCATCGACCCCGAACGACGCAAGGACCCGGCCGAGCGCGCGCGCCTGCTCAACGCCTCCGACGTGGCCTTCCTGTGCCTGCCCGACGCCGCCGCGCGCGAGGCGGTGGCCATGGTCACCAACCCGGCCACCTGCGTCATCGATGCCAGCACGGCGCACCGCACGCTGCCGGGCTGGGTGTTCGGCCTGCCCGAACTGGCGCCGGACCAGCGCGAGAAGCTGCGTGCCGCCAAGCGCATCGCCAACCCGGGTTGCCATGCCAGCGCCTTCATCCTGCTGCTGCGTCCGCTGGTGGACGCGGGCCTGGTGCCGGCCTCGGCGGCGATCAGTGCGAGCTCGATCACCGGCTATTCGGGTGGCGGCAAGAAGATGATCGAGCAGTATCAGGCCGGCAACGACCCGGTGCTGACGGCGCCGCGGCCCTACGGCCTGGCGCTGGGCCACAAGCACATCCCGGAGATGATGGCGCACACGGGCCTGACCACGCGGCCGGTGTTCATGCCCATCGTCTCCAACTTCTACAAGGGGCTGGCGGTCAGCGTGCCGCTGCACCTGAAGGCGCTGGGCACCACGGCCGAAGCGCTGCAGCGGGCCTTCGAGAAGCGCTACGCCGACGAGCGCTTCGTGCGCGTGCTCCCGCTGTCGGACCCGGCCACGCTGGAAGGCGGCGGCTACTTCGACGTGCAGGCCTGCAACGACACCAACCGGGTCGACATCGGCGTCTTCGCCGGCCATGACCAAGCCATCCTGATGGCGCGCCTGGACAACCTGGGCAAGGGCGCCAGCGGCGCGGCGGTGCAGGCGATGAACGTGCACCTGGGCTGCGAAGAGGGCCTAGGGCTCTGAGGCGGGCGCCTGCCGGTAGTGGTAGGCGTAGCCGTCGCTGAAGCCCAGCCGGGCGTAGATGCGCCGGGCGTCGCTGTTGTCCGCTTCCACTTGCAGATAGCCAAGCTCCGCGCCTTCTATGGCCGCCAGCGAAAGCAAGCGCTGACATAGCGATGTGGCCAGGCCCTGGCCCCGCGCGCTGTCGCGGGTGAAGACGTCGTACAGGCCCACCAGGTCGGCTTCGCGCGCGAACTGGCCGCAGGCCAGCACCAGGCCATCGGCGTCGCGCCGGATCGCGTAGCCGTGGTAGGGCACGGGCGAGTTCGCAATGCGCTGCGCGTGGGCCGCGCGCTGACCGGCGGGCGAGCCGCGCAGTTCACCCACCGTCTCGGCGTAGGTGGCAGGGTCCAGCTGGGCCCAGTGGGTGCCGGCGGGCAGCGGCGCAGGCCTGCCGGCCGGCAGCTTGGGGCAGACCATCACGCGGGTGTCGTCCAGCGAAGTGAAGCCGCGCGAGGCCAGTTCCTGTTCCAGGCCGGCGGGCTGGGTGAAGCGCGTGAGGCGCACCACCATCGGCAGACCGGCTTCGCGGAAGACCTGGGCGGCCAGATCGAGCTTGCGTTCCAGCGGCAGGCGGCCGGCGGCGACGGCGTTCACGCAGCGGGCGCGCTTGGCCTTGCCGGGCGAGAAGCGCACCAACCAGCCGTCCAGCCAGCGCTGCTGCGGCGGCGCGCTGGCGTTCAGGCCGGCGTCTTCCACCCGCGAGAGCAGCGCCTCGTCATCCAAGGCGCTTCACCATCTCGCGCGCGAACTCGACGAAGGCCTGGGCGCCTTTCGAGGCGGGGTCGAAGGTCACGCCCGGCTGGCCGTAGCTGGGCGCTTCGGCCAGGCGCACGTTGCGCGGGATGACGGTCTCGAAGACCTTGTCGCCGAAGTGCGACTTCAGCTGGTCGCTCACCTGCTGCTGCAGCGTGATGCGGGGGTCGAACATCACGCGCAGCAGGCCGATGATGTGCAGGTCGCGGTTCAGGTTGGCGTGAACCTGCTTGATGGTGTTCACCAGGTCCGACAGGCCTTCGAGCGCGAAGTACTCGCACTGCATCGGCACGATGACGCCCTGCGCCGCGCACAGCCCGTTCAGCGTGAGCAGGCTCAGGCTGGGCGGGCAGTCGACGAGCACGAAGTCGTACTCGCCGGCCACCTTCTGCAGCGCGTCGTGCAGGCGGCGTTCCCGGCGTTCCAGTTCGACCAGTTCGACTTCGGCGCCGGCCAGTTCCCGGTTCGCGCCCAGCACGTCGTAGCCGCCCTTGGGGCTGCGGCGGCGCGCCTCGGCGACGCCCGTGCTTTCCAGCAGCACGTCGTAGATGGTGGCTTCGAGCGCCCGCTTGTCGATGCCGGAACCCATGGTGGCGTTGCCCTGCGGGTCCAGGTCGACCACCAGCACGCGCTGCCCCACCTGGGCCAGGCCGGCGGCCAGGTTGACGGTGGTGGTGGTCTTGCCGACGCCGCCCTTCTGGTTGGCAACGCAGAAGATGCGCGCCGTCATTGGGTGCCCAGCCGGATGCCGAAGCCGATGAGGAACACGCCGGCCAGCTTTTCCAGCGCCTTGGCCAGCGTGCGGTGGCGGCGCACCTGGTCGCTGACCGCGCGCGCGAAGGCACACAGCAGCAGGCAGTAGGCGGCGGTGATGGCGGCAATCGTGGCCGCCATCGCCACGAAGGTCACCATGCCCTGGTGATGGGCCGGGTCGACGAAGAGCGGGAAGAAGGCCATGTAGAAGATGATGGCCTTCGGGTTGAGCAGCGTGATCAGGAAGGCCTGGCGCGCGTAGTGCCGCGGCTCGATGCGGATCGGCGAGGCCCCGCCCTCGCCGCGCGCGAACAGCAGCTTCAGGCCGATCCAGCCCAGGTAGGCCGCGCCCAGGTACTGCACCGCCTTGAACAGCACCGGGTTGGCGGCCAGCAGCGCCGCCACGCCGGCCACCGCCAGCCACATGAGCACCTGGTCGCCAACGATCAGCCCGAAGGTGGCCGCCGCGCCGGCCCGCAGTCCACCCTTGGCGGTGGAGGTCAGCAGGGTGAAGGTGCCCGGGCCCGGCAACATCAGGAACACCAGGACGGCGGCGCAGAACGCCCCATAGTCGGCGATGCCGAGCATGCGAATGACCCCTCTTCGGAAAGCCCTGGAGCGTAGCGCAGATTGTTCAGCCGGCCGCTGACGGGCGGGGCCTCATCCACACCAGGCAGCGCTCGGCGTCCAGGCCGGGCACGTCGATCGGTTCCACGTGAAACATCTCCACGTCGTCCGGCAAGGCCGCGATCTCGCCTTCGGGCACCCTGCCCTTCATCGCCATCCACATGCCGCCGGGCACCAGCAGCGGACGGGTCAGGCGAACCAGATCGGGCAGCGACGCGAAAGCGCGCGCCGTGACCAGGTCGAAGGGTGGCTCCTTCAGTTGCTCCACCCGGGCATGCGCGGAATGCAGATTGGGCAGCGCCAGCGCACCGGCGATCTGGCGCACGAAGGCGGCCTTCTTGCCGACGGTGTCGACGCAGGTCACGTCCAGGGTGGGTTGCATGATGGCGATCACCACGCCCGGCAGGCCGCCGCCGCTGCCGACGTCCAGCACACGCCCTTCGACGCATTCGCGTTGCAGCGCAGGCAGCACGGCCAGGCAGTCGGCCAGGTGCTGCACCAGCATCTGCGCCGGGTCGCGCACTGCCGTCAGGTTGTAGGTGGCGTTCCAGCGTTGAAGCTCGGCCAGGAATCGGGCCAGTCGGTCCCGCTGGGTTTCGCTGGCTTCCAGCCCCAGCGCGCGGCAGGTCGCCGCGACCTCGGCGTTCAAGCCGCCTCGTCGGCGGGCTCGCCCTGGGCGAAGCCCTTGAAGCGGCCCTTCTTCAGGTGCACCAGCAGCAGCGAGATCGCCGCCGGCGTCACGCCCGAGATGCGCGCCGCCTGTCCCAACGTGGCTGGGCGGTGTCGGGCCAGCTTTTGCCGCACCTCGAACGAGAGCGCGCTGACCTGCGCGTAGTCCAGGTCCTCCGGCAGCTTCAGGCGTTCGAAATGGCTGGCGCGTTCAACTTCGTCGATCTGCTTGTCGATGTACCCGGCGTACTTGATGCCGATCTCGGCCTGCTCGATCACCGCGTCGGCTTCGCCGGCGCCCCAGGCCGAGCGCAGGGTTTCACGTGAAACACCGGCGTCGACGCCCGCGATGGCAGCCGCCTCGCAAACCTGGTCGAAGCTCACGCCGGGCCGGCGCAGCAGGTCGGCCAGGTTGTACTCGCGCTCCAGCGCCTTTCCGACCAGGCGCTCGGCATCGGCCGCCGGCAGCGTGGCCGGGCGCACCCAGGTGGCGCGAAGGCGCTGCAGTTCGCGTTCGAGCCGCTCGCGCTTGGCTTCGAAGGCGGCCCAGCGGCGGTCGTCGACCAGGCCCAGGCGGCGCCCCTCTTCCGTCAGACGCAGGTCGGCGTTGTCCTCGCGCAGCTGCAGCCGGTACTCGGCGCGGCTGGTGAACATGCGGTAGGGCTCGGTCACGCCCTTGTGGACCAGGTCGTCGACCATCACGCCCAGGTAGGCCTGGTCGCGCCGCGGCAGCCAGGGATCGCGGCCCTGCACCTGGAGCGCCGCGTTGATGCCGGCGAACAGCCCTTGTGCCGCCGCCTCCTCATAGCCCGTGGTGCCGTTGATCTGACCGGCGAAGAACAGGCCGCCCACACCCCACGTCTCGAAACTGGGCTTCAGGCCGCGCGGGTCGAAGTAGTCATACTCGATGGCATAGCCCGGGCGCAGGATGTGCGCGCTCTCCAACCCGCGCATCGACTGCACGGCCGCGAGCTGGATGTCGAAGGGCAGCGAAGTCGAAATGCCATTCGGGTAGAACTCGTTCGTCGTCAGCCCCTCGGGCTCCAGGAAGATCTGGTGCGAGTTCTTGTCGGCGAAGCGGTTGACCTTGTCCTCGATGCTCGGGCAGTAACGCGGCCCCACCCCTTCGATGACGCCGGTGAACATCGGGCTGCGGTCGAAGCCGCTGCGGATGATCTCGTGCGTGCGCTCGTTGGTGTGCGTGATCCAGCAGGGCATCTGCCGCGGGTGCTGGTCGGCCGACCCGAGGAAGCTGAACACCGGCACCGGGTCCCGGTCGCCCGGCTGCTCCTCGAGCTTCGAGAAGTCGATGCTGCGCCCGTCCAGCCGCGGCGGCGTGCCGGTCTTCAGCCGGCCCTGCGGCAGCTTCAGCTCCTTCAGCCGTGCCGACAAGGTGGCCGCCGGAGGGTCGCCCGCGCGGCCGGCGGCATAGTTCTGCAGGCCGACGTGGATGCGCCCGTCGAGAAAGGTGCCGGCCGTCAGCACCACCGCCCGGCCGCGGAAACGCAGTCCCACCTGGGTGACGGCGCCGACCACGCGGTCGCCTTCGACCATCAGGTCGTCCACCGCCTGCTGGAACAACCACAGGTGGGGCTGGCTCTCCAGCCGGCGGCGGATCGCGGCCTTGTAGAGGATGCGGTCGGCCTGCGCCCGCGTGGCACGCACCGCCGGTCCCTTGCTGCCGTTGAGGATGCGGAACTGGATGCCGGCCTCGTCGGTGGCTTCGGCCATGGCGCCGCCGAGCGCGTCGACCTCCTTCACCAGGTGGCCCTTGCCGATACCACCGATCGACGGATTGCAGCTCATCTGCCCCAGCGTCTCGATGTTCTGGGTGAGCAGCAAGGTGCGGCAGCCCATGCGCGCCGCCGCCAGGGCGGCTTCGGTGCCGGCATGGCCGCCACCGACCACGATGACGTCGAACGCTTCAGGGTGCAGCATGAGGGGCGCGATTTTACGTTTCGCCCTCGTCCCGCGCCTGCGCGCGCTAGCATGCCCGCATGCAATGCCGCCCCGGGTGCGCCGCCTGCTGCACCGCGCCTTCGATCAGCTCGCCCATTCCCGGCATGCCGGCGGGCAAGCCGGCCGGCGTGCCCTGCGTGCAGCTGGACGAAGACCTGCGTTGCCGGCTCTTCGGGCGCCCCGAACGGCCAGCCGTGTGTTCATCGCTGCAGCCGACGGCCGAGATGTGCGGCGACACTCCGACACATGCGCTGCGGTGGCTGTCCCGGCTTGAGATGTTGACATCGATGTGAGCGCACGCTAATGGAAAAGTCCCTGCTGCGCCGTGTAATGGAGAACTACCCGCTGCTCAACGGCCTGGATCCGGCCGAGCGCGACGAAGTGCTCGACCGGCACACCCGCTACGTGGAAGTCCCCGCGGGCACCCTGCTCTTCGACCAGGGCGCACCCTGCCAGGGCTTCCCGATGGTGCTCTCGGGCAACGTGCGCGTGGCCCGCGGCTCGCCCAGCGGCCGTTCGCTGGAGCTGTACCGGGTACCGCCAGGCGAGATCTGCGTCGTCTCGGCGTCCTGCCTGTTCGGCCAGTCCACCCTGGCCGCCCATGGCCAGACCACCGAACCGACCGAACTGGTGCTGCTGTCGCCGCCCGGCTTCGAGCGCTGGGTCGGCAACACCGCGTTCCGCCGCCATGTCTTCGGCATCTTCGCCGACCGCCTGGCCGACCTGATGGCGCTGGTGGAAGCCGTCGCCTTCCAGCGCCTGGACGAACGCCTGGCGCGCGCCCTGCTGCAGCGCGGGCCCACCGTCATGGCCACCCACCAGGCGCTCGCCGACGACCTGGGCACGGCACGGGAAATCGTCACCCGGCTGCTGCGCCGTTTCGAGCGCGAAGGCTGGCTCTCGCTGGGCCGCGAACGCATCGACCTGCTGGACACCGAAGCCCTGCGCGCCGCCGCCGCCGGCCGCGGCGCTTGACCTTCGTCAAGCGCCATGTGACCGCGATCACCGACGGTTGCGGGCCGGAGCGCGCACACTGCATTCCGTCCGGCAACCCCGCCGGGTATCCATCAGGAGGCAAGCATGAAGGCAAACGTTGGCGGCATCGACCGCATCCTGCGCATCGTGGTCGGTCTGGTGCTGATCGCGCTGACCCTCACCGGCACCATCGGCGTCTGGGGCTGGATCGGCGTCGTGCCGATCGCGACCGCGGCGATGGGCTTCTGCCCGCTCTACACGGTGCTGGGCATGAGCACCTGCCCGACCAAGACCAGCTGAGACACCGCCGTCACTGGATCGGCGAAGCGCCCATCACGCTTCGCAGGTCCTGGGCGACGCGGCCTTCGTGCAGCGCGATCACGCGCGCCGCCGAGGCAATGGTCTCGGGCCGGTGCGCCACGATCACCCGCGTCAGCGCCAGCTGGCGCACCGACTGGTTGACCACCCGCTCGCGGTCCACGTCCAGCGAGCTGGTGGCTTCGTCCAGCAGCAGGATCTTCGGCCGCTTGTAGAGCGCGCGCGCCAGCAGCACGCGCTGCTTCTGCCCGCCCGAGAGCGCCGCGCCCATGTCGCCGATGAGGGTGTGGTAGCCCATCGGCATGGCCTCGATCTCGTCGTGCACGGCGGCCACGCGGGCGCACTGCTCGATCCACGCGCGGTCGGGCGCGGCGTCGAAGAAGCTGATGTTGTCGGCGATGGAGCCCGAGAACAGCGGCTCGTCCTGCATCACCACGCCCACCAGGTCGCGCCAGGCGCGCACGCCCAGGCGCGCCAGCGGCACGCCGCCCACCAGCACCTGGCCGCCGGTGGGTGCGTGGATGCCCAGCATGACCTTCAGCAGCGTGGTCTTGCCGCAGCCCGAAGGGCCGATGACGGCCACCGACTCGCCGGGCTCGATCTTCACGTTCACGCCGCGCAGCACCTCGGGTTCGCCGTCGGCGTAGCGGAAGCTCACGTCGCGCAGTTCGATCGCGGGGGCGCTGTCGCGCGCCAGCGCGGCGTCGCGCGGACTGTCGGCTTCGGGCGCGGTCAGCACGATGTCGGCCAGCCGCTCGCCCTGCAGGCGCAGCATGCGAAGCGCCACCGCCTTGTCGATCAGCGCCGCCATGCGCTGCGCGAACTGCTCCTTGTAGGCGACGAAGGCGAACAGCATGCCCACCGTCAACTGGCCCTTGAGCACCAGCAGCGCGCCCACGCCCACCACCGCCACGCGCTCCAGCCCGAACAGCAGACGGTGCGCCACCGACAGCAGCAGCTCCAGCTTGCGCGTCGCGAGGTCGGCGTTCATCGTGTCCACCACCAGGCTGGCGAAACGCGACTGGCGGTCGGCCTGGGCGTTGAAGAGCTTGATCGCCTGCACGCCGCGCAGCGATTCCAGGAAGTGGCTGGCCTGCTTGGATTCGAAGACCAGCGACTCCTCGGTCGCCTCGCGCAGCGGGCGGAACACCAGCCGCCGCAGCAGCGCGTAGCCGGCCACCGCGGCCAGCGCGATGAGCGTCAGGGGCACGCTGTAGACCGCCATCATCGCCAGCGCCAGCAGCACCATCAGGCCGTCGAGCAGGGCTTCGATGAAGCTGGTGGTGAGCGTCTTCTGGATCTGCTGCACGGCGCCGAAACGCGACCAGATGTCGCCCGCGTGCCGCTTCTCGAACCAGGCCACCGGCAGGCGCATCAGGTGCGCGAACACGTTCACCAGCCACTGCAGGTTGAGCGTGGCCGACAGGTACAGCACCGCCCATGATCGCGCCGCCGCCGTAACCACCTGCAGCAGGACCAGCAGGCCGAAGCCCACCGCCAGCGTGAGCAGAAGGTCGCGGTCGCCGCTGACCACCACGCCGTCGACCACCCACTGCATGAAGAAGGGCGCCAGCAGCCCGAAGGCTTCGAGCGCGAAGGCCAGCAGGAAGATCTGCCCGAGCGAACGCTTGAGCCCGCTCACCGGCCCGAGCAGCTGGCCGATGGTGATCTGCTGCCGTTCTTCCACCGGCGCGAAGCCGGGGGCCGGCTGCAGTTCGAGCGCGATGCCGGTGAAGTGCGGCGACAGCTGTTCCAGCTTCATGCGGCGTGCGCCGCGGCCGGGGTCGTGGATCAGCGCCACGCCGCGCTTCACCGACACCAGCACCACGAAGTGGTTCAGGTCCCAGTGCAGGATGCAGGGGGTGCGCAGCTGCGGCAGGTCTTCCAGCTCGGCGCGCAGGGCACGCGAATTCAGCTGCAGCTGCTCGGCCATGCGCACCAGGTCGGCCAGCGTCACGCCCTTGGCCGACAGCGAGAAACGCCGCCGCAGCGTCGGCAGGTCGGTACGGTGGCCCAGCGCCGAAGCCACCATCGCCAGGCAGGCCAGGCCGCATTCGGCGGCTTCGGTCTGCAGCACCACCGGCACGCGGTGCTCGCCCAGGCCCAGGTTCAAGCCGAACATCTCAGATCCGCCTTTCCAGGCCCAGCAGCGGCTCGAACAGCCACTCCACGAGGCGACGCCGTTCCAGCATCACGTCGGCCTGCAGGCGCATGCCGGCCACCAGCGGCAGCGGCTCGCCTTCGGGCGCGTCCAGCGCCACGGTGATGCGGAACAGCGCCTCGCGCGAGGCTTCGTCGGCACTCGCCGGCAAGGCCAGCGCCGCCAGTTCGCTGGGCGCCAGCGGCGTGCGCGACACGCGCAGCACGTGGCCTTCGCGGTGGCCGAACTTCTGGTACGGGAAGGCTTCGTAGCGCAGGCGCACCGGCTGGTCGGCGCGCACGAAGCCGATCGCCGACGAAGGCGCATACAGCTGCGCCTGCAGCCGCGCTCCCGAAGGCACCAGGCTGGCCAGCGCGGCGGAAGCCGAAACGCTCTGCCCCACCTCGGCATACAGGGCCGTGACCGTGCCGTCCTGCGGCGCGCGGATCACCACCTGGCGCGCCGCGTCCTGCTCGGCCGCCTCGCGCGCCAGCGCGGCCAGGTCGCGCTCGATGCCGCCTTGCGCATTGCGCGCCTGCAGCGGCAGCTGGCGGCGTTCGCCCGCCAGCGCGGCCTGCTCGCGCTGCAGCCCGGCACGCTGCCGCTCCAGCGCCTGCGCCGCCGATTGCAGGCCCAGCAGCTCTTCGCGCTTGGCCTGCACCTGGGCCGTGCTGATGAACTGGTCGGTCTCCAGCGACTCCAGCCGGCGCAGCGCGTCGCGCGCCAGCGCCAGCTGCTGGCGCTGCACCGCCGCCTGGGTGTCCAGCTGGGCCAGTTCGCTTTCCAGCGCTTCGAGCCGGCGTTCCAGCGTGGCCTGCTGCGCCGCCACCAAGCGCTGCTGCTGGTCGGCGCTCTCCTTCAGGCTGCGCGCGCGTTCGTCCAGGCTGCGCTGCACCTGGGCCTGGGTGCCGGCGTCCAGCGTGGAGCGTTCCAGCGCCAGCACGAAGAGCACTTCGCCGGCGCGCACGGACTGGCCTTCGCGCACGCGGCGTTCGAGCACGCTGCCGCTGGCGGTGGGGACGATGCGGATGAGCCCCAGGTCGGGCATGAGCACACCGCTCACGGTGGCCTTGCGCGTGTACTGGGCGACGAAGACGAAGGCCAGCAAGGCGACCAGCATCAGCACGACGCCGGTGGTCACCAGCCCCATGGCCAGCGGGCGCACCAGCTGCACCCGGCCCAGCCACTGCTGGGTCTGCGCCTCGACGGCTTCAGGTCTGAACAGCAGACGCATCGCGGAGAGCCGCAAACAAAAAAACGCGGACCGGCCAGGCCGGTCCGCAAGCATCACGGAACTGGAGGGATGAGACCCGTGACGCCAAGAGGCCTAGAAGCGGATCACCAGCCGCTTCCAGGCGCGCAATCGTCAGGAGGTCGTGGTCGCGTTCGAGGACGTCGAGGCCGCACCCCAGGTGTTGTTGGGCAGGCCCCCGCTCACGAAGCCGAACAGCGAAGGATCCAGCTCCACCGGACCGCGAACGACAGGGCTCAGTTCTTGCGTTGCCGGCTGGGAAACGGTCATTTCCTTTTGATCCATGTGTCGCTCCATCGGTGGACAGTGAGTGCTTTCGTGCACTGGCCGATGAATTGAAGCAGCGCATGGCCGACCGCGGAACTGTCAACTCTTACAGGGTGCGTGCGCCACCAAGCGCTGGGCGATACACCTGGATACGGATCAGTGGATGAGGCCCAGCCGCAGGGCCTTGAGCACCGCCTGGTGCTTGTTCGTGCAGCCGAGCTTGTGCATCGCGTTGTTCACGTGCAGCACGGCGGTGCGTTCGCTGATGCCCAGGATGGCGCCGACTTCCCAGGCGGTCTTGCCTTCCATGGTCCAGCGCAGCACTTCCAGTTCGCGCGGCGTGAGCGCGGGTCGTTCGGCCTGCTGCACGCTGGGCAGCAACAGCCGCATGGCGGCGTCCTGGGCGTAGACGGCGAACAGCTGCAGGTCGGCCACCACCCGCTGAAGTTCACCCGCGTCCTGCGGCAGGCTCTGGTCGCGGTCGACGCCGAAGACGAAGTGGCGCCCTTCGGGCAGGTGCAGCGCCATCGCGATGCCGGTGCGGTAGCCGTGGCTGGCGTAGCGCTCCCAGAGGTCGCCTTCGCCCTTGGATACGTAGGTCTTGCGGTTCCAGATGATGGGCACCGTCTCGCGCTTGCAGTGCTGCATCACCGGGTCGCGGCGGCCGATCGAGGTATCCCAGACGGTTTCCTGGAAGGCCGCCGGCGCGTTGTCGACGGCGAAGAATTCCGACTTGCCCAGCCCGCGGTCCAGCACGGCCACGGCGCTGAACGTGTCGAATCCCAGCCGCTTGCTGAAGCGCGCGACTTCGGCGCCGAAGTCTTCGCGACTCTTCGCCTGCAGTACCGACGAGAACTCAGCCGGAAGCATCTATGGCTTTCCACCCACTTTTCACGACAGCCGAAGGGCCCCTGCAAGGGTTTACAGCTTTCCTATCGGCCCCGACTGCCGAAAGATAGGTCCCATGCAGCACACCCTCAGCACCCATAGCGGTACCGCACTGGCCGGCTCCACGCCCTGGTCCCTGCGGGCCTGGCCCCCTGTATTGTGGCAGGCCCAGCGCGCCGTGCGCTTGCGCCTACAGCACCTGGGGACCCGTGTGACGGCACCGCCCGACGCCTGCGGCCCGGCCGCCGGCCAGACCCTGTGGGGCAGCGCCTCCGACGAAGGAGAGGCCGGCGTCGCCTGGGACTGGGTGCAGGTGGGCGACGGCGTCGTGGCGATGGCCGACCCGCTGGCGGTGGTGACCAACCTGCGCCTCATCGGCAACGAAGGCGAGGTCCTCACTGCCCTGGAGGCGGCTCTCTACCTCAACGAGATCGTGCACGCCCTGCCCTGGCAGAACGAAGTGGCGCGCGCGCTCGCCACGCCCACCCAGTAGGGCGGGCCCCGGCGCGGCACTACTCCAGTGCCGCGCGCGAAAGCCGGCGCGCCACGAAGGCCAGCGCCGCCGCCGCCAGCAGGCCGCACACCCGCAGCGGCGGCAGCGCCTGCGCCAGACCGATCGCCTCGCCGCGCAGCACGCGGCCCATCAGCGTGACCTGCGCCAGCGCCGGCGTCCACAGGTGCCAGGGTGCCTGGCCTTCCTGGTTGAAAACCGACACCAGCGGCAGCAGCGAGACCGCCAGCACCAGCACCGTCGTGTTGGCCTGCGCTTCCTTCACGCTCCGGCTGCGGATGGCGATCGCCATCAGCAGCGCCGACAGTGCGCCGGCCAGCGGCAGGATCACCACCACGAAGGCCACCGCCTCCGCGGCGCCGAAGCGGAACAGCGCCGCCAGCGTCTCGCTGCGCAAGAGCCATTGCGCCGGCAGGAAGCTGAAGGCCGACAGCACGGCGATCAGCATCGCCACCGCCGCCACGGCGCCCCATTTGCCGGCCACCAGCGCCACGCGCGACGCCGGGTTCATCAGCAGCGGCTCGAGCGACCCGCGTTCGCGTTCGCCGGCCATGGTGTCCAGCGCGGCGCCTAGCGCGCCGTAGAGCACCGCCATCAGCACGAAGTACGGCACCAGCGTCGTCAGCTGCGCCGCGCGCGCCGCCGGGTCGGCCAGGTCGCGCTCCTCCACACGCACCGCTTCCAGCAGCGCCGGGGCCACGCCGCGGAAGGCCAGCCGCAGCGTCGCCTGTTCCTGGTTGAAGCCCGCCAGCAGCGCCTGGATGCGCCCCACGCTGCCGCGCGCGCGCTGGTTGCCGGCGTGGCTGAACAGTTCCAGCACCGGCGCTTCGCCGCGCGCCAGCGCGGCTTCGAAACCGGCCGGCACGCGCAGCACGGGGTCGCCCAGGCGGCTTTCGCGCAGCTCGCGTTCCCAGCCTTCGGGTGCGGCGCGCAGCGTGTAGGTCTGGCGCTCCAGATAGTTGCGCAGCGTGGGCGCGTGCTCCAGCCCTTCGACCACCACCTCGCGCGCCTCGGCCCGCTTCTCCACGCCCGAGACCAGCGCCGACACCAGCACCAGCACCAGCGGCCCGATCGCCACCGAGCTGACCAGCACCATGAACAGCGTGCGGCGGTCGCGCAGCGCGTCGCGCAACTCCTTCAGGAACACGATGGCAGCGGCGCGCATCGTTCAGCCGGCGGCACCGCGGCGCCGCTCGTCTTCGGTGAAGGCCAGTTGCACGAAGCTCTCCTCGAAATCGGCCAGGCCGGTGCGGGCGGCCAGTTCGGCCACCGTGCCGGTGGCCACGGTGCGGCCGTGCGAGACCACCACCACCTGGTCGCACAGGCGTTCCACCTCCTGCATGATGTGGGTGGAAAAGACGATGCACTTGCCTTCGTCGTCGCGCAGCCGGCGCAGTGCGGCGCGCAGCGAGCGCGTGGCCAGCACGTCCAGCCCGTTGGTGGGTTCGTCGAGCACGATGTTCGGCGGGTCGTGCACCAGCGCGCGCGCCAGCGCCGTCTTCATGCGTTCGCCCTGGCTGAAGCCGGCGCTGCGGCGGTCCAGCAGGGGCTTCATGTCGAGCATCGCGGCCAGCGTCTCGGCGCGCGCGTTCGCGGCCGCCGCGGTCAGGCCGTGCAGGCGGCCGTAGTAGACGATGTTCTCGCGCGCCGTCAGGCGCGGGTACAGGCCCTTGGCGTCGGACAGCACGCCCAGCCGCGCCAGCGCGCGCCGCGGCTCGGCGGCGACGGCGATGCCGTCCACCCGCACCTGCCCGGCGTCGGCCGGCAGCAGCGCGGCGGCGATGCGCAGGGTGGTGGTCTTGCCGGCGCCGTTGGGCCCCAGCAGGCCCGTGATGCGGCCGTCGGCGGCCTTGAAGTCCACCCCTGCCAGCGCCACCACCTCGCGCGCCTGGCGGCCGCGGCCCTGCACGAAGCGCTTGGCGAGCGACTCGACTTCGATCACGGCGCCCCCGGCGGCTCGAAGGCCGGCGGCCGCGGCACGCGCTGCGCGCAGGCGGCGTCGACCTGCAGCGCCTGCGCTTCGGTCTCGGCGTCGATGAAGCGGAACAGCACGTCGCGCATGCAGCCGACCGCCATCACCCCATGGCCGGCTTCCTTGACGACCACGTGGCGCGCGTTCGCGCCCAGCGCCTGCGCCACGCGTTCGCCATGGCGCGGCGGCGTCACCGGGTCGGCACCGCCGGAAAGCAGCAGCACCGGCACCTGCGCCGGCGGCACACGGTAGAAGTCGGCCGGCACTTCGCCGCGCGGCCAGTCGGCGCAGGTGCGCTGATACAGGCGCGCCAGGCCGTCGCCGAAGTCGCCGCCCGCGCGTCCGGCGACGCCCGCCATGCGCGGCGCGTCTTCGGCGCAGACGACCGAGAAGTGCATGCCCTGCGCGATGGCGGTCTCCGGTCGACCCGAAAGCCCCGCGCTCAGGCCCAGCAGCGGGGTGAAGCGGCCCTGCGCCGCCGCCGCGATGGCCGCCGGCAGCGCGGCCGCCATCGCCGGCGCGTACAGCGGCAGCCGCACCAGGCCGGCCAGCATGTCGCGCGTGAGCGTGAGCGTCTCCTCCGCACCGGTGAAGGGGTGCGTCACCGTCACGTTGCGCGGCAGCGAAGCCAGCAGCTGCTGCCATTGCGTACGCAGCGCCGGGTGGTGGCGGCTGCACGCGGCTTCGACTTCGCAGGCCGCGAGCAGCGCGTCGAAGGCCGCCTGGGCGTCGGGCGCGAAGGTGAGCGGCAGCACCATGTCCGGCGGCGCCACGCCGTCGATCACCACGCGACGCACCCGCTGCGGGAACTGGCGCAGGTACTCCAGCGCAGCGCGCGTGCCGTAGGAGCCGCCCACCAGGTTGATGCGCCCGGCACCCAGTCTCTGCCGCACCGCGTCGACGTCCTGCATCGCGATCGTCGTGGTGTACTTTCGCCAGGTCACCGTGCGGCAGCGCGGCCAGGCGGCGCCGACAGTCCTGCAGCTGGGCGAACTGGCGCTCGGGGTCGGCCAGTTCGGCCAGCGGGCGACGCGGGTCGTCGTCGTCGCAGACCAGCGGCGCGCTGCGCCCGGTGCCGCGCTGGTCGACCAGCACGATGTCGCGCCGGTTCGAGAAGCGCCCCAGCAGCCGCCCCAGCGGGCCGGAAAGGGCGATGGCGCTCTGCCCCGGCCCGCCGGCGAAGAAGAACACGGGGTCGGGCTTGCGGTTGCGCGCCAGCGCCGGCAGCACCGCGAATTGCACCTGGATCCTGCGGCCCGCCGGCTGCGCCGGGTCGAGCGGGCGTTCGACGCTGCCGCACCAGGCTTCGTGCTCCAGGCCGGCCAGCCGGCAGGCGGCCAGCCCGGCCGGCATCTCGGCCGCCGCCGTGGCCGGCAGCGCCAGCAGGGCCGCGAACAGCATCCACCCGACACGCATGGGCGCCGATTGTGGCCGCTTACCCCCAGGCGCCACGCACAACTGCTGCTTGCAGTATCTTCGCGGCCCCATCACAACACGACCAAGGGCAGCAACCCATGAAGCTCTACTACAGCCCCGGCGCCTGTTCGCTCAGCCCGCACATCGCGCTGCGCGAGGCGGGCCTCAAGTTCGACGCGGTCCTGGCCAGCACCAAGACCAAGAAGCTGCAGGATGGCAGCGACTACCTGGCCATCAACCCCAAGGGCCAGGTGCCCTGCCTGGAATTGGACAACGGCCAGCGCCTGACCGAAGGCCCGGCCATCGTGCAGTACATCGCCGACCAGGTGCCGGCCAAGGGCCTGGCGCCGGCCTACGGCACGATGGACCGCTACCGCCTGATGGAGTGGCTGAACTTCGTCACCTCGGAACTGCACAAGGGCTTCTCGCCGCTGTTCCAGCCCGCCATGCCCGAGGAAGCGAAGGCCATCTACCGCCAGCGCCTGACCGACCGCCTGACCTGGGTGGACCACCAGCTCGAGGGCAAGGACTACCTGATGGGCTCGCAGTTCACGGTGGCCGACGGCTACCTGTTCACGGTGGCCGGCTGGGGCAAGCATGTCGGCGTCGACATCTCCGGCCTGAAGCACCTGGGCGCTTTCATGGCGCGTGTCGCCGCGCGCCCTGCGGTGCAGGAAGCGCTGAAGGCCGAAGGCCTTCTGAAGTAAGGCCTCAGGCCAGCAGGCGGCGCAGCTCGCCGCTGGCGATGAGCCGGGCCAAGTCGTCGGCGCCGCCGACGAGCTGGCCCTTGACGAACACCATCGGAAGCGTCGGCCAGCCGGTCCACATCTTCAGCGCGTTGCGGCGCCGCCATTCGCTGAAGTAGCTGCCGTACTCCAGGTAGTGGAAGGGCACGCCAGCCGCCTGCAGCGCCTTGCGCGCCTTGCGCGGGAACGGGTTCTGGCGCATGCCCACCACCACCACCGCATGGGCGGCCACCGCATCCTGCACCTCCTTCAAGGTGTCGCGGTAGTGGTTCGCCACCGCGTCGCGAACGGCGGGGTGGATGTGGTCTTCGGACAGCACGGGGCGGGGCATCGGATCTTCCTTCAGGGGTTTGAGTTCACGATAGCAGTGCCTTCGCCTCGTCCAGCAGCCAGCGTTCCAGCGCCCGCACCGCCGGCCGCGCGTGGGCGCCGCCGGCGACGATGAGCGAATAGGCGCGCGGCGTCGTCGTGCGGTCGGCAAAGGGCGCGACGAGCTGGCCGCTCTGCAGCAGCTGGTCCAGCAGCGGCCGGCGCCCGAGCGCCACGCCCTGGCCGGCCAGCGCCGCCGCCACCGCTTCGCCGTAGCCGCTGAAGGTGAGGCGCGCCGCCGGCTGCAGGTCGGGCAGGCCCACGGCCTGCAGCCACGGCGCCCATTCGAGCGGCATGCCCGAATCGGCCGGCACTTCCACCTGCAGCAGCGTGTGACGCGCCAGGTCGGCCGGCACTGCCAGCGGCGGGCCCTGGGCCATCAGCGCCGGGCTGCACACCGGCTGCGCGGTTTCGCCGAACAGCGGCACACCCTCGCCTTCGCCGGCGCGGCCGTAGCGGATGGCGAGGTCGAAGCCTTCGGCCACCAGGTTGCGCCGCTCGAAGGTGGCGTCCAGGCGGACGTCCACACCCGGGTGCTGCTTCGTGAAGCGGGGCAGGCGCGGGATCAGCCACAAGGACGCGAGCCCGGGGGTCGTCGTCAGCGAGAGCACCTCGCGCCGCGAAGGGGCGCGGATGTCGGTCACCACGCCGCGCAGTTGCGCCAGCACGCTGCTGCAGGCCGCGAACAGCCGCTGCCCGTCGGCCGTGAGCACCAGAGCGCGGTGACGGCGTTCGAACAGCGCCACGCCCAGGTCGTCTTCCAGCGCGCGGATCTGCCGGCTCATGGCCGACTGGGTGACGAAGCGCTCGGCCCCCGCACGCGTGAACGACAGGTGGCGCGCCGCTGCCTCGAAGGCGAGCAGCAGGTCCAGCGGCGGCAGTTTGGCAGGGTCGGGTGTTCGCATGCGAATCTGGAATGCCAGAGATTCCAAACCATCGATTGAGCCTCTGGCGCCGTGCGCCGATTATTCACCGCATCGGTGCTCCATGCCAGCCTGTCAGCCATGAGCCAATGGCATGCCACCAGATCTGAAGGAGCCGAACATGCTCATCGACACCCCCGAAGCCCGCCTGGCCTTGGCCCCGGGCCGCCTGGCCCACCTGAACCTGGAAGCCCGCAGCCGCCTGCGTGGCCTGGCCGGGCAGACCTGGGTGACGCTGGACAACGACACGCGCGACATCGTCCTCGGCCCGGGCGACGAGTTCGTGGCCGAATTCGCCGGCCACGCCATCGCCTGTGCGCTGCGCGGCGACGGCCGCGCCGAGCTCCTGGTCTGCGCATGAACACGGCCGCCGCCCCCGCCATCGGCACGCCGCCGCGCCTGCCGCTGTCGCTGATCCGCCCGCTGGAGCTGGCCGACGGCCGGCGCGTGCTGGTGCGGCCGGTGCTGCCGCAGGACGACGAAGCCGAGCAGGCCTTCGTGATGGCGCTGTCGCCCGCTTCGCGCTACCGCCGATTCCACGTCGGCATGCGTGCGCTGCCGCCTTCGGTGCTGGCCGCGTTCACGCGCATCGACCACCGTTCGCACGTGGCCCTGGTGGCGCATGCCGAGGGCGACGATGACGAGCCGGCGATCGTGGCCGACGCGCGCTACGTGATGGACGACGACGGCGAGGCCGAGTTCGCCGTCGCGGTGGCCGACGCCTGGCAGCGCCAGGGGCTGGGCCGCCGGATGCTGGCGCTGCTGGCGCGCCACGCGGCCCGCCATGGCGTGCGCCGCCTGCGCGGCGACGTGCTGTCCGACAACGTGCCGATGCTGAAGATGCTGGCCGGCATGGGCTGCGACGTGGCGCCGCGCGCCGACGAGGCCGGCATCCTGCTGGCGACGATCGAGCTCTGACTCTGCCCTTGCGCGTGAAATCGCGCTCGGGCCTTTGCAAGCCGCAGGACTTCTTTCGAAGTCCTGCGTGCGGACTCAGCCCGCCTTGGCGGGCGCGAACACGCCCTGGCAGGCGGCGCGCTGGCCGGCGTCGACCTTGCGGCACACGCCTTCCAGCTGCGACTGCAGGCGCTTGAGCGTGACGGCATGCTGGCCGTCGGCGTTCCAGCTGGAAAGCTTGCGGCCCATGCGCTGCAGTGAACGCACGCTGCGGCCTTCGAAGGCAGCCTTGTCGCGCCCCGCCTCGCCGATGAGCTGGGCCGCGGTCTTCTCGATGCGCGCACCGTCCTGCGGCGCCAGGTCCACCAGTTCGGTCAGGTAGCGCGACCCCCACTGCAGCCGCGTCGCCGGGCCCACGCTCTTCTCCCACGCCTGCTGGTGCCAGCGCAGCGCCTCTTCGGGACGGCCCTGCTTCTTCGCGTTGCCGCCGAGCTGGCTCATCAGGTAGTAGGGCGACTGGCTCTTCGACAGGTTGGCCTTCAGCAGCGCGTCGCTCTCCGCCCACAGGCCGGCCTGCCCCAGGATCCAGGCGTCGCCGGTGATGACGGCCTGGCGTTCGTAGGGGTCGGTGATCTCGCGGTCGTCGCGCGCCACGTGCTCGCGCACCGTCTTCAGCAGCGCTTCGGGCAGCTGCACCTTCGCCTGCTCCTTGGGCAGGCCCAGGCGCGACAGCGCCACGCGCGAAGCCAGCGCGCTGGCGCGGTCGCCGCGCGAGAGCGTCGCGTCGGCGGCCAGGCGCTGCAGCGCGGCGTCGAACTGGCCCACCAACGGCGAACGCTCGGGCGTGTCGTCGCCCGAGAGCGCGCGCACCAGGTCGGCGGCGCTGTTGCCGATGACGTCCATGTGGGTGCGCGTGAGGACCGGGTCGGCGACGACGCGCAGCACGCGTTCGCGCAGCGCGGCGTCGGGCTTGACGCCCTTGCCGTCGTCGCTGGCGGCCAGCGCCTTCAGCCACAGGCGGGTGGTGGTCTCGGTGTCCGCGGCCGGGCTTGCGGCGGCCAGCTGCGCCAGCAGGCCAGGCACCTCGGCCTTGGGCACCAGCTGGTCCTCGTCGGTCTCCCAGGAATAGAAGGCGAGCAGCCGCCATTCGTTGGCCGTGATCGGCTTGCCGGCCTTCGCGTCGGCCAGCACGTCCTTCAGCGGCCGGCCGCCGGCCAGCCCCAGCTGCATGAGGGCGATGACCTGCGCCGCGTCCACCTCGCCCGGCAGGCGCGTCAGCTCCTGGCCGGCCGGGTTCAGGATCACCAGCGTCGGGTAGCCGCTGACCTTGAAGCGCTGGCCCAGGCGCTGCGCGCCGGGCAGGTCGCCGTCGACCGCCACCGCGACGAAGGACTTCGCCTGCGCCGCGAAGTCCTGGCGGTTGAACAGCGTGGCCTTGAGCTGGTTGCACGGCGGGCACCAGCTGGCGCCCCAGTACAGCAGCAGCGGCTTGCCCTGGGCGCGCGCCTGCGCGAAGGCGCGGTCGATGTCGGCGTCGGCGGCGGCCGGCAGCCAGGCCACGTTGCGCGATGGCAGGCCGGCGGCGACCGCCGGCAGGTGCACGGTGCCCAGGCAGGCGGCGGCCAGCACGAGGGCCGGCCAGGAAGCGTTCTTCATGGGAAGCGGACTCCAAAGAGGCGCGGTTCGGCGAATTGTGCGCCGTTCGGCCGTGGCCGGCAGGCGGCGCCCGCGGTCGCGGACGGGGAATCTCCTAGCATCGGCGGTTGTGCGTCCCAACCTGCTCCGCCCCCGCCCCGCTGCCCTGCGCGCCGCCGCTGCCGCGCTGGTGCTGGCGCTGCCCCTGGCCTGGGGTGCCGGCGATCCCAAGGCCAGCCGCTACTACGAAGACGCACTGACCCGCTACGAGCGGCGCGACCTGGCCGGCGCCATCGTGCAGCTGAAGAACGCGCTCCAGATCGACCGCGAGATGCTGCCGGCCCACGTGCTGCTGGGCCGCGCGCTGCTGGCCAACGGCGAATACGCCGCCGCCGAGGCCGCCTTCGACGAGGCGCTGCGCCTGGGCGTGAACCGCGCCGAAGTGGTGGTTCCGCTCGCCCAGGCCGCGCTGGCACTGGGCAAGCAGGACCAGGTGCTCGACCAGCCGCGCTACGCCGCCGGCGGCCTGCCGCCGGGCGTGCAGGCGCAGGTGGTGCTGCTGCGCGCGGGCGCGCAGTCCGACCGCGGCGAGGCACGCAACGCGCTGCGCAGCGTCGAGGACGCGCGCGCGCTCGACCCCAAGGCGCCTGAAAGCTGGCTGGCCGAGGTGCCGATCCGCATCCGCGCGCGCCAGCTGGCCGAAGCCGACGCCGCGGTCGACCGCGCGCTGGCGCTGTCGCCCGCGAACGCCGACGCCTGGTACCAGCGCGGCGCGGTGGCGCTGGTGCGTGCCGACAACAAGGCCGCGCTCGCCGCCTACGACCGCGCGCTGGCGCTGCGTGCCACCCACACCGAAGCGCGCATCGCCCGCGCCGGCGTCCACCTGGACCTGGGGCGCACGGAAGACGCGCGGCGCGACATCGCCGAGCTGCGGCGCACCAACCCTTCGGAGCCGCGCGTCGCCTGGTTGAGAGCGCTGCTGGCCGAACGCGACGGCAACGCCGGCGAGGCGCGCACCGCGATGAGCGAGATCACCGCCCAGCTCGACCCGCTGCCGATGGACGCGCTGCGCTACCGGCCGCAGGTGCTGCTGCTGGCCGGCCTGGCGCACTATGGCCTGGGGCAGCCGCAGAAGGCGCGCCCCTTCCTGGAGATGGCGCAGCGCGCCCAGGCCGGCGGCGGCGTCTCCAAGCTGCTGGCCCAGGTCTACCTGGCCGACAACAACCAGGAGCGCGCCATCGAGGCGCTCGAACAGCACCTGAAGGTGGCCCCGCGCGACAGCCAGGCCATCGCGATGCTGGCGCAGGCGCACATGGCGCTGGGCCGCCCGGCGCGCGCGGCGCGCGTGCTCAACGACGCGCTCGCCACGCAGGACGTGCCGCTGCTGCACGCCACGCTGGGCCAGGCGCTGGTGGCCAGCGGCCGTCCGCAGGAGGCACGCACCGAACTCGAAGCCGCCTGGCGCAAGGATCCTTCGCTGGTGCAGGCCGGTGCCGCCCTGGTGGGCCTTTACCTGCAGAGCCCGCAGGCGGCGAAGGCGGTGGCCACCGCCGAGGACCTGGTCAAGCGCCGTCCCGCGGACAGCGGTCTGCTTCAGCTGCTGGGCACCGCGCGCGCGCGCAATGGCGACGCCGCCGGCGCGCGCAAGGCCTTCGAGCAGGCGCTCACGGCCGACGAACGCCAGATCGGCCCGCGCGTCGGCCTGGCAAGGCTGGAAGCGGCGGCGCGCAACTACGACATGGCGGCG
The DNA here is from genome assembly GCA_044224175.1 of Rubrivivax sp. Taxonomy (GTDB): domain Bacteria; phylum Pseudomonadota; class Gammaproteobacteria; order Burkholderiales; family Burkholderiaceae_C; genus Rubrivivax. Next base: position 48,983 of record JBGAKY010000021.1, on the reverse strand, counting down.
CTGCGCCTCACCGACGCGCTGCGCATCGACGAGAAGAACCAGGAGGCGATCGCCGAGATGGCGGCGCTCGCCGAGCAGCGCGGCCAGGTCGCCGACGCGCAGCGCTGGTACGAGAAGGCGGTGGACTACGCGAAGCCGGGCGACCTGCGCCCTTCGATCGCGCTCGTCGACTTCCACCTGCGCGGCGGCCGCGCGCCGGCGGCGCTGGAAGCGAGCCGCAAGCTGGCGGCCAAGGCGCCGGAAGACGCGCAGGCACTGGTCACCATCGCCCGGACCTACCTGGCCAACGACAACGTCGACGCTGCCCGCACCACGCTCACCAACGCCACCCGGGTGGCCGCCTTCGACGCCCCGCTGCAGGTGCAGATCGCGCTGCTGCAGATCACGGCGCGCAACCTGACCGGCGCCGCCTACAGCCTGGAAAAGGCACTCAACGCCGACCCCGCCTTCCTGCCAGCGCAGGCGCTCATGGGCGACGTCGAGATCCGGCAGGGCGAGTTCGCCAAGGCCGAACAGCGCGCGCGCCAGCTGGTGGCGCGCTGGCCGAAGTCGGCCGTCGGCTGGAGCCTGCTGGGCGCGCTGGCGGCCGAACGCGGCCAGGGCGCGGCCGCCGTCGACGCCTACCGCCACGCCCACCAGCTGGAGCCTTCCACCGACAGCGTGCTGCGCCTGGTGCACACCCAGGCCCTGGCCGACCTGCCCGGCGCCCTGCAGGTGGCCGAAGCCTGGCTGCGCCAGCACCCGCAGGACCTGCTGGTGCGCAAATCCATCGGCGACGCCCAGGCGCGTGCCGGCAACTGGGCCGCCGCGCGCGGCGCCTACGAGGCGGTGCTCAAGCTCTCGCCGCGCGACGCCGAGGCGCTGAACAACCTGGCCGGCGTGCAGATCATGCTGAAGGACCCGGCCGCGCTGAAGACCGCCGAGCAGGCGCTGTCGGTGCAGCCGAACAACCCGAACGTGATCGACACCACCGGCTGGGCCGCGTTCCGCGCCGGCCAGAAGGACCGCGCGCTGCAGCTGCTGCGCGACGCCCGCCTGCGCGCGCCCGACAACCCCGAGATCCGCTTCCACCTGGCCAGTGCGCTGGCCGACAGCGGGCGCCGCAACGAGGCGCGCGAAGAACTGGAGGCCGCGCTCAAGAGCACGCGGCCCTTCCAGAGCCGCAAGGAAGCCGGCGCGCTGCTGGCTTCGCTGCGCTAGCGGTTTCGCTTCGGCGCCGGCAGCGCCAGGCGGCGCCGCGTCGTCCACAGCGCCAGCAGCGCCATGCCCGCCAGAGCCACCGAGCCGGGTTCGGCCACCTTGGCGACGTCGCGCGTGGTCACCGACAGCAGCGAGGCGTAGTCGACCAGCGTGTCGAGCGCGCCGCCGCCGAAGCTGGAGTTGTAGGCGCTGATCAGCCAGTAGGCCGAAGCGACGCCGCCGCCATTGACGCTGTAGTTGATGTTGGTGCCGCTGGCCGCATAGGCGGTGTCGGGCGAGGCGTCGCCGACGTTCTGCACCAGGCTCCAGCCGGCGCTGGCGCCGCCGGTCGTCAGGTTGCTGGCGGTCTTGCCGGCCAGGAAGCTGGAAGGCGTGCCCGCGCCGGTGTAGGCCATGACGGTCAGGTCGGCGTCGTTCATCGACCAGCCGAGCAGGATCTTGTCCAGGATGACGGCCGAATTGAACTTCAGCACGATGATGTTGGGCACCAGCGAAGTGGGGTCGTTGTCGAGCGCCTTGTTCGTGCCGCCCGTCGCCGTGCCCCCTTCGGACTGGGCGCCGACGCCGAAGCCGTCGCCGGCCTGGTTGGTCACGAAGGCGCTGCCGTACGAGTTGTTCGTGGAGCTGATGGCACCCCACGCCGACACAGTCAGGTCGCGCGTCGTGCTGCCGTTGGCGGCGCAGGCGTAGCTGTTGTTGACCGTGCCGCCGTTGGCGACCGTGCCGGCCGCGGTGGTGGCCGAGCTGGTGGAGCCGTTGCAGACCGAGAAGTCCCAGGTGCCGGCGGCCAGCGCGGGCAGCGCCAGCAGGGTGGCGGCCGTGGCGGCGGCATGGCGGGCGGTGGCGGTGAGTCTCATGGTCGGCATCCCTCGGGTCACGGCGGCCCGCAAGGACCGTCCGTGGTTATCGGCAGACAGCAAGCCCCGCGCCAGCGCCGGAAATGCCCATCGCATCAACGACTTGGTGTCGGTTACCTGTCGAACCTGTGTGCAACTGTAAGGCAGGTCGACACCGGGGAGACCCCCGGGACTCAGGGGAAAGGCGCCCTGGCGTGACGGAAGTCAGTCGCCGCCCAGCAGGCCCTGCGCCTCGTCGTCGGCCGGCGCCTCGGCGTTGGCGCGCGCCAGCGCCATCCACACCGGAAAGGGCACCCGCAGCGGCCGCCGCGGTGCCGGGCGCGCCACCTCCAGGGCGCCTTCGCGTGCCAGCAGCACCCCGTAGGCTTCGGGGATCTCGTCCGGTTCGGCGATGCCCTCGCGCAGCACGTACCAGCACTGGCTGGCCAGCGCCAGGTAGGCGGCGCCCTTGTCGGGCCGCCGCAGATCCGACAGCAGGTCGGCGCGGCGCACCTTGATCTCGTGCGCCACCGGCTCGGCATAGTCCTCCACCGTGGTGTGGCGGATCGAATAGACGTCGGGCATGGCCATCACCCAGCGTGTGTCGCCCTCTTCGGCGCCGGGCAGCGGCGCGCGCAGCGACAGGCCGCGCCAGACCACGCGTCCGGCACGCTGCATCTCGGCGGCCACGCGCGCCACCAGCATTTCATGCGCGTCGCGCGCGGCGCGGTTCTTCTGCAGCGTGGCGGCCAGCACCTGCACGCCGGCGTCGGTGACGCGCAGCGTCTCGCGGCCGGCAGCGTCGCGCACGCGTTCCAGCCAGCCGGCGGCGAGCAGCTCGACTTCCACCGTGTCCTGGCAGGGCCATCCGGCGGAGCGCCACACCTCGCGCAGCCGGCGCCGGTGCAGGGCGCCCAGCTCGGCCACGGCCTTATTCGGTGACCTTCACGCCCTTCCAGAAGGCGATGCGGTCCTTGATGTTGGCAGCCGCCTCCTTGGGCGCCGGGTAGTACCAGGCGGCGTCGGGGTTGGCGTCGCCGTCGACGAACACCGTGTGGTAGCGCGCCTCGCCCTTCCACGGGCACATGGTGCGCGTGTTGCTGGTGAGCAGGAACTTCGGGTTCACCGCCGCAGCCGGGAAGTAGTGGTTGCCTTCGACCACCACCGTGTCGTCGCTCTCGGCTATGACGGTGCCGTTCCAGATCGCCTTCATCGTGGCCTTTCCCTCAGGGTAGGTCTTTCGCGAGCCGCAGCCCGCTGAACTGCCAGCGCGCGGCCGGCGGGAAGAAGTTGCGGTAGGTGCGCCGTTCGTGGCCGGGCGGCGTGGCCAGACTGCCGCCGCGCAGCACGTACTGTCCGACCATGAACTTGCCGTTGTATTCGCCCACCGCGCCGGCCCAGGGCCTGAAGCGCGGATAGGGGTCGTAGGAGGAACGCGTCCACTGCCAGGCAGCGCCGAAGCACTGCGCGGGCGGCTGCGCCGCGCCGGCGGCGGCGGCGGCCTCCCATTCGAATTCGGTCGGCAGCCGCGCGCCGGCCCATTCGGCGTAGGCAGCGGCTTCGTAGAAGGACAGGTGCAGCACCGGCTCTTCCGGCCGCCGCGGCTGTTCGCCGTGCAGCGTGAACTGACCGCCGCCGTCGCGCCAGTACAGCGGCCGCTGCCAGCCCTGCGCCTGCACGGTGGCCCAGCCGTCGGACAGCCACAGCGCGGGCCGGCGGTAGCCGCCGTCTTCGACGAAAGCCTCGTACTCGGCGTTCGTCACCAGCCGGTTCGCAAGCGCGAAAGGCTGCAGCCGCACTGGGTGGCGCGGCGTCTCGTTGTCGAACGCGAAGCCGGCACCGGCATGGCCGACCATCACCTCGCCGCCGGCGTGTTCCAGCCAGCCGGGCGCCGCCGCCGGCAGCGCGGGCGGGGCGCCTTCGCGCATGGCCGGCGCCAGCGGGTTGTGCGACAGGGTGCAGAGGATGTCGGTCAGCAGCAGCTCCTGGTGCTGCTGCTCGTGCTGCAGCCCCAGTTCCACCAGGCCGAAGGCGGCGCGCCGGGTGTCGGCGTCGGCCGCGCGGATGAAGCGCTGCAGCGCGGCGTCGACCGCGGCGCGCCAGGCGTGAACTTCGGGAAGCGCCGGCCGCGTGAGCAGGCCACGCTGCGGACGCGGATGGCGCGGTCCCAGGCTTTCGTAGTAGGAATTGAAGAGCCTGGCGAATCGCTCGTCGAAAGGCCGGTAGCCGGGGTCGTGCGGCTGCAGCACCACCGCTTCGAAGAACCAGGTGGTGTGCGCCAGGTGCCACTTGGTGGGGCTGGCGTCGGGCATGGGCTGCACGCACTGGTCTTCGGGCGACAGCGGCGCCGCCAGCGACAACGTGTGGCGGCGCACCGCGGCCACGCGTTCGGCCAGGTCTTCGGAGGTGGTCGTGTTCATCCGCTACGGTCGCCCTGCGAAGGGTGCAGCTTACAGAAGACCCGCCGGCGCGGCCGCCATGGGCGGGCTAAGCTTGCCCCCCATGGACACTCCCACCTCCCTCGTGACGCGGCCGCGCGCCGTGGAACGCCTGGTCCAGGGCCAGGCCACCAGCGACGGCGCCGGCGTCAAGCTCGTGCGCGTGCTGACGCAGAACCTGCAGCGCCGGCTCGACCCCTTCCTCATGCTGGACGCCTTCGGCACCGACAACCCGGGCGACTACATCGGCGGCTTCCCCGACCACCCGCACCGCGGCTTCGAGACCGTCACCTACATGCTGCAGGGGCGCATGCGCCACAAGGACAGCGCCGGCAACGAAGGCCTGCTCTCCCCCGGCAGCGTGCAGTGGATGACCGCCGGCCGCGGTGTCATCCACAGCGAGATGCCCGAGCAGCAGGAAGGCGCGATGGAAGGCTTCCAGCTGTGGCTGAACCTGGCCGCCCGGGACAAGATGTGCGCGCCCTGGTACCGCGACATCGGCGCCGCCGACATCCCCGAGTGGCGAGGCGCGGGCGCCAGCGTGCGCGTCATCGCCGGCAGCACCCACGGCGTGGAAGGTGCGATGCAGCGCGCCACCACCGAGCCGCTGTACCTGGACATCCACCTGGAGCCCGGCGCGCGCTTCGAGCAGCCCTTGGCGGCCGGCTTCAACGCCTTCGTCTACGTGTACCGCGGTGAACTGGCCATCGGCGACCAGATCGTGCGCCGCCAGCGCATGGCCATCCTGGCCAACGCGGAAGGCAGCGACGGCGTGGCGCTCGCCGCCGGCACCGAGCCGGCGCGCGCCATCCTCATCGCCGGCCGGCCGCTGGGCGAGCCGATCGCCCAGTACGGCCCCTTCGTGATGAACAGCAACGCCGAGATCTACCAGGCCGTCGAGGATTTCCGCGCCGGCCGCCTCGCCTAGCGATCCTTCCGCAGGATCCCGGTCTTCGAAGCGGCGGTGCCGAGCGCGAACACGGTGTAGTTCGCGCCGGCCGTGAAGGTGCGGTCGGTGGCGCCGTAGAGCGAAGTCGAACCGCCGCTCACGCCGACGGTCGCGGTGGTCGAGGCGTCGATCTCGCTGTAGGCGGAAGCCGCGCCCTGCGCCACGCCGTCGGCCGCCACCTGGAAGTCGATCGACAGGGTCAGCGCATCCGTCAGGTCGGCGACGCCGTTGACCAGCCGCACGCGCGCCTTGGTGGTGTCCGAAGGCAGCGCGTTGTCGTCCTCGATCAGCACCGCCACCGGCGCCGCCGCCGTGCCGTAGACCATGAGCGTGTAGTCGCCGCCTCCGGTCAGAACGGCGCTCGACAGCGCCGCCGCGGCGCCGCCGGCGCTGGCCGCCACGGTCTGGGTGCCGGCCGTCACCACCGAATAGGCGGTGAGCGCGGGCGAGGCGGCACCGGACATCAGCGCCGTGCCGCCCACGCTGGCGCTCACGGCGGCCGAATCGGCCGCGCCGGCCACCACGCGCACGCGCGCCTGCGGGTTGTCCTTGCGCAGCACCGCGCCTTCCTGCACCAGGTGCAGCGCGTTCACCAGCACGCCACCGCGGCCCGGGGTGAGCACCAGCGTGGTCACGCCGGTGCTGCCGAAGACGACCCCGTCCACGTCCAGCCGCAGGTCGCTCTTGTTGCTGGCACCGGTGACGCGCACGCGCCAGGTGCCGCTGTTGAGGGTGGAGAAGCCCGAGAGCTTGCCGTAGGCCTGGGCCGTCTGCAGCGCGGTGGAATCGGTGAGCGATTCGCTGCTGCCGGTGATGAACACGTCCACGCTGCCGGCGTCGGGCGCGGCGTTGATGACGCGCACCTTGGCCTTGCCGCTGTCGGCCTTGCCTTCGTTCTCGTCGATCAGCACGGTGGCCAGGTCGCCCGCCTTGCCGTAGGCCAGCAGCGTGTAGTTCCGGTCCTTGGTGAGCGAGACACTGCTGGTGGACAGCACCGTGGCCGACCCCGGCCGGCTGACGCTGGCGTCGTAGGTGCCCTTGTCGTAGTCGTGATAGTCCTGGCTCTCGCCGTACGCGGCCGAGGACACCAGCGTGTCGCTGCCCACCTGCAGCTGCAGCGCGCTGTAGCCGCTGCTGGCGTTGACCAGCCGCACATGCGCCTTGCTCCGGTCCGCGCCGCCGCCGCAGGCGGCCATCAGCAGCGCGGGCAACAGCCAGCACAGGCGCAGCGGGTTTCGCATCGTTCTCTCCCTGGCAATCGGGTTTCGCAAACGACTAGTGTCGCGCAAGCCCGTTTCCGTTTTGCAACCGGCCGCGGCGGCCGTAGACGAATTCGGCGACTGGCAGTTCGGTCACCAGCAGCCCGTGCCGCAGGTCGGCGCTGCTGTCGAACCAGCCGCAGCCGACAGTGTCTTCGGCAGGCGCTTCGGCCGGCAGTGCCGGTGGGGGTGCCGCAGGGCGCGGCGCGTGGCGGAACCGGAACAGGTTGCGGAACATCTTCGGGCCTCCCGTCGTGTGAATCGGCGACGGGCGAGATGGTCGGCAAACCGCATCGGCGCCGCCATCGCCCCGGTGGCGGGTGCGAGGCGGGCCCCCGACGGAAGTCCCCCGGACGGGGGACCGCACTAGAAGGGCCGCACGCCGAACAGGAAGCCGTGCGCCCAGAAGGCGAACACGGCCCAGGCCACGAGGCCGGCGACCACCGTGATGGCCGTGCCGGCCGGCGTGCCGGCCGCGTACACCGTGCCGGCGGCGCGGTCGCGCGCCCGAGCGGCGCGGAACACCAGCACCGACCAGACCAGGAAGCCGCCGAACAGCAGCGCCTCGGCCAGCGTGTTGTTGGCCAGCAGGTGCGCCAGGGCCCAGGTCTTCACGCCCAGCGTCATCGGGTGGTGCAACCTGGCCTTGATGCCGTTGCGCGGCACGTAGGCCGCCGCCAGCAGGACGAACGACAGCAGCATCAGCAGCGAAGCCAGGTGGCGCGCCCACAGCATGGGCGCCCACAGCGGCACCGGCTGCTGCCGCGCCTGCCCGAAGCCCCAGACGATGAGCGCGAAGCCCAGCAGCGAGGCCAGCGTGTACAGCCCCTTGTAGCCGTTCTCGCCCATCTGCGAGCGCAGTCGCGTGCGCGTCGGTTCGGCGAAGACGCGCACCGAGTGCACGCCCAGGAAGAGCAGGAGTCCGATGACGAGAGCGGTCATGTGTCGGTTGCGGTGATGGCCGAAGTGGCGCGAAGTATGCTGCCGGCCATGCCCCCCCGCTACTACTGGGAAGACTTTCCCGTCGGCCACGTGCGCGAGTTCGGCGCCACGCTCGTCACGCGCGAGGCGATCATCGAGTTCGCCAGCCGCTACGACCCGCAGCCCTTCCACCTGGACGACGACGCCGCCGAACGTTCGCTCTTCGGCCGCCTGTGCGCCAGCGGCTGGCACACCAGCGCGCTGGCGATGCGCATGATGTGCGACGCCTACCTGCTGGAAGCGGCCAGCCTGGGCTCGCCCGGGCTGGACAACATCCGCTGGCTGAAACCTGTCTACGCCGGCGACACGATCTCGGTGCGCCTGAAGGTGATGGACGCGCGGCCCATGGCCAGCAAGCCGCACGTGGGCCTGATGCTCTCGCGCTGGGAGGTCTTCAACCAGCGCGGCGAGACCGTGATGACCATGGAAGGCTGGGGCATGTTCGGGCGCCGCGAAGGGGCGCCGCCGGTCGGCGAAAATCCGGCCTGAACCGTTCTCGTGCTGCCTTCCCCCCAGAGGACCCCTCTCATGAAAGCCTTCCGCCCCCTCGCCGCGCTGGCCCTGGCCGCGTGCGCCTTCTGCGCCGCTGCCCAGAACGCCGAGCCCAAGGTGCTCAACGTCTACAACTGGTCGGACTACATCGCCGAAGACACGCTGAAGAACTTCGAGAAGGAAACCGGCATCAAGGTCCGGTACGACAACTACGACAACAACGAGATCCTGCATTCCAAGCTGGTGGCGGGCAAGACCGGCTACGACATCGTCGTGCCGAGCGCGCACTTCGCGAAGATGCAGATCGAAGGCGGCCTGTTCCAGAAGCTCGACCGTTCGCTGCTGCCGAACTGGAAGAACCTGGACCCCGCCATCCTGGAGCAGATGGCCGCCGTCGACCCCGGCAACCAGTACCTGGTCGACTGGCTCTGGGGCTTCGTCACCGTGGGCATCAACACCGGCAAGGTGAAGGCCGCGCTGGGCGCGATGACCATGCCGGCGAATCCCTGGGACCTGATCTTCAAGCCCGAATACGCCAGCAAATTGAAGAGCTGCGGCGTCAACCTGCTGGACTCGGCCTCCGAGGTGCTGCCGGTGGCCATGATCTACGCCGGCAAGCCGCCCTACAGCCGCAACGCCAAGGACTACGAAGCCGCGCGCGACGTGCTGATGAAGGCGCGCCCCTACGTCACCCGCTTCTCGTCTTCCGGCTACATCAACGAACTGGCCGACGGCGCGCTGTGCGTGGTGCTGGGTTATTCGGGCGACATCAACATCGCGCGCCAGCGCGCCATCGACACCAAGACCGGGCAGGACATCCAGGCGCTCATCCCGCCTTCGGGGGCGACGATCTTCTTCGACTCGATGGCGATCCCGAAGGACGCGCCGCACCCGAAGAACGCGCACCTGTTCATCAACTACATCCTGCGCCCCGAGGTGCACGCCAGCCTGTCGAACAAGGTCTTCTATGCCAATCCCAACCTGGCGTCGAAGAAGTTCGTGAAGAAGGAAGTGGCCGACAACCCGACCATCTTCCTCTCGCCGGCCGACCTGAAGAAGCTCACGCCGCCGGACACCGTGCCGCAGGACATCCGCCGCGTGCAGACGCGCATCTTCACCAGCTTCCGCGCGGGGACCAAGTAGACGCCACCCCGCAAGGCGCGCTGGACTTCTGGTTCGGCGCGCCGCCCCACGCGCCGCGGGCCGAGTGGTTCCGCAAGAGCGACGCGTTCGACTCGCTGATCCGCGAACGCTTCGGTGCCGCGGTGGACGCCGCGCTCGAAGACCGGCTGGACGCCGATTGGCGCGCCGCGCCGCTGGCGCTGCTGCTGCTGCTGGACCAGTTCACGCGCAACCTCTTCCGCGGCACGGCGCGCGCCTTCGCCGGCGACGCGCGCGCGCTGTCGATCGCGAAGGCGCTGGTGGCCGGCGGCGCAGGACGAGGCGGTGCGCCTGTTCGCCGCCCTCGCGGCCGAAGACCCGCGCCAGGCCGGTGCGCTGGACTACGCGCACCGCCACCGCGACGTGATCCGCCGCTTCGGCCGCTTCCCGCACCGCAACGCGATCCTGGGGCGCGCCAGCAGCGCCGAGGAACTGGCCTACCTGGCGCAGCCCGGCTCGGGCTTCTGATGCTCGTCCTGGACGCCGAGGCCACGCGCGCGCGGCTGCCGCTGCCGGCGCTGGTGGAGTCGCTGCGCGCCATGTTCGCGGCCGGCGCCACGGTGCCGCCGCGCCACGTGCACGCCATCGGCGACGCCGGCACCAGCCTGCTCATGCCGGCCTGGCAGGAAGGCGGCCTCTATGGCGTGAAGGTGGTCAACGTCTTCCCCGGCAACGGCGCGCGCGGCCTGCCGGCGGTGAACGCCAGCTATGCGCTCTTCGACGCCGCCACCGGCGTGGCGCTGGCCCTGCTGGACGGCAGCGAGATCACCACCCGCCGCACCGCCGCCGCCTCGGCGCTGGCGGCTTCGTTCCTGGCCCGCGCCGACGCCCGCCGCCTGCTGGTGGTGGGTGCCGGCCGCGTGGCTTCGCTGGTGCCGGAAGCGATGCGTGCCGTGCGCCCCGGCCTCGCCGAGGTGTGGGTGTGGAACCGCCATGAGGCCGGTGCCGCCGCGCTGGCGGCGCGCGTGGGCGGCCGCGTCGCGACGGACCTGGAAGCCGCGGTGCGCGCCGCCGACATCGTGAGCTGCGCGACGCTGGCCGAAGTGCCGCTGGTGCAGGGGGACTGGCTGGCCGCAGGTGCCCACCTCGACCTGGTCGGCAGCTTCACCCCCGCCATGCGCGAAGCCGACGGTCGCGCCTTCGCCCGTGCGCGCGTCTTCGTCGACACCGAAGAGGCGCTCGCCAAGGCGGGCGACTGCCTGCGGGCCGAGGCCGAGGGCGCGTTCGCGCGCGGCGCGCTGCAGGGCACGCTGGCCGCGCTGGTGAAGGGCGCCGCGACGGGCCGCCGCAACGATGGCGAGATCACGCTCTTCAAGTCGGTCGGCACGGCGCTGGAAGACCTGGCCGCAGCGGCGCTGGCCTGGCAAGCGGCCCGATAATCCTTCGCGTCAGCCTCACTTCCCGAGCCCTTGCCGTGATGCGCCTCGTCCTTGCCCTGCTCTCGCTGGTCGTCCTGCTGGCGGCCTACTTCTGGGCCGCGCTCTCCTGGAGCTACTCCAGCGGCGAGCGCGCCGGCTGGGTCCAGAAGTTCAGTGACAAGGGCTGGATCTGCAAGACCTGGGAGGGTGAGCTCGCGCTGGTCTCCATGCCCGGCGCCGCACCCGAGAAGTTCGAATTCACGGTGCGCGACGACGCCGTCGCCGCCCAGATCACGCGCCTCATGGGCAAGCGCGTCGCGCTGCACTACGAACAGAAGGTCGGCCTGCCCACCAGTTGCTTCGGCGACACGCGCTACTTCGTCACCGGCGTCACGGCGGCCGAAGACATCCCGCTCGCACCGGGCATCGTGGTGCCCAGCGCGCCGGCCTCGGCCGCGTCGCGCTAGCGGGCGCGCGGGCCGCTAAGCCCCGCGCTCCCCATCCTGCCCGCGGCGCTGCCGCAGCGCGAGCCCCGCGGCGATGCGTGCTGCCGTGATCGCCGCCTCGCCTGTGGCGCGCGGGTGGTGCGCGCCCTGATCGATCCACGCCTCGGCATCGATCGAGTAGCGCCACTGCCAGCCGCGTGTGCCGGGAACCGCTTGCACCTGGACGGTGTGACCGTCAAGTTCGAATGCTTCGCTGATGATTTCCGCCTCCCAACTGGTTGACCGCCCATGGCCTCAAGGCCGAGCCTGGCCCGGTTCATCGTAGGGCGCCGCCAGGCGCCAAACTGAAGACTTGCTGAAGGTTCGTCCTGCTCCGGCGCCGGAGTCGGCCGCATCGGGTTTGTCCCAGGCACCACCAGCCCCTGCGCGACGACTTGTCGCGGCACGCTGGCCCGCAGTAGGGCGGGAGCGGCGATTTCCGGGTTGGTGCAGCGGCGCCATGGGGTTGCAGCCTCGCCCCCGGGGCGCCCGCTTCTTCGGTGCCGTGAGTCCCTTCGGGCATGTTCGACGCCGGCCAGAAAGTGATCTTCCGGACCATGGTCGGCTGCATCGCCGTGATGCGGGTCGCCGGCAACATGGCCTGGCGGCCCAGGTTCGAAGGCCTGTTCCCGGCGCTGCGGATGCGCATCGCCACCCTGATCGGCCTGGTCTGCGTGGGCTGGTCGAAGGAACGACAATGCGCGCCCTGATGAGCACCGCCACCGTCCGCGTGATGACCCCGGAAGAGCTCGCCGCCGGCGCCGTCGGCGGCGTGGCGGGCGCCCGGCGGGCACGGCGGGCCGCCATCCAGTCCGGGGCCTGCGGGTCCTGCGGTCACGACCTGAAGATCCAGCAGCGCCACGGCCACAAGCTGATGCGGCTCTTCGGCGCACCCGAACCCCCGCCACCGCCACCGGGAGCGTCCTGATGGCGCGGCCGACCGAATCCGTCGTCGACGGTTCCAAGGCCCAGGCCAGGGACCTGCCGGCGCTGGACCGCCTTCTGCGTCACGAGAGCGTGCGCGCGCTGGTCGGCCTGCACGGCCACACGCTGGTGACCGACAGTGCGCGCGCCTTGCTCGCGGCCTGGCGCGAACGCGCGCTCGCCGGCGCGCTGGACAAGGCCGAAACCGGGCTGGACGCGCTCGCCGCCGAGGTGCGGCGTCGCGTGGACGCGAAGCTCGCGCCGCGCATGCGCCGCGTGCTCAACCTCACCGGAACGGTCATCCACACCAACCTGGGCCGCGCAGTGCTGGCCGAGCCGGCGCTGGAGCACCTGCTGGCCATGATGGCCGGACCCAACAACCTGGAGTACGACCTCGAGAGCGGCAGCCGCGGCGACCGCGATGCCAACGTCGAGGAACTGCTCGTCACCCTCACCGGCGCCGAGGCGGCGACGGTGGTGAACAACAACGCCGCCGCGGTGCTGCTCACCATCGCCGCGCTGGCGCAGGGGCGCGAGGTCGTGGTCTCGCGCGGCGAGCTGGTCGAGATCGGCGGCACCTTCCGCATGCCCGACGTGATGGCCGCCGCCGGCGCCACGCTGGTGGAGGTGGGCACCACCAACCGCACCCACCCGCAGGACTACGAACGCGCCATCGGCGAGCGCACCGCGCTGCTGATGAAGGTGCACACCAGCAACTACGCGGTGCACGGCTTCACGTCGTCGGTCGACGAAGGCGTCATCGCCGGCATCGCGCACGCGAAAGGCCTGCCGATGGCCAGCGACCTGGGCAGCGGCGCGCTCGTCAACCTGGCCGAATGGGGCCTGCCGCCGGAGCCCACGCCGCAGGACAAGCTGGCCGCCGGTTGCGACGTCGTCACCTTCAGCGGCGACAAGCTGCTGGGCGGCCCGCAGGCCGGCCTGATCGTCGGCACCCGGGCGGCCGTCGGCCGCATCCGCAACCTGCCGTTGAAGCGCGCGCTGCGCATGAGCAAGCTGCCGCTGGCGGCGCTGGAAGCCACGCTGCGCCTGTACCTGCGGCCCGAACGGCTGGCGCAGGACCTGCCCACGCTGCGCCTGCTGACGCGGCCCGAAGGCGAGATCCGCGCGCTGGCCGAACGGCTGCAGCCCGCGGTGGCGGCCGCGGTGGCACCGCGCTTCACGGCCAGGGTGGCGGCCCTGTCGGGTCAGATCGGCAGCGGCTCGCTGCCGGTGGAGCGGCTGCCTTCGGCCGGCCTCGCCCTCGCACCGGTGCAGAAGAAGGGTGGCGGGCGCGCGCTCGACCAGCTGGCCGCCGCGCTGCGCGCGCTGCCGCTGCCGGTGATCAGCCGCATCGCCGAAGACCGCCTGCTGCTGGACCTGCGTGGCCTGGAAGACGCCGCGCCCTTCGTGGCGCAGCTGCCGGCGCTGAAGGAGGCGCTGGCATGAGCACGCGCCGCGCCACGCTTGCCCTGCTCGCGACCACGCCGCTGGCCCTGCGCGCGCAGGACCAGCCCCAGCCCGTGCCCTGGCCCGCTTCTCGCCCCACGCCCGCGCTCGAACTGCCCGCGCTCGAAGGCCCGCCCTTCCGCCTGGCCGACGCCCGCGGCCAGGTGGTGCTCGTCAACTTCTGGGCCAGCTGGTGCGAGCCCTGCCGCGCCGAGATGCCTTCGCTCGAACTGCTGGCCGAACGCCACGCGAAGGACCGCCTCACGGTGCAGGCCGTCAATTTCCGCGAGACCGACAACGCCGTCGCGCGCTACCTGGCGCAGTGGCCGATCTCGCTGCCGATCCTGCGCGACCGCGACGGCGGCGCCGCGAAGGCCTTCGGCGTGCGCGTCTTTCCCACCACGGTCGCCATCGGCCGCAACGGCCGCGCGGCCTTCAGCGTGACCGGCGAGGTCGACTGGGGCAGCGCCGACGCGCGGCGCTGGATCGCCGCCTTGCTCTGACCCTTCTTCCGCCCACCAGGAACCCATCGATGAAGCCCACCTTCCGCCGTCGCACCCTCTTGAAGGCGGCCGCCGCGTGCCCGGCGCTGTCCCTGCCCGCCTTCGCGCAGGAGCGCCGCTTCGACCCGCAGGTCGGTCCCTGGCGCACCTTCGAGGTCACCACCAGCGTCGAAGTGGCCGACGTGAAGGGCAGCACCCGCCTGTGGCTGCCGGTGCCCGACCTGGACACCGACTGGCAGCAGACGATGGCCACCAGCTGGACCGGCAACGCCAGCCAGGCCCGCCTGGCCAGCGACCCGACCCGTGGCGTGCGCATCTTCAGCGCCGTCTTCGACCCGGCGGTCACGAAGCCGGTGCTCAGCGTCACCAGCCGCGTGCGAACGCGCAGCCGCGCCGTCGCGTGGGACCAGCAGGGTGCCGCGAAGGAGGACCCGGCGGTGCTGCGCGCCGCGCTGGCGCCCACCGAGCTGCTGCCGCTGGACGGCATCGTGCGCGACACCGCGCGCAAGGCGACCGCGGGCGCGAAGACCGACGTCGACAAGGTGCGCGCGCTCTACGACTGGGTGGTGGCCCATTCCTACCGCGAGCCCAGGACGCGCGGCTGCGGCACCGGCGACATCAAGGCCATGCTGGAGACCGGCAACCTGGGCGGCAAGTGCGCCGACCTGAACGCGCTCTTCGTCGGCCTGTGCCGCGCCAGCGGCGTGCCGGCACGCGACATCTACGGTCTGCGCCTCGCGCCTTCGGCCTTCGGCTACAAGGAACTGGGCGCCAACAGCGCCGGCCTGAAGGGCGCCCAGCACTGCCGCGCCGAAGTCTTCCTGAAGGCCCATGGATGGGTCGCGATGGACCCGGCCGACGTGCTGAAGGTCATGCGCCAGGAGACCGCGAACTGGATCAAGGACGTGCGTCACCCGCTGGTGGCGCCGGTCAACGCCGCGCTCTTCGGCCGCTGGGAAGGCAACTGGGTGGGCTGGAACACCGGACACGACATCACGCTGCCCGGCAGCGCCGCGAAGTCCACGCTGCCCTTCCTGATGTACCCGAACGGCGAGAACGACAGCGGCCGCTTCGACGAGCTGGCGCCCGACGCCTTCAGGTACACGATCAGCGCGAAGGAACTGCGCGCCTGAGACCATGATCGTCGGCACCGCAGGCCACATCGACCACGGCAAGACCTCGCTGGTGAGGGCACTCACCGGCGTGGACACCGACCGCCTGCCGGAAGAGAAGGCGCGCGGCATCAGCATCGAGCTGGGCTACGCGTTCCTCGAAGTGCCGGGGGCCGGCGAACGCATCGGCTTCATCGACGTGCCCGGCCACGAACGGCTGGTGCACACCATGATCGCCGGCGCCACCGGCATCGCCCACGCGCTGCTGCTGGTGGCCGCCGACGACGGGCCGATGCCGCAGACGCGCGAGCACCTGGCGGTGCTGTCGCTGCTGGGGCTGTCGAACGGTGCCGTCGTCGTCACCAAGGCGGACCGGGTGGACGCGGCGCGGCTGGCAGCGGTGGCGCAGGAAGCGCAGGCGCTGGTGCAGGGCAGCACGCTCGCCCGCGCGCCGGTGTTCGCCGTCTCGGCCGCCAGTGGCCAGGGGCTGGAGCCGCTGCGCGAACACCTGTTCGCCGCCGCGCGCGCCGCCAGCGCGCCGGCCGAAGACGAACGCGCCTTCCGGCTTGCGGTGGACCGCGTCTTCACGCTCGGCGGCGTCGGCACCGTGGTCACCGGCACCGTGCACGCCGGTCGCGTGGCGGTGGGCGACGAACTGCGCCTGGTGCCTGGCGACCGATCGGTGCGCGTGCGCAGCCTGCACGCGCAGAACCAGCCGGTGGACAGGGCACACGCGGGCCAGCGCTGCGCGGTGGCACTGGCCGGCCTGGAGAAGCAGGACGTCGAACGCGGCCAATGGCTGGTGGCACCGGCCGCCGCGCTGGCCACCGACCGCCTGGACGCCACGCTCACGCTCTGGGCCGGCGAAGGCAAGCCCTTGAAGAGCGGCACGCCGGTGCACGTGCACCTGGGCTCGGCCGCCGTCCTGGGCACCGTGGCCGTGCTGGACGGGGCGCAGCTCGCGCCCGGCGCCACCGGCCGCGTGCAGCTGGTGCTGCGCGAACGGCTGGGCGCCTGGGCCGGCGACCCCGTGGTGCTGCGCGACGCCGCGGCCGCGCGCACGCTGGCCGGCGGCCGCGTGCTCGACCCTTTCGCGCCGGTGCGCTACCGGCGCACCGAACAGCGCCTGGCCGAGCTGGCCGCAACGGCCCTGCCCGACGCCGCGGCGCGCCTGGCCGCACTGCTGGCCGCCGCGCCCGGCGGCGTCGATCTCAAGCGCCACGCCGCCGCGCAGGGCCGCACGCTGCCGGCGCTGCCCGCCGGCACGCTGCACCACACCGACGCGCAGGCCGACTGGGCACTGGCCGACACCCATGCCGCCGCGGCGCGCCTGCAGGCGCTGGCCGCGCTGGCCGCCTTCCACGCCGCCCACCCCGACGAAGCCGGCCCCGACGCCGCGCGCCTGCGCCGGCTGGCGCTGCCGCGCCTGCCCGAGGCACTGTGGCGCGCGCTGCTGGCCACGCTGCAGGCCGAAGGCCGCGTTTTGCAGCGCGGCGCCTTCGTGCACCTGCCCGAACATGGCGTGCGCCTGTCGGCCACCGAAGAGCGCATCGCGCAGAAGACGGGGCCGGCGCTCGCCGCCTGCGGCTTCGAAGGCGCCTGGGTGCGCGACCTGGCGCGCGACGGCGCCGAATCCGAGCCGCTGGTACGCGTGACGCTGGCGCGGCTGGCGCAGCGCGGCGAACTGCACCAGGTGGTGAAGGACCTGTACCTGCCCTCGGCCACGATGGCGCGGCTGGGCGGCATCGCGCGCGCGCTGGCCGCCGCGCACGGCGGCGAGGTCACCGCGGCGGCGTTCCGCGACGCCACGCAGCTGGGCCGCAAGCGCGCGATCCAGATCCTGGAATACCTGGACCGCATCGGCCTGCTGCGCCGCGTGGGCGACGTGCACCGCCTGCGCAGCGACAGCCGTCTGTTCGAAGTCGCGGCATGACGACAATCGGTTTCACGGAGGGGAAACGATCCCGGTGGATCGGCCGGGCTTCAAACCCGGTGGGTGGCGCCATGCGCTGCCGGGTGGGTTCGACTCCCATGCCCCTCCGCCCCTGAGGCCCGAGGCCCGCGACCCGCCACCCTTAAGATCGGTCCCCCATGGAAGTCAAGCTCGACAAGCGCTACCCGCTCGAATGCAGCGCCGAACAGGCCTGGGCCGTGCTTTCGGACATCCGCGCCACGGCCGCCTGCATGCCGGGGGCGCAGATCACCGAGCAGATCGACGACACCCACTTCAAGGGCACCGTGAAGAGCAAGGTCGGCCCGGCGATGATGAGCTTCGGCGGCGACATCGAACTGCTCGGCCTGGACCCCGCCGCGCGCATGCTCAGGATGATGGGCAAGGGCGCCGACAAGGCCGGTTCGTCGGCGCAGACGACGCTGGAAGCGCGTGTCGTCAGCGAAGGCGGGGCTGCCGTGCTCACGGGCCAGGCCACCATCCTGGTCTCGGGCAAGCTGGCGCAGTTCGGCAGCCGGCTGCTGGTGCCGGTGTCCGACGCCATGCTGGCGCAGTTCGCCGACAACTTCCGCGCCGCCGCCGCCGCGGTGCCGGTGGCCGCCGCGCCCGGTGCGCCCGCACCGGCCGCCGCGCCGCCGGCCGCGCCGCAGCCGGTGAAGGAACTCAACGCGCTGGCGCTGCTGTGGACCGTGTTCAAGGGCTGGCTGTCGCGCCTGTTCGGCGGCAAGAGCGCCTGAAGGCCGCATGACGCCCACCGTCGTCGTCCACAACGAGGCCGCCTCGCGCTTCGAGGCCGACGTCGACGGCCGGCCGGCCGTGTGCGCCTACCGGCTGCATGGCCGCGAGGCGCAGTTCACCCACACCGAGGTGCCGCCCGCCGCCCAGGGCCGCGGCATCGCCGCCGCGCTGGTGAAGGCGGCGCTCGAATGGGCCGACCGCGAAGGCCTGCGCGTGCGGCCGCTGTGCAGCTACGTGGCGGTGTACATGCGGCGCCACCCGGAAACGCAGCACCTGCTGCAACGCTGAAGGCGCGGGCGTGTCGACGGTCGCGCACTTCTTCGCCAACCTGCTGCGCGGCGCGGTGCGCTGCATGTTCCCGCTCGCCTGCGTGGCGGTGCTGGGGGCTCTCGTGTACAGCGACCAGGGGCGCGACGTGCTGGTGGCATTGATCGAGTTTGCCGACGTCGCCGAGCATGGCCACAGCATCGCCGGCCTGCTGTTCCTGGGCGCGGGCTGCGTGCTGCTGGGCCTGTCGGTCTGGTACGCCATGCGCTGGCTGCTGCTGGCCGAACTGCCCGCGCTGCCGCTGCCCGACCCGCCGGGCTGGGGTCAGCGCTGGCTGCCGCGCCTCATGGGTGCGCTGCCGCTGGCGATGGTGGCCGTGGGCCTGTGGACGCGCGGCGGCGGTCACGAGTCGCGCGCCCATGCCTGGGCCCTGGGCTTCGGCGCCGCCGCCGCCTTGCTGCTGGCCGCCTTCGCGTGGCGCGGCGACCTGCTGGTGGCGCTGCGCCAGCGCGGCTGGCTGGCGGCGCTGCCGGGGCGCGAAGGCGCTGACCCCGGCCGCCTGCGCCAGCAAGACGCGACGCCCGCGCTCACGCTGCGGGTCATCGTCTGGAGCATCGTGCTCACGCTCGTGGTCGGCGCGATGATGTTCATGTTCCGCGTCACACTGCCGCGCGTCATCGGCGCGGCGGCGGTGGCGGCGCTGGCGCTGGCGTCGATCAACCTTTTCGGCAGCTTCGTGCTCACCTACTGGCCGCTGCGCCGCGGCCTGCCGCCGCTGGCGGTGTGGGTGCTGCTGGGCGCGGTGGTGCTGGGCGCCTTCAACGACAACCACGAAGTGGCCACGCTGGCACGCTCCGGCGCGCCGCTGCGCCCGCCGCTGAAGCAGGACTTCGAAACCTTCCTGAAGACCGTGAAGGCCCCGGCCGACGGCGGCGTGCCGACGGTGCTGTTCGTTGCCAGCGAAGGCGGCGGCATCCGCGCCGCCTACTGGACGGCCGCGGTGCTTCAGCAGCTGGCCTGGAAGGCGCCCGACCTGTTCGCGCACAACCTGTACGCGCTCTCGGGCGTCTCGGGCGGCAGCCTGGGCGTGGCCGCGTGGGTGATGTCGCACCGCGTCGAATACTGCCCCGCGGCCGCGAAGGAGGCCGCCAGCGCGCGCAGCGCGGCCGAACGGCCGCTGGCCACCACCTCGCTGGGCGCCGACTTCGTGGCGCCGGCCGTGGCCGGCATCTTCTACTACGACCTGCTGCAGCGTTTCCTGCCGTTTCCGGTGGACGCCTTCGACCGTTCCCGCACGATGGAAGACGCCTGGCAGCGCGCCTTCGCGCACCTGCCCGGCCGCCCCTTCGAGCGCACGCTCGACGACCTGTACGCGAACTGCCCCACGCTGCCGCGCCTGCTGCTCAACGCCACCGTGGTGGAAACCGGCCAGCGCGCCGTGCTGGCGCCCTTCGCCGGCGGCGACGACACCGACTGCCGGCGCGACGGGCTGTTCCTGAACGCGCTGCCGGCGATGCGCAGCGACCTGGCCACGCGCGCGCAGCCGCTGGCCGGCCTGGTGCACCACAGCGCGCGCTTCCCGGTCATCAGCCCCGCCGGCACCGTGACCAGCAGCGGCGCGCCCGAAGGCTGCCCGCGCGCCTTCCGCCTCGTCGACGGCGGCTACTTCGACAACTCCGGCGCGCAGACCGTGATGGACCTGGTGCTGCAGCTGCAGAAGGACTTCCCCGGCCGCTTCCAGCCGCTGGTGCTGCTGGTGCGCAACGCCGCTTCGCCGCTGTGCGAACAGAAGCTGGACCGCGATGTCGAGCCCGGCCGCGTGGCCCCCGAGATCACCGCCGTGGTCGGCGCGCTGGCGGCGGCACGCGGCTCGCACGCGGTGGCGGCACGCGCCGAACTGGCGCGCAGCGGCGTGCGCGTCGTCGACGTCGCGGTGCAGGTCGACACCGACGCCGCCAACGCGCCGCTGGGCTGGGCCCTGTCCGACCGCGTGCGCGCCACGCTGGACGGCGCCGCGAAGTCGGTGGCCGCCGAAGCGGTGAAGCGCTTCGGCGACGGCGACAACCACTGCGGGAAGCGGGCTTCGTGAACGGCGGCGCCCAGCGGGACCACGGCCGCCGGGTGCTGGCGGTGCTGCTGGTGTGGGCCGTGGCCTCGGCCGTGCTGCTGTCGTTCCTTCGCATCGGCGGCAGCGACATCGTGCCGCTGGAAGTGGCCGGCAGCGCGGCGCGCTTCGAAGCCGAACTGAAGCGCTGGCAGGAGCCTGGCGAAGCGCTGTGCGGCATCGGCGCCCACGAGCAGGGCACCGGCCCGGGCTACGGCACGCTGCGCTGCAACCTGTTCGTCGACTCGGTCGGTCTGGTGCCCGGCTACGTGGGGCTGCTGCTGCTGTTCACGTTGGCGCTGGCCCGCCGGGCCGGCGTGCGCCACGCGGCGGCACCGCACCTGCTGTGCGCGCCAGCGGTGGCGGCAGGTCTGTTCGACATCGCCGAGAACGGCATGACCGGGCGCGCGCTGGAAGACTTCCAGCGCGTCGTGCTGGCCGACGCCACCGCGCACGACGTGCTGGTGGCCAGCCTGGGCAAATGGGGCCTGGTCGCGCTCGCGTTCGCGGTGCTGGGCGTGCTGGCCTTCACCGCCGCGCGCCGCGCGCTGGCGTTGCAGCCGCGGCTGCTGAAGCTTGCCGCGCTGCTGGCGCTGGGCGCCGCCGTGCTCACCGCGGCCGGCACGGCGCTCGTGGCGCCGGCGCTGCTGACCTGGGGCATGCGCGCCGGCATCGTGGCGCTGGCGCTGCTGGCCGCCTGGCGCTGGCGTGCGGGACCGCCGCCGGCGCCATGATCGAATCGTTCTGGCTCATCGCCGTGGGCGCCGCCTGCGCCGGCTTCGTGCAGGGCCTGTCGGGCTTCGGCTTCAGCCTGGTGGCGCTCAGCTTCTGGGCCTGGGCGCTGCCGCCGCAGCTGGCCGCGGTGCTGGCGGTCTTCGGGGGCCTGAGCGGCCAGATGCTGGCGGCCTTCACGGTGCGGCGCGGCTTCGACGCGAAGCGCGTGCTGCCCTTCATCGTGGGCGGGCTGCTCGGCCTGCCCATCGGCCTGTGGCTGCTGCCGCGGGTGGACACGGTCACGTTCCGCGCCTTCGTCGGCGGGCTGCTGGCGCTGTGGTGCCCGGCGATGCTGTTCTCTTCGCGCCTGCCGCACCTCACCGTGGGCGGCCGCGTGGCCGACGGCGTGGCGGGTGCCGTGGGCGGCCTGATGGGGCCGCTGGGCGGCTTCACCGGCGCCGTGCCCACGCTGTGGTGCACGCTGCGCGGCTACGAACGCGACAGCCAGCGCGCGGTGATCCAGAACTTCAACCTGGCGATGCTGTCGGCCACCCTGCTGGCCTACCTGGCACGCGGCCAGGTGCAGCCGGCCATGTTCCCGGCCATGGCGGTGGTGCTGCCGGCGCTGCTGGTGCCGGCGCTGGCCGGCATGCGGCTGTACACGCGCATCAGCCCGCAGGCATTCCGGCAGATCGTGCTGGGCCTGCTCACGCTGTCGGGTCTGGCGATGCTGGCGAACGCGCTGCCGAAGCTGCTGGGGCGTCTTTCGTAGCGCCCTGCGGTCCGTGCGACTCGCGCCGCGCGACCCAGATCGTGGCGCCGCAGATCAGCGCCCCGCCCAGCACCGCCGCCGGCTGCGGCAGGTCGCCGAAGAAGAGGAAGCCGAACAGCGCCGCCCACACCAGGTCCAGGAACTTGGCCGACTGCGTCGCCGAGATCTCGGCCGCCGCGAAGCTGCGCGTCAGGCAGTAGTGGCCGCTGCTGCCCAGCAGGCCGCAGAGCGCGAAGGAGCCCCACTGCGACGCCGTGAGCGCGTGCCAGTGCAGCAGCGCCAGCGGCAGGCTGAAGATCGTGATCGCCACCGCCTGCCACAGCAGGATGACGCCCGCGCTTTCGGTGCGCGTGAGCGCCTTCGTGAGCAGGAAGCTGGCCGCGAACACCGGCGCCGACGCCAGCATCAGCAGGTGCCAGGCGCCACCGCTGCCGGAGAGCCGCGGGCCGACGACGATCATCACGCCGGTGAAGCCCAGCGCAGTGGCCAGCCAGCGTTCCCAGCGCATCGGTTCCTTGAAGAAGAGCAGCGCGCCGATCATGATGAACAGCGGCGTCGTGAAGCCGATCGCGGTGGTGTCGGCCAGCGGCATCATCGGCAGCGCCGTGAACCACATGCACAGCCCCACCGTGTGCACCGCGCCGCGCGTGAACTGCGCGCCCAGGTTCTGCGGCCGGTAGGCCGCGAGCCCCCGCCTGGCCAGCAGCGGCAGCAGCACCACGAGGCCGAAGAAGTAGCGCAGGAACTGGGCCTGGAAGGGGTGCAGCTCGAGCGTGAGCGAGCGCATGATCGCGTTGAGCAGCCCGAAGAACAGCCCCGCCCCCGCCGCCCACGCGATGCCGCGCGCGCCCGGGCTCCAGTGGGCGGTGCGGTCGCGGACGGCAAGGTGCAGGCGGGTGACGGGCATCGTCTGTGATCATGCCCGGGTTCGGCGCTTGCGCCGGGTCAAGCAGGCACAGGACCTCTGCGCTAGTGTGCAGACATGAACGGCGAAGATGCAGTCCAGGTCCAGGCCCGGGTGGTCGCGGCGCTGGCCGCGCGGCTGGGCACGCCCGTGCAGCACCTGGAGACCCACATCTCGCACGTGCTGCTGACGCCGCAGCACGCGTACAAGATCAAGAAGCCGGTGCGGCTGCCCTTCGTGGACTACGGCAGCCTGCCGGCGCGCCGGGCCTTCTGTGAAGAGGAACTGCGCCTGAACGCGCGCCTGGCGCCTTCGCTGTACCTGGGCTTGAGCCGCATCACCGGCCCGGCCGACGCGCCCGCACTCGACGGCACCGGCCCGACGCTGGAATACGCCGTGCGCATGCGCCGCTTCGCCGACGGCGCGCTGTGGAGCGAGCGCCTCGCCGCCGGCACGCTGCGGCCGGTGCACGTGGACCACCTGGCGGCGCGCCTGGCCGCCTTCCACGCCACGGCGGCGCGCGCGCCCGAAGGCTCGCCCTTCGGCAGCGCCGCCGAGCGCCGGCGCGAAGCGCTCGAAGCCTGCGAAGCGCTGCAGGGTGCGGTCGACGAGACGGCGCGCGCCGCGCTGCAGGCCTGGTTCGCGCAGCGCGCCGACGCACTCGCCCCGCTGTGGGAGACGCGCCGCCGGGAAGGCTTCGTGCGTGAATGCCACGGCGACCTGCACCTGCGCAACCTGCTCGTCGACGGCGAGGACTCGCTCGCCTTCGACGGCATCGAGTTCAACGACCGCCTGCGCTGGATCGACATCACCGACGACATCGCCTTCGCGGTGATGGACCTGGCCGCGCACGGCCGGCGCGACCTCGCGTTCCGCCTGCTCGACGGCTGGCTGGAAGCCACCGGCGACCACGCCGGCCTGCCGGCGCTGGCCTTCGCGCTGGCCTACCGCGCCACGGTGCGCGCGGAGGTGGCCGCGCTGCAGCAGCAGGCGGCGCCGCTGGCGCGCTACTTCGGCCTCGCCTGCACGCTGGCGGCACGGCAGGAAGCCCGGCTGCTCGTCACGCACGGGCTGCCGGGTTCGGGCAAGAGCCATTGCGCGGCACGCCTGCTGGAAGCGGCGGGCGCGGTGCGCCTGCGGTCCGACGTCGAGCGCAAGCGCCTGGCCGGCCTGGCCGCGCGTGACGACTCGCGCGCGCAGGGGCTGGACCTGTACGGCGCCGACACCACCGAACGCACCTACGCCGAACTGCTGCGCCGCGCCGCGCCCGCGCTGGCCGCCGGGCTGCCGGTGATCCTGGACGCGGCCTACCTGCGGCGTTCGCAGCGCGACGCGGCCGGCGCCTTCGCCGCCGCGCAGGGCGTGCCCTTCGCCATCCTCGACTGCCAGGCGCCGATGAGCGTTCTGCGCGCGCGCGTGGCGGCGCGGCAGGGCGACGCTTCCGAAGCCGACGGCGCGGTGCTGGAGCACCTGGCCCGCGTGCAGGAAGCGCTGGGCGACGACGAGGCGCGCCTCGCCCTGGTGGTCGACAGCAGCGCCGAATTCGACGCCGCCGCGTTCAGCGAACGCTGGCGCGCCGGCGCCACCCGGCCGTGATCACCACACCGTGATCGGCTGCGCCGCCGCCATCGGCGCGCCCGGCTTGCACTGGAACGCGGCCGCGAAGGCCGGCGTCTGGGCCAGCGGCCCCAGCACGCGGAAGGGCCCCGGCGAATGCGGGTCGGTGCGCACCTGGTTGATCACCGCCTCGATGCGCTGCTTGCTGCGCCACAGCGTGGCGTAGGCGACGAAGAAGCGCTGCGCCGCCGCGCGATCGTCGTCCCTGGCGGCGCTGCGCCGGCGCGCGATCTGCAGCGCGTCGAACGCGATCTGCACGCCCGAGAGGTCGGACACGTTCTCGCCCAGCGTCAGGCGGCCGTTCACGCGGTGGCCGGGCGCGGCCTCGAAGCCGTCATAGAGCGCCGCCACGCGGTCCACGCGCGCGCGATAGGCGGCGTCGTCGGCCGGCGTCCACCAGTCGGACAGGTTGCCGTCGGCGTCGAAGCGGCGGCCGCGGTCGTCGAAGTGGTGCGTGATCTCGTGGCCGATGACAGCGCCGATGGCCCCGTAGTTGACGGCGTCGTCGGCGTTCTCGTCGAAGAAGGGCGGCTGCAGGATGCCGGCCGGGAAGGTGATGTCGTTCAGGCCGCCGGCGAAGGCGTTGACGATGTGCGGGCTGGTGTTCCAGCGCCTGCGGTCCACCGGCCGGTCCAGTTCGGCCAGGCGTTCGGCGGTCTGCCATTCAGCCACCGCCAGCGAATTGCCGGCGTAGTCGTCGCGCGCCAGCTTCAGGCCTTCGTAGCGGCGCCACTCGGCCGGGCGGCCGATCTTGGGCACCAGCGCCTGCAGCTTGGCCTGCGCGCGCGCCTTGGTGGGCGCGCTCATCCAGTCCAGGCGGTCGATGCGCGCGGCCAGCGCGCTGCGCAGGTCGGCCACCAGCGCGAGCGCACGTTCCTGCGCCTTCGGCGAGAACGCGCGCGCCACGTAGACCTCGCCCAGCCCTTCGCCCACCGGCGAGAAGCCGATCGAGTTGAGCACCCGCTCGGCGCGCCGCGGCGGCTGGCGCAGGCCGCGCACGGTGGCGTCGTGGAACTCGAACGAGGCGCGTTCGAAGGCCTGGGGCAGCCGCGGCGCCAGGTTGTCGAGCAGGCGCACGCGCAGGTAGTGGCGCCAGGTGGCCGGCGGCGTGCTCTTCGCCAGCTGCGCCAGGCCGCGCACGAAGTCGGGTTCGCCGACGATGACGCCGCGATTGCCGCGTGCCGCTTCGCCGGCATAGGCCGCCAGCCAGGCCGCCCAGTCGAAGCCGGGCGCCTGCGCGGCCAGCGTGGCGGCGGTGAAGGGGTTGTAGCTGGCCACCGGGTCGCGCTGCTGCACGCGCGGGCGGCTCGCTTCGGCGAGCGACTTCTCGAACGCCATCAGCGCGTCGAGCGCCGCGTCGTCGGGCGCGGCGCCCACGCCTTCGAGCAGCTGGCGGGCGTAGCCGCGGTAGGCCGCGCGCAGGCGGCGGCCGCGTTCGCCTTCGTCGAAGTAGTCCTCGCGGTCGGGCAGGCCCAGCCCGCCCTGGCGCACGTTGATGGCGTAGCGCCGCTTGTCCTTCGCGTCGGGCGCCACGAACACCTGCAGCGGTGCCGCCACCTGCAGCCGCGCCAGCGCGCCCAGCAGCGGCGGCAGGTCGGCCGCGGTCTGCAGCGCCGCGATGCGGTCCAGCCAGGGCGCCAGCGCGGCGACGCCGCGCGCTTCGATCGTGCGTTCGTCCATGCCGGCGGCGTAGTCGGCGGCGACCAGGCGGCGGCCCGGCGTCGGCTCGGCGGCGGGGTCGCGCGCGGCTTCGTTCAGCGCCCCTTCCAGCAGGCGCGCGGCACCGATGCGCAGCGCGTCGAAGCTGCCGATGCGGGCGCGGTCGGGCGGCAGTTCGGTGGCGGCGAGCCACTTCTGGTTGACGAAGCCGTAGAAGTCGACGCAGGGGTCGGCGTCGTCGGCATGGGCCAGCGAGGCGCCGGCGGCCAGCAAGGCCGCGGCCAGAAGGGGTTTGCGCATGGGGTCGAAAGCCTATCAGCGCACGGCCACCGCCGCCGCCACCGTGGCCACCGACAGCACCAGGTTCAGGGCCACCAGCCGGCGCAGGCCTTCCAGCGCGGCCGCCGCGGCCGGCCACTCGGCCGCCGCCACGTGGCGCTGCAGCCGCGGCGCGTGCACCGCGCGGATGACGACGAAGACGCCACTCATCACGACGCCCAGCACGGCCATTGCCAGCCAGCCGGCCGGTGCGCCTTGCGGGCTGCCGAGCAGCGCACCCCCGGAGGCGAGGATCAGCACCACGGCCACCGCCACCGCGCGCAGGAAGCGCGCCAGCGCGGCGGCCATCAGCGGCAGGCGCTGCGGCGGCGGCAGCGTCTGGATGGCCGCCGGGCGCAGGCAGAAGAGCGTGAAGAACATGCCGCCGATCCACGCCATCGCGGCGGCCAGGTGGACGAACAGCAGCAGCGGCCGCATCAGGGGGCGCTCAGGCGGCGTCCATGCCGTTGCGCTGCTTCGCCGCCAGCGCCTGCGGGCCCGCCATCCAGGCGAACAGCGCGCGCGTCGCTTCGGGTTGCGTGCAGGTGGCGGCCACGCCGGCCGAGAACACGGTGAGGATCTGGATCTCCGGCGGCAGCGGCCCGACCACGGTGATGCCCTTCAGGTGCATCAGCTCCGACAGCTGCTGGAAGCCCAGCGCGACGCGCCCTTCGGCCACCAGGCTGCCCACCGGCACGCCGGGTGGCGCCTGCACGATGCGCGGCGCGATCTCCTGCGCGATGCCCCAGCGTTCGAACAGCTTCTGCAGCGCCACGCCGCTGGGGCCGGTGGAGTAGGCCAGCGTGGGCGCGGCCAGCACCGCGGCCTTCACCGCCGCTTCGCTGCCGATGTCGGGCAAGGGCGCGCCATCGCGCACCGCCACCGAGACGCCCGATCGCACCAGGTCCACCCGGCTGCCGGCCTGCACGCGCCCGGCGGCGATGAGCTGGTCGATCGCGTTCGAGGCCAGCACCACGCCGTCGAAGACTTCGCCGGCCTGCACGCGCTTCGCGGCGTCGACGCCGCCCACGGCTTCGCACTGCACCGGCGGCCCGCCGGCGGCGGTGTGCTGCGCCACCAGTTCGGCCAGCAGCTGGCGCGTGGCCATCGAGGAGATGAGTCGGATCGGGTCTGCCATGGGGCGGCACTGTAATCCCCCCACGTTCGTGGTGCACCGGCGTGGCCGCGTCCCGCGTGAGGGCTCGTCCTCACCACCAGGCCCCGTTGATCCGACGGTGCCTTCTTCCGGAGAGACGAATCGATGAAGAACCCTGCTCGCCACCTGGCGCTCGCCGTGGCCCTGCTGGCCTGTAGCGCCGCCCAAGCCGACCCCCGGGCGCCGGCACGAGCCCCAAGGAGTCGGCGGAGCTGCTGTACACCACGCGCGGCAACAACTTCTCGGGCCATTCGACGGCGATCAATCCTTCCTTCGCCTCGGCCCTGTCGGAGTCGGACGGCAACATGGGCGTCGGCGTGAGCAGCTGGCTGGCCGGGCCGGGCTCGCTCGTCGACCCCACGGCCACCGGCCAGCTGGTGGCGCAGGCGACCTTGCAGCAGTCCTTCACCTACAACGGCACGCTGGCCGCCGCGCTGAAGCTGCACCTGGAGATCCCCTCGCTCGTGGTCGGCCTCATCGGCGTGGCCCCGAACCGCGACGGTCCCAGCAAGGCCGAGTCGGCGCAGACCCTGGTCACGCTCAGCAGCGTGATCACGCATGCCGACGGCAGCACCGTCCGGGGCGGCAGCTTCGAGTACGGCATGCGGGCCGACGAGTACCAGATCCCGCTGGGGTCGGGAACCTACGCGAACTATGCCGACATCGTCATCACGAACGACCTGCTCTCCAACAAGCTCACCAGGTCCGGCGACGACTACAACCCCGAGTGGACGCTGGACGCCGTCTCCACCGACATCGCACTGGGCACGCTGCTGGAGGGCGACACCGTCTCGTACGTCTACACGCTGCTGGCCACCGGCACGACGCGCGGCTTCGAGCGCGGCTATTACGCCTTCATCGGCGACCCGCTCGGCCTGGCGGGCACCGCCGGCAACTTCGCGCTTTCGTACGACACCGCAGCACCCGGCACGCCCGGTGGCACGGTGCCCGAACCGCAGAGCCTGGCGCTGGCGCTGGCCGGGCTGGGCGGCCTGGCCTGGCGGCGCCGTCAGGGCCGGGCCAGGTCCATCGTCCAGTAGTTGGGATAGGTGTTGGACGCACCGCCGCGCACGCAGGCCACGCCGATGTCCTGGAAGCTGGCGTTCATGAGGTTGGCGCAATGGCCGTCGCTGGCCATCCAGCCGTCGACCACCCTTTGCACGCTGGGGTAGCCGGCGGCGATGTTCTCGCCCCAGCCGTGCCAGGTGTAGCCGGCGGCGGTGATGCGCTGGCCGGCGTTGCTGCCGCCCGAGCCGGTGTGCGAGAAGAAGTTGTTCGCCACCATGTCCTGCGAATGGGCCAGCCCGGCCTGCGTGAGCGCGTTGTTCCAGGCCAGCGCGGGTGCGGGCGGGAAGCTGCCGTTGACGCCGCAGCTGGCGCCGGCCGCGCGGTACGCGTTCACGCGCGACAGCATCTCGGCCTGGTAGCCGGCCAGGCCGCAGCTGACGTCGGCGGTGGGTGAAGGGCCGGGCGACGGACTCGGCGCTGGCGAAGCCGAAGGCGACGGCGACGGCGATGGCGATGCACCACCGGCCGCCGGCGCCGGGTCTTCGCCACCGCCGCCGCCGCAGGCCGCCAGCAACGCGAGCAGCGCCAGTGCGGTCAGGCGGCCGCGCGCGGTGATGTTCTGCTTCATGGCGCACCCATTCTCACGAGCGCACGCGGTGCAGGCGTTACCAGTGACAACCGCTCGCACGCCGCCGGCGCGGCGCATGTCTTATTTGGCGAAGCGCTTCTTCACCGCTTCGCTGGCCGCCCGTTCCACGTAGGCGGCGGCGTCCTCCTGCAGCAGCAGGCGCGCCGCCACCAGGTCGGCGGCGGCCTGCTTCACCTGCGCCACGTAGTCGGCATGGCGGGGATAACGCTCCTCGATCGACAGCCGCGGGTCGCCGGTCCTGTCGCGTTCGGCGCGCGTGGCGGCCAGCGGCAGGACGCTGCCTTCCTGGTCGCACAGCTCGCCTTCGGGGAAGGGCGCCGCGTACAGGTTCCAGCCGGTGTACGTGGCCAGCGGCACGGCGATGTCGGGCAGGCGGATGCCGGCCACCTCGTTGCCGTCGGCGTCGGTCGCGCTGACCAGCGCGCGGTAGCGCTTCGCGGGGTCGGGCCGGGGATTCACCCAGTCGCCGAAAGGCGCGATCTCGTGGCCGGCGCGTGCCACCTGCAGCCCGGGCAGCGCGGGGAAGGCGGCGTTGTCGGGCGCCACCAGCGTCTTCGCCGCCAGCGTGGGCACGCGCGAAGGCGGCGGCGCCACGCCTTCGCTGACCCAGCGGTCCAGCGCCACCAGCAGCGCGCGCAGCACGGGCGCCGGGTGGTGCGGGTTGCGTTCGTTGGCGCAGGGGCCGCGCGCCGTGCCCGGGCCGGCGCGGCCGCCATGCGGGGTGCCGGCCACCAGGTAGGCGCGCGCGCCGGCGGGCAGGTCCACGTCGCGCGTGCCCAGCGGGTCGGTGTGCAGCAGCGAGGCGCCCTTCTGCCAGTACGCGGTGGAGGTGTTCACCTCGACCAGCAGGGGGTCGAAGCCGTCGCCGCGCAGCAGCGCCACCGGCTTGCCGCCGGCCAGCGGATCTTCCAGCTTCGCGGCCGAGAAGGGGAAGGTGAACTCGGGATACTGGTGGTCCTCGTGCTGCGTGGCCGTGCGCGCGGGCATGCCGTACTCGGCGTTCAGGAAGACGCGCCCGGCACCGGCACCGTGCGCCAGCACGCCGTCGAACACCTTGCGCGCGGACTCGTCCTGGTTGAAGCCCTGCGCGACGTGGTCGCGCAGGTAGCGCCCGCCCTGCGAGATGCCCAGCGCCAGCACGCTGCGCAGCCCGTGGCCGGCCGGGTTGGGGCGCACGCGCTCGTGGCGCAGCCAGCTCACGAAGTCGCGCGTGGCGGCGAATCCGATGCCCAGCACCGGGGTTTCGCGCGCCGGGTAGTGCACTTCGTACAGCGCGCCGGGCAGCGGGCCGGCGCCGCCGATGCGCAGCGTGCGGCTGTCGACCCAGGACCACCGGTCCGGCGGCAGCGTCTCGCGCGCGTCGCCCTCGCGCCGGCGCACGGTGACGCGCGTCTCGGCCTGCGAGGTGCTCGCGGTCTCGTGGCTGAGCCGGAACTCCCTTGCCGCCGGCGCTCGCGTGCCGGAAACGAACTCCTCGCGCACGGTGCGCGTGATCGCCACCGCCGGCACCTGGATCGAGAGGCCGCCGCCGGCGCGCGGCGCGCCGGCGTCCCAGCCGGTCCAGGCGATCGTCCAGCCCTGGCGCAGCAGCAGCGCATTGCCGGCGTCGGCGGCCGCGCCGTCCAGCTCCCCGTTCAGCACGGACTTGCGGCCGCGGTCCGTGACATCGAACAGCAGCTTGCGGTTGCCGCCGTTCACCGGCCGCAGGAGGTCGAAGTCGACGAGGTATTCCACCCGCCCTTCGGCGTTGCGGTGCGCCTTGTTCAGGTTGACGATGGCGCGGTTGCGCGCGTCGTAGGGGTCCAGTTCGCCGCGCGCGACGCCGGTCACGCGTTCGTAAGGGCCGGCGTCGCCGAACGATCGCCCTTCGGCGAAGGGCTGCACCTTCTGCACGCTGACGGCGACGATGCGGGCCGCCGCCGGACCGCCGCTGGCGGCCAGGGCGGCAAGAACGGGCAGGGCGAAGGCGCGCATGGGCGCCGCATGCTAGCCGCTGGCACCACGCTGCCGACGTTTCGCGCCTCCCCCATGCAGCAGGTCGCATGCCCCCTGACAGGCGGGTCCGGCGGTGACACCATGGCGACGCCCTGCAACGAAAGGAACCGCACGTGAACCCGATCCGCTTCGTCACCCGCCCGATCCGCAACCTGGTGGACGCGGTCGTGATGCCCTTCAAGGCGATCTTCGTCGTCGGCCTGTGCGCGCTCATCAACTCGATGACCTTCCACGGCGTCTGGTGGGTGAAGTGGGTCGCGCTGGGCATGGGCATCGCGGTGCTGGTGGCCTTCGCCCGTGCCGCGAAGACGCTGGCCACGCTGGGCCTGCTGGCCTGGGCCGGCTGGTGGCTGCACAAGCGCTACGGCGCGGCCGCGAAGGCGAGGTTCGACGACTGGGCGGCGCGCACGCAGCCGCAGGCCGCGCAGGTGCTGGAGCTGATCCGCACGAAGCCGGAGACGATGGCGGGCTGAGCCCTTCAGCGGCGACAATCGCCGCATGGTCGAAGAACACGTCCCGCCGCCGGAAGCCGAACCCGAGGCCCCGGCAGCGCCGCCTGCAGCGTCGGCGCCCGCCGAGCCGCAACCCGCCGAACTGTCGCCCGCCGAGTGCGCGGCCCGCCTGGCGGCGCTGTTCCCGGCGCTGTTCGGCCCGCCGCCGCTCAAGCCCATCAAGCTTCGCATCCAGGCCGACATCCAGGAACGCGCGCCGGGCCAGTTCGGCAAGAAGACGCTCTCGCTGTTCCTGCACCGCCACACCACCAGCACCGCCTACCTGAAGGGCCTGGCGCTGCACGCCACACGCTTCGACCTGGACGGCCAGCCTTCGGGCGAGGTGGCGGCCGAACACAAGGCCGCGGCCGAAGCCGAACTGCTGCGCCGGCGCGAGATCGTCGAAGCGAAGAAGGCCGCCGCGCGCGAACAGCACCGCGAGCAGCGCCGCGAACAGGCACGCCAGCAACAGCAGGAGGCCCGCCAGGCGCAGGACGCCGAGTTCGCCGCCCGCCGCGAACGCGCCCAGCTGCTGCGCGCCTTCGAGACCAGCACGCTCACGCGCGCCAACTTCTGCGCCCTGAAGCAGATCGCCGAAGCCGAACTCGAGGCGCTGCTCGAACGCGCGCGCGCGCCGAACGCCAGGAACGGCCGCCGCAACCCCGCGCGACCCGCGGCGCGACGACCCCCGCCGCGGCGGCCCGCCGCAAGGGCGCCACGGCCCTCCCGGCCCGCAGGACCGGCGCGAGCGGCCGGACCGTGGCCCGCGCCCCGACCGCGGCCCGCGCCCGCCGCGGCCCGGCGGCAAGCCGCGTCCGGACAAGGCGTCCTAGCCAGGCGATGAACCCGGCGCAGGCGCGGCTGTTCCTCGCGCTCTGGCCCGACCGAGCCACGCGCCACGCCGTTGCCGCCTGGCGCGACCGCTGGACCTGGCCGCCCGGCGCCGCCGTGGTGCCCGACGACCGGCTGCACCTCACGCTGCACTTCATCGGCGCCGTGCCGCGCACGCGCCTGCCCGCCGTGCAGACCGCCGTGCAGGTGCCGGTGAAGCCGTTCGAGATCGAATTCGGCCGCGCCGCCCAGTGGCCGCGCGGACTGGCGCTGCTGGAACCGCTGGTCACGCCACCGGCCCTGGCCGCGCTGCACGCCGCGCTGGCCGAACGCCTGCGGTCGCTGGCGCTGCCGGTGGAGGACAGGCCCTTCAGGCCGCACGTGACGCTGGCGCGCAAGGCCGCCGGCGCGCGGCCGCCGCCCGAGCCGCTGGCGCTGCGCTGGGCCGCCGCCGGCTATGCGCTGGTGGAATCGGATCACGGATACCACTCATTGTCGATGTTCGGCGCCTGAAGCGGCCTACCATCGGGGACCGGAACGAAAGGGGCCCCGCCATGACCGACCGCCTGCGCCGCGCCCTGATCGCCAGCGCCGCCGCCGCGCCGTTCGGGGCCGCTGCGCAGCGTGTCACCGGCATCCAGAGCTGGCCGCTGAAGACCGCGGCGCGCACCGGCATCCACGACGTGGCGCCCGCGCCCGACGGCGGCGTGTGGTTCACCGCCCAGCGCAGCGGCCACCTGGGCTGGTTCGACCCGAAGACGGGCCAGGTCGACCTGCTGCCGCTGGGCGAAGGTTCGGCGCCGCATGGCGTGGTGCAGGGCCCTGACGGGACGGCCTGGGTCACCGACGGCGGCCAGAACGCCATCGTGCGCGTGGCCTGGCCTTCGAAGGAGCTGCGCCTGTACCGCCTGCCCGCCGGCACGCCCTACGCCAACCTCAACACCTGCGCCTTCGACGGCGACGGCGACTGCTGGTTCACCGGCCAGAGCGGCGTGGTGGGCAAGGTGGCCGTGAAGAGCGGCCAGGTCACGGTGCAGGACGCACCGCGCGGGCGCGGGCCCTACGGCATCTGCCGCACGCCGGCCGGCGACGTGTGGTGGTGCTCGCTGGCAGGCAGCTTCATCGCCCGCATCGACCGCCGGAGCGGCCAGTCGCAGGTGGTGGAGCCGCCCACGCCGCGCCAGGGCGCGCGCCGCGTCTGGAGCGACAGCCAGGGCCGCATCTGGGTGAGCGAATGGAACAGCGGCCAGCTGTCGATGCACGACCCGCGCGGGCGCGGCGCCGCCGCCTGGCGCCAGTGGAAGCTGCCGGGCGCCAACCCGCGCTGCTACGCGGTCTACGTGGACGAGCGCGACTTCGTCTGGTGCAGCGACTGGGGCGCCAACGCGATGCTGCGCTTCGACCCCGCGAAGGAGCAGTTCGAGAGCTTCCCCTTCACGCGCGAGTCGGCCGACGTGCGCCAGATCCTGGGCCGGCCGGGCGAGGTGTGGCTGCCGGAAAGCGGCACCGAGACGATCACGGTCATCCGCACGGCCTGATTCAGGCGCGCAGCCCCAGCGCTTCCTTCACGCGCTCGCTCGCCGCCCGCGGCAGCTCGCCGGCCAGCGCCACCGCCACCGGCGCCGCGAGCAGCGTTTCGAAGAAGGCGCGCATCGCCGCGCCGTCCAGCGCCGCGATGCGTTCGCGCTGCAGCGCATGGTCGCGCACGCGGCCCAGCGCGAACAGGTCCAGCGCCGCGTCCTCCAGCCGGCGGTGCGGGCGTTCGCGGTCGCGCAGGCGGCGCACCAGGATCTGGTGGCGCGCGCGTTCCAGGTCCACCGGCGCCACCCGTTCGGCCTGCTCGGCCAGCAGGCGCTTCACCTCGGCCAGCAGTTCGTCGATCTGCTTCGGCCCCGTGCTGGCCTCGACGACGAACTGGCCGCACATCTCCAGCACGTCGGCCGAACAGGCGGCGTAGTAGGCCAGTCCGCGCTGTTCGCGGATGCTGTCCATCAGCGGCGAGCTCATGCCTTCGCCGAAGATCGCCGCCGCCAGCTCGGCGCGCGGGTCGTCGGCGGTCGCCGGCGGCACCGGATAGCCCAGCACCACGTGGGCCTGGCTGCTGCCTTCGATGCGCTTCGTGCCGATGCCGCCATCCCAGGCGGCGGGCCCCAGCAGGTTGGCATCGCCGCGCGGCAAGGCGCCGAAGGCGCCCTCGGCCGCTCGTGCCAGCGCCTCGGGGTCCACCGCGCCGGCGGCGCCCACCACCAGGTTGGCGCCGGTGAAGTGGCGCGCCACGTGCGCCACCAGCGCCTCGCGCGTGAAGCGTTCGATGTTGCGCCGCGGCCCGATCACCGCCTGCGCCGCGCCATGGGCGCCGAAGCTGGCCTTGTCGAACAGCTTGAAGGCGGTGGACAGCGGGTCGTCCTCGTCCTCGGTGCATTCGTGCAGCAGCACCTGGCGTTCGCGTTCGATCTCGGCCGCCGGGAAGGTGGGGCCGCACACGATGTCGCCCAGCATGCGCACGAACTCGCCCGCGTGCGCCGCCATGCCGCGCATGTGGAAGGCGGTGTGGTCCTTGTCGGTGTGGGCGTTGACCTCGGCGCCCAGGCGTTCGGCGTCCAGGTTGATGCCGCGCGCGTCGCGCGTGCGCGAGCCCTTGAACACCATGTGCTCGACGAAGTGGGACAGGCCGTTCTCGGCGCGCGACTCGTGCGCGCTGCCGGTGCGCACGAACACGCTGACGGCCGCCGT
Source organism: Rubrivivax sp. (assembly GCA_044224175.1). Lineage (GTDB taxonomy): Bacteria > Pseudomonadota > Gammaproteobacteria > Burkholderiales > Burkholderiaceae_C > Rubrivivax. The sequence goes on along the minus strand of JBGAKY010000021.1, from coordinate 13,932 downwards.
CTCCAGCGCCGGCTGGCGCAGGCTGAGCACGCGCACGCCGTTGGGCAGGGTGTCGACGCGGGTTTCGGAATCGGTCATCGGCGGCAGTTGGGGGCGAAGCGGCGAATCTAACCCCGGGCCATGCCCGCAAAGCCGGGTTTCGTCGCACGGCGGGCACAGGTGGCCCCGCGGCGCGCTACCTTGCGCGTCGGCCCTGGGGGGCCGCGGGAGCCTGGTGATGCCGCTTCGAACCCTGACGACGATGCTGGCGCTGGCCGCCACGGCCGCCGGCGCGGCCCCGCTGGACGGCCGCTGGGAGGGCCGCGCCGTGGTGCCCGGCGCGCCGCAGGCGGTGGTGCTGGACCTGGAAGACGGCCGCGGCTCGGTCACGCTGCCCGGGCGCGGCGTCAGCGGGGCACCGCTGCGCGAATTGCGGTTCGAGGCCGGCCGGGTGAGCGCCAGCCTGGCGGCCGCGATCCCCGCCTTCGGCGCCTCCGGCCCGGCCGCCGCGCTGGACCTGGCGCTGGCGGCCGACGGCCGCCTGGCCGGCAGCTTCCGCCAGGGCGGCTGGAGCGCGCCGCTGGTCCTCACGCGCACCGGGGCCGCCCAGGTGACGCCGGCGCCCGCCAGCACGCCCATCGCGCCCGCGCTCGCCGGCACCTGGAAAGGCCGCTACGAACTGGGCGGCGTCCCGCGCGAGGTGACGCTGGTCCTGGCCGCCACCCAGCCGGCCACCGCCACGCTGGTGATCGTGGGCAAGCGGCGCAACGAAGTGCCGGTGGACCGCGTCGCCCAGGGCCCGGTCTACCTGACGCTGGAGTCGTCGGAGTTCGGCCTCGTGATCGAAGGCCGCGTCGGCGCCGGCGTCATCGAAGGCACGCTGCAGCAGGGGCCGATCGAAGTGCCGCTGCGGCTGGTGCGCGAAGGAGCCGGCTCGTGAAGGCCGCCTGCTTCCTGCTGCTGGCCGCGCTGGCCGTCGGCGCCCACGCCCAGACCCAGTTCCGCGCCGACCCTGCGCACACGGGCGTGCAACCCGGCCCGGCGCCGCAGCGCTTCACGCGCGTGAAGTGGAGCTTTCCCACCGGCGAGCGCATCGTCTCCACCCCCGCGCTGCACGACGGCGTGCTGTTCTTCGGCAGCGACGACGGAAACCTCTACGCGGTGGAAGCGGCCAGCGGCCGCGAGCGCTGGCGCGTGCGCACCGGCGGCCCGGTCGCCAGCAGCCCGGCGGTGGACGGCGGGCGCGTCTTCTTCGGCAGCTACGACGGCCGTTTCTACGCCGTCGACGAGAAGACCGGCGGCCTGCTGTGGAAGTTCGCCACCGGCGGCGAACGCCGCTTCGAGGCGCGCGGCCTGCACGGTCTGCAGCCGAAAGGCCAGACCTACGCCGACCCCTTCGACGTCTACCTGTCCAGCCCCGCGGTGGCCGCCGGCACGGTCTACTTCGGCAGCGGCGACGGCCATGTCTACGCGCTCGAAGCGGCCAGCGGCGCCCTGCGCTGGAAGGTCGACACCGGTGAGGTGGTGCACGCGTCGCCGGCGGTGGCCGACGGCACCGTCTTCGTCGGCAACTGGGCGAGCCGGCTCTTCGCCTTCGACGCCCGGACCGGCGCCGAGCGCTGGCGCTTCCACGCCGGCACCGACGATCTGATCCACAACCAGGTGGGCTTCCAGTCCTCGCCCGCGGTGGCCGGCGGCGTGGTCTACGTGGGCTGCCGCGACTCGAACCTGTACGCCATCGACGCCGCCACCGGCCGCGAGCGCTGGCGCTTTGCCACCGGCGCCAGCTGGGTGGTGGCCTCGCCGGCGGTGGCGGGCGGGCGGGTCTACTTCGCGACCTCGGACTCGAGCCTGGTGCACGCGCTCGACGCGGCGAGCGGCCGGCCGCTGTGGCAGCAGCAGAGCACGGCGTTCCACTTCGCATCGCCTTCGGTGGCCGGCGACACGCTGTTCCTGGGCGTGCTCAACGGCACGCTGGAAGCGCGCGACGTCGCCAGCGGCGCGCTGCGCTGGGATTGGCGCACCGAAGCCTCGCAGGCCAACGAAGGCTGGGTGCTGACGAACGAGCGTCGCTTCAACGGCGGCTGGCTGTTCCCTTCGGGCTGGCGCGAGAAGACCGCGGTCGCGGTGGACCGCCAGGGCAGCGTCGGTTCGATCTTCAGTTCGCCGCTGGTGGCCGGCGGCGTGGTCTACGTGGGCAGCGCCGACGGGCGGCTGTACGCGATCGAGTGAGCCGGATCAGCGGCCGAAGAGCTTGTTGAGCTCGGCCCCCGAAGCCCCTTCGGCCAGGAGGTCGAAGCGCCCTTCGTCGGCGATCTGCTTCGCGGCGCGCATGAAGCCGGCCCAGGCCGCGCGCGCCAGCGCGCCGCCCACGCTGATGCGGCGCACGCCCAGTTCGGCCGCCTGGGCCACCGTCACGCCGGTGGCACCGCCCAGCAGCAGGTTGACCGGTTTCGGCGCCACCGCCTTCACGACGGCCGCGATCTGTTCCGGCGTCTTGATGCCGGGCGCGTAGAGGCAGTCGGCGCCCGCCTCGGCATAGGCCTGCAGGCGCGCGACCACTTCGCCCAGGTCGGGCCGGCCGACGAGGAAGCCCTCGGCGCGGCCCACCAGCAGCGTGTCGCCGCCGGTGGCGTCGATGGCGGCGCGCGCGGCGCGCAGACGTTCCACCGCCTCGGCCACTTCGAACAGCGGGCGCGCCGCGTCGCCGGTGCTGTCCTCGACCGACAGTCCGGCGACACCGGTGGCCACCGCCAGCTTCACGCTTTCGGCCACGCCGGCGGGGTCGGCGCCGAAGCCGTTCTCGAAGTCGGCGTTCACCGGCAGGTCGGTCGCGGCGACCAGCACGCGCAGGTGGGCGAGCACGCTCTCGCGCGTGACGCCGTTGTCGGGCCGCGCCTGGCTCCAGGCGAAACCGGCGCTGGTGCTGGCCAGCGCCTTGAAGCCCAGGTGCTGCAGCCAGCGCGCGCTGCCGGCGTCCCAGGGGTTGGGAATGACGAAGCAGCCGCTGTCGTGCAGCGCGCGGAAGGCGCGCCGGCGTGCGGCGGTGTCGGCGTTCATGGCGGCCCTCCGGCGGCGTGGCGAAAGGGCCATGGTACTCAGCGTGGGGCCGCTTCAGAAGACACGCGCTGCAGCTCGGCGCGCAGCTCGCGCAGCTTGGCCTTCAGGCGCCGTTCGTTCACCGCGCCCACCCGCACCATGATCTTGTGGCCCGCGCTCGCCGCTTCCAGGTCGGGGTCGGCGAACTCGTAGCGCAGCCACGGGCGGGTGGAAGGCACGTCGCCCTTCACCTCGGTCAGGTGGACCGGGATCAGCTCGGGCGCCTGCGGTGCCGCGAGCAGGTGGTCGACCACCGCCAGCAGCCGGGTGTGGAAACGCTGCTTCGGGAAGCCGGCCTCCTCGTAGGCCTGCTGCAGCATCGGCAGCAGGCGCACGTACAGCGCCACCAGCGCCTTGCTGTCGGTCTTCTCGGCCAGCAGCACGAAGGGCGTGTAGCGCGCCGCGTTGTCGGGGTTCACCAAGGCGGCGCCGGCGCGTTCGACCACCGTGAAGCGGCCGTCGGTCGGCCGCACCGGCCAGTGCGGCGCCGGTGCGTGCGGCCGCGCCAGGTTGTCCACCGTGACCACGAAGCGGTGCACGAAGTCGTCGGGCTGCAGCAGCGTGGCCAGCGCCTTCTTGCCGAACAGCGTTTCCAGCGCCGGGCGCACGCCGTCGGCGGCCAGCGGCTGCGGGGCGGCCGGCGGCTCGGGCTGCGGCGCTTCGGCCACCGGCGTGGGGGCGGGGGCGGGTGTGGGCAGCGCAGACGGCGGCTCCATGGGCGGCGCCGCCACCACCGGGGGCGGCGCCGGGGGCGCCTGCGAGCGCAACCACCAGGCCGCCGCGCCCACGGCGGCCGCCAGCACCAGCCCCAACGTCAGCCACAGCAGGGGCCGGCGATTTCGCTGCGGAGGTGGCGGGCGCATCTCGCCCGCGGTCATGTCTTGGGTCATGGCGTCTCCCATGAGGGGCCCGCAAGCGGACGAATCCAGGATCGACAGGCGCCGCGGCGGGAAGTTCCCGCCCCGACGGTATCAGCGTGCAGCGTCTGCGAGCGACTGCACCAGCAATCGCGTGGTGGCCGAGAGCGTGGACAGGGGCCGCGAAGCGACGATGAAGCGGCGCTCGGCCCAGGGCTCGGCCAGCGGCACCGGCCGCAGCCCGGTGGCCTGCACCACCGCCGCCACCGCTTCCAGCGGCAGCACCGCCAGCCCGAGGCCGGCGCCCACCAGCCGGCAGGCGGCGTCCAGGCTGGTCACCTGCAGGCGATAGCTCATGCTGCGGCCCCGCAACGCCGCCTGGCGGCGCAGCATGGTCTCCATCATGCCGCCGGGGGCGACGCCGACGCTGTCGTGGTCCAGCGTCTCCTCGAAGCGCACGCGGCGCCGGCGCGCGAGCGGATGCGCCGCATGCACCACCACCGCCAGGTGGTCGCGCCGGTAGGGCTGCGCGTGCAGGCCTTCGTGGCCGGCGGCGTCCCACAGCACGCCCAGGTCGGCGCTGCCTTCGCGCAGCGCGCGCAGGATCTCGCTGCTGACGCGTTCCTCCAGGCTCACGCGCACCGCCGGGTACCGCGCCGCGAACGCCGCGATGTCGTCAGGCAAGGCACTGGCCAGCGCCGAGACGCTGGCCATCACGCGCACGCTGCCCTGCACGCCGCTGGCGAAGGCCGAGAGCTCGGCGTCCAGCCGTTCCAGCTGGCCCAGGATCTCGCGCGCCTGGCGCAGCAGCGCTTCGCCGGCCGCCGTGGGCGCGATGCCGCGCCGGCCGCGCACCAGCAGCGGCGTGCCCACCGCGGCTTCGGCGGCGGCGATGCGCTTGCTCACCGCCGAAGCCACCAGCGCCTCGCGCGCCGCCGCGCGCGCAATGTTGCGTTCCTCGCAGACGGCGACGAACAGGCGCAGCGTCACGGGGTCGAAGGCGCGCGGCATGGGCCGATTCTGCCGTGACGAACGGGAACGGTGTAGCTTCCGAAATACCGCTTTCGCGCCGTGCCGGAACGTCTAGAGTTGCGCGCCATGGAGACGACAACACCCGCGGTGCAGATCCGCGAAGTGGGCCTGCGCGACGGCCTGCAGAGCATCGCCCGCACCCTGCCCACCGAACGGAAGCTGCACTGGCTGCGCGCCGCCCATGCCGCCGGCCTGCGCGAAGTGGAGGTCGGCTCCTTCGTGCCGCCGCGCCTGCTGCCGCAGCTGGCCGACACCGAAGCGCTGGTGGCCGAAGGGCTGAAGCTGCCCGGCCTCACGGTCTCGGTGCTGGTGCCCAACCTCAAGGGCGCCGAACGCGCGCTCGCCAGCGGCGCGCACGCGATGCTGCTGCCGCTGTCGGCCAGCCATGCGCACAGCCTGGCCAACCTGCGCAAGACGCCCGACGACGTGGTGCGCGAGATCGCCGCCATTCGCGCGCTGCGCGACGGCGCCGGGTCGCCCTGCCTGCTGGAGGTGGGACTCTCCACCGCCTTCGGCTGCACGATCCAGGGCCGCGTCGAACCTTCGGAAGTGCTGCGCCTCGTGCAGGCCGCACTCGACGCCGGCGCCGACCGCGTGGGCCTGGCCGACACCGTGGGCTACGCCGACCCGCGCGCCGTGCGCACCCTCTTCGAAGCCGCCTTCCGCGTCGCCGGCGACCGCCTGGCCTGCGGCCACTTCCACGACACCCGCGGCCTCGGCATGGCCAACGTGATGGCGGCCTGGGAGACCGGCATCCGCCGCTTCGACGCCTGCCTGGCCGGCATCGGCGGCTGCCCTCACGCGCCGGGCGCCAGCGGCAACGTCGCCACCGAAGACGTGGCCTGGATGTTCGCCAGCATGGGCGACAGCACCGGCATCGACATGGCCGCGCTGCTGCGCCTGCGCGCGCAGGTGGCACAGTGGCTGGAAGGCGAGACCCTGCACGGCACGATCTGGCGTGCCGGGCTGCCGAAGACGATGGAGCACGCGGCATGAGCGGCGCACCGCAACCCCTGGCCGGCCTGAAGGTCGTCGAGTTCAGCCACATGGTGATGGGCCCCACCTGCGGCATGGTGCTGGCCGACATGGGCGCCGAGGTCATCAAGGTCGAACCGGTGGGTGGTGAAGGCACGCGCCGCCTGCTGGGCGCCGGCGCCGGCTTCTTCCCGATGTTCAACCGCAACAAGAAGGCGATCGAGATCGACCTTCACCAGACCGCCGGCGCCGCGCTGGCGCGCCGCCTGGCCGCCAGCGCCGACGTCGTGGTCGAGAACTTCAAGCCCGGCACGATGGTGAAGTACGGGCTGGACTACGCATCGCTCGCCGCGCAGAACCCGCGCCTCATCTACGCCAGCCACAAGGGCTTCCTGCCCGGCCCCTACGACCACCGCACCGCGCTCGACGAAGTGGTGCAGATGATGGGCGGCCTGGCCTACATGACCGGCCGCCCGGGCGACCCGCTGCGCGCCGGCAGCAGCGTCAACGACATCATGGGCGGCATGTTCGGCGCCATCGGCGTGCTGGGCGCGCTGGTGCAGCGCGGCATCAGCGGCCGCGGCATGGAAGTTCAGAGCGCGCTGTTCGAGAACAACGTGTTCCTGGTCGGCCAGCACATGCTGCAGTACGCGGTGACCGGCCGCCCGGCGGCGCCGATGCCGGCGCGCCTGAGCCCCTGGGCCATCTACGACGTCTTCACCGTGAAGGACGGCGAGCAGATCTTCCTGGCCGCCGTGAGCGACGCGCAGTGGCAGGGGTTCTGCGACGCGCTGGACCTGCCCGACCTGAAGGCCGACCCCGCGCTGGCCACCAACAACGACCGCGTGCGCGCGCGCGCCACGCTGCTGCCGGTGCTGCAGCAGCGGCTGGCGCGCTTCGGCGCCGCCGAACTGGCGGCGCGCATGGAAGCCGCCGGCCTGCCCTTCGCGCCCATCAACCGGCCCGAGGACCTGATCGACGACCCGCACCTGAACAGCACGGGCGGCCTGGCCGCCGTGCAGGTGGCCGACGGCGAACGCGCCGGGCAGGCGGTGAAGGCGCCGCTGTTTCCCATCACGATGGCGGGCGAACGCCTGGGCGTGCGCCTGCAGCCGCCGCGGCGCGGCGAGCACACGCAGCAGGTGCTGGCGGCGCTGGGCCTGTCGGACGCCGAGATCCAGGCCCTGCGCGAGACGAAGACCATCGCCTGAATGGCGAACGACAAACCCCGGAGACGAGACACCATGACCCTGACCCGCCGCACTGCCCTGTTGGCCACCGCCGCCGCCGCCCTGCCCGCCTTCGGGCAGACCGAGAAGACCGTGCGCTTCATCCTGCCCAACGCCACCGGCTCGGGCGTCGACGCCATCACGCGCGCGGCGCAGAACGCGCTGGCCACCGCCCTGGGCCACCCGGTGGTGGTGGACAACCAGCCCGGCGCCGGCGGCATCGTCGGCCTGCAGGCGCTGGCCCGTTCGCCGGCCGACGGCATGACGCTGGGCGTGGTGAGCAACAACGTCGTCATCTTCCCCAGCGTGCTGAAGAGCATGCCGTTCAGGATGCCCGACGACTTCACGCCCATCGCGGTGGTGGGCTACACGCCGGTGGTGCTGGTCGCCAACCCCAAGGTGGCGGCGAACAACTCGAAGGAATTCATCGCGCTGCTCAAGCAGAAGAACGGCGAGATGAACTACGCCAGCGGCGGCAACGGCACCATCCTGCACCTGGCGGCCGAGATGTTCCTCGACGAAGCGGGCGTGAAGGCGCGCCACATCCCGTACAAGGGCGTCGGCCCGATGCTGACCGACCTGATCGGCGGCCAGGTCGAGTTCGCCACCGCCGCGCTGCCCAGCGTGCAGGCGCACCTGAAGAGCGGCGCGCTCAAGGCCATCGGCATGGCGACCGACAAGCGCGTGGCCGCCGCGCCCGAGATCCCCACCTTCGCCGAACAGGGCCTGCCCGGCTACGTGGTCGAGGCCTGGTTCGCCGTCATCGCGCCCAAGGGCCTGCCGGCGGCCGAGGTGCAGCGCGTGCACGCCGCGGTGGTGAAGGCCTTCGACGACCCGGCGGTGAAGGAGACCATGGCCCGGCAGGGCAACGTCATCAACGTCGGCCCGGCCGACATGGCGATGCCCTTCTTCCGCAGCGAGATGGTCAAGTTCGCGGCGCTGGTGAAGAAGGCGGGCGTCGAGGCGCAGTGAGGCTTTCCTTCGCGCCGCGGGTCCTGTGGCTCGCGGCCGATCCCGCGCTGGTGCGCGCGCAGCTGGCCGGCGACAGGCTCGCCGAACGGCCGGCGCTGCGCGACGACGTCTCCACCGACGAGATCTCGCCGCTGCCCGCGATGGTGCACTTCGACGCCGCGCTCGGCCGCTTCGCGCACACCGGCTTCACGGCCGGCGGCGAGCGGCCCATCGGGCCCGGCGCGCTGGCCGCTTCGGGCGTGCAGGTGCTGGTGGCCGGACGGCGTTACGGCAAGGGCAGCTCGCGCGAGCACAGCCCGGTGGCCGAACGCGCGGCGGGCATCCGGCTCGTCATCGCCGAGAGCTTCGAGCGCATCTACCGCCAGAACGCCGACAACCTGGGCCTCATCACCAGCACCGACTTCGGCCTCGTCGAACGCATCGAGCGCGGCGAAGCGATCGACCTGGAAGCCCTGCTGGCCGGGCGCGACGCGCTGGCGGCCGCCATCCTGCGCGCCGGCGGCCTGCTGCGTTTCCCGCTGCCGCCGGCCGAGCCGCCCGCACAAGAAGACGGCCGCCCGCGCACCCTGTTCGAGAAGATCGTCGACCGCCACCGCCTGGCCGGGGCGCACGTGGCCGGCGAAGGCGGCTTCGTGCACGCCGACCTTCGCTTCATCCACGAGTACTACACCGGCATGGCCGCCTGGCTGCTGGACGAAGCCTTCGGCGAGAAGCTGCAGCTGCACGACCCCGCCAGCATCGTCTGCTTCGAGGACCACCTGTCCTACGTGCACGAAAGCCCGGTGCACCTGACGCAAGGGCTGGTGCCGGGCGTCGCGAAGCTTTCGCGCGCGCACCGCGACTTCGTGCGCCGCTTCGGGCTGAAGGACCACGGCTACGCGGTGCCCGGGCTCGATGCCGGCGACGAGCGCAATGCCGGCAGCGAAGGCATCTCGCACGCGCTGGTGGCCGAGCGCCACGCGCGGCCCGGCCAGCTGGTCGTCGGCACCGACTCGCACACGCCGCACAGCGGCGCGCTCGGCTGCGTGGCCTTCGGCGTCGGCACCACCGACATGGCGAAGGCCTTCGTCGGCGGCGCGGTGCGCTTCACGATGCCCGAGGTGCTGCGCGTCGAGTTCGAAGGTGTGCTGCCCGCCGGCAGCGGCGCCAAGGACCTGGCGCTGCACCTGCTGGCCCGGCCCGAGATCCGCGCCGGCGCCGGCGTCGGCAAGGTGTTCGAGTTCGCCGGCCCGGTGCTGCGCGCGCTGGCCACCGACGACCGCGCCACGCTCACCAACATGACGGCCGAGATGGGCGGCTTCACCGGCCTGGTCGAGCCCGACGCGGAGACGATTCGCTTCATCGCCGGACGGCGCGGCGAGACGGTCGCCCTCGAACCGTGGATGAAGAGCGACCCCGGCGCGCGCTACGCCGCGGTGCTGCGCATCGACTGCACCGACCTGTCGCCGATGGTCGCGCGCCCCGGCGACCCCGGTCTCGGCGTGCCGCTGGCCACGCTGGAAACGCCGGTGAAGATCGACATCGCCTACGGCGGCAGCTGCACCGCCGGCAAGCGCGAGGACTTCGCGCAGTACCACGCCGTGCTGGCCTGGGCCGCCGCGCGCGGGCTGCGCGTGGCGCCGGGGGTCCGGCTGTACCTGCAGTTCGGCACCCGGGACGTGCGCGACTGGTGCGAGGCGCAGGGCTTCATCGCCGCCTTCGAAGCGGTCGGCGCCACGCTGCTGCAGCCGGCCTGCGGCGCCTGCGCCAACTGCGGGCCGGGCGCTTCCACCAACGCCAGCCAGGTCACGGTGAGCGCCATCAACCGCAACTTCCCCGGCCGCAGCGGGCCGGGGCAGGTCTGGCTGGCCAGCCCGGCCACGGTGGCGGCGAGCGCCGTCGCCGGCGAGCTGTGCTCGTTCGCGGCACTGCAGGCGCGCCACGCCGCCCGGCAAGCACCGCCTTAGGCGTGCTTGATGCACGTCAGCAAGGCGGGGATCGGGCCTGTCGACTTATACCTACACAGGTATAGACTGACACTCGACGCCACCCTCGCACGCACCATGAAGACCGCCCTTCGAACCAGCCTCCTCGCAGTGGCCGCCGCCTTCGCCGCGCCGGCCCTGGCAGCGGACGCGGTGACCGACGCCCTGCAGGCCGCCTACGCGCCCTACCGCGCCGCCCTGTTCCGCACCAACGGAAGCTCGCGCGCCGAAGCCGAACAAGCCCTCGCGCAGGCCCGGCAGGCCTGGAAGGACGTGGGCGATCGATTCGGAGCCCAACCCCCGGCGCCGTACGACCGCGACCGCGAGTTCGGCGCCACGCTGGCCCAGGTGGCGAAGGTGTACGACCAGGCGGCCGCCGAGATCGGCGCCGGCCGGCTGCCCGAAGCCCACCAGACGCTGGAGCAGGCACGCGAGCTGATGGCCGCGCTGCGCGAGCGCAACGGCGTGCTCGTCTACAGCGACCACATGAACGCCTACCACGCCGCGATGGAACACCTGCTGGCCGAAGCGCCGCAGCAGCTGGCCACGCCGCAGGGCCTGCCGGCGCTGACCGCGCAGGTCGGCGTGCTGGACTACCTGGCGCGGCAGCTGCGCGCCAAGGCACCGGCCGCGCTGCGGCAGGACGCCGAGTTCGATGCCTTGCTCGGCACCGTCGAGGCGTCGGTGCGCGCCGTCAGGCAGGCCGCCCTTTCACAGGACACCGCCGCGCTGAAGGAAGCGCTCGGAAAGCTCAAGCCCGGCTACAGCCGGCTGTTCCTCAGGTTCGGCTGAAGCCGGTCTCCGCCGCCCCATCCTGGCTCAGCGCCTCCATCTCGCGCCGCAACTTGTAGGCGCGCGTGCCGGTGTCGATCGCCACGTCGCCCCAGGTCACGCACTGCCCCTGCGCCACCGGCCGCACCAGCTTCACGTCGTGCGCCAGGCCCAGCGGCAGGCCGCCGAGCGCGCGGCTCTTCGCCGCCGGCAGCAGCTTGCCCCACACGGTGTAGCCGCCTTCGCCGTCGAGCACCTCGCCGGCCCTCAGGTCGCGCTTGGCGGTGGCCACGACGTCGGCGTTCCACTGCGCGGCCACGCCGGTGGGCTCGCGCCGCAGCGCCAGGCTGGCCACCGAGTAGCCCACCTCCAGGCCGATGAGGTGCCAGCGCTTGTAGAGCGTGAAGTAGCGCCCGCTGGGGTCGGTGTGGGCCTTGTATTCCTCGAAGCAGTTCTTGATGTACTCCGTCTCGGCTTCCACCGTCACCCACACGCCCATGCGGATGTCGTAGGGGATCTGGCGGCCGTCGGGTTCCAGGCAGGAGATCACCTCGACCATGCCCTTCTTCTCCAGCACGCCGCCTTCGCTCTTCGGCCGCGTCACGAAGGGGATGTCCTCCACGCTGGCCGGCGGGTAGAGCAGGCCGTTCGAAGGCACCGCCAGGCCGGTGGCGTTGCTCACCGCACTGCTCTCGATGCTGGGCTTGCTGCCGTCGAGGAAGCTGTTGAACATCTTCGGGTTCAGGCCGCCGCGCGCCGCCTGTTCGGGCGTCAGGCCGTAGTAGCCCCACACCGTCTCCGGCGTGCTCTGGCTGAAGTGCGGCAGCCACTTGTGGCCGCGGCCGGCCGCCACCACCGGGAAGCCGCAGGTGCGCGCCCAGTCCACCAGGTCGCAGATCAGCGCCGGCTGGTCGCCGAAGGCCAGCGAATACAGCACGCCCGCTTCGGCCGCCTTCTTCGCCAGCAGCGGGCCGCAGAAGGCGTCGGCCTCGACGGTGACGTTGACCACGTGCTTGCCCTGGGCGAAGGCCTCCAGGCAGTGGTCGACCGCGGCGATGGGGTGGCCCGTGCACTCGACGACGACGTCGATCGCCGGGTGGCGCACCAGCGCCTGCCAGTCGTCGCCCACGTGGGTGCTGCCGTCCTTCAGCGCGGCGTCGATGCTGGCCGCCTGCACGCGTTCGGCCGCCCAGCCCACCCGCGCCAGGTTGCGGCAGGCGGCTTCGAGATTGAGGTCGGCAATCGCCGCCAGGTGCACGCCCGGCGTGCGCGGCACCTGCGCCAGGTACATGGAGCCGAACTTGCCGGCGCCGATGAGGCCGACGCGGAGGGGCCGCCCTTCGGCGGCACGTTGCTGAAGCTGGCGGTGCAGGCTCATGGGGACACTCCTTCGGGCGCGGCGCGGCGCCGGAAGTGCATCCTATCCGCCCAGCTGTTCGAGTCGCTTGCGAGCGTCGTCGCGCTGTTCGACACGGCCGCGGTCGTTCTTCAGGTAGCGCGTGAACGAGGCCCGCGCCGCGCCGGTCTGGCCCAGCGCCTGCTGGGCGATGCCCATGCGGTAAGGCAGAGGGAAGACCTCCTGGCCCTTGAGTTTCGCGGCCGCCTCCAGCAGGCGCAGCGAAGCGGCCCAGTCGGCCGCTTCGGCCTTCACCAGCGCCTGGCCGTAGAAGCCTGCGGCGTGGCCAGGACGCTCGCGCGCCAGGCGCTCGAAGAAGGGCTGCGCCTGCGCCGCCTGGCCCTGCCGGGCCAGCTGCAGGGCCGCCTGCAGCGCCCAGCCGCGCGCGTCTTCGGCGAGCGAGTATTCCAGCCCCGCCGGCAGCGCCTGGTACGCCGCGAGCACGGCGCCCGCGGCCTTCTCGTCCTGCAGCTGCAGGCGCAGCGCCAGCACCGCGGCCTCTTCCGGCCGCGGGGCGCCGCGCGCCAGTGTTTCGGCCTGGCTCTTGCTGCCGCCCATCATGTAGGGCAGCTCCAGGTTCATCTCCATCAGCGCGCTGCGCGCCGGGTACCACTGCGGGTCGCCCTGGTGCGCCGCCCGCAGCGCGTCGCGCACGGGGCCGATGCTGCGCATGGCGGCCATCATTCCTTCGTTCATGGCCTGGATGCCCAGCACCACGCCCAGCGAATACTGGCAGGGCACGGCGTCGGGCCGCGCGGCGATGCACGCTTCGGCGCGTTCGATCGCGGCCTTGCGTGCGTCCGCGTCCTCGCGCAGCAGCGCGGCCATCGCCAGCCCCAGCACGGCCTGCGCGTCGTCGGGCTTGGCGGCCAGCCGCTGCCGAGAGACGCGCTGCAGTTCGTCGGCGCGCTCGGCTTCGTAGAGCGCTTCCAGCGCCGGGTCCCTGAACATCTGCGCCTGCGCGGCCGGGGCCAGCGCGGCCAGGGCCAGGACGAACGGGGCGAAGGCGTGCTTCATGACTTCGGCGACGAGTGGCAGCGAAGGCCCGATCTTGCCCGCCCGCCGCCGGCCGCGCCGCCTTCGTGCGACGAAGCACGGCCGGCTGGCGACGAAGCGCGAGCCGCCGGTTCGTTCAGCGCAGCACCGCGCTCGCCTCGGCCGCCTTCACCAGCGCCGCCGCGTCTTCCGGCAGCAGGAAGCCGGCCCCCTGCGCCTTCGCGGCGGCACGCTGCACCGCCTGCACGTAGCCGGCATGGTCGCGGTAGCGTTCTTCCAGCGAAAGCCGGCTGTCGCCCGCCGCCTCGCGCTCGGCCTTCGTGCGCGCGAAGGGCACCATGCCGCCCACGTAGTTGCAGATCTGCCCGGCGTGGAAGCCGGCCGCGGTGACGTTCCATCCCAGGTAGGTGCCCAGCGGCGCCTCGGCCAGCACCACCGGCACGCCGCCGCGTTCGTTGCCGTCGGCGTCGACCTTGGGCGCGAACATCTTCAGCACCTGCCTGATGCGCGGCGGCGCCAGGCTCGGCACGCCGCTGCCGTCGACCGCATCGAAGCCGGGGCCCCAGTCCAGGTCGTGCACCGGCATGATGAAGTCGGCCTCCGGCAGCGTGGCGCGCAGGCCCGGCAGCGCCGGGTAGCCCAGCGAAGCCTTGTCGGCCCGC
>JBGAKY010000020.1:0-88563 GCA_044224175.1 Rubrivivax sp. | reverse complement strand
GTCGCCGCCCAGCCCGACCAGCCCGAGGTGCACCTGCGGCCCAACAAGCTCGTCACCTACAAGGTCGTCGCCATGATCATGGCCTCCGCCCAGCGCCTGGGCGTCACCAAGATCGGCATCGTCGGCAACGAGCAGTTCCTATGAGGCGCGTCTTCCTGCGCAGCGGCCTGGCCGGCCTTCTGCTGGCCTGCGCCGCCGCGGTCTTCGCACAGACCGCCGCGCCCGAAACGCTGCGGCCCGAAGTGGCCACGCCGGCACGCGCCGCGATCGAGGCCCTCAAGGCCAGCCGCTTTGCCGAAGCGCTGAACCTCGTCGCCGAAGCCGAGAAGGTGCCCAACCGCACGCCGTACGAGAACTTCGTGCTCGACCAGGTGCGCGGCGGTGCCGCCGCCGGTGCCGGCGACACCGCCACCGCGGTGAAGTCCTACGAAGCCGTGCTGGCCACCAACCGCCTGGCGCCGGCCGAGGCGCTGGCCATCGTGGAAGGCCTGGTCGGCACCGCCAACCGTGCCAAGGACTGGGAACGGGTGGTCACCTGGGGCCGCCGCTACCTGGACACCGGCGGCACCAATGCGCAGGTGCGCCGCATGCTGGTGAACGCGCTCTACCAGCGCAACGACTTCGCCGGCGCGGCGAAGGAAGTGGGCATCCTGATCGATGCCGACGAGAAGGCAGGCCAGAAGCCGGGCGAGGACGTGCTGCGCCTGCTCGCTTCGGCACAGCTGAAGCTGAACGACGAAGCGGGCTACAGCGCCACGCTGGAACGCCTGCTGCGCTGGCACCCCAAGCCGCCCTACTGGCGCGACCGCCTGTCGCGCCTGCAGCGCGAGGCGGGCTTCGAAGAGGCCTACATGCTCGACAGCTACCGGCTGCTGGCCGCCGCCGGCGCGATGCAGGAAGCGCAGGACTACGGCATCGCGGCCGACCTGGCGTTGCGCGCCACGCTGCCCACCGAATCGAAGAAGTATCTCGACGCCGCCAGCGCCGCCGGCAAGCTGACGCCGGAAGCCGAAACGCTGAAGCCGCGCGCCGCCCGGGAATCGGCTGCCGACGAGAAGGAACTTCTGGCCGCCACCACGCTGCCGGCCAGCGGCAACGCGCTGGTGGCCACCGGCATCGCCCATGCGGTGGCGGGCCGTGCCGAGCGCGGCATTTCGCTGGTGGAGCAGGGCCTGGCCAAGGGCAACGTGAGCCGGCCCGACGCGGCGCGCCTGCGCCTGGGCTGGCTGCTGGCCGGCGCCGGACGCACCGAGCCGGCGCGCGCCGTGTTCAGGGAACTGCAGGGCAAGCCGGGCGGCCTGGGCGGCCTGGCGCGGCTGTGGCTGATCCACCTGGACAAGCCGTCTTCCTAGCACAGCGGCGACCGGCGGGGCCGGCAGGGGTGGCCGCTATGATCCGCCGCCCTTTCCACCCTGCCGCGCGCCCACCTTGTCCGAGACGCTCAACCCCGCCCAGCTGCAGGCGGTGCACCACCTGAAGGGTCCCTGCCTGGTGCTGGCGGGCGCCGGCTCGGGCAAGACGCGCGTCATCGTGCACAAGATCGCGCGCCTGCTGCAGACGGGCGTTGAACCCAGGCGCATCGCGGCCATCACCTTCACCAACAAGGCGGCGGCCGAGATGCGCGAACGCGCGAAGGCCCTGGTCGGCCCGCGGGCGGCGAAGGACCTGGCCATCAGCACCTTCCATTCGCTGGGCGTGCGCATGATGCGCACCGACGGCACGCGTCTGGGGCTGAAGGAGCAGTTCAGCATCATGGACAGCGACGACGTGCTGGGCATGCTGCGCGACGCCGGCGGCTGCACCGACAACGCGCTGGCGCGGCGCTGGCAGTGGACCATCAGCCTGTGGAAGAACCAGGGCCTGGACGCCGACGGCGCCGAACTCGCGGCCCAGGACGACGACGAGCGCGTCGCCGCGCGCGTGATGCGCCGCTACCAGGAACGCCTGCAGGCCTACCAGGCGGTGGACTTCGACGACCTGATCGGGCTGCCGCTCAAGCTGCTGCAGACCGACGAAGACGCGCGCGCGAAGTGGCAGGACCAGTTCGAGCACGTCCTGGTCGACGAGTACCAGGACACGAACTCGGTGCAGTACGAACTGCTGAAGGCGCTGGTCGGAAGGCGAGCCCTCTTCACCGCGGTGGGGGACGACGACCAGAGCATCTACGGCTGGCGCGGGGCCACCATCGACAACCTGAAGCGGCTGCCGCAGGACTACCCGCAGCTGACGGTGATCCCGCTCGAGCAGAACTACCGCAGCACGGGCCACATCCTGCACGCGGCCAACGCGGTGATCGCACACAACCCCAAGCTGTTCGAGAAGAAGCTCTGGAGCGAGTTCGGCGACGGCGAGCCGGTGCGCGTGCAGGAAAACGACGGCGAGGAGCACGAGGCCGAACGCGCGGTGGCGCGCATCCAGGCACTGCGCGCGCAGGACCCGCGCACGAAGCTGTCCGACTTCGCCGTGCTCTACCGCGCCAACCACCAGGCGCGCGTGTTCGAGCAGAAGCTGCGCGCCGCCCAGCTGCCCTACAAGGTGAGCGGCGGCCAGAGCTTCTTCGACCGCGCCGAGATCAAGGACCTGTGCGCCTGGCTGCGCCTGCTGGTCAACCCCGACGACGACCCCGCCTTCCTGCGCGCGGTGACCACGCCCAAGCGCGGCATCGGCCACCAGACGCTGGGCACGCTGGGCGAGTTCGCCGCCAGGTGGAAGGTGAGCCTGTTCGAAGCGCTGTTCTCGCCCACGCTGACCACGGTGCTCAAGGGCAAGGCGGTGGAATCGCTGCAGGCCTTCGGGCGCGAGGTCAATGAACTGGAACACCGCGCGCGCCATACCGAAGGCAGCGAAGACGCGAAGGCGCTGCTGCTGGGCTGGCTGAAGGACATCGACTACGAGCAGCACCTCCACGACGGCGAGGACAGCGAGAAACTGGCCGCCGCACGCTGGACCAACGTGCTGGACTTCGTCGACTGGATCTCGCGCCGCTGCGGCGGCGAGATCACGCAGGAAGGCGGCACCTTCGAAAGCGAGCGGCAGAGCGTGCTGCAGGTGGCGCAGACGATCAGCATCATCATCAGCCTGGCGGAGCGCGGCGACGAGCAGGACGTGGTGACGCTGTCGACCCTGCACGCCGCCAAGGGCCTGGAGTGGCCGCACGTGGTGCTGGCCGGCGTGAATGAAGGCCTGCTGCCCTTCACGGGCGGCGAAGGCGAGATGACGCCCGAGCGGCTGCAGGAAGAGCGCCGCCTCATGTACGTGGGCATCACGCGCGCGCGCCAGACGCTGTTGGTGAGCACGCTGCGGCGGCGCAAGAAGGGCCGCGACACGGTGACCGGCATTCCGAGTCGCTTCATTGCCGAGATGAAACTCGATGCAACGGTTGCGAAGGAAGACCCGCGCGAAAAGCTCAGGCGCCTGCGCGCCGAGCTGGCGGCGCGCGCCAATGTTGCGGGCTGAGCACAACCCAGCCGGTCGGCGCGCGTGCTTGCCGCTATGCTGCGCGCGAACGCCAAGTTTGTGCCTGGAGGTCTTCAGCCCATGATCCGCATCACGACTGCCCTTGCCGCCGCCACACTGATGGCCGCCGCCACGCTGCCCGCCCAGGCCGCCAGTTCGGCTTCGTCGGCCGTGTCCGACAGCCTGTCGACTTCGGTCGACAGCCTCTCCAATTCGCTGCGCCGCTCCAGCCGCAGTTCTTCGGGCGACGACAAGGTGGCCGACGGCGACTACCGCATCGTCGAGATCGCGGCCGTGGCCGACCAGCCTGAGAAGCGCCGCCTGGTGCTGCAGCCGGTGGCAGGCGATGGCGAAGGCTTCACGCTCGACGTCGCGCAGGCGCTGCTGACCGAGACCGGGCTCGAAGCCGGCCAGGTGATCAGCGCGCGCAACCGGCCCTACGGCATCGAGTTCGCGCTCGCGCCCACGAAGCAGGTGTTCTTCCTCGCGCTCGAAGACGCCTGGCTGCGCGAGCTGCCCACGCGACCCGTCACCCTTTGATCCGACAGTCCCGCCGCGCCCTCGCGGCGGCGGCGCTGGCGCTGCTGGCCGCCGGCGCGCAGGCCGAATCGGCCCGCTTCTGCGACCGCCCCAAGCGCCTGGCGGCGCAGGAACAGGACCGGCTGCTGCGCGTGGCCGCGCTGGTGCGGCAGGAACTGCAGGCCTCGGGCGCCGAGGTGGCGCTGGTGGCGCGATCAGGGCAGGACCTGGCGCGCTTCGGCAAGCGCTATTCGCATGCCGGCCTCAGCCTGGCGGCCAGCCCGAACACGCCGTGGTCGGTGCGCCAGCTGTACTTCGACTGCGACGAAGGCTACCCGCGCCTGTTCGACCAGGGCATTGCCGGCTTCGTGCTGGGCAACGACAACCCGCGGCTGGGCTATGTCTCCATCGTGCTGATGCCAGCGGAAGCGGCTGCGCCGCTGGCGCGCCGCGCACTGGACAACGCAGCCGCGATGCGCCTGCTGGCGGCGAACTACAGCGCCAACGCCTACCCCTTCGACGTACGCTACCAGAACTGCAACCAGTGGGTGGCCGAACTGCTGGCCGCCGCCTGGGGTGGCCTGCCCGACGGCGAGGACCTGCGCGCGCGCGCCCAGGCCTGGCTGGGCGAGGCCGGCTACCGGCCCGAGGTGTTCCAGGCGAGCAGCGGCTTCCTGATGATCGCCGGCCTCTTCGTGCCCTGGCTGCACCACGACGACCACCCGCTGGAAGACCGTGCCGCGCTGCGCTACCGCGTGAGCATGCCGGAGTCGATCGAGGCGCTGGTGCGCGAACGCGTGCCGGGCGCGCGCCGGCTGGAGATCTGTCACGACGGCGCGCGCGTCGTGGTGCACGAAGGCTGGGACCCGATTGCCGAGGGTTGCACGGCCGGCCCGCAGGACCGCACGCTCACCCTCGACTGAGCCACGCTACGACGGCAGGAAGTCCACCGGCCAGCTGACCACCATCACTTCCACGTCCTTGGCGCCGAAGTCGAACTGGCGGATGCGCGCCAGCAGCTTCTTCTCCAGGTCGTCGGCCTTCAGCTCGCTGCTGACGATGCGGCAGTCGGTCACCGATCCCGAAGGTGCGATCTTCAGCTCCAGCACCACCTTGCCCTGCAGCGAAGGGTCTTCGCGCAGCGCGCGGTTGTAGAGCGCGTAGATCGAGCCCTTGTTGCGTTCGAAGACGAGCTTGATCTCCTCGATCGAGCGCGAAGCCTTGCCGCTGCTGCTCTTCTGCAGCGTGCCGCCCGCGCCGGCGCCGCCGGCACCGCCGGTGCCCTTGCCGCCGCCGCGTGCACTGCCGCCACCGCCACCGGGTCCGCCGCCGCCGCCGCCGCCGGCCACGCCTTCCACCAGCGTGGTGGAACGGCCGGCCAGTCCGCCGCCGCCGGTGTCGCGGCTGTAGGCCGCGGTGTTGATGCCGCCGCTGCCCTTGCCGGCGTTGGCGGTGATCATGGCGCGGTCGGGCGTGCCGGCTTCAAGCCCGGCGCCCACGCCCGGGCCCTTGGTGGTGCCGACGCCGACGCCCGGCTTCACCTCTGCCAGCTGCACCGCGAGCGGCGCGCCGGTCATGTTCGCGATCTCGTTCTTCATCGCCAGCAGGCCCACGCCGGAAGCCTTCTTGCGTGCCGCCTCTTCGCCCGGCGGCTTGCCGGGGACGGGATTGCGCGCCTCCGGCACCGGAGGCTGCTTCTCCTTCGGCACCGTGGCCTTGGGCGGCGGCTCGGCGGCCTTGGCCTCGGGCTTGGGCGCTTCGCTTTCCTTCACCACCGGCTTGGGCGGCGGCGGGGGCGGTGTGGCCTGGCGCTCGAGCAGCAGCTTGGCCAGCGGCGGCGGCAGTGCCACCGCGGCGACGCGGTCGATCTTGGGCGTGGGAATCCACGGCAGCAGCAGCGCCAGCAGCAGGAAGATCGCCAGCAGGGTGCGGTAGATGCGCCGGAAGCGGTCTTCGTCGTCGGCCGCGACGTTCCACGGCAGGACCGGGTTGCGGAACGATACGGCGAGGGCCGTCATAGATCCCCCCGCTTGCGCACCGCGAACGACACGTCGCTGAACCCGGACTGCGAGCCGGTCACCATCACCTTGCGCAGCAGGCGGTAGGGGATGTCCTTGTCGGCGACGATGGTGAGCGCCTTCTCGGCTTCCTTGTTCTCCACCCGCACCGTCTGGCGCTGCGCCAGCAGCTTGAGTTCGGCCTGCAGGCCGGGGATCAGGTCGGCCGGCTGGGCCAGCACCTCGGTCACGTCGGCCACCTTGCGGCCTTCGACCACGATCTCCTGCGCGCTGACGACGACGGCCAGCGTCTCCTTCGGCGCCTTCTCGGCGGTGGACTGCGGCAGCTGCACCGACTTCAGGCTGGGCAGTGCGGTCTCGACGCCGGCGCTGGAGAGCAGGAAGAAGATGAGGATGGTGAACACGTCGATGAGCGACACGAGGTTCATGTCGACCATCGTCTGGTTGCGGCCCTTGCGTTCCGCCCTTCGCTGAAGCGGCGACATCATGCCGCGCCCTTCCGTACCGGCGCGTCGCCGATCGCGAGGTTGGGGAACAGGTCGGCGCGCACGACGTGCGTGCCGTCGCGGGTGACGGTGCTGCGCATGGCGTCCATCACCTGCACGATCTGGTCGTACGGCGTCTCGGGTTCGGCCAGCACGCTGGCTTCCATCTTCTCGGGGAACTTGGCCTTCACCTGGATCATCAGCAGCGCGAGGTCGCGCAGGCCCTTGGCTTCGTCGGCGCGCGGGATGCGCTGGATCAGGCCGCCGATGCGGTCGCCCACCTCGTAGGCGTCCTTGCGGATCACCACCTCGAGCTGCAGGTCGTTGGCCTTGAGCTGGTCGAGCGCCGAGCCCGGCGCGGGCAGCGTCATGTCCATCACCGCCAGCCGGCTGAAGACGGCGGTGGACAGCAGGAAGGGCACCAGCACGACGATCAGGTTGATGAACGCCGTGATCTCCAGATGCGCCGGCGCCTTGTGCAGGCGGCGTTTACGCATGACCGGGCTCCCTTCAGCGGGCCGACTGGTTCTCGTGCGCGAGGCGCTGCACGAGGTTCAGGAAGGTGATCTTGGCGGCCTCCAGGCTGTCGACGATCTCGCTGGCGCGCGCCTGCAGGAAGGAGTGGATCAGCAGGAAGGGAATGGCCACCATCAGCGCGAAGGCGGTGTTGTTCATCGCGATCGAGATCGAAGCCGAAAGCATCTCGGCCTTCTCGGCCGGGTTCACCTGGGCCACCGCGGTGAAGCCCTTGATGAGGCCGATGATGGTGCCCAGCAGGCCCACCAGCGTGATCACGTTGGCGAAGGTGGCGATGTAGTGGGTGCGCTTTTCCAGGCGCGGCACGATCTCCATCATGCCTTCCTCCATCGCGGCGTCGATGTCCTCGCGCTTGCGGGCGGTCTGCAGGCGATCCAGGCCGTTGGCGACGATCTTGCCGACGGCGGAATCGCTCTTCGTCACCACGCCGTGCACTTCCTTGAAGCGGCCGCCCTGCAGCATGGGCAGCACCTGCTCCCAGGTCTTGCGGTTCTCGTTGCGCGCCTTGGCCAGGAAGATCAGGCGCTCGATCGCGATCGCCAGGCCCAGCGACATGATCAGCAGGCTGGGGTAGATGAACAGGCCGCAGTCCTGGAAGAACTTGATGGCGGTGTTGAGCGCGTTCATTTGGATTTCTCCGTCGTCGGTGTCTGGTGGGCTTGGATCTGGGCGTTGTAGTCGACCTGGCGGCGGAACACCTCGCGGTCGATGGGGGCCAGCGCCTCGTCGAGCACGCTGGCCACCGGCCGGCCGGAGAGCCCGCCGGCCGGCGGTTTCTTCCAGGGCACGATGTACAACACCTTGGGCAGTTCGCGGTTGCCGATGATCTGCGTGCGGTCGATGGCCGCGCGGTCCTGTGCCAAAACACCGGACGCAGATGCAACGGCCAGTAAGGCCAGGACAGGAGCCTTCATGTCGTCTCCTTCTTGGCCGCCACGCTGGGGGCGCCGGCGGCCGGCTTGCGGTTCTTCAGCTCGGCGATCCACTTGCTCACCGTGGCGTCGGCGGCGCCCAGGGCCTGGAAGCGTTCGTAGAGTTCGAGCGCCTTCGCGTTGTCGCCCAGGTACAGGTCGTTCAGGATCGCCAGGTTCAGGATGGGCGCCGCCGCCTTCGGGTCGGCCGCGATGGCCTCTTCGTAGGCGGCCTTCGCTTCGGCGAACTTGCCTTCGCGGCGCAGCTCGATACCCTTCTGGTTGAGTGGCATGCCCGGCTGCGAGCGTTCCTGCTTGCCCCAGCGCACCGGCTTCATCGTCGCCAGGGCGTCGAAGCTCTTCTTCACCCATTCGTCGTACAGGCCGGCGGAGGCGCGCTTCGCGTTGCCTTCGTGCAGCTCGATCGCCTTCTCCTCGAAGGGGAAGGCCTGCTCCTCGAGCATCACGTTGTACTGCTCCAGCTCGGCCTTCTTCAGGCCCTTGGGCCGTTGCGACGTGATCATGGCCTTGCCGAAGTCCTGGTAGAGCGCCGCCGACTGGTAGGTGGCGGCGGTGATGGCGCCGGCCACGCCGTAGTCGGCCACGCCGTTGTAGGTCTTCAGCACCTCTTCCATCTTGGCCTTCTTGGCCTTGAGCTGCCGCGCCAGCGGCTCCACCAGCGCGATCTTGCGGTAGGCCTCGAAGCTGGGTTCGGCCAGCGCCAGCGTGGCCTGCGCGGCCAGCGTCTTCGTGCGCTCGGTGCGGCCGGCGCCGCCGGCGGCGTCGGACTGCACCACTTCCTTCAGCCAGCGCTGCGAGGCCGGGCCGCTGCTCAGCCTGGAAAGCCGCCAGCGCGCCTGCACCGCGTTGTCCAGCGGCTGCGGATAGCGCGCGAGGTAGCGTTCGTAGGCCTTCGCGGTGGCGCTGTCGTTCGCCTTGTCGTACAGCTCGGCCGACTGCCAGAGCGCGCTGCGCGCCACTTCGGGGTCGGGGGACCTTGCGGCCACGCGTTCCAGCTCGGCCGCGGCCGGTGCCCAGCGGCCCTGCGCCAGGTAGGTGGCGGCGAGCTTGGCGTCGACCTCGCCCTGCAGCTGATGATTGGGGAAGCGGCGGCGGAAGTCTTCCAGCAGGCGCGCCGCGCCGTCCCAGTCCGAAAGGCCGATCAGCGCGGCGGCGGCGTCGTACTGCGCGGTCGCGCGCACCGGCGAGCTGGGTGCCAGCGTGGCCACGCGCTCGAAGGCGGCGACGGCGTCGCGCGTCTTGCCGGCCGAGCGCGCGGCGTCGCCCTGCTGGTAGACGGCGGCAGCCAGCCGTTCGGTCAGCTCGTTGCGGCCGGCGCCTTCGGGGCTCAGCGCGATGGCCTCGCCGTAGGCCTTCTCGGCCGCGGCCCAGTCCTTGGCTTCGAACGCGGTGTGCGCGATCACGGTCCAGGAGGTGCGGCGTTCCGCCGGCGTGGCGCTGCGCGTGGCCAGCGCGCGCTGCGCGATCTTCGTCGCCTGCTCGGAGTCCTTCAGCGTGAACAGCTGTTCGGCGGCGTTGGTGAGCACGCTGCCGGTGCGGGCGTCCTCGGGGAAGGCCTCGGCAAAACGCAGCGCGCTGGCCACCGCGGTCTTCTGCAGTTCCGGCGTGGGCGGCTTCTGGCCGGCGTAGGACAGCAGAGCGCCGTAACCCGCTTCGGCGCTCTTCTCGTGCTTCGGGTAGCCGTAGGCCACCTTCTCGTATTCGGTGGCGGCGGCCGGCAGCTGCTTGTCTTCGTACAGCAGCTCGGCCAGCAGGAAGTGGTTGCGCGGCGTCTCCGGTGCTTCGGGGAAGCTGGCGAGCCAGATGCGGTACCAGCGCACCGCTTCCTGTACGTCGGCGCTGGCGTGCGTCTTCTGCGCCTGCGCGTGGTGGAACAGGGCCAGTTCGGTCAGGTGCGACTTCACCAGCGGCTGCGCCTGTTCCCAGCCCTTGGGGTTGGCGCGCCGGAAGTCGCTGTCGACGCCGTAGCGCCAGACGTAGTCCTTCTTGGCTTCGAGCGCCAGGGTGGCGAAGCCGTTCTTCTCGTAGGTGTCGATCACGCGCGACAGCAGCACCGGGCTCTGCTCGTGCAGCGGCCGCTTGCGCGCGAAGGCGGCGAAGGTGTCGGCGGCGTCCTTCACGCGTTCCTGCTTCAGGTACAGCTCGCCCAGCTGTTCGTAGACCTGGTGCTCGTAGCGCTCGCGTTCGCGCCCCTGGATGAAGGGCGGGATGCTGGCCGCGCCCTGCAGCGCGGCGAGCGAGATGCTGGTGACGCGGAAGGTGTCGTCCACCAGTTCGCGGTCGGCGCGCGTCAGCTCGCCGGGCTTGCCCAGCTTGGCGTCCAGCACGCCGAAGAAGGACTGCAGCGCCTCTTCCAGCCGCGTCTGCTTGAAACGCGACCAGCCTTCCATGTACAGCGCGCGTTCCTTGAAGGGCGTGCGCTCGTCGCCCTTGAGCACGGTGCCGTAGGCGGCTTCGGCGGCGGCGTACTGGCGGGTGGAGAACAGCAGCTCGCCGCGGCGGAACTGCGCTTCGGCCAGGTACTGGGTGTCGGGGTGCTCCTGCACCAGGCGGTCCAGCGTCTTCAGCGCGAGTTCCAGGTCGCCGTTCTGTTCATGCGCGCGCGACAGCTGGTAGAGGACCTTGTCGTTGTTCTTTTCGTTGGGGAAGTTCTTCAGGTAGTCCTGGTAGCGCTCGATCGCGACCTTGTAGTCGGGCTTGTCGGCCTTGCCTTCGTCGACGTCGCGGTCGGCGCTGTCCATCTCCAGGTCGCCCAGGCGCCGCATCGCCTCCGAACGCTGGGGCGCGCGCGGCGCCACGTCCAGGAACTTGCGGTAGGCCTCGATGGCCTGGCGTTCGGTGCCGCGCGGGCCGGCGTCGGCCGCCACTTCGATGCTGCGGCCGGCCAGGCTGGCGATCGTGGGGTCGTTGTCCGGCGGCGGCTTGCTCTTGAACATGCCGCAGCCGCCGAGCCCGGCCACCAGCAACAGGAGAAGGGGGCTAGCGCTTCGCATCGGGTTCCCCGCGCCCGGCCAGCTGGGCGCGGTCCTGCAGTTGGGCCAGCGCCAGGCGGGCCTGGGCGGCATAGATGTCCAGCCGTTCCTTCTGCGATTCGAGTTCGGCCACCGCCATGTCCTGCAGCTCGCCGCGCTGCGCGCGGCCGAGCGCGGCCACCAGGCGCAGGCTGCCGTTCACGCGCGCTGCCAGTTCGGCGATGCGCTGCGAGAAACGTTCGAAGCGCTGCGGCTCTTCCTGTTGCGCCTTGGCCAGCGCGGCGTCGCGCTGCTTCGCTTCGGCCAGTGCCTTCTCGGCCGCCTTCAGTCCCTTCTGTGCCTCCCACAGCCGGGCCGGGAAGTCGTGCGCCAGTTCCCACGTGAGCGCGCCGGAGAGGCGGCGCGCCCGTTCGGCCAGCTCGGGGTCCTTGTTCTGCCACAGGCCCTGGTAGACGTTGCGCATGCGCTCCAGCAGGCCGCGCTGGCGCTCGTCGATGAAGGCGTTGGCGTCGGTCTCGGCTTCCGCCTTGGCCAGTTCGGCGGCCAGGGCGGCCTGCTGCCTTTCCAGCGCCGGCAGGCCGGTTTCGCCGGCGCGCTTGCGCACTTCGGGCAGGCGCTGGGCGAAGGCCTGGCGGCGGTTCTCCAGCATGTCCTTGAAGGTGTCCAGGCGGTTCGTCCAGTCCTCCAGGTTGCGTTCCAGGAACTGCAGGTCGCGCAGGTTCTTGAACGATTCCTGGAACTCGTGGCCGGCCAGCAGCTGCGCCAGGTGGCCGGCGTGCGGCATCTCGGGCAGCGAGCGGATGCTGGCGAAGGCGCTCATCTGCGCGTTCTGGTTGCTTTCCAGCAGTCCCTTCACGAGCGCGCCGCCGCGGATGGCGGTGATGGATTCGTCGAGCCGCCTGCGTTCGCCTTCGAAGAGCTCGATCGCCTGGTTGTAGCCGTCCATCGCGCGGCCCACCGCGCCCAGTTCGGCATAGGCATAGGGCAGGGCGATCTTCGATTCCAGCACCGCCGCGTCGGCCAGGTCGCGCTGGCCCAGCTCGTCCCAGGGCACGAGCGCGTCCTTGGGGTTCTTCAGCTCGGCGGCGGCCCAGCCGAAGGCGAGCAGCGCCTTGTTCGACTGCGGGCCGTTCAGCCGCACGCGCTGCAGCGAGTCGCGCGCGGCGGCGGCGCGGTGGTCGGCCAGCGCGGCGAAGCCCAGCGCCACGTTGGCCCGGTCGCGCAGGCTCTTCATCTCCTCGTTGGCGGCCGGCATCTTGCCCAGCGCTTCGAGCATGGCGTTGCCCTGCTCGGTTTCGCCCAGCTTGATGAGCGAGACGCCCAGGTTGAAGCGCGCGTACTGCGAAGCGCTGCCGGGGCCGGGCTTGATGGCCGAGAGCAGTTCCTTCGCGCCGGCGTAGTCGCCTTCGGCCATGCGGATCTGTGCCGCCAGCAACTGGCGTTCGTCTTCCAGTTCGCCGGGCAGCGGCTTTTCCACCTTGTCCAGCGCCTCGTGCGCAGGGCCCACCAGGCCGCGCTGGTAGCGCACCTTGGCCAGGAAGTACCAGGCGCGGTCGCGCACCGGGGGTGCGGCGTTGCGCTCGATCAGGCGTGCGAAGACCTCGCCGGCTTCCTTGTGCAGGCCGTAGCTGAGCAGCATGCCGCCGCGCAGGACCTCGGCTTCGTCGGCGTGCTTCTGAACGCGTTCGAAGTGCTGCGAGACCATGAGGCCGGTGATCGACTCGAACCACTTGTCCTGGAAGAACCAGAACAGCGTGTCGCCGTAGTGCGGGTCCTGCACCACGTGGGCGCCCGGCTTCGCCGGCTGCGCGAAGGCCGGCGCGGCCGCCAGGGCGGCGACCGCGAGTGCGAGGCGGAACCGTCGTTTCACTGCCAGACCTTGACCTCGAACTCGGGCTGGATCTTCTGCGTCACGTCGCGGATGCGCAGCTCGATGTACTTCGGGTCGGTGCCCTTCTCGAACTTGAGTGTCGTCGCGCGCTTGTAGTCGCGGTCGTGCGGACCCTTGCCGGTGAAGAAGGCGTCGATCGAGTGTTCGCCGGCGCGCAGGTTGCCCAGGTACACGCGCTGCACGCCACCGCGGTGGAGCGCCTTCACCTCCATCGGCGTGTAAAGGTAGTTCGCGACGACCTTGTCGTCCAGCTTGATCTGCACCGATTCCAGCTCGAACAGCCAGCCCACGTCCATGGAGACGAAGAGCGCCACCTGCGTGTTGGCGGGGAACAGCAGTTCCTCTTCCAGCACCAGCAGGTCGCGGTTGAGGCGGATCACGTCGGCCTTGGCGTCCTGGATGCGGCTGTCCAGGCTGGGCGTGGAAGGCGGCGCCAGCGGCGCGGTGGCGGTGGTGGCGCCGGAAGCGGCGGCGGCCGGCGGCACGGCTGCTTCGGCGGGCTTGGCCGGCTCGTCCGCGCCCCAGGCGAAGGCGGCGCAGCCCAGCAGTGCGGCGGCGGCGATCCAGTTTCGGAGTGGCGACATGGCTGTGGTCCTGCGACGAAGGTTCAGTAGTTGGCCGTGACGTACAGCTGCAGCACGTTGGCGTTGTAGGAATAGGCCTGGCCGCTGCGCACGTCGGTGAAGTCGCTGAAGCGGAACTGGCGCCGTTCGTAGCTGCCCACCACCTTCATGCCGTACTTCGCCCAGCTGCCGCCCAGCGTGTAGGTGCCGCGCGCGCCGACGCCGATGGTGTGGAAGGTGGACAGCTGCCGGTTGCGCGAGATGTACAGCGACTCGGCGGGCGCGTTGTCGCTGTAGAAGAGCGCCTTGCCCTGCTTGTAGTAGCGCAGCCAGCCGTCGACCAGCCAGCTGTCGCCGAAGTAGCGCGAGCCACCCACTTCCAGCGTCTCGGCCTTGATGTCCCAGTTGTCCCAGTAGTGGCGGAATTCCACCCGCACCGCAGAGCGGCTGTCGGCGCCGCCCACGTCGCCCGTGGTGCTGAGCTTGACCGCGCGGCCCGAACGCGTGCGCGGCACCCGTTCCGGGATCAGGGCGCCGAACACGCGCGCGGCGCGATAGGGGCTGCCCAGGAAGCCCTCGTCGGACACGGCCTCGAAGTTCAGGCTGGCGAGCCAGCGCGGCGAGAGGATCTGCGTCACCCCGGCGCGATACTGCCAGTGGGTGGCCTTGTCGAAGAAGCCGATGTCCTTCTTGCCGACGTCGTCGCGCCCGCGCGAGAAGCCCAGCGCCACGGTGGTCATGCCGCCGAAGGTGTCCTGCGTGACGTCGATGCTGAAGGTGTCGGCCTTGTAGTCGGGCTCGCTGCTCTTGTCCATGGAAAAGGCCAGCGTCGCGTCGCGCACCACGGTGTCGGCACCCAGCGTGTACGACTTGCGCGTCTCCTTGAAGGGACTGGCGGTGGTGACGACGTCGATGGAGGCGTTGCTCACCGCGTCCACGTAGTACTGGCCGGACAGGGACACCTTGTCGGCGATGCTCTTGCGCACCAGGAAGGCGGGGCCGTAGGCCTTGACGCCGCCGCCTTCGTAGCTGTGCAGCAGCGCTTCGGCGCGGTCTTCGGGCAGCGTGACGGCGGTGGCCGGCGGCACGACGGCGCCACCCGCGGCCAGCCCGCCGACGAAGGCCTTCAGCCGGCGCAGCCAGTCAGTTGCAGCCACAGCCGCCCCCCTGCACGCCGTTGGCGCCGCGCGCACCTTCGCGCACCAGGTTGATGTGCTCCACGTGGCGCGCCGACAGGGCGTCGCGGTGCGCCTGCATGATGGGGTCGGCCAGGCGTTCGCGTTCGTACGGCTTCACCCAGGGCTCGATCGCGCAGCCGCCGAGCAGCGCGGCCAGCGGCAGCGCCAGGAGCAGGGTGCGGGCGGCGCTCATTCCTTCACCAACTCGCGGATCTGCTTCTCGTAGGCCTCTTCCAGGCCGTCGTGGTAGCCGCGGTGCAGGAAGCGCACCCGGCCGTCGCGGTCGATCAGCACGGTGGACGGCATGCTCTGCAGGTCGTAGAGCTTGCTCACCGACTTGGCGCCGTCGAACAGCACCGGGAACTTCACCCCCAGCCTGCCGGCGGTGGCGGCGGCCTGCTTCGCATCCTCGTCGACGTTCACGCCCAGCAGCGTGAAGCCGGAGGCGCGGTACTTCTCGTACAGGCGCGACAGGTGCGGCATCTCCTGCTTGCAGGGGCCGCACCAGGTGGCCCAGAAGTTGACCATCACGACGCGGCCCCGCTGTTCGGCCAGGCGGGTGTTCACCCCGTCCAGGCTGCGCAGCGTGAAGTCGGGCGCCGGCGTATTGGTGCTGAGCGCAGCATGGGCGCTGCCGGCGGCCAGCAGCACGAGAAGGGCGAGAAGACGGTTCAGCATGGCGCGCGGTGTCAGAAGAAGAAGGTGAGGCCCAGCGTGACCTCGGGGTTGCGGGTGCTCTGGCGCTTGCCCAGCAGGTCGAGCGAGAACAGGTGTTCGCGCACGTCGGCCTGCACCGCGAACCAGTCGACGATGACCAGGCGGGTGCCGAAGCCGTAGTTCAGGGTCTGCTTCTTCTGGTTGAAGAACTTGGTGGTGCCGGTGCCGGCCACCAGGTAGAAGGCGCTCGGCAGCGCGTAGCTGCGGCCGAAGAAGGCCTCGCCCGTCATCACGTTGTAGCCCACCGAGACGTTGTAGTAGGTGAGCTTCTCGGTCTCGTTCGGGAAGATGCCGCCGAGCGAGATCTGGCGGAACACCGCGTCGCTGACCTTGGTCTGGCCCCAGGCGCCTTCGACGAAGAAGTCCTCGGTGACGTGGTAGCCCAGGCGCACGCCCTTGACGCCGCTGGAGCCGAAGTTCTGGGTGTGGAAGCTGCCGCCGAAGACGCCGACGATGAAGTCGTTGTTCGGCAGCTTGGTGGTCTTGACGTCGCGGCGGTCGATCTGCGGCGTCACGACGGGCTCCTCGGGCTTCGGGGGCGGCGGCGTCTGCTGCGCCAGGGCGGGAGCGCCGGCGAGCGCGGCAAGCAGGGCGATGAGGCTGCGCATGAGGTGTGTTTTCGGCATGCCTAGAAGAAGAAGGAGAGGCCCAGCGTCCAGGCGCGGTATTCCAGGCTGCGCTGGTCGGACACGAAGGCGGTGTAGAGCGTGTAGTCGGCGCGGGCGACGAAGCGGTCGCTCAGGTACCAGCGCAGGCCCACCGAGGCGTCGGCCAGCTTGGCGTTGACGGGAATCGCCTGCACCAGGCTGCTGTTGGGGATGTTCTGGAACTTGCCCAGGCCGACCGCGAACACCGGCGACCAGCGCCGGTCCGACCAGGGTTCGGCCGTCAGGTTCAGGTGCCAGAAGTCGGTGCCGCTGAAGACGCCCTGCACCTGACCCTTGGCGAGTTCGATGCCCAGGCTTTCGGCGTAGCGCCAGGCGCCCCAGAGCTTGAGCATGGGCTCGCCCTTGAAGCGGCCGTAGGCGCCGCCGAATTCGGCGCGCCGCTTCAGGTAGTCGTCGACCAGGATGTCGCGGAAGGTCTTGGAACTGCCGGCTTCGGTGAGCGTGGTCTCGATCTGCTCGCGCGGCACCCAGCCCACCTTGCCGTTCTCGGTGCGGACGCGGAACCAGTCGGTGTGGCGCAGCTCGATGGTGACCCATTCGTGGCGCGCCGCGACGTGGAACACCGGGTAGCCGCGGCCGGGGCCGGTGTGCAGTTCCAGGAAGGGGTCGGCCACCTGCACGCGTTCGAGTTCGGCGCCGGTGGCGCGCGAAACGGGAACGAGAACCAGCAGCAACCAGAAGGCGAGTGCGAGCGCCGTGCGCGCCAGCCCCCTCATTGGAAGTTGCACGACCCGGTCTTCGGGTCGTTGTTGCTGAACAGGGCATTGCCCGCGCTGCCGAATTCGTCCTGGGTCTCGGGCATCGGGTGGCTGATCCAGTAGGCGATGCGCTTGGGGAATTCGTCCGTCACGCTGGCGAAGATGAGGCCGCCGCCGTGCAGCACGTTCAGCAGCAGCGGCTTGGCGAAGAGCCGGCTTTCGGGCGGCGCGCCGATGACGGTGACGCCCTGCGAGGAGTAGAAGTTCTTGTACATGTCCTGCGTGCGCACCACGTCGGCCGTGTTGGCGGGATCCGAAAGGTCGATGATCGTCGCCGAAGGCACCACGCGCAAGGCGCCGCCGGTGCCGGCCACGGTGTCGTGGCAGCCGGAAGCCGAACAGGTGTTGGTGCTGCCCGAGCCGGCGATCACCGCCAGGTAGATCGGGTTGATGCAGCGCTGGAAGTACTCGAAGCTGAGCTTGCGGCCGCCGGTCTGCGCCGGGTTCTCGATGTTGGGGGCGTTGCCGAGCGCGGAACCGGCGCCCCAGCCCGCAAGGGCGGCGGCGGCGGCCACGAGGGTGATCGCCGTCGTCTTCAAGGTCATGGGGTGGGGCACCCCGTGCCGATCCAGCTGGAGATGCTCACGTAGCCCGGCGAAGCCGCGGGCAGCACAGCCGCCAGCTGGCCCAGCGCCGCCGCCGGGTGCGGGATGGTCGAGGGCTTGCTCAGCAGCAGGTTCTGCGGCGGGCGGCAGGTGTCGGAGATCATCGACAGCGTCGAGCCCCAGTCGCCTTCCACGCTGCCCGTCAGCACGAAGCGGTTCTCGCGGAACGAAGAACCGGTGGCGGTCACGGCGTCGGAGCCGATCGCCTGGTGGCAGGCCGAGGCGCAGGTGCTCTGCAGGATCGGGAACACCGTGGTCTCGAACGTGGTCTCGCTGAGCGCGGTGACCGAACGCACGCCGCTGGTGGCGTCGAACGGATCGTTGAAGTACTGGCCGCCCAGGTCCATCCACTCCGCGACCAGGCGCTTCTCGGCCCGGGTCAGCATGGTGGCGTGGTTGGGCGCCGTCGGCGGCAGCGCGGGCCAGCTGCCGGCCTTCAGCTTCTCGCCCCACAACACTTCGGTGAGCCGGCTCTTGCGCGCCTGGCCGGCGGTGTTGCTGTCGTTGGAGCTGGTGTTCACGTAGGCCGGGCCGCGCTGCAGCACGGGCACGCCGTCCTCGAGGCGGAACACGGGCTGGCCGGCGGCGTCGATCAGCGGGTCGCCGACCACCAGTTCCTCGTAGCTGACCACGCGCCCGGTGCCGGCGATGGTGTTGCGCAGGTCCAGCTTGGCCGGGTCGCTGTGGCAGGTGGTGCAGGTGTTGGCGCCGCGGTCGCGCGTCCAGATGGGCGCGATGTGCTGCGGGTAGTTGATGACGCCGTTCACCGGCACCGCCAGTTCCGCCGGCAGGTCGTCGGCCGGGTTCGGGTTGCCGCGGTACTTGAGGAAGATCGAAGGCTTGGCGCTGACGCCGGCCTTGGTGGTGTCGGCCCACACGTCTTCGAACACCGGGTCGGCGCTGAGCTTCAGCGCCGTCGGGTCCAGGCGCGTGCGCAGCGCGGCCAGCGTCTCGCCCGACTGGTGCGAGGCCGTCATCGTGGTCTTCATGCCCGCCGGCAGCGTGTTCACCGTGCTGCCGGAGTTGATGGCGCCGCCGCGGCGCGGGCTGTGGCAGCCGTCGCAGGTGCGGCGTTCGCCCGGGCGGACCTGGATCCAGTTCGGGTGGGTCTGGAACGAACGGCCGCTGGAGTCCACCACCGACAGCAGGATGGCGGTGTCGGCCGGCACGTGCAGCTTGAACGAACCGTCGGGCTCGATCGGCGCGTAGCCCAGGATCTGCGCCTGCTCGAAGTTGGTCTCGCCGATGGCCGAGCGGATGCCCATGCTGCTGGACGGCGGCGGCACGGTGCGGACGGCCCGCACGAAGCGCGCCGGCGCGCAGGCGTAGGCCAGGTCCGCCGGGTCCTTCATCTTCACCAGGTCGGCGATCGTGGTGCGCGTGTCCAGGTGGTCGCTGGGTGCGGTCTGGGCGATGCCGGCGCTGCAGCCGCCGGGCAGGTCGCTTTCGACCAGCATGCCTTCACCCATGCGGCCCAGGCCGTCGGTGTCGTAGACGCTGCGCACCTCGATCAGGCCCAGGCCCTGGGACTTGAGGTCGGCGTCCACCGAGGTGGGTTCCACGCTGTTCGGCTCGGTGCGCGACTGGATGGCCACCGGGTCGGTGTACATGAAGCCCTTGGGCGGCACCGCGACCGGCAGCGAGGTCTGCGTCTTCGGGTCGAACATGTAGATGCCGTAGGCGGCGGGGGCGTTGTCCTTGATCGGGTTCACGGCCTCCTGCGCGACGGTCATCTCCTCGGACAGCGAGGCCAGCTCTTCGGAGGTGAGGCTGTCGCACAGCACGACGACGTCGTTCTTGGTCACCTCGCAGGGGCGGTAGGCCAGCAGCACGCGGTCGGTGCCGTCCCACAGCGGGTAGGGCGTCGTGACGCGTCCGTTCAGGGACAGGCCGCGGCCGTCGTCCAGCTGCTTGGCGGTGATCTGCTTCTGGCCGCCGTTCGCGGCGACGCCGGGCGCGGCCGGGGTGCCGTATTCGGAGTAGTTGGCCGCGTCCACCAGCATCAGCGCGCCGCCTTCCTGGGTGCGCGACAGCGGCATCAGGTCGGACATGACCTGGCCGGCGTAGGCGCCCTTGGGGTCCATGTCGCGCGGGTGCAGGAAGCTGTTGCCCGGCGAGAGCGCGCCGTAGAGCACGAACATGTCGGTGCCGTCGGGCTTGACGCGGAAGATCGCGAAGCGGTTGTGGTCGGCCACGTGCTCCCAGCGCGAGAACATGATGTCGCCGTTCGGGCGCACCACCGGGTTGCGGTCGTGGCTCATGTTGAACGAGATCTGCGTGATGTCGGCGCCGGCGGCGGTCATCGTGTGCAGGTTGAACACGCGCTCGCGCTCGTACTCGTCGAGCGCGTAGTAGCTCTTGCCCAGCGCCTGGTTCTTGTAGGTCTGGGTCTGGCGGTTGGA
Source organism: Rubrivivax sp. (assembly GCA_044224175.1). Classification (GTDB taxonomy): domain Bacteria; phylum Pseudomonadota; class Gammaproteobacteria; order Burkholderiales; family Burkholderiaceae_C; genus Rubrivivax. The sequence continues at coordinate 68,862 of JBGAKY010000020.1, read as the reverse complement.
GCTGAACACGAAGCCGCGGCCGGCCGGCAGGTAGGCCGGGTCGACGTCGTCGTGCTCGGTGCTGGCGGTGATGCGCCGGAACTTGCCGCCCGTGAGGGTGGTGCCGGTCATGTCGTATTCCCAGATGTTCCAGCGGCCCGTGCAGGCAGGGGCGCCTTCGATCGTGGACGTGTTGGAGGCCGGGCACTTCATCGCGAAGACGACCTTCTTGCCGTCGTACGAGACCTCGGGGTCGGAGGCGTCGCCCTTGTTCTGCGTGAACTGCGCCGTCAGGTTGTGCTCGGGCGCGCTGGGCGAACTCTTCTCCCGGATGATGAGGTCGCCGCCGGCGGCCGAAGGCGCGCCGTTGGTCGGGTTCATGCGCAACGCCGTCGAACGCATGACGTAGACGATGGGCACATCGCCGTTGACGGTGACGTTGTCGCCGCTCGAAGTGCTGCTGCCGTCGCCGCCGCTGCAGCCGACGAGCGCAAGGGCCGCCGTCAGGGTCGCGAGATGCAAGTTCTTCATCGTGGGCTCCCGTGGAAACTCGGTCTTTTGCGCTTTCGCCGGGTGGGCTACTGCGCGGGGGCGGCGCTGTCGAGCAGCCCCGAACTGCGGTGCAGGCGGCCGGCGGCGTCGACGACGACGGCGTCGACGTCGGCCAGCGACTCCACCAGCGCGAGGCCGCGTTCGGCCCCGAGAACGAAGACGGACTTCGACAGCGCTTCGCAGGTCAGGCCGTCGGCCGCGAGGATGGTCACGCTGCGCACCGCCGCAGGCGAACGCCCGGTGGCGGGGTCCACGATGTGGTGGCAGCGCACGCCGTCGCGTTCGAAATAGCGTTCGTAGTCGCCGGAAGTCGAGATCGCCACGTCCTCCAGCGGCAGCACCGCGACCGCTTCGCCTTCGCGTCGCGGGTCGCGGATGGCGATGGTCCACGGGCGGCCGCGGCGGTCGCCGATGACGCGGCTGTCGCCGCCGGCGGCCACGTAGGCATGGGCGATGCCGCGCCGGCGCAGCAGCGCGGTGGCGTTGTCCACCGCGTGGCCCTTGGCGAAGCCGCCGAGGTCGATGCACATGCCCGGCTTCGCGAAGCGCACCGTGCGGGTCGCAGCGTCGAGTTCGAGGCCGCGCCAGCCGACCAGGTCGCGCGCCGCCGCCAGCGTGGCGGCGTCGGGTGCGATGCCGGCGCGGTAGTCGTACAGGCGGCCGACGGCGGCGTAGGTGATGTCGAAGGCGCCGTCCGACAGTGCCGAGAAACGCTGCGCCGCCGTGAGCAGGCGGAACATCTCCTCGGAGACCGCGACCGGCCGCAGCGCGGCTTCGGCGTTGATGTGCGACAGCTCCGAATCGGGACGGTGAGGGCTCATCGCGCGGTCGATGCGGTGCATCTCGTCCATCACCGCCGTCATCGCGGCTTCGCCGGCCGCGCGGTCTTCGGACCACAGCTCGACGCTGATCGCGGTGCCCATGATCGCTTCCGCCCGGCGCATCCAGCCGCCCGCCGCGCCGACGCTGGCGGACCGGCGGGCGAAGTCGAAGCGGCGCTGGGCCGGGTTGGCGAAGTGGGGCAGCATCTTGGTGAGGTGTTCCTGAAGAGCCGACAACAGCCCGCGCGCCCATTCGAAGCGGCGCCTGCGTTCCTTCCCGGCTTGGTGGCGCACCTTAACGGCCCGGTCCGGCAGGCCCCGCAACGGCTGGTGCGGCAGTGCATGCAGTTGCTACAGCAGCGGGCGCACCGGGAGGGGGCGACAAGCGGCCCGCCCGCGGGTCATGCCGCCGGTCAGGCGTGAAGCAAATCACGTATCGCCCCGCTGACGCCAGGGTCGACCCGCGCCAGGTACCGGGCATCTGGGCAGGCGGCACTGTTCGGGTGTCAGCCCCAGGGAAGGCCCCTGTTGCGTTCGTTCACGTGTTGACCCCGCAAACGCGGGGGTGGCATGACGTGGATCACATGCCCTTGAAGAGCCCGGTGTAGCTGCGACTGACTTCCAGCTTTTCCGGGTGGCCGCGCACGCTCACGATCTGGCGGCCGCGGAAGTCGCGCGTGACGCCGGCGATGGCCTTAACGTTGACCAGCGTGCTGCGGTGGATCTGCCAGAACAGGCGCGGGTCGAGTTCGTCGACCAGTTCCTTGATGGCCTTGCGGATGAGCGCTTCGACCTGCGCCGTCTGCACCCGGGTGTACTTTTCGTCGCTGACGAAGAAGAGCACGTCCTCGACCGCGATCATCTGGATCGCCTGCCCGACGGTGGCCTGGATCCACTGCAGGTACTGCGGTGCGCCGCCGGGGTTCATGCGCGCGGCCAGCTGGTGCAGCAGCTGCTGCAGCGGGGCGGCGGGCGGCACGTCGGCGCCGCCTTCGCCGCGGCGCGCCGCCAGCCGCCTGCGGATGCGTTCCACCGTGACCTGCAGGCGTTCGCGCTCGGCCGGCTTCAGCACGTAGTCGGCGACCCCCTGTTCGAAGGCCTCCACCGCGTACTGGTCGTAGGCGGTGATGAAGACGATCTCCGGCAGAAGATCGTCTTCATGGCCCTCGCGCGGCGGCAGCTGGGCGATCTGGCGCGCCGCGTCCACGCCGGTGAGCCCCGGCATGCGGATGTCCAGGAACACGATGTCCGGCCGCAGCTGCTGCACCAGTTCCACCGCCTCCAGGCCGTTCTTGGCCTCGCCCGCGATCTGCAACTCCGGCCACACTTCGGCCAGCCGGGCACGTAACTGATCGCGCATCAGGCGCTCGTCGTCGGCGATCACGGCACGCGTGGCGCCGGCCGCTGCGGCGGGTTCCTCGATTCCCATGTTTGTGTGCCTCCGGACACTGAAGCTAGGGGGCGCGCGCACTGCTGGCCAGACCCTCAATGACTGTACAGTCGTTCGCCCGGGTCCATGTGCCCGTGTCTTCGGAGGTCGAGTGTTCCTGGCAGGCGGTGTGCTCCGGCGTTGGCTGGTCGCGGTGGCAACCGCGGCGGCAGCGTTCGCCCTGCTGCCCGCCGCCCACGCGCAGGAGTCCGCCGCGGCGCTGGTGTTCGACCTGCACAGCCATACCGGCCCGGTGCGCCGGCTGGCGGTGGACCCCACGGGCCAGCTGGCCGTCACCGCTTCCGACGACAAGACCGCGCTCGTCTGGCGCGTGCAGGGCACGCAGCCGCTGCGCACGCTGCGCGTTCCGGTGGGCGAAGACGAAGCCGGCCGCCTGTATGGAGCCGCCATCACGCCCGACGGCCGCACCGTCGCGCTGGCGGGCAGCAGCGGCACCGGCGGCGGCAACGCGGGGCCGAACCGCATCTACCTCTTCGACCTGGCCTCGGGCGCCTTCCGCGCCGCCTTCGACGCCCGCGGCAGCGGCATCCGCAACCTGGCCTGGTCGCCCGACGGCACGCTGCTGGCCGCCAGCTACGTGGGCAAGCCGGCGCTGCGCGTGTTCCGCGCCGGCGGCGAACTTGCCTTCGAGACCGCGCTGCCGGCCGACGCCTACGGGCTTTCGGTCTCCGCCACCGGCCAGCTGGCCGTGGCCTCGTTCGACGGCCGCGTGCGCCTGTTCAGGCTGGCGCCCGCCGGCGTGCAGGCCGAAGGCGAGATCACGGTCTCGCTGGCCGACCCGGTGGGCCTGCGCCATTCGCCCGACGGCAAGCTGATCGCGGTGGGCTACTTCTCGCGCGCGTCGGGCAGCCGCGCGCTGGTGGACGTGTACGACAGCACCAGCCGCAAGAGCGTGCGAAGCTTCGACTTCGGCGACATCACCTTCGGCAACCTGATGAGCGTGGGCTGGTCGTCCGACGGCCGCGCGCTCTACGCCGGCGGCACCGGTTATGCCGAGCGCGGGCAGCACATCGTCAAGCGCATCGCCTGGCCTGGCGGCACGGTGGACACCGGCGTGGTGGCGGGCGACAGCCTGCTCGATTTCGCGCCACTGCCGGGCGGGCGCATGGCCTTCGCCGGCTTCGACGCCACCTGGGGTGTGCTCGATGGCGTGGCAGTGGCCGCGCGCAGCAAGGCGCCGGTGGCACGCATCGCCGGCGCCGGCGCGCTCAAGATCAGCGCCGACGCCACCTCCGTCGAGTGGCGCAACGCCGACGGCACGGTGCGGTCATTCGCGCTCGCCACCCGCCGCGTGGGCGAAGGCGAACGCGAAGCGCGCCTGGCGCCGGTGACTTCGACACTGGCCATGCGCGTCAACGACTGGGAGAACACGCGCGCGCCACGCATCGGCGGCCGCGTGATCGAGCTGATGCCCACCGAGAACAGCCGCGCGGTGGCGGTGATGCCCGACAACGCCACGATGATCCTGGGCACCAGCCGCGCGCTGCGCCGGCTCGACCGCGAAGGCAAGGCCCTCTGGATGGTGCCGCTGGCCACCGAAGCCCGCGCCGTCAACGTCTCGGCGGACGGCAAGGTGGTCGTCGCCGCGCTCGCGGACGGCACGCTGCGCTGGCGCCGCGCCGAAGACGGCAGTGCGCTGCTGTCGCTGCTGGTGCTGGCCGACGGCCGCTGGGTCGCCTGGACCGAATCGGGCTACTTCGACGCCGGCACCGGCGCCGAAGACCTGGTGGGCTGGCTCGTGGCGCGGCCGGGCGGCGAACGGGTGGACTACTTCGGCGTCTCGCGCTTCCGGGAACGCTACCTGCGCCCCGACGTGCTGGACCTCGTGCTGGCCGAACGCGACCCGGCGCGGGCGCTGGCGCGCGCCAACGAAGCGCGCATGGCGAAGGCGAAGGAGGCCGAGCCCGAGGTCATCAAGACCATCCAGGCCGGCCTGGCGCCGCTGCCGGTGACGCAGGCCCTGCCGCCGGTGGTGACCATCGCCCAGGTGCCGCGCATCGAGACTTCCAAGGCCGAGATCGCGGTCGACTTCAAGACCTTCGCGCCCGCGGGCGAGAAGGTGCAGAAGGTCACCGTGCGCATCGACGGCAGGCCGGTGGAAGCCACCGTGGCCCAGCAGGGCGGCGCCGGCGGCGAAGCCGAGGGCCGCATGATCATTCCGCTGCCCAAGGCCGAAGGCAAGATCCAGATCTTCGCCGAAGGCGCCAACGGCACCTCGATGCCGGCCGAACTGGACTTCAAGAGCAGCGCCCCCGCGCTGCAGCATCTGGCCGACCGCCGCCCCACGCTGTACCTGCTGGCGGTGGGTGTGAGCAAGTACGCCAGCGCCGAATACAACCTGGGCCTGGCCGACAAGGACGCGCGCGACTTCGCCAACGCGCTGGAACGCCAGCAGGGCGTCTACTACAAGAAGGTCGACGCGCGCGTGCTCACCAACGCCGAGGCCACGCGCGCCAACGTGCTGCAGGGCCTGCGCTGGCTGCAGAACGTGTCCACGCCGGACGACATCGCGATCCTGTTCCTGGCCGGGCACGGCGTGGCCGACGCCGCCGACGTGTACCACTTCCTGCCCCACGACATGAAGGAAACCCAGCTCGCGCAGACCGCGGTCTCCGAGACCCAGCTGCGCGGCACGCTGGCTTCCATCAAGGGCCGGGCGCTGTTCTTCGTCGACACCTGCTTCTCGGGCAAGTCGGTGGGCAAGTTCACGCGCCGCGAACTCACCCGCATGGCCAACGGCATGGCGAGCGCCGAGATGGGCGTGATCGTCTTCTCCGGCAGCGCGCCGCGGCAGGAAAGCCTGGAAGACCCGGCCTGGGGCAATGGCGCCTTCACGAAGGCGCTGGTCGAAGGCCTGGCCGGGCGCGCCGACTTCCGTAAAGAGGGGGTCGTGACGCACAAGGGTCTGGACTACTATGTGGCGCACGAGGTGCGAACGCTGACCCAGGGGCGCCAGACACCGGTCACCGCCGTCCCGAACGGCATTGCCGACTTCCCATTGGCCGCCGTGAGCGCGGCGCTGTCCGAAAATCGACAAGGAGCGACAAGATGACTCTCGAACAAGCAGCGCCCCGTAGCCGGCGCCTGGCACGGGTGGGCTGGCACGTGGCCGGCCTGCTGACGGCCCTGGTCATGGCCGCCTGCGGCAGCGGCGGCGGCGACCCGCCCGTCGACCCGGTGACCGGCAAGCCGTACGAAGTCTTCGGTGGCGGCCGCGCCTGTGGCGTCGACGGCTGCGGCGGCGACAGCGCCGACGGCAGCGGCGTCGGCTCCGGCGGCGACGGTGGCGACGGCGCCGGCGGCGGCCTGGGCGAGATGCGCAATGTGCTTGTCACCGTCACCAAGCCCGACGGCACGGTGCTCGGCTCGGCGGCGCTGGTCGACAACCTGGTGTCGCTCTACCCCGGCACCTACAAGGGCGAGATCGTGCTCGAGTTCGCCGACGACGGCACCGGCAACGGTGCCTACTACGACGAAGGGCGAACCGTCTGGGTGCCGCTGGCGGGCCGCAAGCTGCACGCGCTGATTCCCTCGCTCACGCACCACGTCAGCGTCAATGTGCTGACCGAGACCGCCTACCAGTGGGCGGTGCGCAACTTCCCGTCCACCAACTTCACGGCGGCGCAGATGACCACCGCCAACGAGACCATCCGCGCCGCGTTCAATCTGCGCGTGCCGGCGGGTTACGCGGTCACCGACATCACCAACTACTCGGTGGCCGTCAGCGACAAGACCACCCCGGGAACGCTGCCCAACACGCACGCCGGCCGCCTGGGCACGCTGTTCGCCGCCTTCCCGCGCACCGGGCTGCGCCGCACCGCCACCCTCACGGCGCCGGCCATCGCGTTCGCCGACCAGTTGCTGGGCGACGTGCTGGACGACGGCATCATCAACAACTCCAACGCCGTCGCCGCCGGATCGGAGGCCTATGGCCCCGACCTGCCGCAGGTGCTTGCCGAGACCGTGATCGAGGCGCGCGCCGCCTACGGCAGCTCGGAGCAGCCGACCCCCACGTCAGCCCCATCCACGTGCTTCAACACCGCGCTGTTCACGGTGGGCACGAAGTGGTCGCTGACCTACCTTGACACCGACATCCTGCGTGAAAGCACCTCGACGACCGACGAGACGGCCGAAGCCACGGCAATCAAGGCCTTCCTCGACGCGGACGGCAACACGGTGGCGGCGCGGGCGCTGGAAGTGAAGGAGACCTTCCCCGACGGCTCCAGCGTCAGCAACTACTTCGACCCCGACATCACGGGTGGCATCAAGAACTATGGTGCGCTCGAGATCGCTGCGGGCGTGGGTACGACCTGGACGGTCTACTCGCCGGCCTACATCAACCGGATGTTCCTGCTGGGCGTGGATTCGACCGACGTGATCGACATCACCGCCACATCGGTCTTCATCGACATCAACGGCAAACGGACCGACATCCCCACCACGACGGGCCGGCAATCCACCTATTTCGTCGGCTACGGCGACGTCACGGTGCCTGCGGGCACGTTCAAGAACGCCTGCCACTACACGCAGCCATCGACCGGCGGCGGCGAGGTCCACCTCTGGCTCACGTCTTCCGGCCAGGGCATCCTGGTGCTGGAGCAGGATTTCGACTCCGCCGGGGTCCTGACGTTCAAGAGCGAGCTGACCGCGGGCAGTGTCAACGGCGTGCCGGCGCGCTGAGCCGGGGCCTGTTCAAGGAGAGAAGTCGATGAAACGAACCGCCGGGGCCTGTTCAAGGAGAGAAGTCGATGAAACGAACCGTCATCACCGCTACGCTGGCCGCCGCCCTGGCGGCGGCCGGGCCGGCGCTGGCGCAGGGCTCCCCCAAGGCGGGGGCGCCCCTGAAGACCAACGAAGTGACCGAATCGGCCATCGTCGACGCGCTGGCTCCCGCGCCGGCCGAGGCAGTGGCCAGCGGGCCGCGCAGCCGCGGCATCGCGCCGGCGCTGCGCCCGCAGGCCAAGAAGCCGGGCAGCGCCGAAGTGCTGATCACCTTCCTCACCGACTCGGCCCAGCTCACGCCCGAGTCGCGCAACGCGCTGGACACCATCGCGCGCGCGCTGCGCAATGGCAAGCTCGCGAACCTGAACTTCCAGGTCCAGGGCCACGCCGACCCGCGCGGCGACGCCGACCACAACATGGACCTCTCGCGCGACCGCGCCGAGTCGGTGGTGTCCTACCTGGTGAAGGAGCACGGCATCGACCGTGCGCGCCTGCAGCCGGTGGGCAAGGGGGCGAGCGAGCTGCTCAACAAGAGCCAGCCCGATGCGCCGGAGAACCGGCGCGTCACGTTCATCACGCAGACGAACTAGGGTCGGCCCGGGGCGGCGGCCGGCAGGGGTGCCGGCCGCCGGCGCAGCAGCCACCACAGCAGCAGCAACGGCAGCAGCAGCGGCGACAGCGCCAGCGCCACGCTGCCCAGCGCCGCCAGCAACGCGAAGCCCGTGGCCAGCGCGGCGGCCAGAAGTGCCGCCAGCACCACCAGCGGCACCACGACCAGCAGCACCACCAGCACGGCGGCCAGCGCCACCATCAGCGCGGCCAGCACGCCGAAACCGTGCAGCCCTGCCAGCGGGCCCAGGCGCACGGTCTCGCCGTCGACCTGCAGCGTGACCGAAGGGCCGGTGCCCCCGAGCAGGTCCGTGAAGACCCAGGCGGTGGCGGCGACGCACAGCGCCAGCACCAGGAAGGCGGTCAGCAGCAACGCTGCCAGCCAGGGCCGCCAGCGCGCGCGTGGTGCCGGCACGGGGTTCAGGCCTGTTGCCATGCGGTCGCTCCTTCGGTCGCGGACTCGATCGTCTTGTAGGGCACCGTCACGGTGACGATGGTGCCGCTGGGCTGGTTTTCGGCCACCGTGAGCGTCGCCTTGTTGCCGTACAGCAGCTGCAGCCGTTCGCGGATGTTGGCCAGGCCCACACCGGTGCCCGCGGTGGCGGCGCGGCCGAAGCCCAGGCCGGTGTCGGCCACGCTCACCGCCAGCTTGCCGTGCACGATCTCGGCCCTCACCGTGAGGCGGCCACCTTCGGCCTTCGGCTCCAGGCCGTGCTTGATGGCGTTCTCCACCAGGGTCTGGATCATCATCGGCGGGAACTCGGCCGAGAGCAGGCCTTCGGGCACCGCGATCTCGGTGGCCAGGCGCTCTTCCATGCGCACCTTCAGGATCTCCAGGTAGGGCCGGATCACCGCCAGTTCGCGCCCCAGGTCGCGCACGCCGTTGCCGTTGCCGCCGCTGGCTTCGCGCATGGTGGGCATGCTGGCGCGCAGCAGCGCGATCAGGTTCTTCTGCATCTGGCTGGCGCGCGCGGGGTCGGTCTCGATCAGGTGGTCGATCGACGCCAGCGTGTTGAACAGGAAGTGCGGCTCCACCTGCGCCTGCATGGCCGCCATGCGCGCTTCCACCACCTGGCGCTTGAGCGACTCGGCTTCGGCCGTCTCGGCGGCGCGCGCGGCCTTCACCTCGGCGACGATGCGGCCCTTGTAGGTGGCTTTGACGATGGCCGAGGCCACGATCCAGAGCAGCGACAGGTCGACCAGGAAGTCGCCCCAGTGCACGTTGCGCACGCGGCGGATCTTGCCGGCGGGGCCGGGCAGGCTCACCGCGTCGGCGGCCGCCTCGCGTGCCGCGCGGGCGGCTTCCTTCGCCGCCGCGGCCGCCTCGCGGTGCGCCTCGGCGGCTTCGCGGGCCGCTTCCTTCTGCTGCTCGATCGCGTCGCGGATGGCCTGCCTGGCCTCTTCCACCGCCTCGCGCACCGCTTCCTTGTCGATGCTGGCGGGCACCGTGATCTCGATGCCGTTCTCGCTGGCCGCCGCCAGCGGCGCGCTCGCCGACTTCTCGCGCGGCGTGATGCGGATGCCGTTCTCGTCGATCTGGACGTTGATGTCCACACCCTTGCCCTTGGCAGCCGAAGCGGCGCGCGGCAGCTCGACCGAGATGGCGGGCTTCTTCGCCGCTGGCGGCTCGGGCGCCTCGGGCGCCCTGGGTGCCTTGGGCGTCGGCACGACGACGGGCGAGTCCTCGATCGTCTCGGTCACGCTCCAGCGGAAGGGCGGCAGCGACTGCAGCAGGTTGGCCACGATCAGCAGCAGCACCGAAAGGAACAGGAAGCGCTTCCAGCTGATGGAGACCAGCCAGTTGGCGTAGGCGTGGAATGCGCGCAGCGCGGCGGCCGAGAAACGCTGCCAGCGTTCAGGCCAGGGGTTGGGGACTGCGGGCGGCGTGGGGGTCATGACGGCGAAGGATCGGATGGCCCGGCACTGTACGGAAGGTGGTCATTGCAGCGCCACGCCCAGCCGACGTACCGCCACCGTGGCGCGACAGTCTGCGCAGGTGGCTGACGGACCGAGGTCGATGCAGCCTGCGCCGTCATGCAGCGTTCTACACCAGGCGGCGCGGACGGAGAACCCGGTCGCCATGGCAGATGCGTCCCTGCCTCGCCACACGGGGGGACGAACCAATGCCGGCCCAAGTGCGCGCGTGGCCGGACAGCGTCCGGATGGGCGGGTATTACCGGGTAGCACGGGCGTCCGGCGGCTCAAAAAATGTCTTCACGCGCTGGGGCGACCGGTCGGCGCCCGACGGCGGACGAAAGCACTCAACAGGAGACAAGCCATGATCGAAGCCACCGACAAGGGCGCAGCGCCTGCCGCGGACACTCGTCCGGCGCGCCGGCGGTTCCTGGGCAAGGCGCTCACGGGCGCTGCCGGTGCCACCGCGATGGTGGCACCGATGGTGTCGGTCGCGCAGTCGCCGGTCGTGCTGAAGATGCAGGGCGCATGGGGCGCGAAGGACATCTTCAACGAGATGGCCGAGCAGTACGTGGCGCGCGTCAACGAGATGGCAGGCGGGCGCATGCGCATCGACTACCTCGTCGCGGGCTCGGTCGTGAAGCCGTTCGAAGTGATGGATGCCACGAACAAGGGCGTGATCGACTGCTGCCACCAGGTCGCGGTGTACTGGTACGGCAAGAGCAAGGTCGCGTCCCTGTTCGGCTCGGGCCCGATCAACGGCTGCGACGCGAACCAGATGCTGGCCTGGATCCAGCGCAAGGGCATGCCGTTCTACGACGAGCTGGTGAAGAAGCTCGGCCTGGATGTCGTCGCGTTCTTCGCGATGCCGATGCCGACGCAGCCGCTGGGCTGGTTCAAGAAGCCGATCGCCGGCGCGGCCGAGCTGAAGGGCCTGAAGTACCGCACCGTGGGCCTGGCGGCGGACCTGATGCAGGAACTCGGCTGCAAGGTGACGCAGCTGCCCGGCGGCGAGATCGTGCCGGCGATGGAACGCGGCGTCATCGATGCCTTCGAGTTCAACAACCCCACTTCCGACAGCCGCTTCGGCGCCCAGGACGTGGCCAAGAACTACATGATGGGCAGCTACCACCAGGCGATGGAGTTCTTCGAGATCGACTTCAACCGGAAGAAGTACAACTCCCTGCCGAAGGACCTGCAGGCGGTGCTGAAGTACGCGGCCGAGGCCGCGTCGACCGCGAACTTCGCGCTCGCCATGGACCAGTACTCGATCGACCTGCAGGAGCTGAAGTCCAAGCACAAGGTGAACGTGATCCGCACGCCGAAGGACATCTTCGCGGCCCAGCTCAAGGGCTGGGATGCGCTCGTGAAGCGGCTCTCCGACGAGGATCCGTTCTTCAAGAAGGTCTGGGAGTCGCAGAAGGAATGGGCCAAGCGCGTGGGCTACTACCACTTCTTCAACAACGCCGACTACGAGCAGGCGTACGAGCACCTGTACGGCAAGCTCGGGACCTGATGTCCACGAACCCCAGGACCGCCGCCCCGGAAGGCAGGTCCATCGAAGGCGGCGCAGCGATGCGCCGCCTTTTTTCGGGCCTTGACGCGCGACGCGTGCGCGCCTTGAAGGACACCGCGCGATGCTGCAGAAGTTCCTCCTCACGATAGACCGGTTCAGCATGGCCGTCGGTCATGCGTTCGCGTGGTGCATCCTCATCCTGACGCTGGGCACCTCGTACGAGGTCTTCATGCGATACGTGATGAACAACCCCACGAGCTGGGCGTTCGACATGAGCTACATCATGTACGGCGCCCTGTTCATCATGGCCGGTGCCTACGCGCTGTCGCGCAACGCGCACGTGCGCGGCGACGTTCTGTTCAGGCTGCTGCGCCCGCGGGTGCAGGCGAGCATCGAACTGGTGCTCTACTTCATCTTCTTCTACCCCGGGGTGACGGCGCTGATCATTGCCGGCTTCGGCTATGCGCACGACTCCTTCGGCTACAAGGAGGTGAGCGTCAACAGCCCCGTCGGCGTGCCGATCTGGCAGCTCAAGGCCCTGATCCCGGCCGCCGGCGTGATGTTGTTCATCCAGGGCATCGCACAGGTCATCCGGTGCATTCTGTGCATCCAGACCGGACGCTGGCCGCGCCAGCTGCATGACGTCGAGGAACTCGAGAACGTGCTCCAGAAGGAACACGGCACGGCATCGGCGAAGGGCGCGAAATGACCAACCCCCAGCTTGCGCTGCTGATGCTCGGCAGCTTCATCTTCATCATCCTGCTCGGCTTCCCGATCGCCTTCACGCTGATGGCGATGGGCGTGATGTTCGGCTTCTACGCCTACTACGTGCCGGGCCAGGAGTTCTTCGACAGCCGGGTCTTCTACCTGCTCTCGCAGAACACCTTCAGCATCATGAACAACGACGTGCTGACGGCCGTCCCGTTGTTCCTGTTCATGGGCTACATGATCGAGAGGTCGAACATCCTCGACCGGCTCTTCTACAGCCTGCAGGTCGCCCTGCGCGCCATCCCCGGCGCGATGGCCGTCGCCGCGCTCGTCACCTGCGCCCTGTTCGCGACCGCGACCGGCATCGTCGGCGCGGTGGTCACGCTGATGGGCCTGCTGGCGTTCCCGGCGATGCTGAAGGCAGGCTACGACCAGAAGCTCTCGTCCGGCGTGATCTGCGCCGGTGGAACGCTGGGCATCCTGATCCCGCCGTCGATCATGCTCATCGTGTACGGCGCCACTTCGGCGGTGTCGGTGGTCAAGCTGTACGCGGCCGCCATCGTGCCCGGCTTCCTGCTCGCCGGCCTGTACATCGTCTACGTGATCGTGCGCGCGACGCTGAACCCGAGCCTTGCTCCCAAGCTGCCGAAGGAAGAGTCCGACATCCCCTGGTCCAAGGTGGTCGTGCTGCTGATGCAGGCCTTCTTCCCGCTCGCGGTGCTGATCCTCTCGGTGCTGGGTGCGATCCTGTTCGGACTCGCCACGCCCAGCGAGGCGGCGGCCATCGGCGCCCTCGGTGCGATGGTGCTCGCCATCGCCTATCGGGCGTTCAGCTGGTCGCGGCTGAAGGAGGCGGTCTTCCTGACGGCACGCACGTCGGCCATGGTGTGCTGGCTCTTCGTGGGTTCCTGGACCTTCTCGTCCATCTTCTCCTATCTCGGCGGCGAGGGTCTGATCAAGGAGTTCGTGCTCGGCCTGAACCTGAACACGGTCACCTTCCTGCTGCTGTCGCAGGCGATCATCTTCCTGCTCGGCTGGCCGCTCGAGTGGAGCGAGATCATCATCATCTTCGTGCCGATCTTCCTGCCGTTGCTGCCGCACTTCGGCGTCGACCCGCTGTTCTTCGGCATCCTGGTGGCGCTCAACCTGCAGACCTCGTTCCTGACCCCGCCGATGGCGATGTCGGCCTACTACCTCAAGGGCATCGCCCCCAGGTTCGTGCAGCTGTGGACGATCTTCCAGGGCTGCTTCCCGTTCCTTGGCCTGGTCTTCGTGACGATGCTGCTCGTGTACGTGTTCCCGCAACTGGTCTACTGGCTGCCGAATGTCTTCTACGGGAACTGACGCCATCGTGCCGGCATGACAAGCAACGATCCGGTGGATGTCACCTCGCTCGGCGCCGCGGCGGCGCTGGCGGCCTTGCGTGACGGGCGCCTGACCTCCGAGGAACTGGTCAGCGGCTGCCTCGCGCGCATCCGCGCCGACGAACCGCGGGTGCAGGCCTGGGCCTTCGTCGACGAGACGCGCGCGCTCGAACAGGCGCGGCACGTCGACCGCATCCGGCGCGAAGGCCATGCGCTCGGTCCGCTGCACGGCCTGCCGGTCGGTGTGAAGGACATCATCGATACCGCCGACATGCCCACCGAGGACGGCACCGTGCTGCAGGCCGGCCGGTGCCCCGACCATGACGCCACGGTGGTGGAGCGGCTGCGCGCGGCGGGCGCCGTGATCCTGGGCAAGACCGTCACCACCGAACTCGCGACCTACGCGCCCGGCAAGACGCGCAACCCCGTCGATCCCGAGCACACACCGGGCGGCTCGTCGAGCGGCTCCGCCGCGGCGGTCGCGGCGCAGATGGTGCCGGTGGCCGTGGGCACGCAGACCAACGGCAGCGTGATCCGCCCCGCCGCCTACTGCGGCGTCTACGGCTACAAGCCGACCTTCGGCCTGATCCCGCGGCACGGCATCCTGAAGCAGTCGCCTCCGCTGGACCAGGTCGGGGTCTTCGCGCGTTCGGTGGAGGACCTCGCCGTCCTCGCCGAACCGCTCATCGGCCACGACGAGCGCGACCCGGACACGCGGCCGGCCGCGCGTCCGAGGCTTCGCGAGGTGGCCCTGCAGGAGCCGCCGCTGCCACCCGTCTTCGCGTTCACCCGCACCCCCAACTGGGGCGACGCCGAAGAACAGACCCGGCTCGCGTTCGAGGAAGTGGCACAGGCGCTCGGCCCGCAGTGCAAGCCCTTCGCCGTCCCTTCGATCCTGGCCGATGCCTGGAAATGGCATGCGACGATCATGGAGGCCGACCTGGCGCGCCACTACCGGCCGCTCCACGAGCGCGGGCGCGAACGGATGAGCGAGTCGCTGCAGGCGCAGATCGAGCGCGGTCTGCGCGTGACCGCCGTGGACTACAACGACGCGGTGGCGTGCATGAAGGCCACTCACCAGGCCTTCGACGAGGTCTTCGACCGCTGCGACGCGATCCTCACCGCGGCGACCGCGGGTCCGGCACCCCGCGGGCTCGCCAGCACCGGCAGTCCGGCCTTCTGCACCTTGTGGACCTTCGCAGGCATGCCGGCACTCACCTTGCCGCTGCTGCGCGCCGAGAACGGCCTGCCGATGGGCATCCAGCTGGTCGGCCGCCGGGGTGACGACGCGCGTCTGCTGCGCACCGCGCGCTGGCTGGCGGGCTGGGCCGAATCGCTCGACGCCGCCGGAGGCTGACCAGGGAGACGATGATGCAGAGCAAGGTTTCGAAGATCGTGATGGGCCTGATCGCGCTCGCGATGGCGCTGGCCTTCTTCGCGCCGCCGATGGTCAAGCTCAAGGACCCGGCGATGATCGCCGTCATCCTGATCGGCGTGGCGGCGATGGTCTTCAGCTTCGTCGAGTTCGTGCGCGAGAAGGACGACGAGTAGCCCTCCGGCAACCCGCCGGGCCCGGCCGGCAGGGTGTCACCGGCGCACCCCTTCGACCTGCACGACCAGGCGCACCCGGTCGGCCACCAGCGGCAGCAGGTAGGTCATGCCGAAGTCGCTGCGGTTGACGAAGCCTTCGAAGTCGCCGCCGCAGACTTCCGCACCCCGCTCGGCGTCCTGGCGGCACGCGAAGCGCAGCGCCTTGAGCGACAGCGCCACGCTGACGTTGCGCAAGGTGAACTCGCCGCGCACCTCGGCCAGCGCATCGCCTTCGAAGCGGAAGCGGCGCGCCACGAAGAAGGCTTCGGGCGAACTGCCGCTGTCGAGCAGGTCACCCTGGCGAAGGCGCGCGTCCAGGATCTTCATGCCGGTGTCGACGCCGGCGGTGGCGACGCGCAGGCCCAGTTCGCCGCTGCCCGCCGCGCGGTCGAGCACCACTTCGCCACGCACCGGGCCGATGCGGCCGCGCAGCGTGGAAGTGCCGAAGTGCAGCACCTCGAAGTGCACGAAGGTGGTCTCGGGGTCCAGTTCGTAGCGCACCGGCGCGGCGCCGGCCGCCACGGCCAGCAGCGCGCCGGCGGCGCAGGCGACGGCGCGCTTCACTGCTTCACCCCTTCCACCTGCACCAGCAGGCGGATCTCGTCGGGCGCCAGCGCCGGCAGGCCGCCCGCGACGCCCCACAGGCTGCGCTGGACCACGGCTTCGAAGTCGCCGCCGCAGACCTCGCGCTTGAACAGCGGGTTCAGGTAGCAGTTGAAGCGCGTGGCCTTCAGCGTGAGCGGATGCGTCCGGCCCTTGAGCGTGAGCTCGCCCGCCACCTCGGCCGGCTGGCCATGGGCGAAGACCATGCGATGGGCGACGAAGGTCGCCTTCGGGAACCGGGCGCTGTCGAAGAATTCCGGAGCCTGCAGCTGGCGGTCCCACGCCGGAACCCCGGTGCTGACCGAAGCGGTGTCGAAGCTCACCTCCACCCGCCCGGTCTTCGCCGCGCGGTCCAGTTGCGCCGTGCCCTCCTTGCGGTCGAAGCGGCCGCGCACGCTGCTGATGCCGCGGTGCAGCGCCTCGAAGGTGACGAAGGTGTGCGTGGGGTCGAGCAGGTAGTCGACCGGCTCGGCACGTGCCGCGCCGGCCGCGGCCAGCACGATCAGCAGGGCGCGCCTCACGGCGGCGCCAGGCCGGTGAGCGCCAGCTTGAAGCGCACCTGCACGTCGTCGGCCAGCATCGAGGTGTCGGACCATTCGCCGTCGCCGATCCTGAAGGCCAGCCGCTTGAGCGTGAAGCTGCCGCTGGCGGTGCCGGCCGCGCCCTGCTGCACCAGCTGCACCGGCACCAGCAGGTCGTGCGTGGCGCCTTTGATCGTGAGCTTGCCTGCCACCTCGAAGCGGCCGTTGCCGGCCGCCTTGATGCTGCCGGACTGGAAGCTGGCCTGCGGGAACTTCGTGGTGTCCAGCCACACCGGCTTGCCGACTTCGGCGTCCAGCTCGGCGCTGCCGAAGCGTGCGCTGCCGGTCTCGATGGTGAAGGCCACGCTCCCGGCTTCGGGCTTCTTCGGATCGAGCGCGATCGTCGCGCTGAAGCGGCCGAAGCGGCCTTCCACCGGCACGCCCATCTGGCGCGTGGTGAAGACGATCTCGCTCTTCTCGGGCACCAGCTTCGCCTGCGCGAAGGCGCCGGCGCTGGCAACCACGAAGGCGCAGGCGGTCAGGGTCCTGGCGATCATTCGGGTGCTCTCCGTTCAGTCGCGGCCGGGCATCATGCGGCGCAGCAGGCGGTCGTGGTCGACGAACTGGTGCTTCAGCGCCGCCGCCACGTGCACCAGCGCCAGCAGCGCCAGCGTCCAGGCCAGCAGGCCGTGCAGCGGCTTGATCGTCTCGGCCAGCGCGCGGTCGGGGCTCACGAAGTCCGGCAGCGGCAGCACGCCGAACCACACGACCGGGAAGCCCGCCGCCGAGCTGTAGGCCCAGCCGGCCAGCGGCACGGCGAAGAACAGCGCGTACAGCCCGCGGTGCGTCCAGTGGGCGGCGCGCTGCTGCCAAGGGGCCATGGGCAGGTCCGGCGGCGGCCGGTGCGTCAGCCGCCAGGCCAGGCGCAGGCCCGAAAGCGCGAGGATCGTGACGCCGGCCCACTTGTGCCAGTTGAAGAGCTTCAGGCGCATAGGCGTGAGCGGCAGGTCGTGCATGTACAGGCCGACCGAGAAGGATCCGATCAGCATGAAGGCCAGCAGCCAGTGAAGCGCGATGGCGACACGGTCGTAGCGCGGGGTCATGGCGGTGTCACCTGCAGCTGGCGCACCTGCTCGGCGACCGCCGGATCCTTCACCAGGCCGTGCCGCAGCGCGAAGTCGATCGTCACCAGCGCCGCGTCGACCGTCATGCCGTCGCCCGCCGCCACCTCCAGCGCCTTCGCCACCGGCATCAGCGTGAAGTCGTGGACCTCGCCGTCCTGGTTCTGCGGCACGCGGCCCGCGGGCAGCTGCAGGTCGTGGCTGTAGATCCATTCGTGCTGGAAGCCTTCGGGGATGTCGCGTGCCAGCCGGATCACGCTGCCGGCGCGCGCCGGGGCCAGCTCATGCGGCGCGAGGCCCGCTTCCTCGAAGCCTTCGCGGACCAATGCTTCGTGCGGCGTCTGGCCCGCCGGCACGCCGCCGCCGACCAGGTTGTCGAAGAGGCCGGGGTCGGTGGCCTTGGTGAACGAACGCCGGGCGATCCAGAGACTCTGTGGACGGCCCTCGGCGCCCGCCACCCAGCCGGTGGCGTGCGCACCCAGCGTCAGCGTGCCCCAGAAGCGCGCCGAAGCACGTTCGAAGCGCGCCAGCGGCGCCAGCGTCTCGGGGTCGAGGAGCGGGAAGACCTCGTCGCGCCAGGCGACGACCAGGCCTTGTTCGCGCAGGGCGGCATTCATCGCCGCGAAGGCGGCGTCGCGCGCGTCGGCGGGTGCCGTGAAGTCCACGCCGTCGGCGCTGACCGCCAGCCATTGCGGCCAGGCCTTCAGCGCCGCCAGGTGCGCGCGCGCCACCGATCCCACCGGCCGCCCTTGCACCGCGAACGGCACGCGCTGCACGCGCTGCAGGCGCGCCGCATCGAGCGCGGTCCAGGTCAGGGCTGACATGGCCGCCATCCTAGCGGCGGCCCGTGGGCCTTTCAGCCCTGGGGTCGGGCGCGCCAGGCCTGCATGAGCGCTTCCCATTTCGTGCGCGCGGCCTTCAGGTGGCGTTCCTTCACATGGCCGAAGCCGCGGATCTCTTCGGGAATGCGCGCGATCTCGACCGCCTGGTCCAGGTTGCCGGCGTTCAGGCCCTTCAGCAGTTCCTCGACGCAGGCGCGGTACTCGGCGATCAGCGCGCGTTCGGTGCGCCGTTCCTCTGTGCGGCCGAAGAGGTCCAGCGCGCCGCCGCGCAGGCCCTTCAGCTTCGTCAGCAGCCCGAAGGCGCTGCGCATCCAGGGGCCGTAGGCCTGCTTGACCAGTTCGCCCTTCTCGTTCTTCTTTGCGGTGAGCGGCGGCGCCAGGTGGTGCACCAGCTTGTAGTCGCCTTCGAACATCGAGGCGATCTTCGCCGTGAAGGCCGGGTCGGTGTGCAGGCGCGCCACTTCGTACTCGTCCTTGTAGGCCATCAGCTTGAAGAGATAGCGCGCCACCGCTTCCGAAAGGCGCGTGCCGCCCAGCGGTTGCTCGGCCAGGCGCACCTTCTCGACGAAGGCCTTGTACTGCGCGGCGTAGGCGGCGTCCTGGTAGCCGGTGAGGAACTCGACGCGCTTGCCCAGCACCTCGTCCAGCGAAGGCCGCTTGACGACCTGGATCACCTGCTGCGCCGCGTACAGCGCCTGCACCGAAGCCAGGTCGTGCGCGCAGCGCCGGCCCCATTCGAAGGCGGCCTTGTTGTTGTCCACCTGCACGCCGTTGAGCTCGATCGCGCGCATCAACGCCGCGTGCGACAGCGGCACGCGGCCCTGCTGCCACGCGTAGCCCAGCAGCAGCGGGTTGGTGTAGATCGTGTCGCCCAGCAGCTGCTCGGCCGCCATCTCGGCGTCGAAGGCGCCCACCGCTTCGCTGCCCACGCTGGTGCGCAGCGCGGTCTCGCAGTTGCCGGTGGGCGTGGTCCAGTTCGCGTTCTTGATGACCGCGGCCGTCGGCGTGCCGTGCGTGTTCAGCGCCACGAAGGTGCGGCCGGGCCGCATCACCGTCATCGTGTACCTGGAAGCGCCGACGATGCTGTCGCAGGCGATCACGAGGTCGGCCTTCGCGGTGTCGACCTTGGTGGTGTGGATGGCGTCGGGCCGGTTGGCGATCTGGATGTGGCTCCAGGTGGCGCCGCCCTTCTGTGCCAGGCCGCCGGCGTCCTGCGTGACGACGCCCTTGCCTTCGATGTGCGCCGCCATGCCCAGCAGCTGGCCGATGGTGATGACACCGGTGCCGCCGACGCCGGCCACCACGATGCCCCAGGCCGTCTCGGCCAGCGGCAGCGAAGGCTCCGGAATCGCGGCCAGGCCGTCGAGCGAACCTTTCTTCTCCTTCTTCGCCTTCTTCAGCTGGCCGCCTTCGACGGTGACGAAGCTGGGGCAGAAGCCCTTGGTGCAGGAGTAGTCCAGGTTGCAGGTGTTCTGGTTGATGCGGCGCTTGCGGCCGAACTCGGTCTCGACCGGCTCCACGCTCAGGCAGTTGCTCTGCACGCTGCAGTCGCCGCAGCCTTCGCACACCGCTTCGTTGATGACCACGCGCTTGTCCGGCGTGGCCAGCTTGCCGCGCTTGCGGCGGCGCCGCTTCTCGGTGGCGCAGGTCTGGTCGTAGATGATGGCGGTGCAGCCCTTGATCTCGCGGAACTCGCGCTGGATGCGGTCCAGTTCGTCGCGGTGGTGCACGGTGACGCCGGGCTCGAGCGTGACGCCCGAATACTTCTCCGGCTGGTCGGTCACGATCACCAGCTTGGCCACGCCTTCGCTGACCAGGCTCTTCATGATCTGCAGGACGCTGTGGCCTTCGGGCCGTTCACCCACCTGCTGGCCGCCGGTCATCGCCACCGCGTCGTTGTAGAGCACCTTGTAGGTGATGTTCACGCCTGCCGCGATGCTCTGGCGGATCGCGAGGCTGCCGCTGTGGAAGTAGGTGCCGTCGCCCAGGTTGGCGAACACGTGCGCGTCCTTCGTGAACGGCGCCTGGCCGACCCAGGCCACGCCTTCGCCGCCCATCTGGCTGAAGGTGCTGGTGCTGCGGTCCATCCACACGCTCATGAAGTGGCAGCCGATGCCGGCCAGCGCGCGGCTGCCTTCGGGCACGCGCGTGCTGGTGTTGTGCGGGCAGCCGCTGCAGAACCAGGGCAGGCGGTCGCCGGTGTCGATCTTCAGCGCCGCGAGCGCGCGTTCGCGGCCTTCCACCTCGGCCAGCCGGCGGTCCATGCGGGCCACGATGTCGGCCGGCACGCCCAGCTTCTTCAGCCGCCTGGCGATGGCGCGCGCCACCAGCGCCGGCGTCAGGTCGGCCTTGGCGCGCAGCAGCCAGTTCTCGCTCGGGTTGGGCATCGCCCATTCGCCGCCGGAGAAGTCGCCCTCGGGGTCGTCGAACTTGCCCAGCACGTGCGGGCGCACGTCGGGGCGCCAGTTGTAGAGCTCTTCCTTGAGCTGGTATTCGATGACCTGGCGCTTCTCCTCGACGACCAGGATCTCCTGCAGCCCCTGCGCGAAGTCGCGCGTGATGGTGGCTTCCAGCGGCCACACCACGTTGACCTTGTGCACGCGGATGCCCAGCGTGCGGCAGGTGTCGTCGTCCAGGCCCAGGTCGGCCAGCGCCTGGCGCGTGTCGTTGTAGGCCTTGCCGCTGGCGATGAGGCCGAAGCGGTCGTTCGGGCCCTGCACCACGTTGTAGTTCAGCTTGTTCGCGCGCACGTAGGCGAGCGCGGCGTACCACTTGTGGTCGAACAGGCGCGCTTCCTGTTCCAGCGCCGAATCGGGCCAGCGGATGTGCACGCCGCCGGGCGGCATGGCGTAGTCTTCCGGCAGCACGATCTTCACGCGGTCCGGGTCCACCACCACCGAGGCCGAGGACTCCACCACCTCCTGGATCGTCTTCATGCCGCTCCAGACGCCCGAGAAGCGGCTCATCGCGAAGGCGTGCAGCCCCATGTCCAGGATGTCCTGCACGCCCGACGGGAAGAACACCGGCAGCCCGCAGGCCTTGAAGATGTGGTCGCTCTGGTGCGCCGCGGTGCTGCTCTTGGCGACGTGGTCGTCGCCGGCGATCGCGATCACGCCGCCGTGCTTCGCGGTGCCGGCCATGTTGGCGTGCTTGAAGACGTCGCTGCAGCGGTCCACGCCCGGGCCCTTGCCGTACCAGATGCCGAACACGCCGTCGAACTTCTTCGTCTGCGGGTACAGGTCCAGCTGCTGCGTGCCCCACACGGCGGTGGCGGCCAGTTCCTCGTTCACGCCGGGCTGGAAGACGATGTTCTGCGGCGCCAGATGCTTCTTGGCCGCCCACAGCGCCTGGTCATAGCCCCCGAGCGGGCTGCCGCGGTAGCCGCTGATGAAGCCGGCGGTGTTCAGGCCCGCCTTCGCGTCGCGCTGGCGCTGCAGCATGGGCAGCCGCACGAGCGCCTGCACGCCGCTCATGAAGGCGCGGCCGCTTTCGAGCGCGTACTTGTCGTCCAGCGTGATCGATTCCAGCGCCTTGCGGACGGCTTCGGGGAGCGGTGCGTTCATGCGGCTTTGTTTTCCAGGGCGATGGGCGGGCAGTGTACGGATCCGGCCCCGGGCTGTCTTTTCTTTCGATGCCCGTTCGGGCATGCCCGGAGAAACGATCTTGCTCGAAACGCGGCTGTGGAGAACGAATGGCGCTCAAACGACCAAAATCAGGGAAGAACCCTGATCCTTCGCCCGACCCTGCGGCGGCCGAGGAGCCTGGCGCCACGCTCGACCGCTGGGACATCGCCATCCTGCGCGAGCTGCAGGCCGACGCGCGGCTGTCGAACACCGAACTGGCCTCGCGCATCGGCCTGTCGGCGGCGCCCACCTGGCGGCGCGTGAAGTGGCTGGAACAGCAGGGCTACATCACCGGCTACCGGGCCGAAATCGACCGCCGCAAGATCGGCCTGGGCGTGCTGGCCTTCGTGCGCGTGGACGCCGAGCGCAACAACGCCGACGCCACGCGCGCCCTGGAAGACGCCATCCGCGCGCTGCCC
This sequence comes from Rubrivivax sp., assembly GCA_044224175.1. GTDB lineage: Bacteria > Pseudomonadota > Gammaproteobacteria > Burkholderiales > Burkholderiaceae_C > Rubrivivax. The sequence continues at coordinate 46,508 of JBGAKY010000020.1, read as the reverse complement.
GAGGTGGTGGCCTGCCACTACATCAGCGGCGCCGGCACCTTCGAGCTGCACGTGGTGGCCACCGACCTGGACGCCTTCTCGCGCTGGAGCATGGCCACGCTGTTCAAGCTGCCCAACGTGAAGGACCTGCACACCAGCTTCTCGCTCGGCGAGGTGAAGGCCGGCGCGGCCCTGCCCTTGACCCACCTGGCGCCGCCCCGCGCGCGCGAACGCTAAAGGCGGGCCGCGACGTGGCCGAAAACGAGTCGCCATGTCCGCACCTCCGTCAGCGATCGTCCGCTGGGCGCTCGGCGACGACCCGCGGCAGAAGCTGCGGGTCTCGCAGGCGTTGCTGGTGCTGCTCGTCTACGGGGTGTTCGCCGGCGTGCAGCACCTGGAGGTCGTGCTCGGGCTCATCGACGAGACGCAGTCCTGGGCCCTGACGGCCTGGAACCTGACGGGGGGCGTGCTGTTCTACGCCGTCATCCGTTCCGGGCTGAACCGCCGCCTGAAGTCGGGTCGATCGCTGTCCATTCCGCAGTCGCTGTGGGCGATGGTGGGCATCGCCTGGTCCTACGCGATCACCGGTCCGGCGCGCGGCGCGGTGATCCTGATCATGATTCTCGTCGTCGTGTTCGGCATGTTCGAGCTGACGCCCAGGCGTGCGCGCGCGATCGCCGCCACCGCGTTCACGCTGCTGGGTGCCGTGATGGCCTGGAAGGCGCTGACCGACCCGGCGCGCTACGACCCCCGCGTCGAAGGGCTGCACCTGGCGTTCTCCGGCATCGTGCTGGCCGCGGCCTCGGTGCTGGCGGTGCGCATCGGCAGGCTGCGCGCGCACCTCGAGCAGCAGCGTGCCAGCCTGACCGAGGCGCTCGACCGCATCCAGGCCCTGGCCACGCGCGACGAACTCACCGGGCTGCTGAACCGGCGCGCGCTGCTCGAGCGGCTGCAGTCCGAACTGCGTGAACGCGACCGCCAGCGCCGGGTGGCCGTCGCGCTGATCGACCTCGACCACTTCAAGCACGTCAACGACGCGCACGGCCATGCCGGCGGCGACCGGGTGCTGCGGCACTTCGCCGAAGTGGCCCGCTTCGCGGTGCGTGAAGGCGACCTGCTGGCACGCTGGGGCGGCGAGGAGTTCCTGCTCATGATGCCGGGCGCCGACCTGCCGCAGGCGCTGGGTGCGCTGGCACGCCTGCGTGAACACCTGCTGGCCGCGCCCCTGGACGAGGTGGCGCCCGGCCTGGTGGTGCGCTTCTCCGCCGGCGCCGCGGTCTGCGACAGCGAGGCGGGGCTCGAGCGTGCGATCGAGGCTGCCGACCGCGCGATGTACGCGGCCAAGCAGGCCGGCCGCGACCGCGCCTATGGCCCCGGCGGGCCGCCGGCGGCGGCCGCGCGGAGTGCGGTACCCTCGCGGACCGAGGTCGACTGACACCACAACATCACCCACGACCGCTGATGCGCAGGCTTGTCGATGCGCTGCTCACCACCGAACCGCTGATGCGGGTGCGGTTGTCCCAGGCCTTGCTCTCGATCGCCCTCATGGGCGCCGGCGTGCTCACCGTGCACTGGTTCGCCTGGACCGGCGTGGCCGACCGCAGCTGGCTGTGGCCGTGGACGCTGGTCTCGGGCGGCGGCATCGTCATCGGCTACTTCCTCGTGCGCAGCGGTCTCACGCAGGGGCTGCAGGACCCTTCGATCACGGTGCCGATGATGCTGTTCGCGGTGGCCTGCAGCGCCTGGTCGTACGCCTTCCTGGGCGCCGGCCGCGGGGCCGTGTTCCCGATCGTGATGGTGACCCTGATGTTCGGCATGTTCGTCACCACGCCGCGCCAGATCGCCTGGGTCGGCGTGGCCGCGGCCGCGATGCTGGGGCTGGTGATGGGCTGGCTGGCGCTGGCGCGCCCGGCCAGCCACCCGGTGGCGGTGGAGCTGGGCCACTTCCTCATCGTCGCCACCACCATGCCGGCGGTGGCGCTGCTGGCGGCGCGGCTGGCGCGCGTGCGCGAACGCTCGCGCCGCCAGCGGCAGGAACTGACGGTGGCCCTGGCGCGCATCCGCGAACTGGCCACCCACGACGAACTCACCGGCCTGGTGAACCGGCGCCACCTTCAGGGGCTGATGGACCAGGAACACCAGCGCTGCATCCGTTCCGGCCACACCTTCTGCGTGGCCGCGTTCGAAGTCGACGGGCTCGACGCACTGCCCACGCCGCCGGCGCGCGACGCGCTGCTGCGCGAAGTGGCCGAAGAGGCGCAACGCTACGTGCGCGTGGCCGACGTGCTGGGCCGCTGGGACGGCCATCGTTTCCTGCTGCTGATGCCCGACACCCGCGCCACGCTGGCACGGGGCGGGCTGGAGCGGCTGCGCGAACGGGTGGCCCAGGCACGGCTGGCCGAAGGCCGGCGCGTCACGCTGGCCGCCGGACTGGCCGAGCACCGCGCAGGCGAGAACGTGGCGCAGACGCTGGCGCGCGCCGAAGCGGCGCTGGCCGAAGCGCGCGTGCAGGGGGCCGGCCGTGCCGACGGGGCCTGAGGCCCGGCGGCGCAGCGTGGCCGCCGCCTGCATGGCGGCTGCCGCGATGGCGAGCGCCGCATCGCCGGCGGTGAACCTGCAGGTGGAACTGCGCACCGTCGCCGAGCCGCAGGCCGCCACCGCGGGCGAAGTCACCGTCGGCACGCAGGGCGGCACGCCGCCGGTGCCCGGCAGCGTGACCCACGGCACCGTGCGCACCGCCCCGCGCGACGAGGTGCTGCAGGTGCTGGTGCGCAACGGCGAACGCGCGGTGCTGCAGCACTCGCGATGGCGCGCCCTGCCCACTGGCGAATGGTTCATGGGCGGCAGCCGCCCCGGCTTCGGCCAGACGCGCGTCTGGGTCGACGACAGCCGCGGCCTGGGCGTGCGCCCCAGCTGGCCGGGTGGCAGCGAGCCGGTGACGGTGGAGCTCAGCGTCGAAGGCGACCGCCGCGTGGCCACGACCCTGGCGGTCGAGCCCGGCACCTGGACCGCCTTCGCGCGCTTCGGCGCCGGGCTCAGCGCGAGAGTGCTGCAGCTGCGGGTGACGCCACCTGCGCCGTGAGCGCGTCGCCGTCGGGCCGCCGCCCGCGCGGCCACAGCGCCCAGGCGCGCAGCGGCTGCTTCATGCGGCCGGCCTGCGTCTCGGCGTCGGCGCCCCAGCCCCAGAAGTAGTCGGCACGCACCGCCCCGGTGATGGCGCTGCCGGTGTCCTGCGCCACCACCAGGCGGCGCAGCGGCGTGGAAGACAGCGGCTCGGTGGTGTCCAGCCAGACCGGCGTGCCGTAGGGCACCGACAGCGGGTCGACCGCGATCGAGCGCCCCGGCACCAGAGGCACGCCCTGCGCACCCTTCGGCCCCACCGCGGGGTCGGGCAGCGGCTCCTCGCGGAAGAACACCACGCGCGGGTTGGACCACAGCAGCTCGTTCACGCGCTTCGGGTTCTGCCGCGCCCAGGCCTTGATGGCGGGCCAGCTGGCGGACTCGGCCGTCATCTCGCCGCGCTCGATGAGCCATCGCCCCACGCTCCGGTAAGGTTGCTCGTTATGCGCCGCGTAGGCCAGGCGAACCACCTGCACGCGGCCGTCGGCTTCGGTCACGCGCAGGCGGCCCGAGCCCTGCACCTGCAGCAGCAGTGCGTCCATCGGGTCGGCGACCCAGGCGATCTCGCGCCCGCGCAGGGCGGCGGCGGCGGCGGGCTGGGTGTCGATCTGCTGCCGCGTCCACCAGGGCCGGTCCTTCACCAGGTCGGGCGGCGGCGCGTGCAGCGGCACGCGGAAGTCGGCGCGCGGCCTGCGCACCGCATCGATCAGCGGTTCGAAGTAGCCGGTCACCAGGCCTTCGGCACTGCCATCCGGCGCTTCCAGCCGCCACGGTGCCAGCCATTGCTGCAGCCAGGCGCGCGTGGCCGCTTCGCCCGCGGGCGTCTGCAGCAGCGCGCGCGCGCAGGTCTCGGCCCAGCCCGGCGCGGGCTTGCTGCAGCTGGCCTGCAGGGCCGGCCAGAACGCGGCCAACCGGTCGTCGTTCCAGCCCGGCAGGTCGGGCCAGTCGGCGCGCACCCAGCGCGAACGCGTGCGCTGGACGGCTTCGGGCAAGGGCGCCGCGGGCGCGGTCTCGGGCACGCGCGCGGCCGGCGCCTTCGGCGGCACGGCCGCGGGCCTGCGCTCGAGCGACGGCGCGTCGGCGCAGGCGGCCAGCGCTGCTAGGATGGCCGCTGCTGCCGCACGAACAAGGAACACGAAGCGCATGTGGACGATTGTGCTGGAGGCCCTGCTGGCCCTTGCGCTGCTGCTGTTCATCGTGTGGTGGACCATGTTCGCCGGTCGTCGCAAGGGTGAACGCCCTGCGCGCGACGAGGACATCTGACACACCCTTCGACACCGAAGTTGCGTCTGCCTGCCGGGCGAGGGAACTGAGAGCCCCCCATCGGCTCTGTTCTCATGCGGTGCGGAAAGAAGAGGAGATTCCATGCTGGCCGACATTGCAGAGTTCCTGCAGATCGATCCCTGGCCGCCGATGCCGGGGCTCAGCTTCTGGGCCGCACTCGCCCTGGTCGGGGCGGCGCTGCTGGGCGAAGCGGTGCGCCGCGTGCTGGGTTGGCCGCGCCTGGTGGGCTACAGCGCCGTCGGTCTGGCGCTGGGTCTTGCGTTCGGCCAGGGCCTGGGCGCGCTCAATGGCGGGCCGCGCTGGGTGGTGGATCTGGCGCTCGCGTTGCTCCTGTTCGAACTGGGCAGCCGCGTCCGCCTGGCCTGGCTGCGTGCCAACCCGGCCCTGCTGCTCACCAGCGTGGCCGAGGTCATGGCCGGCTTCTTCGCCATCTATGCCGCGCTGCGCGCGTTCGGCTTGCCGGTGAACGTGGCGCTGGCCTGCGCCACGCTGGGCAACTGCGCTTCGGGTGCGGTGATCTCGCGCGTGGCCGGCGAGCTGAAGTCCGCAGGCCAGGTGACCGAGCGCATGATCGTGCTGACCACGCTCAACACGCTGGTGGCCGTGCTGGCGCACCGGCTGGTCATCGGCTGGCTGCATCTGGACGTGGCGGGCGACTGGGTGCGCGCCATCTCGCAGCCGCTGTGGGTGTTCGGCGGCTCGGTGCTGCTGGCCGCGCTGCTGGCCAAGGGCGTGGCCTGGATCGCGCGCCGCCTGGACCTGGCCGACGAGAACGCGGCACTGCTCCTGCTGGGGCTGGTGGTGCTGGCGCTGATGGCGGCACGGCAGCTGAATCTGTCCTCGCTGCTGATGCCGCTGCTGGCTGGCGTGCTGCTGCGCAACACGACCGAGCGGCCCTGGGTCTGGCCGCGCCACTTCGGCACCGCCGGCGGGGTGCTGGTGGTGATGATGTTCGTCATCGTCGGCAGTGCCTGGTCGGTGGAGGCGGTGCTGCAGGGCGGCCTGGCGGCACTCGTGCTGCTGGCGGCCCGGGCGGCGGCCAAGACCTCGGCCGTGGTGGCGCTGGCGCCTTGGAGCGGCCTGCGCCTGCGCCAGGGCTTCGGTCTCGCGCTCGCGCTCACGCCGCTGTCGGGCACGGTCCTGGTGCTGCTGGCCGACCTGCAGAGCACGCACCCGCAGTTCGCGCCGCAGGTGGTGCCCATCGTGCTGTCGGCGATCGCCTTCACCGAACTGCTGGGACCGCTGGCGGTGCAGTGGGGGCTGCACGTGGCGGGCGAGCCGCAACCGGCGGCCGGTCGGGCAAGGCGCGCGGCGGTGCGGGAGGCGGTGGCATGAGTCTCGAGACCTTCACCACTTCGCGGGCCCTGACACTGGGCGTCGAACTCGAGCTGCAGCTCGTCTCTACCCACGACTACGACCTCACGCCGGCGGCGGCCGACCTGCTGCGCCTGCTGGGCAAGCGCAAGGGTCCGGGCAGCGTGGTGCCCGAGATCACCGACAGCATGATCGAGCTGTCCACCGGCATCTGCGAGGACCACGCCGACGTGCTGGCGCAGCTGACCGAGATCCGCGATGCGCTGGTGCGCGCGGCCGACAAGCTGGGCGTGGCGCTGTCCGGCGGCGGCACGCACCCGTTCCAGGACTGGAGCCAGCGCCGCATCTTCGACAAGCCGCGCTTCCGCCAGATCAGCGAACTCTACGGCTACCTGAGCAAGCAATTCACCATCTTCGGCCAGCACGTGCACGTGGGCTGCCCCTCGGCCGACCAGGCGCTGGTGCTGCTGCACGGCATGAGCCGCTTCATCCCGCACCTGATCGCGCTCTCGGCCTCGTCGCCCTTCGTGCAGGGCACCGACACCGCGTTCCACTCGGCGCGGCTGAACTCGGTGTTCGCATTCCCGTTGTCGGGCCGCGCGCCCTTCGTGCTGACCTGGCAGGACTTCGGCACCTACTTCGACAAGATGACGCGCACCGGCGTCGTCAAGAGCATGAAGGACTTCTACTGGGACATCCGCCCCAAGCCCGAGTACGGCACGATCGAGGTGCGCGTGCTGGACACGCCGCTCACCATCGAGAAGGCGGCCGCGATGGCCGGGCTCATCCAGTGCCTGGCGCGCTGGCTCACGGTGGACCGGCCCTTCGCGCCGCAGGAAGACGACTACCTGCCCTACACCTTCAACCGCTTCCAGGCCTGCCGCTTCGGGCTGGAGGGCCCCTTCGTCGACCCGCGCACCGGCGAGCACCGCACGCTGCGCGAGGACATCGAGCGCACGCTGGTGCTGCTGCAGCCGCACGCGCAGGTGCTGCGCGCCGAAGGCGCGCTGGCCTACGTGCGGCGCGAACTGGAAGGCATGGGCAACGACGCCACCTGGATACGCGCCACCTTCGACCGCGAGCACCTTCTGGCCGAGGTGGTGCGCCAGCAGACGCAGCGCTGGGCCGGTCGCGCCTGAACGCCGGCGGCGCCTACTTCGACGCGGCGCGCTTCTTCGCCGGCGCGGACTTCTTCGCCGGCGGCGGGGTGTAGCGCTTCTCGGCTTCGCGCACGGCCTTGTCCAGCTTGGCCTGGGCGCCGGCGATCAGCTTGTGCAGCTTCGTCTCGGCCTTGTTCAGCGCCGCTTCGAAGCGGCCCTGCGCGGCGTCGGTCTTCTTCAGCGCCCTGGCCTTGGCCTTGGCCAGTTCGGCCGCGGCGCCGGCACGCACGTCGTCGATCTTGCCCTGCACGGCATTGCGCACGTGCTGCGCGGCCTGGCCGAGGTTGTCGACCGCCTGCGCCAGTTCGGGATTGCGGGTCTTGCGGGTGGCCATGGGGTCCCTTTCCATGTGGTGCGGTGACAGCGTCGATGGTGCGCCGCCGCCACGGCCCCGCCGCTGACCCCGGTCAAGCGCCCGTCAGCCAGCGCGCGTGAAATCGCGCGCCGGCCTTCGCCTGCCGAGGGACTCCTTCCGGGGTCCCTCGCGCGGGCTCAGTGCCTCAGTGCAGCAGGCCGGGAAAGACCAGCTGGAACTCGGGCACCGGCGCTTCGAAGGGCTTGGCGTCCTCGGTCATGCAGTAGTAGGTGCCGCGCATCTGGCCGTGCGGCGTGGGAATGCGCGTCCAGCTGGTGTATTCGAAGGTCTCGCCCGGCTTCAGCAGCGGCTGGTGGCCGACGACGGCGAGGCCGCGCACTTCCTCCACCTCGCCGGCGGCGTCGGTGATGACCCAGTGGCGCGCGATCAGCTGCGCGGTGACGTCGCCGCTGTTCTTCACCACCACCGTGTAGGCGAAGGCGAAAGGCCCGTCGGGCGGCTGCGACTGCTCGGCCAGGTACTGGACGCGGACCTCGCAGGTGAACTCGGGCTTGGGCATCGGGGCATTCTATGCACCGGCTTCTAGAATCTCGCGATGCGCACCTTCCGCATCGCACCCTCCATCCTCTCGGCCGACTTCGCCCGCCTGGGCGAGGAGGTGCGCGACGTGGTCGCCGCCGGCGCCGACTGGATCCACTTCGACGTGATGGACAACCATTACGTGCCCAACCTGACTTTCGGGCCCATGGTGTGCCAGGCGCTGCGCCAGCACACCACGGCGCCCATCGACGTGCACCTGATGGTGCAGCCGGTGGACGCGCTGGCGCAGGCCTTCTGCAAGTCCGGCGCCGACCTGGTGAGCTTCCACCCCGACGCTTCCGCACACGTCGACCGCACGCTGCAGCTGATCAAGGGCGAAGGCTGCCAGGCCGGCCTGGTGTTCAACCCGGCCATGCCGCTGGACGTGCTGGAGTGGGTGATCGACAAGGTCGACCTGGTGCTGGTGATGAGCGTGAACCCGGGCTTCGGCGGCCAGAGCTTCATCGACAGCGCCCTGCGCAAGGTGGAGAAGGCGCGCCGCATCATCGAAGCCAGCGGGCGCGACATCCGGCTGGAAGTCGACGGCGGCATCAAGGTGGACAACGTCCGCCGCGTGGCCGACGCGGGGGCCGACACCTTCGTGGCCGGCAGCGCCATCTTCGGCCAGCGCGACTACAAGGCCGTGATCGACGCGATGCGCGCCGAACTCGCGGGCTAGCCGCGCCGCAGGTCGAACCAGACCCCGGCGCACAGCGCCAGGCCGATCGCCACCAGCCACCCGGTGCCGCGCACCAGGTAAGGGTAGAACATGAGCGCCAGCCCCATCACCACGGTGGGCGGGCGTTCGCGCCTGCGGCCCAGGCGGAACGCGGCGATGCCCACGACGCCGAAGACGATGGCGAAGAACAGGTAGGCCGGGCTCGGCAGCGTCAGGCCCAGGGCCTGCGCGGCGGCGATCGTTTCAGAGGCATCCATCGGTTTCGCCGGGCCATTGTGCGCTCCGGCGGGGAGGAGCGGCCCCCTACCGGCAGCCGGGGGCCGCGTGTACAGTCGGCGCCCCTGCGCATGCCCTTGATGGAGCCGCCGATGGAACCGCGCCAGCGCGAGCACATCCACGCCGTCATGGCGCTCGCCGGCGAAGGCCGGCCGGTGCCGGCGGCGCTGACGCCCGACGACATCATCCGCGAGAGCTGGGCGCGTTGCGTGCACGAGTACCGGCTCGACCCCACGCGCATGCAGGAAGCCATCATCCTGCCGCAGGCCCGCGTGCGCGAACACCGCGACCGGCTGGACGAATTCCTGGGCATCGCGCGCCATGGGCTGGAAGCCATGTACCAGCAGGTGGCCGGCATGGGCTACTGCGTGCTGCTGACCGACGCGCGCGGCGTCACGGTCGACTTCATCGGCGACCTGCAGCTCGACGCCACGCTGCGCCGCGCCGGCCTGTACCTGGGCAGCGACTGGAGCGAGCACCACGCCGGCACCTGCGGGGTGGGCACCGCCATCGCCACCGGCGAGGCGCTCACGGTGCACCAGGGCGACCACTTCGATGCCACCCACATCCCGCTCACCTGCACCGCGGCGCCGGTGTACGACCCGCTCGGGCGGCTGAACGCCATCCTGGACATCAGCGCGCTCACCAGCCCGCAGGCCAAGAGCAGCCAGCACCTGGCGCTGCAGCTGGTGAAGGTCTATGCCAACCGGGTGGAGAACGCCAACTTCCTGCGCTGGTTCCGCAACGACTGGGTGCTCAAGCTGCACCCCAGCCCCGAGTTCATCGAGATCAGCCCCGACTTCCTGCTCGCGCTGGACGCTGCCGGCCGCATCGTCGGCCACAACCGGCCGGCGCAGCTGCTGCTGGAAGGCGCGGCGAAGACCTGCGTGCTGGGCCTGCCCTTCGACCAGCTGTTCAACGCCCGCTTCGAGGACCTGGGCCGCTTCCTGCGCGCGATGCCGGGCGAACGCCGTGCCGTCACGCTGGCCGCCAGCGGGCGCGTGCTCTTCCTGCACGCGGTGCCGCCGCCGGCGCGCTACGCCACCGGCGCTTCCGAAGCCGCGGCTGCGGCGGTGGCCGAACGCGACCTGCCGCCGCCGCTGGCGGCGCTCTCGGGCGGCGACCCGGCGCTGGACCAGCAGATCCGGCGTGCCGCGCGGCTGGTGGATTCGCCCGTCAGCCTGCTCGTCACCGGCGAGACGGGCAGTGGCAAGGAATACCTGGCGAAGGCGGTGCACGCGGCCAGCCAGCGGCGCGGCAAGCCCTTCGTGGCCGTCAACTGCGCCGCCATTCCGGAAACGCTGATCGAAAGCGAACTCTTCGGCCACCTGCCGGGCAGCTTCTCCGGCGCCACGCCCAAGGGCAAGCGCGGCCTCATCCAGGAAGCCGACGGCGGCACCCTGTTCCTGGACGAGATCGGCGACATGCCGCTGGCCCTGCAGGCACGCCTGCTGCGCGTGCTGGCCGAACGCGAGGTGCTGCCCATCGGCGCCACGCGCGCCGTGAAGGTGGACGTGCGCGTGATCGCCGCCACCCACGCCGACCTGACCGCGCGCGTGCGTGAAGGCCGTTTCCGCGACGACTTGTTCTACCGCCTGGCCGGCGCGCAGTTCGTGCTGCCGCCGCTGCGCGAGCGGCGCGACCTGCTCTGGCTGGTGCACAAGATGCTGCACGAACACCCGGGCGCGCCCACCCTGTCGCCCGAGGCCGAGGAGTGGCTGCGCGCGCACCGCTGGCCGGGCAACCTGCGCGAGCTGCGCAATGTGGTGGACTACGCGGTCGCCATGTGCCGCGGCGGCGTCATCGGCGTGCAGGACCTGCCCGATTCGCTTCTGGGCGCAGCCCGCGCCGGCGTCACCGGGCAGCCGGCCGAAGCGCAGCTGCTGCTGCAGTACCTGCGCGCCGCGCAGTGGAACGTGAGCGCGGTGGCGCACCAGATGGGCGTCTCGCGCATGACGCTGTACCGGCGCATGAAGCGCTGGGGCATCCAGTCGCCCAAGGCCGGCTGAGCACGCCTCAGGCGGCGGCGCTGTCGATGGCGCCGATCAGCACCGCCAGTTCGGCCAGCAATGCGCGCGCGGCGACCAGCACCTCTTCGGGCGGGCGGCCCTGGGCGACCAGGTTCTCCACCATCTCCGCCAGCGGCGGCACGCGCAGCGAGCCGATGGTGCCGGCCGCCCCCTTGAGCGAATGCGCGCCGCGGCGTGCCAGCACGGCGTCGCCGGCGCGCACGGCCTCCTCGAAGCCGGCGATGCCGTTGCGGTACAGGTCGGCGAACTGGCGCAGGATGCGGCGGTACACCACCACCCGGCCCGACAGGTAGCGCAGCGCGCGCTCGGTGTCCACGCCGTCGATCGCCGGCGCGGCGCCGTCATCGGCCGGCGTCGCGGGCGGCGGCGTGCCCACGGTGGCCGGCAGCCAGCTCAGCAGCACCGTGTACAGGGCGTCGGGATCCACCGGCTTGGCCAGGTGCTCGTTCATGCCGGCGGCCAGGCAGGCGGCGCGATCCTCGTCGAACGCGTTGGCCGTCATCGCCACCACGGGCACCTGCAGCCCGGCAGCGCGCAGGCGGCGTGTCGCTTCCAGGCCGTCGATGCCGGGCATCTGCACGTCCATCAGCACCAGGTCGTAACCGCCGTGCCGGGCCGCCTGCACGGCCTGCAGGCCGTCGGAGGCCACCTCCACGCGCAGCCCGACGGCCTGCAGCAGTTCGCGCGCGACGTCCTGGTTGACCAGGTTGTCCTCGACCAGCAGCACGCGCGCGCCGCTGGAGCGGCCGCGCAGCAACTGTTCGGTGGCCACCGGGCCGGGCGGCGGGGCCGCGGTCACCGGCGCGGGCCGTCCCGGCTTCACCTTCGCGGTGAACCAGAAGCTGCTGCCCACGCCGGGCTCGCTCTCGACGCCGACTTCGCCGCCCATCATCGCCGCCAGCCGCTGCGTGATCGCCAGCCCCAGGCCGGTGCCGCCGAAGCGCCGCGTGGTGGAGGCGTCGACCTGGCTGAAGGCGTCGAACAGCGTGCGCTGCTGCTCGGGCGCGATGCCGATGCCGGTGTCGCGCACCGTGAAGCACAGCCGCTGCGTGCCCCCTTCGGCCGGCGATGCGGTGACGGTCAGCGCGATGGCACCGCGGTCGGTGAACTTGACCGCATTGCCCAGCAGGTTCAGCAGTGCCTGCGAGATGCGCGTCGGGTCGCCGCGCAGCGCGTCGGGCACGCCGGCGGCGTCGACCGTGAGCGCCAGGCCCTTGGCGGCGGCGCGCTCGGCCACCAGCCCGCGCGAACTCTCCAGCACCGCGGCGAGCGAGAAGTCGACCTCCTCGATCTCGATGCGGCCGGCCTCGATCTTGGACAGGTCCAGCACGTCGTTGATGACGTGCAGCAGGTGCGTCGCGGCGTCGGCCACCTTGGCCAGGCGGTCGGACTGGGTGGGCTCGCGCACGTCGCGCCGCAGCAGGTGCGTGAGGCCGATCACGGCGTTCAACGGCGTGCGGATCTCGTGGCTCATGTTGGCCAGGAAGGCGCTCTTGGCGCGGCTGGCGGCTTCGGCACGGTCGCGCGCGTGGGCCAGTTCGGCGTTCGCGGCCTGCAGCTGCATCTCGGTCTGGCGGATCTCGGTCACGTCGGAGATCACCACCAGGCAGCCGCGCACCTCGCCGTCCACCATGTCGGGCAGGTAGTCGGCGATGGCGTACATCTCGCGGCCGTCGCGGCTGGGCGCCGGCGGCATGCGCAGGCGCACATGTTCGCCGCGTTCCACGGCCTCGATGATGGGTTCGTTGACGGTCAACCGGTCCGGCGGCAGCAGATCGGCGAGCGCGACGCCGTCCATCTGCTCGGCGCTGCGGCCGAACCATTCGCGGTAGGCGAGGTTGGCGAAGCGGCAGCGGCGGTCGCGGTCCCAGTAGGCCACCATGCCAGGCAGGTTGTCGGCGATGGTGCGCAGGAAGCGTTCGCCGCGCGCCAGCGAGTCGTTCAGGCGCGTCAGCTGCGCGGTGCGCTCGTCCACCAGCTCCTGCAGGCGGTGCCGGTGGTGGCCCAGTTCCTCGTTGGCCTGCTTCAGGCGCGTGATGTCGCCGTGCACCACCACCGCGCCGCCGCCGGCCACGCGCAGCGGCGTCACGTCGACCTCGAACCAGCGGCGGCCGTCGGCCATCGGGCGTTCGTATTCGGCGCGGAAATGCGTGCTGCGGCCTTCCACGACCGCCAGCAGGCCGGCGGCGATGTCGGGCGCCGAGGCCCGGCAGGTGGCCAGGTAGTTGCTGCCCACGCCGGTGGCGGCCAGCGGGTCGGCGCGCACCACGGCTTCGTCGGCCGCGAAGCGCCGCCAGGCGGCATTGGCCGAGACGATCAGCCCCTGGCCGTCCAGCACCGCCAGGCGGTCGATGACCGAGTCCTCGATCGCTTCGACCATCGCGTAGGCCGACGCCAGCTGCTCCTGCGCGCGCACGCGTTCGCTGATGTCGCGCGAGATGCCGAACATGCCGATCAGGCGGCCGTCGGCGTCGCGCAGCGGGCCCTTGGTGGCCAGGAAGACGACCACGCCTTCCGGCGTGGTGATCGTCTCCTCGTAGGTGTGCAGGCGACCGTCGGCCATGACGCGGGCGTCGTTGGCCATGATGGCGGCGGCCTCGGCGGGCGGGAAGCAGGCGCGGTCGTCCTGGCCCAGCACCTGCTCGACCGGTTTCCCCATGAGGCGCGCCGACTCGCGGTTGCACAGCAGGTAGCGGCCTTCCAGGTCCTTCGCGAAGATGGCGTCGCCGGAGCCGTCGGCGATGGCCTGCATCAGCTGCAGCGTGCGCAGTCGCTCCTCCTGCTGCGCGCGCGCGGCCTGCGCGGCGGCGCTGGCGCGGCGCTCGCGCAGCATCAGCGCGCCGGCACTGGCGGCGAACAGCGCCAGCACGCCGCTGGCCAGGATCCAGGCCACGTCGGCCGTGCGCTCGGAATCGAACTCGGCGCGGTCGATCCGGGACACCACGTACCAGTCGGTGCCGACCACCGGGCGCACCACGCCCACCACCGGAACGCCACGGAAGTCGTTGCCGCTCACGGCCTTGCCGGCAGGCAACTCGCCGCGGATGACGCGCGCGGCCAGCAACTCGGGCGAAGCCAGCGGCAGCGGGTTCTGGCCGTAGGCCCCCACCAGCTGGTCGCCGCGCCGCTGCACCAGCTGCGTGACGGCGCTGCGAGACGGCACCGGCCAGCTGCGCAGCTGCGGCAGCAGCGTGGTGGCGGCATCGGTCCGGAAGACCACCGCCGCGTGCGGCGCACCGCTGCCGGACAGCGGCGAGACGACGTCCAGCCAGGCGCTGCGGCGCTCGCCGTCCAGGCCCTGCAGGCCCGTGTCCTCGATCCGGCTGTTGGCGAGGGCGCGCCGCACGGTGGCGCGAAGTTCGGCCGAAGGCGGGGTGGCGACCATGGCCTCGCTGCCGCCGATGAAGCTGCCGTTCTCGTCGACCACGGCGGCCATGTCCTCGCCCAGTGCGCGCCGCATCTCCTCCACCCGCTGCAGCAGCTGCTGGCGCGCGGTCTCGTCGTGCTGGTCCAGCCAGCGGCGGACGAGGTCGTACCAGAGCACGCTGGAACGGGCGAAGCGCGCGCGGTCGCGTCGCATCAGCACCCAGTTGGAGACCTCGCTGGCGCGCAGCTCGGCCATCGACTCCAGCTGCGAGTGCACGGCGGCGTCGTGCCGCGCGCCGCGCACGCGCACCAGCTGCCAGGTGAGCGCGCCGATCAGCAGCATCACGGCGAGCAGCGCCCAGACCAGCGCGCGCGGAGACGGTGGAATGGGCGCCGCCGGCGCGGGGCGGCCACGCCGCAGCAGCGAAAACAGCAGCGCCGCCGTCACGCCGATGAAGAGCCAGCCCTTGGCGGCGCTCAGTTGCAGCCGCAAATCGCCTTCCGGCACCAGCTGGGCGAGCAGCCAGTCCGACAGCAGGATCCAGGCAGCGCCGACGACGGCATAGACCAGCGTCACGCGCAGCGCCGACGATGCGGCGCCCGGCGCGCCTGCTTCGTGAGAGTGATTGATGTGCTGTCCCTCGCCCCGGGGCTGCGACCCGGATTGACAAATATCATATCGGCCCCCTGGCAGATGCCGGATTGACGAGTCACAAGAACCCCAACGGCCTTGCTGTCACCGATGGGGCTGTGACAGGTGTCGCAGCGTGACGGCTGTCGCACTCCGGGTTTGCCAGAGGTTCGGCGCGCCCGTGCGAGGGCGGTGCCATCGCGGCCCCTGGCTGGCACGCCGGTTGCCCTGTCGGATGGGTGAAACCCCGCACCCTGGGCCTGGTGGCCAACCCGGTGTCCGCGCGCGACATCCGCCGCATCGTCGCCAACGCCGGCAACCTGCAGATCACCGACCGCGTGAACATCGTGCTGCGCGTGCTGCAGGCGGCGCGCGCGGCGGGCGTCGAACGCGCCTTGCTGATGCCCGACCGCGGCGGCATCCGGGCGCTGATCGAACGCCACCTGAAGCGCGGCGACGCCACGCTGCCGCAGATCGAGTTCCTCGACCTGGACCCCACGTCCACGGTGGAGGACACGTTCGCCGCCACCCGCCTGCTGCAGGCCGCCGGCGTGGCCGCCATCGTGGTGCTGGGCGGCGACGGCACCCACCGCGCGGTGGTGCGCGAACTGGTCGAACGGCCGGGCGGCGCCGTGCCCATCGCCGGTCTGTCCACCGGCACCAACAACGCCTTCCCGGAGATGCGCGAGCCCACCATCACCGGGCTGGCCGCCGGGCTGTACGCCGCCGGCCGCATCGCGGCCGAAGAGGCGCTGCAGCCGAACAAGCTGATCGAAGTGCAGATCGCGGACCGCGCGCGCGACATCGCCATCGTCGACGCCGTCGTCACCCACGACCGCAGCGTGGGCGCGCGCGCGCTCTGGAAGACCGAGTCGCTGGCCGCCGCCTACCTGGCCTTCGCCGACCCCGAATCGATCGGCCTGTCGGCCATCGGCGGCCTGCTGCAGCCGGTGGGCCGGCGCGAAGGCGGCGGGCTCGAAGTGCAGATCGCCGCCGACCCGGCGCATGCCTTGCTGGACCTGCACGCGCCCATCGCCCCGGGCATGGTGCGGCCGGTGCCGGTGGCCAGCTGGCGCCGCATGGTGGCCGGCGAGCCGCTGCTGGTGCAGCAGCCCGGCGGCACCGTGGCGCTGGACGGCGAGCGCGAACTGGCTTTCGACGACGGCGAACGCGTGACGATGACGTTGCGCGAGAACGCCTTCTTCACCGTGGACGTGGCACGTTGCATGGCCGTGGCGGCCCGCGACGGGCTGCTCCGAACTTCCCCCCGACGCTCAACAGACTGAGGAGACCAGCGATGGCAGGCAATCCGTTCCCGCTTTCCAAGGAGCAGCTGCTCCAGGCCTACCGCACGATGCGCACGATCCGCGAGTTCGAGGAACGTCTGCACGTGGACTTCGGCCGCGGCGACATCCCGGGCTTCGTGCACCTGTATGCGGGCGAGGAAGCCGCCGGCACCGGGATCATGATGCACCTGGGCGACGGCGACCGCATCGCCAGCACGCACCGCGGCCACGGCCACTGCATCGCCAAGGGCGTGGACCCGGTGGCGATGATGAAGGAGATCTACGGCAAGAAGGGCGGCAGCTGCAACGGCAAGGGCGGCTCGATGCACATCGCCGACCTCAGCAAGGGCATGATGGGCGCCAACGGCATTCTCGGTGCCGGCGCGCCGCTGGCCTGCGGCGCCGCGCTGGCGGCCAAGTTCCGCGGCAAGGGCGAGGTGGCGATCAGCTTCGTCGGCGACGGCGCTTCCAACCAGGGCACCTTCCTGGAGAGCCTGAACCTGGCGGCGGTGTGGAACCTGCCGGCCATCTTCGTGGTGGAAAACAACGGCTACGCCGAAAGCACCAGCCGCGACTACGGCGTGGCGGTGGACAGCTACGTCGACCGCGCCGCCGGCTTCGGCCTGCCCGGCGTCACGGTGGACGGCACCGACTTCTTCGCCGTGCACGAGGCGGCCGGCGAGATCATCGGCCGCGCCCGCAAGGGCGGCGGGCCGGCGCTGCTGGAATGCAAGATGGTGCGCTTCCACGGCCACTTCGAAGGCGACGCGCAGACCTACCGCGCGCCCGGCGAGCTGGACGACATCCGCAGCCACCAGGACTGCCTGAAGAAGTTCAGCGCCGCCGTCACCAAGGCCGGCGTCGTGAGCGCCGCCGAGCTGACGAAGATCGACCACGACGTGCTGGGCCTGATCGAGAAGGCGGTCACCGAAGCGAAGGCGGCGCCGCTGCCCACCCTGGCCGACCTGACCACCGACGTCTACGTCGCCTACTGAACCGCCGAAGGAGAACAGCACCATGGCACGCAAGATCAGCATGAAGCAGGCGATCAACGAGGCGCTCGACCAGGAGATGACGCGCGACCCCTCGGTGATCGTGATGGGCGAGGACATCGTCGGCGGCGCCGGCGGCAACGGCGAGCGCGACGCCTGGGGCGGCGTGCTCGGCGTCACCAAGGGCCTGTACGCGAAGCACGGCGACCGCCTGATGGACACGCCGCTGTCGGAGTCGGCCTACATCGGCGCCGCCATCGGCGCCGCGGCCTGCGGCATGCGCCCGGTCGCCGAACTGATGTTCGTCGACTTCATGGGCGTGTGCTTCGACCAGATCTTCAACCAGGCCGCCAAGTTCAAGTACATGTTCGGCGGCAAGGCCGAGACGCCGGTGGTGATCCGCGCGATGTGCGGCGGTGGCTTCCGCGCCGCGGCGCAGCACAGCCAGATGCTCACGCCGTTGTTCACCCACATCCCCGGCCTCAAGGTGGTGGTGCCCAGCACGCCCTACGACACCAAGGGCCTGCTGATCCAGAGCATCCGCGACAACGACCCGGTGATCTTCCTCGAGCACAAGAACCTGTACGGCTTCGAAGGCGAGGTGCCCGAGACCAGCTACGCCATCCCCTTCGGCGAAGCCAACGTCGTGCGCGACGGCAAGACCGTCACCATCGTCGGCTACGGCCTCATGGTGCACCGCGCGCTGGACGCCGCCGCCACGCTGGCCAAGGAAGGCGTCGAATGCGAGGTCATCGACCTGCGCACGCTCAGCCCGCTGGACATCGACACCGTGGTCGAGAGCGTGGAAAAGACCGGTCGCCTGGTCTGCGTGGACGAGGCCAACCCGCGCTGCAGCATCGCGGCCGACATCTCGGCGCAGGTGGCGCAGCTGGCCTTCGGCGCGCTGAAGGGTCCGATCCAGATGGTGACCGCGCCGCACGTGCCGGTGCCCTTCAGCCCGCCGCTGGAAGACCTGTACATCCCGAGCGCGGCGCAGATCGTGGCGGCGGTCAAGAAGACGATGGCCGCGGGAAGGCATTGAAATGGCCCACATCACGCCCCTGGTGATGCCGAAGTGGGGCCTCGAGATGCGCGAAGGCCGCATTGCCGCCTGGCTGGTGGACGAAGGCGCGCGCATCGAGGTCGGCACCCCGATCGTCGACGTCGAGACCGACAAGATCTCGAACGCGGTCGAGGCGCCCGACCCCGGCCTGCTGCGCCGCAAGGTGGCGCAGGCCGGCGAGACGCTGCCGGTGAAGGCGCTCCTGGGCGTGCTGGCCGAGCCCGAGGTGTCCGACGCCGACATCGACGCCTTCATCGCCGCCTTCGTGGTGCCGGCGGCGGGCAGCGACGAGGAAGAGGGCGCCGCCGCCTACGCGTTCGCCGAAGTCGACGGCATCCGCGTGCGTTACGCGCGCCGTGGCGATGGTCGCGGCGTGCCGGCGCTCTTCATCCACGGCTTCGGCGGCGATCTCGGCAACTGGCTGTTCAACCTGGACGCGCTGGCGGAGACCGTGCCCGTGATCGCGCTCGACCTGCCGGCGCACGGCCAGAGCACCCCCCGGCTGCCCGGCACCTCGCTCGCCGAACTGGCCGCCTTCGTGGCGCGTTTCCTCGACCAGCTGGACGTGGAGCGTGTGCATGCGATCGGCCATTCGATGGGTGGCGCCATCGCGGCGCAGCTGGCGAAGGACCACCCGCAGCGCGTGGCTTCGGTGGCGGTGGTGGGCAGCGCCGGGCTGGGTCAGGAGGTGAACGCCGGCTACATCGAAGGCTTCGTCTCTGCCGCCTCGCGGCGCGAGCTGAAGCCGGTGGTGGAACTGCTCTTCGCCGACCCTTCGCTCGTGAGCCGGCAGCTGCTGGACGACCTGCTGAAGTACAAGCGGCTGGACGGCGTGACCGAGGCGCTCACCGCGCTGGGGCAGGCGCTCTTCGCCGGCGGCCGCCAGGCCGACGCCCCGGTGCTGGAACTGGAAGGCAGCGGCCTGCCGCTGCTGGTGCTGTGGGGTCGCGAAGACCGCATCATCCCGGCCACGCACGCCGCCAACGCGCCGGCAGGGTCCAAGGTGGTCGTGATCGAAGGCGCCGGCCACATGCCCATGATGGAGAAGGCGAGCGAGGTGAACGCCCTGCTGAAGGAGCATGTCTCCCGGTGACACTGCCGGTCTTCGGTTTCGTCGCCCGCCATGAGTCGCCGCTGGCCGACGGCATGGCGCAGGAAGCTCGGTGGATGGCGCGCGTCGCCGAAGGCGGCCGCGCCGCCGCTCACCTGTGGCAGGGCACCGAGGGACTGGTGGCACCGAAGAGCGTGACGCAGGAAGCGGGGTGGGCGGCCGCTGCGGCGCGCTTTCCCGTGCAGGTGCGTTCTTCCGGCGGCGGGCTGGTGCCGCAAGGGCCGGGCCTCTGGAACCTGAGCCTGGCGTGGCCGGCGGAAAGCGCCACGCCCACCGGCACCGACGCCCTCTACCGCGCGCTCTGCGGCGAACTCTCCGCCGCCTTCGCGCGCCTGGGCCTGGAGACCTCGGCGCAGGCCGTGGAAGGCAGCTTCTGCGACGGCCGCTACAACCTGGCCGCCGGCGGGCGCAAGCTGGTGGGCACGGCCCAGAGCTGGCGCCGCATCGAAGGGCGGCCGGTGGTGCTGGCCCATGCGCTCATCGTCGTCACGGCCGACCCGGCGGCCGTCACCGGACTCGCCAACGAATTCGAGGCCGCTCTGGGCAGCGGCCGCCGCTACCGCGCCGACGCGCTCACCAGCGTGGCGCAGGCGCTGGGCGCGGCGCCGACCCCGGAACTCGAAGCGCGCGTGCTGCAGGCGCTGGCCGAACGCTTCGCGCGCATCATCCCACCCCACACCCACGAGGAGACTGCACATGGTCCTGCTTGAATTCGCGATGGCCCCTGGCGGCAAGGGCGAAAGCGTGAGCGAGTTCGTCGCCCGCATCCTGGACGTCATCGACAGGAGCGGCGTGCCCTACCAGCTCACCCCCATGGGCACCATCCTGGAAGGTGAGTTCGACCAGGTCATGGGCGTGGTGAGCGCGTGTTTCGCCGCGCTGCAGCCCGATTGCAGCCGTATCGGAATGAACCTGAAGATGGACTACCGCGCAGGGCCGGGCGGCCGGCTGAAGAGCAAGACCGCTCGCGTGGAGGAACGCCTCGGGCGTAAGCTCGCAACCTGACTCATTCCCCCGCAGGTGCCGCCATGCCCACGCGCACGGAACTGCTGCAAGGCGCGCCCGTCTTCGGCGCGATCCGCGAAGACACGCTGCAGTTCCTGCTGGAACGCGCGCGCATGGTGGAGGTGACGGCCGGCGGCTTCTTCTTCCGCGAAGGCGACCGCGCCGAGTCGATGTTCGTGCTGGAGCGCGGCCATGCCGAGGTGTTCAAGCACTGGCAGCAGCGCGAGTTCGTGCTGCTGAACCTGGGCGAAGGCGACTGCTTCGGCGAGATGGCGCTGCTGGACCTGTTCCCGCGCAGTGCCAGCGTGCGCGCGGTGACCGACAGCCTGGCCATCGAGCTGGGCACCGCGGTCATGTACGACCTCTTCCACTTCGACGCCGAGCAGTTCGCGCTGATCCAGATGAACATCGGCCGCGAAGTCTGCCGCCGCCTGCGCGCCACCGACGAGATGCTGTTCCGCGCCAGCATGGGCGAACGCGACGCGATCGCCGGGCCCTGGTACCGGGCGGCCTGAGCGGGCCCACCCCCTACGGCCTTCGGCCGCCCCCTCAAGGGGGCACCGCTGGCGGACCGGCAGAGCCGTTCCGCGGCGGTCGCGGGATGCGCACAGGGTCGTCCGCCACCGATCCGGTGGCGAAAGCTCGGCTCATGCCTTGCGGTCGACGCGCAGCGCCAGGACGACGGAGCTGGTGGTCTTGACCACGCCGTCGATTTCGCCGATCTCGTCGAGCAGCGCGTCCAGCCGCGGCGTGGAATCGGCGCGCAGCAGCGCGATGTAGTCGAACTCGCCGCTCACCGACGCCAGCTGGCGCAGTTCCGGCAGGCGGCCGAGCCTGCGGACCACGTCCTTGGCCTTCTTCGGGTCGGTGACGATGCCCACGTAGGCCTGCACGGTGCGGTCGGCGCCGTGGTGGCCCAGGCGCACCGTGTAGCCGACGATCACGCCTTCGCGTTCCAGCCGCGCCAGCCGGGCCAGCACGGTGGTGCGCGCCACGCCCAGCCTGCGCGCCAGGTTGGCGGTGCTCTCGCGCGCGTTGGCTTCCAGCAGGGCGAGCAGGTTGCGGTCCAGGTCGTCTCGGGGCATGGTGGCGGATTGTCGCGCAGCTGCCGACGGAACGTCGAAACTGCACGCTGTTTCGACGAACTTGGGCTTTCTTTCGTCCGCCGGCCTTCCTAGACTTCGCGCCGGTTCGAACGAAGGAGACAAGTTCCATGCGCATCACCCTGCTCGGTGCCGGCCACATCGGCCAGACCATCGCCCGCCTGCTGGCCGGGTCCGGCGACTACCAGGTGACGGTGGTCGACCGCAGTGCCGAAGCGCTACAGAAGGTGGCCGCTGTCGATGGGGTGCGCACGGTGGTGGCCGAGACGGCCGACGCCGGCGCGCTGCTGGCGGTGCTGAAGGGCCAGGACGCGGTGGTCAACGCGTTGCCCTATCACCTGGCCACGCTGGCGGCGACGCAGGCGCTGGCCGCCGGCGTGCACTACTTCGACCTGACGGAAGACGTGGCCGCCACGCGCGCCATCAAGCAGCTGGCCGACGGTGCGGCCACCGCCTTCATGCCGCAGTGCGGGCTGGCGCCGGGCTTCATCGGCATCGTGGCGCACCACCTGGCCCAGGGCTTCGACACGCTGCAGGAAGTGAAGATGCGCGTGGGCGCGCTGCCGGCCTTCCCGACCAACGCGCTGAAATACAACCTCACCTGGAGCGTGGACGGCCTCATCAACGAGTACTGCCACCCCTGCGAAGCCATCCGCGACGGCCAGAACATCGAGGTGCTGGCGCTCGAAGGGCTGGAGCACTTCAGCCTGGACGGCACCGAATACGAGGCCTTCAACACCAGCGGCGGCCTGGGCACGCTGTGCGAGACGCTGGCCGGCCGCGTGCAGACCCTGGACTACAAGAGCGTGCGCTACCCCGGCCACCGGGCGCTGATGAAGCTGCTGCTGGAAGAGCTGCAGCTCAAGTCCGACCAGGAGACGCTGAAGGACATCATGCGCCGCAGCATCCCCAGCACCATGCAGGACGTGGTGCTGGTCTTCGTCACCGTCAGCGGCATGAAGAAGGGTTCGCTGGTGCAGGAAGTCTTCGCGCGCAAGATCTTCGCCGACCGCGACGAGCGCGCGCCCCAGTCGGCGATCCAGATCACCACCGCCGCCGGCATCTGCGGCGTGGTCGACCTGTTCCGCGAAGGCCGGCTGCGGCAGCGCGGCTTCATCCGCCAGGAACAGGTGCGCCTGCCCGACTTCCTGGCCAACCGCTTCGGCAGCGCCTACCAGCAGAGCCGGCAGGTCGAAAGCATCGGCTGAGCGGGCGCTAGGGCCGGCGCGCCAGCAGCTCGCCGGCCCGCTGTTCGTAGGCCGCTGCCACCCCCAGCAGCCCGCCTTCGCCCAGCGGCCGGCCGATCAGCTGCAGCCCGCAGGGCCAGCGGCCGTTGGCGTGGAAGCCGGCCGGCAGGCTGAGCGCGGGCAGGCCGGCGAAGGTGGCATACAGCGTCACCTCCATCCAGCGGTGGTAGGTGTCCATCGTGCGGGCGGCCACTTGCTTCGGCCAGCGTTCGCCGATCGGGAACGGCCAGGTCTGCGTCACCGGCAGCGCCAACAGGTCGTAGCGCTCGAACAGGCGCACGCACTGGGCGCGGAAGGCGCTGCGCACTTCGCTGGCCTGCATGAACTCGTTGAAGCCCAGGCTTTCGGCCTGGTCGTGTTCCCACAGCGCTTCGGGCTTGATGCGCTCGCGCGCGCCAGTGGCCTTGAGCACTGCGCCCACCTTGGGGCCGACGAGGGCGCGGCGCCACACCAGCCAGGCGCGCCAGAGCGCGTCGAGATCGAAGCCCAGACGCGCCGGCTCGACGAGGGCGCCGCCGCCTTCGAAGCGGCGCAGCGCGCTTTCGCAGCATTCCAGGATGCCGGGCTCCATCGGCAGGTGGCCGCCCAGGTCGGCCAGCCAGCCCACGCGCAGGCCGGCCAGCGAGGCCGGCACCACTTCCGAAGGCGGTGGCGGCGCCGCCACCGAGAGCGGCACCCGCGGGTCGTAGCCGCTCTGCGTGGCCAGCAGGCGCGCCAGGTCGCGCACGCTGCGCGCCATCGGCCCTTCGGTGCCGAGCTGGCTGACCCAGGTGTCGGCGGCCGGCCACATGGGCACCCGGCCCTGGCTGGGGCGAAGGCCGAAGACATGGTTCCAGGCCGCCGGGTTGCGCAGCGAGCCCATGAAGTCGGAACCGTCGGCCACCGGCAGCAGGCGCAGCGCCAGCGCCACCGCGGCGCCGCCGCTGCTGCCACCGGCGGTCACCGCGGGGTCCCAGGCGTTGGGCGTGGCGCCGAACAGTTCGTTGAAGGTGTGCGAGCCGAGCCCGAATTCGGGCATGTTGGTCTTGCCGATGACGATGGCGCCGGCCGCCTTCATGCGTGCGGTCATCAGCCCGTCTTCCTGCGCCACGGCCTTCGCCGCGAGCGGGCTGCCCCAGGTGGTGGGAAAGCCCGCGGCCGGCGCGGCGTCCTTGATGGCCTGCGGAATGCCGTGCAGCCAGCCGCGCGACAGGCCCTTCGCCAGCTCGTCGTCGCGTTCGCCGGCCTGCGCCAGCAGGGTGTCGGCCGGCGCCAGGTTGACGATGGCGTTGGCCTTCGGGTTCAGCCTGTCGATGCGCGACAGGTAGGCCTGCATCACCTCGCGGCACGAAACCTTGCGCTGGTGAATGGCGTGCGACAGCGCGGTCGCGTCGAGGTCGGTCAGGTCGTCTCGGTCTTCGTTCATGCAGCGCAGCATAGCCAGTGCGCGGGCGGCAAGGATGCGGCCGATCCCGCATCCGCAGCGGCAATGGCGTTGCCACCCGGTCGTCCGCTGCGCCGCGCGCCGCTGCCGATGGCCATGAAAACCCCGTTGCCCGACAGGCACTTGGCGCTGCTTCCCCGTGCTTTCCCTAGCAGCGGTGCTTTCCGGCACGCGAAGTGGAACAGGTCGGTCCACGACAACCTGGAGGACGGGCCCGATGGAGACCTTCTACGACGTGATGCGTCAGCACGGCATCACGCGCCGCAGCCTGATGAAGTACTGCTCGCTGACCGCCACCTCACTGGGGCTGGGCCCGGCCTTCGTGCCGCAGATCGCGCACGCGATGGAGAACAAGCCGCGCACGCCTGTGGTCTGGATCAGCGGGCTGGAATGCACCTGCTGCAGCGAAAGCTTCATCCGCAGCGCGCACCCGCTGGCCAAGGACGTGGTGCTGTCGATGATCTCGCTGGACTACAACGAGGTGCTGATGGCCGCCGCCGGCCACCAGGCCGAAGCCGCCATCGAGGAAGCGCGCAAGAAGCACAAGGGCAACTACATCCTGGCGGTGGAAGGCAACCCGCCGCTGAACGAGGACGGCATGTACTGCGTCATCGGCGGCCGCCCCTTCCTGGAGCAGCTGAAGGAATGCGCCGCCGACGCCAAGGCCGTGATCGCCTGGGGCGCCTGCGCTTCCTGGGGCTGCGTGCAGGCCGCCAAGCCCAACCCGACGCAGGCGGTGCCCATCCACAAGGTGATCACCGACAAGCCCATCATCAAGGTGCCGGGCTGCCCGCCCATCGCCGAGGTGATGACCGCCGTCGTCACCTACATGCTCACCTTCGACCGCATCCCCGAACTGGACCGCATGGGCCGGCCGAAGATGTTCTACGGCCAGCGCATCCACGACAAGTGCTACCGCCGGCCGCACTTCGACGCCGGCCAGTTCGTCGAGCAGTGGGACGACGAAGGCGCGCGCCGCGGCTACTGCCTCTACAAGGTGGGCTGCAAGGGCCCCACCACCTACAACGCCTGCAGCACCACGCGCTGGAACGGCGGCACCAGCTTCCCGATCGGCAGCGGCCACGGCTGCATCGGCTGCAGCGAAGACGGCTTCTGGGACAAGGGCTCGTTCTACGACCGGCTCACGAACATCCAGCAGTTCGGCATCGAGGCCAATGCCGACAAGGTGGGCGGCACCGCCGCCGGCGTGGTGGGTGCCGCGGTGGCGGCGCACGCGGCCGCCAGCGCCATCAAGCGCGCGACCACCAAGACCAACGCCTGAGGAGGGAACAGGACATGGCCGCCTACGAAACCCAGGGCTTCAAGCTCGACAACGCCGGCAAGCGCGTGGTCGTCGACCCGGTCACGCGCATCGAAGGCCACCTGCGGGTGGAAGTGAACCTGGACGACAAGAACGTCATCCGCAACGCCGTGAGCACCGGCACCATGTGGCGCGGCCTGGAGGTCATCCTCAAGGGCCGCGACCCGCGCGACGCCTGGGCCTTCACCGAACGCATCTGCGGTGTCTGCACCGGCACCCATGCGCTCACCAGCGTGCGGGCGGTGGAAGACGCGTTGGGGATCCAGATCCCGAAGAACGCGAACCACATCCGCAACATCATGCAGTTGAACCTGCAGATCCACGACCACCTGGTGCACTTCTACCACCTGCATGCGCTGGACTGGGTGGACGTGGTGAGCGCGCTGAAGGCCGACCCGAAGAAGACCAGCGAGCTGGCGCAGAGCATCAGCCCGTGGCCGAACAGCAGCCCGGGCTACTTCCGCGACATCCAGAACCGGCTGAAGAAGTTCGTCGAAAGCGGGCAGCTCGGCCCCTTCGCCAACGGCTACTGGGGCAACCCGGCCTACAAGCTGCCGGCCGAAGCCAACCTGATGGCGGTGACGCACTACCTGGAGGCGCTGGACTTCCAGAAGGAGATCGTCAAGATCCACACCATCTTCGGCGGCAAGAACCCGCACCCGAACTGGCTGGTGGGCGGCGTGCCGTGCCCCATCAACCTGGAGCACACCGGGGCGGTCGGCGCCATCAACATGGAGCGCCTGAACCAGGTGCGCCACATCGCGCAGCGCACGAAGGAATTCCACGAGCAGGTCTACATCCCGGACATCCTCGCGATCGGCTCGTTCTACAAGGACTGGCTGCACGGCGGCGGCCTCTCGGGCAAGAGCATGCTCAGCTACGGCGACCTGCCCAGCAAGGCCAACGACCACAGCCCGGCCAGCCTGATGCTGCCGCGCGGCGCCGTCATCAACGGCGACCTGTCGAAGATCCACGACGTCGACATCAAGGATCCCGAGCAGGTCCAGGAGTTCGTCACCCACAGCTGGTACAAGTACGCCGACGAGACCAAGGGCCTGCACCCCTTCGACGGCGTCACCGAGCCGAACTACGCGCTCGGCCCCAACCACAAGGGCACGAAGACCAAGTGGGAGGCGCTCGACGAGAGCGCCAAGTACAGCTGGATCAAGGCGCCGCGCTGGCGCGGCCACGCGATGGAAGTCGGCCCGCTGTCGCGCATGGTGCTGGGCTACCTGCAGCCCAAGCAGTTCCCGTGGATCAAGGAGAACGTCGACAGCGTGCTCAAGCAGCTGGACGTGCCGGTGACGGCGCTGTTCAGCACGCTGGGCCGCACCGCGGCGCGTGCGATCGAGGCGCTGTACTGCGCCGACCTGCAGCTGGCCCAGCTGGACCAGCTGATCGCCAACTGCAAGGCCGGCGACACCGCCACCGCCAACGTCGACAAGTGGGAGCCCAGCACCTGGCCGAAGGAGTGCAAGGGCGCCGGCTTCACCGAGGCGCCGCGCGGTGCCCTGGGCCACTGGGTGAAGATCAAGGACGGCAAGATCGACAACTACCAGTGCGTGGTGCCCACCACCTGGAACGGCAGCCCGCGCGACGCCAAGGGCCAGATCGGCGCTTTCGAGGCGAGCCTGATGAACACGCCGCTCGCCAAGGCCGACCAGCCGCTGGAGATCCTGCGCACGATCCACTCGTTCGACCCCTGCCTGGCCTGCAGCACCCACGTGATGAGCCCCGAAGGCGAGGAGCTCACCTCGGTGCAGGTGCGTTGAAAACCGGAATCGAGGAGGAGCCCCACATGAACCGCATCACCACCGCACTGCTGCTGGCGCTGACCGCCGGCAGCGCTTCCGCGCACGGCGGCCACGCCGGCAGCTGGCTGCCCGGCCATGGCCACGGCGATCTCGAACTGCTGGCCGCGGGCGTGATCGGCGCGCTCTGGCTGGCGCTGGCCGGCGGCGCGCTCTTCGTCGGCGTGCGCCGGCTGCTGGCGCGCCGCTGAAGCCGCGAACGAAAGGCCCCGCCATGCAACAGCCAAGCTCGCTGGCCGACGTCACCGGCATCGACCCCGAAGCGGTGGCCCATGCGCCGCAGGTGCGTTCGGTCTACGTGTACCAGGCGCCGGTGCGCCTGTGGCACTGGGTCAACGCGCTCGCCATCACGGTGCTGGCCGTCACCGGCTATTTCATCGGCTCGCCGCTGCCCAGCGTGCCGGGAGAAGCCTCGGCCCACTACCTGATGGGCTACATCCGCTTCGTGCACTTCGCGGCCGGCTACGTGCTGGCCATCGGGTTGGCGGGGCGCATCTACTGGGCCTTCGTCGGCAACCACCATTCGCGCGAGCTGTTCACGCTGCCGCTTCTGCGGCGCGAGTACTGGCGCGAGGTGTTCGCGATGGCGGCCTGGTACGCCTTCCTGCGCGACCGGCCGAACCAGTACGTGGGCCACAACCCGGCGGCGCGTTTGTCCATGGTGCTGGGCTACCTGCTGTTGACGCTGTTCATGATCTGCACCGGCTTCGCGCTCTACGGCGAAGGCGCGCAGGAAGGCAGCTGGGCGCACCGCTTCTTCACCAGCTGGGTGATCCCGCTGTTCGGCAGCAGCCAGGACGTGCACACCTGGCACCATCTGGCGATGTGGGGCATCGTGATCTTCGTGATGCTGCACGTCTACGCGGCGATCCGCGAAGACATCATGGGCCGCCAGAGCATGGTGAGCACCATGATTTCCGGCTACCGCACCTTCAAGGACTGACGCGGTGGTGGTGGCCGCGCCCCTGGAAGTGCCGGCCGGCGTGCCGCGGCGCCTGCCGCTGCACCCGGGCCGCTTCCTCGCGCGCCACTACCTGGCGCCGCTGGGCATCACGCAGACCGAAGCCGCGAAGCGTCTCGGCGTCTCGCGCCGGCGCGTCAACGAACTGGTCCAGGGCCACCGCGCCATGACCCCCGACACCGCCATCCGCTGTGCGCAGGCCTTCGGGCTGCCGGCGGCGGACTGGCTGCAGATGCAGGCCGCGTGGGACAGCCACGCCGCCTGGAAGGCCCTGCGCACGCAGCGCGGCGGCCGCTGAACCCCACCCCCACATGAACCCGCGCGAGGACCGCATGCCCGACAGCACACCCGAAGTCGCCTGTAACGGGGGCCGTGACAGCATCGTCGTCCTCGGCATCGGCAACGTGCTCTGGGCCGACGAAGGCTTCGGCGTGCGCTGCGTGGAAGCGCTGCAGGCCCGCTGGTCCTTCGCGCCGCACGTGCAACTGGTCGACGGCGGCACCCAGGGCCTGTACCTGCTGCCGCTGGTGCAGGACGCGAAGCGCCTGCTCATCTTCGACGCCGTGGACTATGGTCTCGAACCCGGCACGCTGAAGATCGTCGAGAACGACCAGGTGCCGCGCTTCCTGGGCGCCAAGAAGATGAGCCTGCACCAGACCGGCTTCCAGGAAGTGCTGATGCTGGCCACGCTGGGCGGCCGCTATCCGGAGGAAGTGCTGCTCGTCGGCTGCCAGCCCGAGGAACTGGAAGACTACGGCGGCAGCCTGCGCGCCAGCGTGAAGGGGGCGATGGAGCAGGCGCTGGCGCTGGGCGTCGAGCGCCTGCGCGCCTGGGGCTGCGAGCCGCGACCGCGCGCCGACGCACCGGCGGCCGCCGAAGCCGTCACCACGCCCAGCCTGGCGCTCGCCGCCTACGAATCGGGCCGCCCTTCGGCTGACCAGGCCTGCCGCGTCGGCGACGAGCGCTTCATGCCGGAACAGGCCTGAGCATGTGCATCGGCATCCCCCTGCAGGTGATCGAGTGCTGGCGCGACGGCGCACTCGCCGCCGGCCGCGGCCGGGTCGAACGCGTCGACACCAGGCTCGTGGGCGCGGTCGCGCCCGGCGACTGGCTGCTCGTGTTCCAGGGAGCCGCGCGCGAGAAGCTGGACGCCGTGCGCGCCGCCGAGATCGACAGCGCGCTCGCCCTGCTCGAAGCCGGGTTGGCGGGCGACACCGAAGGCGCCGCGGCCGACCCCGGCTTCGCGCTGCCTTCGGCCATGAGTGCCGAACAGCTCGCCGCGCTGGCGGGCAAGACCACAGGAGAACAACGATGAACCTGCATCCCCTGGTGCAGCGCCTGGTGCAGCAGCACGGCGCCGCGCCCGTCTCGATGGCCAGCCTGGAAGGTTTTCTCGCCCGCGGCGGCGACCAGGTGCTGTTCTTCAGCGGCGACCCCGTGCGCTTCCCCGAAGCGCTGGACGTGGCCGTGGTGCTGCCCGAGCTGCGTGCCGCCTTCTGCGACTGCTTCGAGGTGGGCGTCGTCGAACGCGCCGACGAAGACGCGGTGGCGCGCCGCTTCGGCGCCCAGCACTGGCCTTCGCTGGTGTTCCTGCGCGACGGCCGCTTCGTCGCCAGCGTGGCCGGCATGAAGGACTGGGACGAGTACCAGCGCGACGTGGCGAACGCGCTGGCGACCAAGCCCACGCGCGCGCCGATCGCCATTCCGGTCGTCGACGCCGGCCCTTCGTGCCACTGAGCCAGGAGCCTCCCCATGAGCACACCACCGCGCGCCTTCAGCATCCCCATCGTTCCCATCGGCCCCGGCAGCCAGCCCGACGAGGAGCCGCTGGCCTACATGCCCATGCCGCGCGACATGGCCACCTTCCATACGCCGCCGCTGCCCGAGCCCGAGGCGCTGGCCGCGCATGGCGGCGCGCTGGCCGTGCTGCGCGCCACGCTGGAAGCGCTGCAGCGGCGGGCGGCGGGCGAGCGGCCCGAGGCCATCGAACTGAACGGGCTGGACGAAGCCGACCGTGCGCTCGTCAACCAGGTGCTGGGCGAAGGCGAGGTGGCAGCCCAGGTCACCGGCAGCCCGGGCCTGCAGGCGCAGGAGTCGGTGTTCGCCGGCGTCTGGCGCGTGCTGCACCTGGACGACGGCCGCGTGGTGCGCGACACCATCGAGGTGGGCCCGGTGCCGCAGGCACTGGCCGCGGCAGCCCAGGCCGACGCCGCGAACGCCCCCAGCGTGCCGCCGATGCGCCTGGCCGACACCATGAACGCGCCTTCGATCATGGAAGAGCTGGTCGACCACTCGCGCAAGTGGCGCGAAGGCGACGCCGCGCACGTGGTCAACCTGACCCTGCTGCCGCTGACGCAAGGCGACAGCCTGTACCTGGATGCGCAGCTCGCCGCCGGCCGCGTGCTGGTGCTGTCGCGCGGCTACGGCAACTGCCGCATCGTCAACACGAGGCTGGCGCGCACCTGGCGCGTGACCTACTTCAATTCGCAGGACCTCATCATCCTGGACACGCTGGAAGTGGGCCCGGTGCCCGAAGTGGCCTGCGCCGCCCCCGAAGACCTGGCCGATTCGGCCGAGCGCCTGCGCGAAGTGCTGGACTGGGTGGAAGAGAAGTGAGCTTCGAGGGAAGCTATCTCGGCGACCGTGCCCGCGTGCCGGCCGATGCGCGGCTGGAGTGCAAGATCTGCTGGTACGTCTACGATCCGGCCGAAGGCGACCCCCAATGGCAGATCCCGCCCGGAACCCCGTTTGCCGAACTGCCTTCGCACTGGACCTGCCCGCAGTGCGAAGGCCGTTCGGAGCAGTTCATGATCGTCGGCGCGTGAACCCCGCCACCGCCCTGGCCGCCCGCGTCGCAGCGCTCGAAGCGCGCTTCGCCCTGATCGCGACCACGCGCATGGCCGGCGTCCCGCTGCTCAACGAGAAGCTCTCGGTGGCGGCGGTCGGCTTCGAGCCGGTGGACGACGGCGCACTGGGCGTGCTGCTGACACCCTGGTTCATGAACCTGCTCTGGCTGCCCGCTGCCGAAGCCGAGGTTGCAGCGCAAGGCGCCAGCCGCCGGCGTGCCGTGGGGCGCGAGAACTTCGAGTTCATCGGTGCGCACGAAGAAGGCCTGGGCGCCTACGAGACCTGCTCGCTCTTTTCGCCCATGTTCGAGTTCGAGGACCAGGCGGCGGCGCTGGCCACCGCGCGCGAAGTGCTGGCGCAGCTGCGCAAGCCGGTGCCTCCCGAGCCCCAGGCGTCGCGCCGCGCGCTGCTCTTCGGCCGCCCGGCCGCCCCCGCCCGATGAACGAACCCGCCAGCGACCGCCTGGCCGGCCGGCTGACGCTGGCGCCGGGCAGCGCCACGCCCATCACCTGCGAAAGGCCGATGGTGCGCGCCGCGCTGATGCGCCGCCTGACCGAAGGCCGGCGCGCCACGTTGCTGCCCGACCTGATGGGTTCGGTGTTCGCGCTCGGCGCCACCGCGCAGCGCGCCACCTCGCGCCGTGCGGTCGAAGCGGCCTGGGGCTACCCGGTCGTGCCGCCGGCAGACGCCGAGATGGAAGCGCTGCAGCTTTCGCTGGCCACCGCGCGCGAACACCTGCAGCGCTTCGCGCTCGACCTGCCGCTGCTGCTGCCGCAACCCGGCGTGGCGGCCGACCCCAAGTGGCTGCGCGACGCCCCGGTGATGGTGGCGCCTGCGCCCGGCAGCAACGCAGCCGCGCTGCGCGGCACGCTGGGCGCCCTGTCGTCGTGGCTGGAACGCAGGCTGCTGGGCTTGCCGGCCGCCGAATGGCTGCGCCGCTGGCGCGCCGGTCCCGGCCCCTGGCTGGTGGAGTGGTCGGCCGGCCGCGACCATGGCCTGGCGCGCTGGCTGGCCGCCGTGCGCCCACGCGCGCAGGCGTTGCGGCTGCCTTGCCGGCCGCTCGCCTTGCTGGAAGCCGGTGAGGCCGGCCTGCGCGACCTGAGCGCTGCGCTGGCCGACGACCCCGACCTGGCCGAACACCCGCGCTGGCGCGGCCTGCCGGCCGAGACCGGACCCTGGACACGCTACGGTCGCGGCGATGCCGACACGCACGACTGCGACGTCTGGTGCCGCCTCGGGTCGCGCCTGGCCGACCTGGCCGCGCTGTCGCAAGGCGAAAGCCTGGCCGTCGGCGCCGCCACGCTGGCGCCGGGCGAAGGCATCGCCTGGACCGAGATGTCGCGCGGCCTGCTGGTCCACTGGATCCGGCTCGAGCCCGGCCGGCCGCCGGGCGAAGGCTCGCGTGCCGCCGACTACCGTGTCTTCGCGCCCACCGAATGGAACTTCCACCCGCAAGGCGCCTTCGGCCAGGCCCTGGCCGCCGGCGGGCTGGACACCGAAGACACGCGGCTCACCGCGCTGGCCCTGGACCCCTGCGTGCAGTTCGACGTGGTGGAGCGCGGCCATGCATGAGATGAGCCTGGCCGGCGGCGTGCTGCGGGTGGTGGAACAGGCCTGCGAACGCGAGCCTTTCGCGCGCGTCTCGCGCCTGAAACTGGCAGCCGGCGCGCTGGCGGGGGTGGAGGTGTCGGCGCTGCGCTTCGCGCTCGAAGCCATCGCCCCCGGCACGCTGCTGGAAGGCGCCGCCATCGAGATCGACGAACCGCCGGGCCAGGCCTTCTGCATGGGCTGCGGCGAAAGCGTGCCGGTGCGCTCGCGGCTGGACGACTGCCCGCTGTGCGGCAGTGCGCGCCTGCAGCCCACCGGCGGAACCGAATTGAAGGTGGTGGACCTGGTGGTCCACGACTGAAGGAGAACACGCCATGTGCGTCGTCTGCGGATGCAACAACACCGGCCACGAAGGCGCGGCGGCGGTCGACCCGAAGACCGGCGACCTGCATTTCGGTGCCGGTCCGGCCAGGGTGTCGGTGCCGGGCATGAGCGCCGAACGCGCCATCAAGCTCGAAGCCGACGTGCTGGGCGAGAACAACCGCGTCGCGGCGCAGAACCGGCGGCACTTCGCCGACCATGGCGTGACGGCGCTGAACCTGGTCAGCAGCCCCGGTTCGGGCAAGACCACGCTGCTGTGCGCCAGCATCCTGGCGCTGCGCCAGCGCGTGCCCACGCTTCCGGTGGGCGTGATCGAAGGCGACCAGCAGACCAGCAACGACGCCGACCGCATCCGCGCCACCGGCGCGCCGGCGATCCAGGTCAACACCGGCAAGGGCTGCCACCTGGACGCGCCGATGGTGGCCGCGGCCTTTGGCCGGCTGCCGCTGCACGGTCACCACCACCACGGCGACGGTCATCACCATCACCACGAACAGGCACCTTCGCTGCTCTTCATCGAGAACGTCGGCAACCTGGTCTGCCCGGCGATGTGGGACCTGGGAGAAGCCGCCAAGGTGGCCATCCTCTCGGTGACCGAAGGCGAGGACAAGCCGGTCAAGTACCCCGACATGTTCGCCGCCGCGCAGCTGATGGTGCTGAACAAGGTGGACCTGCTGCCCTACGTGGACTTCGACGTCGCGAAATGCATCGCCCACGCGCAGCGCGTGAACCCGGGCATCGAGGTGCTGCTGGTCTCGGCCAAGAGCGGCCAGGGCCTGGACGCCTGGCTCGACTGGCTGCTGGAACGGCTGCCGCAGCCGGCCACCGCCTGACGCCATGAGACAACTTGCGTCAACTCCCGGGGGCGGGCCGAGCGCCGGGCCGCTCCCAAGCCGGCCCGCCATCCCCCCGGGGGATCGGCCGACGTACTCGTCGGGCGAGGGGCGGTCATGACCAGCGTGCTCGCGCTCGGCGCCTGGCTGAAGAACGCGGCCTGCCTGCGTTCGGCCGACGGCCGCGTGCGCTGGTCGGCCCTGCACGGCGACCTGGGCACGCCCGAGGCCTGCGCGGCGCTCGAAGCGTCGGCCGAAGCGTTGATCGAAGGCGAGGACGTCGAAGCGATGGCGCATGACCTGCACCCGGACTTCCACAGCACCCGGCTGGCGCAGGCGCTGGCGCACCGGCTGGGCGTGCCGGCGATCGGCGTGCAGCACCACCACGCGCACATCGGCGTCGTGATGGCCGAACACGGCCTGCAGGCACCGGTGGTCGGCCTGGCGCTGGACGGCGTGGGCCTGGGCACCGACGGCACGGCCTGGGGCGGCGAGGTGCTGGACGTCTCGCCCGAAGGCTGGCAGCGGGTGGGCCATCTGTTCCCGCTGTGCCTGCCGGGGGGCGACGTCGCCGCGCGCGAACCGTGGCGCATGGCGGCTGCGGGGCTGCATGCGCTGGGTCGTGGTGGCGAGATCGCTGCCCGCTTCGACACCCCGCTGGCGCGCGGCGTGGCCACGATGCTGGACAAGCGGCTCAATTGCCCCGTGACGACCAGCGCCGGCCGCTGGTTCGACGCCGCCGCTGCGGCGCTGGGCCTGTCGTTCAAGCAGGCCCACGAGGCCGAGGCCGCGATGGCGCTGGAAGCCGCCGCCACCGCCTGGCTGCAGGCGCACGCGCTGCCGGCCTTCGACGAATGGGTCGTCGTGCAGCAGGGCGTGATCGACCTGCGCCCTTTGCTGGCCCGCCTGTTCGAGACGCGCGACGCCGGCGAAGGCGCCGCGCTCTTCCATGCCGTGCTGGCCGAATCGCTGGTGCGCGCCGCCGCCGCGGTGGGGCCGCGCGTCGTCGCGCTGGGAGGCGGCTGTTTCTTCAACCGCCTGCTCACCGAACGCGTCACGCAGGGGCTGGTGCAACGCGGCCTGGACGTGCGGGCCGCGCCGCAAGCCGGCTGCGGTGACGCCGGCCTCGCCCTGGGCCAGGCCTGGGTGGCCGCACAAGTACTGGAGACAAGCGCATGTGTCTAGCCATTCCGGCCCGCGTGGTCGAGCGACTCGAAGGCGACCAGGCCGTGGTCGACCTGTCCGGCGTGCGCAAGCCGGTCTCGCTGGCGCTGGTGCCCGAAGCGCAGGTGGGCGACTACGTGATCGTGCACGTCGGCTTCGCGATCGGCCTCATCGACCCCGACGAGGCGGCGCGCACGCTGGAACTGTTCGCCGAACTGGAGGCGAAGCCGTGAAGTACATCGACGAGTACCGCGACGGCGAAGCGGCGCAGCGCATCGCCGCGCGCATCGCGGCCGAGGCCGCGCCCGGCCGGCGCTACAGCTTCATGGAGTTCTGCGGCGGCCACACCCATGCCATCGCGCGCTACGGCATCGGCGAGCTGCTGCCGCCCAACGTGCGCATGGTGCACGGCCCCGGCTGCCCGGTGTGCGTGCTGCCGATCGGCCGCATCGACCAGGCCATCCACCTGGCGCTGGAACGCGGCGCCATCGTCTGCACCTATGGCGACACGATGCGGGTGCCGGCCTCTGACAGCCTCAGCCTGCTGAAGGCGAAGGCGCGCGGCGCCGGGATCCGCATGGTCTATTCGGCCGCCGACGCGCTGAAGATCGCGCGCGCCCAACCCGACCGGGAAGTGGTCTTCTTCGCCATCGGCTTCGAGACCACCACGCCGCCTTCGGCGCTGGTCATCAAGCAGGCCGCGGCCGAGGGCCTGGCCAACTTCAGCGTGCTGGCCTGCCACGTGCTCACGCCCAGCGCCATCACGCACATCCTCGAATCGGCCGAGGTGCGCGACTTCGGCACCGTGCCCATCGACGGCTTCGTCGGCCCGGCGCACGTGAGCATCGTCATCGGCAGCGAGCCCTACGAGCACTTCGCCGAGGAATACCGCAAGCCGGTGGTGATCGCCGGTTTCGAGCCGCTGGACGTGATGCAGGCGGTGCTGATGCTGGTGCGCCAGGTCAACGAAGGCCGCGCCGAGGTGGAAAACGAGTTCACGCGCGCCGTCACGCGCGAAGGCAACCGCGCCGCGCAGGCGGCGGTGTCCGAAGTCTTCGAGCTGCGCGAACGCTTCGAATGGCGCGGCCTGGGCGAAGTGCCGTACAGCGCGCTGAAGATCCGCCCTGCGTACGCCGCCTTCGACGCCGAGCGGCGCTTCGGCCTGGACTACCGGCCGGTGCCCGACCACAAGCAGTGCGAGTGCGGCGCCATCCTGCGCGGCGTGAAGCGGCCTGTCGACTGCAAGCTGTTCGGCACCGTCTGCACGCCGGAAAGCCCGATGGGCAGCTGCATGGTCAGCAGCGAAGGGGCGTGTGCCGCGCACTACGCCTACGGACGCTTCAAGGACATCCCGGTGGTGGCGGTCTCATGAAGAAGGACTACGTCAGGCCGATCGATTTCAGGAACGGCCGCGTCGACATGAACCATGGCGCCGGCGGCCGCGCCGCGGCGCAGCTGATCGACGAGCTCTTCGCCCGCGCCTTCGACAACGAGTTCCTGCGCCAGGGCGACGACGGTGCGCTGCTGGACATGCCCGCCGGCCACCGGCTGGTGATGGCGACCGACGGCCACGTGATCAGCCCGCTGTTCTTCCCCGGCGGCGACATCGGCTGCCTTGCCGTTCACGGCACGGTGAACGACGTGGCGATGCTGGGCGCCAGGCCGCTGTACCTGTCGGCCAGCTTCATCCTCGAGGAAGGCTTCCCGCTCGCCGACCTGAAGAAGATCGTCGAGTCGATGGCCGCCGCCTCGCGCGACGCCGGTGTGCCGGTGGTCACCGGCGACACCAAGGTGGTGGAACGCGGCAAGGGCGACGGCGTCTTCATCGCCACTACCGGCGTCGGCGCGGTGCCGGCGGGGCGGCGCATCGGCGGCGCGTGCGCGAAGGCGGGTGACGTGATCCTGGTCTCCGGCACGCTGGGCGAACATGGCGTGGCGGTGCTGTCGCAGCGCGAGTCGCTCGAGTTCGAGACCGCCATCGTCTCCGACACCGCCGCGCTGCACGGCCTGGTGGCGCAGATGCTGGCCGCGGTGCCCGAAGGCGCGGTGCACACGCTGCGCGACCCCACACGCGGCGGCCTGGCCACCACGCTCAACGAGATCGCCCGCCAGTCCGGCGTCGGGATGGACCTGGACGAGGCCGCCATCCCCGTGCTGCCGCAGGTGGAGGCGGCGTGCGAACTGCTGGGGCTGGACCCGCTGTACATCGCCAACGAAGGCAAGCTGGTCGCCATCGTCGCGCCGGAAGCAGCCGACGCCGTGCTGGACGCCATGCGCGCCCACCCGCTGGGCCGCGGCGCGGTGCGCATCGGCAGCGTCACCGAAGACCCGCAGCGCTTCGTCCAGATGGCCACGCGCTTCGGCGGGCGGCGCGTGGTGGACTGGCTGAGCGGCGAGCAGCTCCCGCGCATCTGCTGACCGTGCGCATCCTGCTCCTCTCGCACGCCTTCAACGGCCTCACGCAGCGCCTGTTCGCGCTGCTGGCCGAGGCCGGGCACGAGGTCTCGCTGGAACTGGACATCGGCGATGCGGTCACCGAAGAGGCGGTGGCGATGTTCGATCCCGACCTCGTGCTGGCGCCGTTCCTGAAGCGCCGCATCCCGGAAAGCGTGTGGAGCCGCCGCCCCTGCCTGGTGGTGCACCCGGGGCCGCCCGGCGACCGCGGACCTTCTTCCCTGGACTGGGCGTTGCTGGAAGGCGCGCGCGAGTGGGGTGTCACGGTGCTGCAGGCCACGGGCGACTTCGACGCCGGGCCGGTATGGGCCTGGCGCAGCTTTGTCGTGCCTGCAGGCGCCACGAAGTCGGCGCTGTACCGGCGCGAGGTTGCCGACGCGGCCGTCGACGCCGTGCTGGAAGCGCTGGGCCGGTTCGCGCCTGGCCGCGCCGGGCCGGTCTCGACGCCTGCCCTGCCTGCGACCTGGGGCCGCGTCCGACCCCTGGTGAAGCGCGAGCAACGATTCGTCGACTGGGCGGCCGACGACAGCGCCACCGTGCTGGCCAAGGTGCGCAGCGCCGACGGATCGCCCGGCGCCTGCGCCACGCTGGCCGGCGTGCCGTGTCGCCTGTTCGACCTTCATGAAGCGGCTGGCCGTGCGCCACCCGGGGCGGCGGTCGCCCGCCGTGGCCCGGCGTTGCGCGTGGGCACGCGCGACGGCTCGGTCTGGGTCGGCCATGTGCGCCGGCTGGACCGCGGCGAAGTCCTCGAATCGCTCAAGCTGCCTGCGGTGCTGGCGCTTGAAGCCCACGCGTTGCCGGACGAGCCGGTGCCGCTGCAGCGTCCGGCCCACGAGTGGGACGAGCTGCGCTACGAGGAAAGCGCCGGCGTCGGCTGGCTCGAGTTCGACTTCCACAACGGCGCCATGTCCGAACGCCAGTGCCGGCGGCTGCGCGAGGCGCTGCAACAGATCCGCCAGGCACCGCCGCGCGTGCTGGTGCTCGCCGGGGGCGCGCAGTTCTTCAGCAACGGCATCCACCTGCACGAGATCGAGGCGGCCGCCCACCGCGAAGGCGACAGCGCGGCCGAAGCGTCGCTGCGCAACATCGAGGCGCTCGACGACGTGGTGCTGGAGATCCTCACGCTCGAAGGCTGCCTCACCGTGGCGGCGCTGCGTGGCAACGCCGGCGCCGGCGGCTGCTTCGTCGCGCTGGCGGCCGACTTCGTGTGGGCGGCGCCCGGCGTGGTGCTGAACCCGCACTACAAGAACATGGGCAACCTCTACGGCAGCGAGTACTGGACCTACACGCTGCCACGCCGCGTGGGCGACGCCGCCGCGCGCGAACTGATGCAGCGACGCCTGCCCACGCTGGCCCCGCAGGCCCGGGCGATGGGGCTGGTCGACGCCTGCTTCGGCAGCGATGCGGCTTCGTTCGAAGCCCAGGCGCGGCAGCACGCCTCGGAGCTGGCCGCGGCGCCGGACTGGGCAGAGCGCGTCGCCGCCAGGGCCGCCCGCCGCGCCGCCGACGAAGCGGCCAGGCCGCTGGCGGCCTGCCGCGCCGCGGAGATCGAACGCATGAAGAAGAGCTTCTTCGGCTTCGACCCCAGTTACCATGTGGCGCGCCACCACTTCGTGCATCGCAAGCCGCACGCCTGGACGCCCCGCCACCTGGCCCTGCACCGCCGATGAACGCCCCGGAGCCCGACTTCGACGCCCACGCGCGCAGCACGCGCGAACCGCCGCTCGTGCTGGTGGTCGACGACGAGCGGCGCTCGCAGGAAGCCATGCGCCGCACGCTGGACGAGGACTTCCGCGTGCTCACCGCGGGCGACGCCGAAGCGGCGCAGGCGCTGATGGAGCGCCACCACGTCGACGTGGTGCTGTGCGACCAGCGCATGCCCGGCACCAGCGGCGTGCAGTTCTTCAAGCAGGCGCGCGAGCGCTGGCCCGACGTCGTGCGCATCCTGGTCTCGGGCTACACCGACAGCCAGGACATCATCGCCGGCGTCAACGACGCGGGGATCTTCCAGTACCTGCTCAAGCCCTGGACACCCGACCATCTTCTGGCCACCGTGAAGAGTGCGGTCGACGCGCGGCGCACGCGCCACGGCCTGCTGCGGCTGGAGATGGACCTGCGCAACGGCCCCGCCGTGCTGGCCGAACGGCGCGAACTGAAGCTGCGCGAGGTGCGGCGCCACTTCGACTTCGACCGCATCGTGCGCGCCCCCGGCAGCCCGCTGGACGCGGTGTGCGAGACGGCGGCGCGCGTGGCGCGCTACGACCTGCCGGTGCTGGTGCTGGGCGAATCGGGCACCGGCAAGGAGCTGCTGGCGCGCGCGATCCACTTCGCCTCGCCGCGCAACCCGGGGCCCTTCGTCGTCGTCAACTGCGGCGCGGTGCCCGACACGCTGCTGGAGACCGAGCTCTTCGGCCACAAGCGCGGTTCCTTCACCGGCGCGGTGGAAGACCGCACCGGCCTGTTCCAGCAGGCCGACGGCGGCACGCTGTTCCTCGACGAGATCGGCGAGACCTCGCCCGCCTTCCAGGTGAAGCTGCTGCGCGTGCTGCAGGAAGGCGAGATCCGCCCGGTGGGGTCTTCGCGCACCATCCCCGTCGACGTGCGACTCATCGCCGCCACCCACCGGCAGCCCGAAGACGAAGTGCGCGAAAGCCGCTTTCGCGAAGACCTGTATTACCGCGTGGCCGGCGTCACGCTGCAGATGCCGCCGCTGCGCGAACGGCCGGGCGACATCGTGCCCATCGCCGAACGGCTGCTGGCCGACGTGGCGGCCCAACTGGGGCGTCCGGTCGAAGGCCTGCAGGACGACTGCCGCGCGCTGCTGATGAGCTACCCCTGGCCTGGCAACATCCGCGAGCTGCGCAACGAACTGGCACGCGCACTGGCGCTGTGCGACGACGCACGGCTGCCCGCGCGTGCCCTCTCGCACCGGCTGCTCCATGGCCACACGGGCATGGCCGCCGATGCGCGCAGCAGCGGCCTGCCCGCCAGCGGCGCACTGCAGGAACGGCTGGACGCGGTGGAAGCGATGATCCTGCGCGAGACCATGCTGCGCCTGCGCTGGAACAAGACCCAGGCGGCGAAGGAACTGGGCCTGTCGCGCATGGGCCTGCGTGCCAAGCTCGTGCGCCACGGGCTGGAAGAAGGCTGATGTTCCGTCTGCTATGGCTGCAGAGCGGCGGCTGTGGTGGCTGCAGCATGTCCTTGCTGAACGCCGACAGCACCGACTTCGCAGGGCTGCTGAAGGACGCCGGCATCCAGCTGGTCTGGCATCCGTCGCTGTCCCTGGACAACGGTGCCGAGCTGCTGGCGAAGCTGGAAGACATCGCCGAAGGGCGCGAAGCCATCGACGCGCTGGCGGTGGAAGGCGCACTGCTGCGCGGCCCGAACGGCACGGGTCGCTTCCACCTGCTGGCGGGCAGCGGCCAACCGATGACGAAGTGGGTGCAACGTCTGGCCGCCCGCGCGCGCTACGTGGTGGCGGTGGGCAGCTGCGCGGCCTGGGGCGGCATCAGCGCCACCGGCGCCAACCTCACCGAAGCCTGCGGCCTGCAGTACGAGGACGACCAGCCTGGCGGCCTGCTGGGCACCGCGTTCCGTTCCGCCGCCGGCCTGCCCGTGATCAACATCGCCGGCTGCCCCACGCACCCGGGCTGGGTGGTCGAGAGCTTCATGGCGCTGGCCGCCGGTTCCCTGCGTGAGGAAGACCTGGACACGCTGCGCCGGCCGCGCTTCTACGCCGACCAGCTGGTGCACCACGGCTGCACGCGCAACGAGTACTACGAGTTCAAGGCCAGCGCCGCCAAGCCTTCCGACCTGGGTTGCCTGATGGAGAACATGGGCTGCAAGGGCACGCAGGCGCATGCCGACTGCAACACCCGGCTGTGGAACGGCGAAGGCTCGTGCACGCGCGGCGGCTATGCCTGCATCAGCTGCACCGAGCCCGGCTTCCAGGACCCCGGCCACCCCTACGACCAGACGCCCAAGCTGGCCGGCATCCCGATCGGTCTGCCGACCGACATGCCCAAGGCCTGGTTCGTGGCGCTCTCGTCGCTGGCCAAGAGCGCGACGCCGAAGCGGGTGAAGAACAACGCGGTGGCCGACCACGTGGTGGTGGCGCCGGTGGCACGCAAGACGCGGCTCAAGTGAGCGATCGGCTCGTCGTCGGCCCCTTCAACCGCGTCGAAGGGGACCTGGAAGTGCAGCTGGAAGTGGCCGGAGGCCGCGTGAGCAGCGCACGGGTCGTGGCGCCCATGTACCGCGGCTTCGAGACCATGCTCACGGGCCGCGACCCGCACGACGCGCTGGTGATCGTGCCGCGCATCTGCGGCATCTGCTCGGTCTCGCAGTCGGTGGCGGCGGCGGCGGCGCTGGCCGACGCGGCCGGCGTGGAGCCGCCGCCCAACGGCCGCCATGCCATCAACCTGATGCTGGGCTGCGAGAACGCGGCCGACCACCTGGCGCACTTCTACCTGTTCTTCATGCCCGACTTCACGCGCGAGGCCTATGCCGCGCGTCCGTGGTTCGCCGAGGCGCAGCGCCGCTTCGCCGCGCTGGCGGGCGAACAGGGGCGCAAGGCGGTGGCGGCGCGCGCGCGCTGGTT
This sequence comes from Rubrivivax sp., assembly GCA_044224175.1. Taxonomy (GTDB): domain Bacteria; phylum Pseudomonadota; class Gammaproteobacteria; order Burkholderiales; family Burkholderiaceae_C; genus Rubrivivax. The sequence goes on along the minus strand of JBGAKY010000020.1, from coordinate 4,621 downwards.
CGAGCTGATGGGCACGCTGGGCGGCAAGTGGCCGCATACGCAGAGCGTGCTGCCGGGCGGCAGCTCGCGCGCCATCGAGCCGGCCGAGCGGCTGCGGCTGCTGTCGCGCGTGCGCGAGTTCCGCGCCTTCCTGGAACGCGAGCTCTTCGCGGCGCCGCTGGAAGACCTGCTGGCGCTGGACAGCCTGGCCGGGCTGCAGCGCTGGCATGCAGCCGACCCCGGTCGCGGCGACTTCAGGCTCTGGCTCGCCATCGCCGCCGACTGCGGACTCGAATCGCTCGGCCGTGGCCCGGGCCGCCTGCTCAGCTACGGCGCCTGGCGGCAGCCCGACGGCACGCATCGTTTCGCGCGCGGCCTGTGGGACGAAGCGGCGGCCTCGCTCTCGGCAGTCGACCTGGCGGCCATCCGCGAAGACGCCACCCACGCCTGGCTGGCCGATGCCGCCGACGGACCGCGCCACCCCCGCGAAGGCCTCACGCTGCCGCAGCCCGACAAGCCTGGCGGCTACAGCTGGAACAAGGCGCCGCGGCTGGCGGGGCAGGTGGTGGAAACCGGTGCCCTGGCGCGCCAGGTGGTGCGCGGCCACCCGCTGCTGCGGGAAGCGGTGGGCCGGCATGGCGCCACCGTCTTCACCCGCGTCCTGGGCCGGCTGCTGGAACTGGCCGCCATCGTGCCGCTGATGGAAGACACGCTGGCGGCGCTGGTGCCGCACGAACCCTTCTTCGTGCCGGCCCCGCTGCCCGCGGCGGCCGAAGGTTGCGGCCTGACCGAGGCGGCGCGCGGCGCGCTGGGCCACTGGCTGCGGGTGGAAGGCGGGCGCATCGCCGGGTACCAGATCGTCGCGCCGACGAGCTGGAATTTTTCTCCGCGGGACTCCGAGGGCCGCCCCGGCGCGTTGGAGTCGGCGCTGGCCGGCACCCCGGTGGCGCCGGGCGAACCCACGCCGGTGGCGGTGCAGCATGTGGTGCGCTCGTTCGACCCCTGCATGGTCTGCACGGTGCATTGAGTCAGGACATGACGGTCCGGAAGGACCGTCGTGCCTGACGAAGGCCTGCGCGCGATTTCACGCGCGCGGGCTGAGTCCCGCGCAATGATCCGATCGCGAGCCGCCGTGTCTGGAACCTTTCTCGAGTCGTCGCCCGTAAGATCCGGCGCGGAATGACACTCGAAGATCCGAAGGACGCGTGGGCGCAGGAAGACGCCCGGCTGGTGGCCCGCTGCCGGGCCGGCGAAGCCGCCGCATGGCGCACCCTCGTGGCGCGCTACCAGCGTCTGGTCTACACGGTGGTCATGCGCGCCGGGCTCGACGAACACGCCGCCGCCGACGTCTTCCAGACCGTTTTCCAGCGGCTGATGGCGCACCTTCCGCGCATTGCCCAGCCCGAAAGGCTGCAGGCCTGGGTGGTGACCACCGCCAAGCGCGAGGCGCTGCGCGAGCGCGAGCGCGCCCGCCGCCACGTCTCGATGCACGGCGACGACGACGAAGCGCCGGGCCCGATCGACCACCTGGCCGACGACGCCCCGCTGGCCGAGGAAGCGCTGTCCGAACTGCAGCAACTGCACCGCCTGCGCGAAGGGGTGGAGCGGCTGGACGCGCGCTGCCGCGACCTGCTGCTGCTGACCTTCCGCGAGGACGAGGACCGGGTCGCCTACGACGAGGTCTCTCGCCAGCTGGGCATGCCGGTCGGCAGCATCGGGCCCACGCGCTCGCGCTGCCTGGGCAAGCTGCGCCGCCTGGTCGAGGGGGACGGGAAAGATGCCTAGCAAGTTGTGTATCAGGCGGAATCCTGGCCGTTCTGTGCCATAACCCAGCCCGAAGCAGCACCATGGCGAACACCCCGCTCCTGCCCGAAGACGACAAAGCCTTCGCCCGCCGCGCCCGCCGCGCCGTGCAGGGGCTGGTCGACGCGCCGGCGGCCTTGCAGCGCAGCGCGGTCGACCTGTGGCCGGCCCAGGGGCTGCCGCAAGTGCTGGCCGCGGCGCTGCAGCGCGTCGCCGCCGTGCTGTCCTTCGACAGCTGGGCCGCCACGCCGGCGCTGGCCATGCGCTCGGGCGCCGGCGCAGCGCGGCAGATGGTGTTCGACGCGCCCGCCGGCAGCGTGGAACTGCGCATCGTGCCGACCGGCCGGGCCTTCGCCTTGGCCGGCCAGTGGCTGGGCGAGGAAGCCAGCGGGCAGATCGAACTGGCCGACGGCGACGGCGTCCCGGCCGCCACCGTGGCACTGGACGACGCCGGCGGCTTCCGCCTGGACGGGCTGGCCGGCGGCTCCTACCGGCTGACGCTGTCAGTGGGCGGCTCGTTGATCGAACTGCCGCCGCTGGCGCTGGGCGGGTCCTCCAGTTGAGTGGCTGAAGAAGGCGTCGCGGCGCAGGCGCGCCGCCTTCTGGAGCCCGGTGCCCCTGCGGCGGGTGCCGGAGACGACTTGCGCGCCCTGGCCTGGGCGCTGACCGACATCACCCGGGAAGCGTTCGCCCGCGAGCCCGCCATCGCGGTGCGCGCCGCCGAGGTGCTGCGCGACCTCGCGGAGCGCCATCCTGAAGCCGCCCCCGAGATGGCTGCGCTGGCGCGGCGTGCCGCCGGCGTGGCCAGCCTGGCCGGTGGCCGCATGGCCGAGGCGCTGGAGCACCTGGACAGCGCCGCCGGCGCCCTGCGCGGCTTTGGCCTGGACGACGCCGCGGTGCAGACCGAGCTGCCCAAGATCATGGCCCTGTCCATGCTGGGTCGGCACGACGAAGCGGTGGCCTGCGGCGTGGCCGCGCTGGCCGAGCTGCAGCGCCTGGGCAACCTGGCGGCGGCGGCGCGCGTGAGCCACAACCTGGGCAGCCTGCAGCTGCGGCGCGACGCCTACGAAGCCGCCGCCGCCCACTACCGGCAGGCAGCCGCGCTTTTCGGCCGGCTGGGCGACGACGGCAGCGCGCTGCTGGCCGAAGTGGGGGTGGCCGACGCGCTGACCTCGCTCGGCCGCTTCGACGACGCGCGCCGCATCTATGCCGGGGCGCGCCAGCGCGCGCAGCAGGGCGGCTTCGGCTTCCCGGCGGCGCTGGTCGACGAGTCCGACGCCCTGCTGGACCTGGCGCGCGGCCGCTACCGCGAAGCAATGGCCGGGCTGGAGTCGGCGCGCCGGCGCTACCAGGCGCTGGGCATGCCGCAGTACATGGCGGTGGCCGAGAAGCTGCTGGGCGACACCTACCTGGAACTGCGCCTGCTGCCCGAAGCGCTGGCGCTGTTCGACACCGCGGTGGCGCAGTTCCGCGCCCTCGACCTGCCCGACGAGCAGGCCTGGGCGCTCACCCAGCGCGGCCGCGCCCAGGCGCTGCTGGAAGACGACACGGCCGACGCCTCCTTCGCCGCCGCCGCCGCGCTGTTCGGCGGGGCGGACAACGCGGTGGGCGCGGCGGCGATCGGACTGGCGCGCGCCGAGATCGCGCTCGGCCGCGGCGAAGCCGAAGCCGCGGCTGCCGGCGCCGCGCGCGCCGCCGCGGCCTTCACCCGGGCGGGCCAGGCCGACGGCGGCATGCGTGCCGAAGTCATCCGCGCCCAGGCACTGCTGGAAGGCGGCCGCGTGGAAGACGCGGCGGCAGGATTCCAGGCCACGCTGGCGCGCGCCCACGAAGGCGCGCAGCTGCAGGTGCAGGTGCGCTGCCTCACCGGCCTGGGCCGCACCGCGCTGGCCCAGGGGCTGCGCGCACTGGCAGCCGAACGCTTCGAGTCCGCGATCACGCTCTTCGAGGAACTGCGGCGCACCCTGCCGGGCGACGAGATGCGCAGCGCCTTTCTGGGCGAGCACCTGCGTCCGTACGAAGAACGGGTGCGCCTGGCGCTGTCCGGCGGCGACGGCGCCGAAGTGCTGCGCGAACTGGACCGCTACCGCGCCCGTTCGCTCGACGATCGCCTCGCCGAAGGTGCGGCGGCGCCCGAAGACCCCGAGGCGCTGCGCCTGCGCGAACGCCTGAACTGGCTGTACCGCCGGGTCCAGCGCCTGCAGGACGAAGCCGCCGACACCCAGGCACTGGCGGAAGAGATGCGCCAGGCCGAGCGCGAACTGCTCGAACGCGCGCGCCGCCAGCGTCTGGCCGCCGCCGCCGGGCCGGCCGAGGCCGCGCCCGCGTTCGACGCCGGGGCACTGCCGGCGGCACTGGGCGAAGGCGAGGCCGTGGTCGAATACGGTGCGCTCGACGGCCGCCTCTTCGCCTGCGTGGCCACGCGCGCCGGCGTGACCCTGGTCGAACCCCTGGCCGAAGCCGACGCCGTGGCCGACGCCGTGGTGGCCGCGCGCTTCCAGATCGACGCGCTGCGCCACGGCGCGGCCCCGGTCAGTCGCCACCTGGACCTGCTGACCCAGCGCGCCCGCGCCCGGCTGGCGCGCCTGCACGCTCTGCTCTGGGCGCCGCTGCAGCCGGCGCTGGCCGGTTGCCAGCGCGTGCTGCTGGTGCCGCACGGCGTGCTGGGCCTGGTGCCCTTCGGCGCCCTGGCCGACGGCGGGCCGCCGATCGGCCAGGCGCTGGACCTGGCGCTCGCGCCCAGCGCGCGCGCCGCCCTGCGCGGGCTGCAGGGTGCGCCGCGCCCGGCGAAGCAGGTGCTCGCTTTTGGCGAAACCACACGGCTGGAACGTACCGCGCA
>JBGAKY010000019.1:0-91010 GCA_044224175.1 Rubrivivax sp. | reverse complement strand
GTGGCCGCGGTGGCGCGCGCCACCCACGGCCAGGCAGGCGACCGGCTGCCTCTGGAAGGCCTGCAGCCGCTGCTGGACGGGCCGGCCCTGCTGGCACTGCAGGACACGGTGACGCAGGTGCGCGTGGACGAACGCGTGCTCGGCTACGCGGTGCGGCTGGCGCGCGCCACGCGCGAATGGCCAGGGCTGGCGGTGGGCGCCGGCTCGCGCGGCGCGATCGCGCTGGTGCGCGCGGCGCGCGCCGCCGCCTGCATGGACGGGCGCGACTTCGCCACGCCCGACGACGTGAAGCGCTTCGTGCTGCCGGCGCTGCGCCACCGCGTGATGCTGGCGCCCGACGCCCAGCTGGACGGCCGCAGCGTCGACACGCTGCTGGCCGAGCTGGCCGAGACGGTGGAGGCGCCGCGGTTGTGACGGCACAGGCCGTGCCCAGGGCTCACGCCCCCTCGGGGGGGCCCGGCCGCAGGCCGTCGGGGGCTCGCATGAACCTGCCGCTGCCTTCTGCCCGCAGCGGCTGGTTTTGGCTGGGCGCTGCCGTCCTGGCCACGGCTGCGCTGCTGGCCGGCGTGCCGCTGCAGACCGTCACGGCGGCGGCGGGCACCTTCGCGCTGCTCTACGCCGCCACGGCCGCGCTCGACCTGGCGCGCGCGCTCCGGGCCTGGCGCGCCGCGCCGCTCGCGCTGCAGCGCCGCCTGCCGGCCGCGCTGGCCCTGGGCGTGAAGCACGAGCTGGTGATCGTCATCGACAACCCCGGCGGCACCGCCTGGCGGGCCACCCTCTTCGACCACCCCGACGGCCGCCTGCAGCACGCCGGCCTGCCGCTGGGCCTGGCGCTGGCGCCGCGTTCGCGCACCGAGGCGCGCTACACGCTGCTGCCGCTGGCGCGCGGCGGCATGCGCTTCGCGCCTGCCGCGCTGCGCCTGGCCACGCCATGGCGGCTGTTCGAGCTGCAGGTCCGCCTGGGCCGCGAAGACCGGCTGCGCGTGTACCCCGACTTCGCGAAGCTGGCGCGCTACGCCTGGCTGGCGGGCGACAAGCGCCTGTCGGAGATGGGCATCAAGAGCTACGCCCAGCGCGGCGAAGGCACCGACTTCAAGGAGCTGGCCGAATACCGCACCGGCGACGACGTGCGCCACATCGACTGGAAGGCGACGCTGCGCTTCGCGCGCCCTATCGTGCGCGAGTTCCAGGACGAACGCGACCAGTGCGTGACCTTCCTGCTCGACTGCGGCCGCCGCATGCGCGCCGCCGAGGGCGAGGCCTCGCTCTCGCACTTCGACCACGCGCTCAACGCGATGCTGCTGCTGGCCTGGGTGGCGCTGTCCAGCGGCGACGAGGTGGGCGCCACCACCTTCGGCCACGCGGCGGGCGAGGAGCGCCACTTCGCGCCGCGCAAGGGCCTCGCCACGCTGCACGCGCTGATGGCGGCGCTGCACGACGTGCAGCCGGTGCCCGAGCAGGCCGACCTGCAGCGCGCCGCCGCCGCGCTGATGCGGCGCCAGCCGCGCCGTTCGCTGGTGGTGGTGCTGACGAACTTCCGCGACGAGGACCTGGACGAGGTCGCGCCTGCGCTGGCGCTGCTGCGCACGCGCCACCTGGTGCTGCTGGCCAGCCTGCGCGAAGGCGCGCTCGCCGAGTCCGCCGCGCTGCCGCTGGGCCAGGCCGCGGCGGTGCGCCGCGTGGCCGCGGCTCACCTGCTGGAACAGGCACGGCGCGACGCGTTTGCACGCCTGGCCGCGCGCGACCTGCTGCTGGTGGACTGCGAGCCGCAGGCGCTGGCGCCGGCGCTCGTCAACCGTTACCACGCGGTCAAGCGCGCCGGGCTGCTGTAGCGCGAGACCTTGGTATCGTGGCGGGCTGTACCGGAGCCTGCGATGGACACCAAGACCTCTCCCCTCGCCACCCTGCAAGACCCCAGCCTGCTGAAGACCGACGGCCTGGTCAACGGCGAATGGGTCGCCGGCAGCGCGAACGCCCGTTTCGCCGTCACGGACCCCGCCACCGGCACGGAACTGGCGAAGGCGGCCAACCTGGGCGCGGTGGACGCGGCGGCCGCCATCTCGGCCGCCGAGAAGGCCTGGCCGGCCTGGCGCGCGCGCACCGCGAAGGAACGCGGCGCGATACTGATGAAGTGGTTCGCGCTGCTGCACCAGCATGCCGACGACCTGGCCCGCATCATGACCGCCGAACAGGGCAAGCCGCTGGCCGAAGCCAAGGGCGAGGTCGGCTACGGCGCCAGCTTCCTGGAATGGTTCGCCGAGGAGGCGCGCCGCGTCTACGGCGAGACCATCCCCAGCAACGACGCCAACAAGCGCTTCATCGCGATCCGCCAGCCCATCGGCGTGTGCGCCGCCATCACGCCGTGGAACTTCCCGATCGCGATGATCACCCGCAAGGTGGCGCCGGCGCTCGCCGCCGGCTGCCCGGTGATCATCAAGCCGGCCGAGCAGACGCCGCTGTCGGCGCTGGCGGTGGCCGAACTGGCGCAGCGGGCCGGCATGCCCGCCGGCGTGCTGAACGTGCTGCCGGCCGATGCCGAGAACTCCGTCGCCATCGGCGCCGTGCTGTGCAGCAGCGACGTGGTGCGGCACCTCTCGTTCACCGGCAGCACCGAGGTCGGCCGCATCCTGATGAAGCAATGCGCGCCCACGGTGAAGAAGCTGAGCCTGGAACTGGGCGGCAACGCCCCCTTCATCGTCTTCGACGACGCCGACCTGGACAGCGCGGTCGAAGGCGCCATGGTCAGCAAGTACCGCAACGCCGGCCAGACCTGCGTGTGCGCGAACCGGCTCTACGTGCAGGCCGGCGTCTACGACGCCTTCGTCGAGAAGCTGGCCGCCAAGGCGCAGGGCCTGAAGGTGGGCAACGGCTTCGAGACCGGCGTGAACCAGGGCCCGCTGATCGACGGCCCCGCCATCGCGAAGGTGGAAGCGCACGTGGCCGACGCGCTGTCCAAGGGCGCGCGCGTGGTGGTGGGCGGCACGCGCCAGGGCGATCGCTTCTACACGCCCACCGTGCTGGCCGGCGTGACGGGCGAGATGCTGTGCGCGAAGGAAGAGACCTTCGGCCCGGTGGCGCCGGTGTTCCGCTTCGAGACCGAAGCCGAGGCGGTGGAACTGGCCAACGCCACCGAGTTCGGGCTGGCCAGCTACTTCTACAGCCGCGACATCGGCCGCATCTTCCGCGTCGCCGAGGCGCTGGAATACGGCATGGTGGGCATCAACACGGGCCTCATCTCCACCGCCGAGGTGCCCTTCGGCGGCGTCAAGCAGAGCGGCCTGGGGCGCGAAGGCGCGCGCCAGGGCATCGACGACTACGTCGAGACCAAGTACCTGTGCCTCGGGGACATCCTGAAGTAGTTCAGTCCAGGTCCACCGCCAGCTGCCGCCGCCCGGTGCGGCAGCTGTGCAGGTCCAGGTTCACGCGCCCGCGGCCGCTGGTGACCAGGGTGACGATGCGCTCGTGGCCGTTGCCGCGTGTCCACGGAGAGAACGCACTCGGGCCGCCGTAGAGGCCGGCGCCCCAGCCGTCGAGCTGGCCGATTTCCACCGTGCCTTCGGCCGGCGCCAGCAGGCGGGCGCCGCCTTCGCACTGCACGCGCAGGCGCAGCGGCTCGCAGTGCGGCAGCGCCTTCGCCGACGGCAGGCCGTGGCTGCCGAGGTAGCCGTGGTTGGCCACCCGCACGTCGGTGCGCAGCGTGTCGCCCACGCGTTCCTGCTTCAGCACCGTGAGCGAAAGCCGCGGCAGCAGCGAGGCCACGCGCAGGAAGGCCGCGCTCTGCTGCTGGCAGGTCTCGGCCAGGCGTTCGTAGGGCGGATTCCAGACGCCCACGCGGGGGTCGAAGCCGTTGACTTCCACCTCGCCCAGCTGCGGATGCAGCACCTTGCGCCAGGGGCCGAACACGCGGCCGGCGTTGTGCTGGCGGTCGAAGGCGGCGAGCGCGCGCATGTCCTTGCGCGAGAGCTTGGCGTAGTGGTCGACGAAGGGCTTCTTGCGTTCGATGCCCAGCTGCTTGAACAGGTCCCACAGCTCCACCACGTAGGAGAGCGCACCGCGCTGGTGGTAGGCGTAGTCGGACAGGTCGCCGTGCAGCGGCTTCTCGGGTTCGTAGAGGAACTCGTGGAAGCCGCTCACGGTGGCGTAGCCGGTGTGCTCGGTCATCCAGGCCTCGACCTGTTCGTAGATGCCCAGGTCGACCGGGTCCATCTTCGAATCGGGCTTGTCGCCCAGCGGCCGGATCAGCACGCCGCCGAAGGTGTGCAGGTTCAGCCACGCCATGATGTTCGGGTGCGCGGTCGCGAAGTCCAGGATCGCCCGCGTCTCCGGCGCGCTGCCCGGGAAGGGGCCGGCGCCGGCCTGCTGCGGCTCGGGCGCCCACAGGTAGGGGAAGTTGCGGTTGAAGTCGTATTCGTTGTCGCCCAGGAAGTACGGCGTGGGGATGGTGCGGCCGTCGAAGTTCTCGATGCGGCCTTCGGGGTACAGGCGCCAGAACGGGCCTTCGTCTTCGGGCTGGCGCGCCACCATCACCGGCGGCACCAGGGGCTGGCCGTCGTCGCCGCGCAGCTCGACCAGCTCGCCTTCGGGGTCCTGCCTTCGCATGTAGCCCACGCGGCCGTCGCCGTCCACGTCCTCGGCCACCCAGCGGGCGTGGCCTTGCGCGGCGCGGCCGTCCGCCGGGCTGGACCGCACGTAGCGGCCGAGCTTGAGCACTTCCTCGGCGCCGTCGGGCGAGATGCGCGGCACCACGTAGAACAGGGTCTCCCGCAGCGCCTGCGCCATGTGCGGCGGCAGCGGCTTGCCACCGGCGGCGTTCGCGCCCTGGTGGATCAGCAGCAGGTCTTCGCACAGGGCCAGCGCCACGCTGGTGCCGCAGACCTCGCTGGCGTGCATGTTGCCGTCGATCCACACCGCGGGCCGGCCGTCTTCGGGGTTGCGTCCCAGGGTCAGCAGCGGGATGTCGCGCCCGCCCGCGCTCCGGCCGATGCTGCCCAGCCGGACCAGGTCGGGGTGCTGGCGCGCCCAGCGCTGCAGCTGGTCCATGAGCTCGGCGTGGTCAACGTACTTCTGTCGGAACATTCACTCTCCCTGGGGTCGGAACCGGGCCCGATGTTGCCGCAAGCGAACGCCCTTCCCGCGCCCGCGGCCCCCCGGGCTTCCCCGGCCCCGCACGTCGATGCGGCTTGCGGGGCGATACGGATGGCCCGGGTCTTGCAAGTCGCTAGCATGGCCGGTCCGATTCCGACCATCACCGGGGGCCAGTCACCATGCAAGAACGCGAGATCAAGAGCCTGATCGAGGACGTGCGCGAAGGCCGCCTGCCGCGCCGGGGTTTCATCCAGCGCCTGGTGGGCCTCGGTCTGTCGGCCCCCATGGCTTCGATGCTTCTGATGGACGCCGGCATCGCCAACGCACAGCCCGCGGCCGCCTACAAGCCCACCAAGCGCGGCGGCGGCGGCACCGTGAAGGTGCTGTACTGGCAGGGCGCGACGCTGCTGCAGCCGCACTTCGCCAACGGCACGAAGGACCAGGACGGTTCGCGCATCTTCTACGAACCGCTGGCCAGCTGGGACAACGAAGGCAACCTGCTGCCGGTGCTGGCCGCCGAGATCCCGACGCGCGAGAACGGCGGCCTCGCGGCCGACGGCAAGTCGGTCACCTGGAAGCTCAAGCGCGGCGTCACCTGGCACGACGGCCAGCCCTTCACCGCCGACGACTGCGTGTTCACCTGGGAATTCGCGCGCGACCCCGCCACCGCGGCCATCACCACCGGCGTCTACAAGGACGTGGTGGTCACCAAGGTCGATTCGCACACCATCAAGGTCGCGTACCCGAAGCCGATGCCGTTCTGGGCCCAGGCCTTCGTGGCCGCCGAAGGCATGGTGATCCCCAAGCACGTGTTCGCGCCCTACATCGGCGCCAAGTCGCGCGAGGCGCCGGCCAACCTGCGGCCGGTGGGCACGGGGCCGTACAAGATCGTCGACTTCAAGCCCGGCGACATGATCCGCGGCGAGATCAACCGCAACTACCACATGCCCAACCGGCCCTACTTCGACGCCATCGAAGTCAAGGGCGGCGGCGACGCGGTGAGCGCCGCGCGCGCGGTGCTGCAGACCGGCGAGTTCGACTTCGCCTGGAACCTGGCGGTTGAAGACGAAGTCCTCAAGCGCATGGAAAGTGGCGGCAAGGGCAAGGCCACCATCGTGCAGAGCGGCGACATCGAGTTCATCCAGCTCAACATCACCGACCCCTGGAACGAGTTCGAGGGCGAGCGCTCCCACTACAAGAGCAGGCACTTCGCCTTCAGCGACCCGCTGGTGCGCGAGGCCATGTCCTACCTGGTGGACCGCAAGAGCATCCAGGACTTCATCTACGGCCGCACCGGCTACGCCACCAGCAACTTCGTCAACCAGCCCACGCGCTTCCGTTCACCGAACACGAAATACGAGTTCAACGTCGACAAGGCCAACGAACTGCTCGACAAGGCGGGCTGGAAGCGCGGCGGCGACGGCATCCGCGAAAAGGGCGGCAAGAAGATGAAGTTCGTCTACCAGACCTCGGTGAACGCGCTGCGCCAGAAGGAGCAGGCGGTCGTCAAGCAGGGCTGCCAGAAGGCGGGCATCGACCTCGAGCTCAAGCAGGTGACGGCCTCGGTGTTCTTCTCGTCGGACGTCGGCAACCCCGACACCTACGGCAAGTTCTGGGCCGACATGCAGATGTACACCACCACCATGACGCAGCCCGACCCCGAGCGCTTCATGGACCAGTACCTGGCGCGCGAGTTCTCGCAGAAGTCCAACAAGTGGAACTACCGCAACATCACGCGCTGGAGCAACGACGAATACGAGAAGCTCTACGTCGCCGCCGAAGGCGAGCTCGACGCCGCCAAGCGCACCGCGATGTTCATCCGCATGAACGACCTGCCGATCAAGGACAACGTCATCGTGCCGATCGCCAGCCGGCCGCGCGTGTACGGGGTGAGCAACAAGCTCAACGTCAACCTCACCGGCTGGGACCTGGCGATGTCGACGCTGGTCCACTGGTTCAACGAAGCCTGAGCGCGCGGCTGCCTTCCTAGGGCCGTGGGCTCCTACCTCCTGCGGCGCCTGCTGATCGCGGTGCCCAGCCTGCTGGGCATCAGCGTGGTGCTGTTCACCGTGCTGGCGCTGGCGCCTGGCGACCCGTTCTCCGAACTGGCGCTCAACCCCAGCGTGCCGCCGGAAGTGAAGCTGGCGCTGCGCGCCAAGTTCGGCCTCGACGACCCCGTCTGGCAGCGCTACTTCCACTGGCTGTGGGCCATGCTGCACGGCGACTGGGGGTTCTCGTTCATCAGCCGCGTCGACGTCGACACGCTGATCCTGCAGCGCGTGCCCACCACGCTGGCGGTGATCGGCGCCTCGCAGCTGCTGGCGCTGGCGATCGCGCTGCCGGTGGGCGTGCTGTCGGCGGTGAAGCCCTATTCCTGGTTCGACCGCATCGCCAGCACGCTGGCCTTCGTGGGCTTCTCGCTGCCGACCTTCTTCACCGGCATCCTGCTGATCCTGCTGTTCTCCATCAAGCTGGGCTGGCTGCCCTTCGTCTACCGCGCCGACCTCACCAGCACCGGCTGGCAGTGGTGGGGCGAGCAGATCCGCCAGTCCATCATGCCCATCGTCGTGCTGGGCCTGTTCCAGGGCGCCAGCTGGACACGCTACGTGCGCTCGTCGGTGCTGGACGTGGTGCGCCTGGACTACGTGACCACCGCACGCAGCAAGGGCCTGGCCGAACGCGCGGTGGTGCTGAAGCACGTGGTGCGCAACGCGCTCATCCCGGTGGTCACGCTGGTGGCGCTGACGATGCCACAGGTCTTCGGCGGCGCCATCGTCACCGAGCAGATCTTCCGTGTGCCCGGCATCGGCTCGCTGCTGATCGACGCCATCCTGCGCAACGACACGCCGGTGATCATGGCCGTGACCTTCGTGTTCAGCGGCCTCGTGATCCTGTTCAACCTGATCGCCGACCTCCTGTATGGCTGGCTCGACCCCCGCATCTCCTTCCGCTAGCGCGTTCTCGCCCTGGCGCGAGGCTTGGCGCCGCTTCCGCCGCCACCGCATGGCGGTGGGCAGCCTGTTCGTTCTGGGGCTCATGGTGGTGGCCGTGGTCGTGGGGCCCCTCGTGTGGAAGCTGGCCATCAACGACATCGACTTCTCGGCCACGCTGCAGGGCCCGTCGCTCAAGCACCCGATGGGCACCGACGACCTGGGCCAGGACCTGCTGGCGCGCATGCTCTACGGCGGACGCATCTCGCTGGCCGTGGGCCTGGCGGCGATGGCGATGGCGCTGCTGGTGGGCGTGACCATCGGCGCCGTGGCCGGCATGTCGCGCGGCAGCGTCGACGCCGCGCTCATGTGGCTGGCCGACCTGTTCCTGTCGCTGCCGCAGCTGCCGCTGCTGCTGCTCCTGATCTACCTGTTCCGCGACACGCTCAAGGGCGCCTTCGGCCCGGAGGTGGGCGTGTTCCTGATGATCGTGCTGGTGATCGGCGGCTTCCGCTGGATGCCGGTGGCGCGCCTGGTGCGGGCGCAGTTCTTCTCGCTGCGCGAGAAGGAGTTCGTCGAGGCCGCACGCGCCCTGGGCGCCAGCACGTCGCGCCAGGTGCTGCGCCACATCCTGCCCAACGCGCTGGGGCCGGTCATCGTGGCCGGCACCATCGACGTGGCGGCGGCCATCATCGCCGAGAGCACGCTGTCGTTCCTGGGCCTGGGCTTCCCGCCCGACATTCCCACCTGGGGCCGGCTGCTGTTCGACAGCAAGGACCACCTGGACATCGCCGCCCACTGGGCGCTGTTCCCCGGCCTGGCCATCTTCCTCACCGTGCTGACGATCAACTTCGTCGGCGACGGCCTGCGCGACGCGCTCGACCCCCGCCGGGTGATGTGACCGTGGCCCCTCCGATCCTGCAGATCCAGGGCCTGAAGACCCATTTCAGGACCGAGGACGGCTGGCTGCACGCCGTGGACGGCGTCGACATCGACCTCTTCGCCGGCGAGACGGTGTGCGTGGTCGGCGAATCCGGCTGCGGCAAGAGCGTCACCGCGAAGACGGTGATGAAGCTGATCGACATGCCGCCCGGCCGCATCGTCGCCGGCCGCGTGCTGTGGCAGGGGCGCGACCTGGTGCCGCTGGACGCGGCGGCGATGCAGAAGATCCGCGCCAAGGAGATCGCCATCGTCTTCCAGGAGCCGATGACGTCCCTCAACCCGGTCTACACGGTGGGCGACCAGATCGCCGAGAGCGTGCGCCTGCACGAAGGTCTGTCGAAGAGGGACGCGCTGGACCGCGCGGTGGAGATGCTGCGCCTGGTGCGCATTCCCACCCCGGAACGGCGCGTGCACGACTACCCGCACCAGTTCAGCGGCGGCATGCGGCAGCGGGTGATGATCGCCATCGCGCTCGCCTGCAACCCGAAGCTGCTGATCGCCGACGAGCCCACCACGGCGCTGGACGTCACGATCCAGGCGCAGATCCTGGACCTCATCGGCGAGCTGAAGGCGCGGCTGGGCATGGCGGTGATGCTGATCACCCACGCCATGGGCGTGGTGGCCGAGACGGCGCAGCGCGTGGTCGTCATGTACGCCGGCCGGGTGGTGGAAGAAGCGCCGGTGGGCGAGTTGTTCGCGCGCCCGCGCCACCCGTACACGCAAGGGCTGATCCGCTCGATCCCGCGCCTGGACCTGGCGTCGGCACACAAGCAGAAGCTGGAAGCCATTCCCGGCACCGTGCCCAAGCTGGTGGCCGCCGCCAGCGGCGGCCTGCCCGAAGGCTGTCGCTTCGCCGGCCGCTGCCGCCATGCCACGCCGGACTGCAGCAGGGCCACGCCGCCGCTGCGCGAGGTCGCTCCCGGGCACAAGGTGGCCTGCATCCTGGACGAGGCCGCGGCATGACGGCGCCGCTGCTGGAGGTGAAGCACCTCGTCAAGCACTTCCCCATCAAGGGCGGCGTCTTCGGCCGCGAGGTCGGCCGCGTGCACGCCGTCGACGGCGTGAGCTTCGAGCTCGCCGCCGGCGAGACCCTGGGCGTGGTGGGCGAATCGGGCTGCGGCAAGAGCACCACCGGCCGCTGCGTGCTGCGCCTGATCGAGCCCACCTCGGGCGAGGTGCGCTTCCAGGGCCGCAGCGTCACGGGGGCGACGAAGGACGAGCTGCGTGCGCTGGCGCGCGACATGCAGATCGTGTTCCAGGACCCCTTCGCCAGCCTGAACCCGCGCATGACGGTGGGCGCCATCGTCGGCGAGGCGCTGGTCATCCACCGGCTGGCCGCGAACGCGCGCGAACGCGAGGAACGCGTGGTGCAGCTGCTGGAGACGGTGGGCCTGGGCGCCGACCACCTGCGCCGCTTCCCGCACGAATTCTCCGGCGGCCAGCGTCAGCGCATCGGCATCGCGCGCGCGCTGGCGGTGAGCCCGAAGCTGGTGGTCTGCGACGAGGCGGTCTCGGCGCTGGACGTCTCGATCCAGGCCCAGGTGATCAACCTGCTGGAAGACCTGCGCGCGAAGTTCAGCCTGACCTACATCTTCATCGCCCACGACCTGTCGGTGGTCGAGCACATCAGCCACCGGGTGGCGGTGATGTACCTGGGCCGCATCGTCGAGATCGCGCCGGCGCGCCAGCTCTACACCAACCCGCTGCACCCCTACACCGAAGCGCTGCTGGCGGCGGTGCCCATTCCGGACCCGGCGGTCAGGCGCAAGCGCATCCCGCTGCAGGGCGACGTGCCCAGCCCGATCCACCCGCCGGCGGGCTGCCACTTCCACACCCGCTGCCCGATCGCGAAGAAGGGGCTGTGCGACCGCGAGGCACCGCCGCTGAAGGCCGCGGCGGAAGGCCACGCCGTGGCCTGCCACCTGCGCGGCTGAAGGCTCAGCCCTCGCGCGTGAAATCGCGCTCGGGCCTTCGCCAGCCGCAGGACACCTTCCGATGTCCTGCGCGCGGGCTCAGCCCTCGCGCGTGAAATCGCGCTCGGGCCTTCGCCAGCCGCAGGACACCTTCCGGTGTCCTGCGCGCGGGCTCAGTCCGCCGGCTTGCGCGCGAAGCGGTGCACGGCGGCGGACAGTTCCTCCAGCTCGATCGGCTTGGTCAGGTAGGCGGCGGCGCCGGCGGCCGTCATCTCGGCGATGTCGTCGGCCATTGCGTTGGCGCTCACGGCCACCACCGGGATCTCGCGCGTGTCCTCGCGCGCGCGCAGGCGCTGCAGCACCTCGGGGCCGTTCATCTCGGGCAGCTGCACGTCCAGCAGCACCAGCGCCGGCTGCTCGGCACGCGCCAGCTGCAGGCCTTCGGCCGGCGTCTGGGCGCACATCAGCCGCCAGCCGGGCAGGCGCTCGAACATCGCCTCCATCACGAACACGTTGATCGGGTTGTCCTCGATGTACAGCACCAGCGGCGCCCCGCTGACGGCGGGCCGGGGCGCGGGCAGCAGGTCCGCCGCATCGGTCGCGCGCACGTGTTCGGCGCTGGAAGGCAGGCAGACCCAGAACAGGCTGCCCACCCCGGGTTCGCTCTCCACGCCCATGGTGCCGCCCATCGCTTCCACCAGGCGGCGGCTGAGGGCCAGCCCGATGCCGCTGCCTTCCACCCCCTGGCGCGCCGCGTTCAGGCGTTCGAAGGGCTGGAACAGGCGCGCGCGCTCGTCGGCCGAAAGGCCGCGGCCGGTGTCGCGTACGCCCAGCTGCAGCTGCGTGCCTTCGCGCCGGCATTCCACGCGCACGCTGCCGGGGCGGCGGTTGTACTTGATGGCGTTGGACAGCAGGTTCAGCAGGACCTGCTTCAGACGCCTCGGATCGGCGCGAACCGTCAGCGCCGCCATCGGGCTCGGGTGGATCTGCACTTCGCGCGCCTGCGCCATCGGGCCCATCAGCGCCACGCATTCGGACACCAGCGGCGCCAGCGCCACCGGCACCGGCTCCAGCCCGAGCTGGCCCGATTCGACGCGGCCCATGTCCAGCACGTCGTTGATCAGCTCCAGCAGCAGCCGCGCGCCGCGCAGCATCTCGTCCGCGTAGGACTGCTGCGTGGGCGGCAGCGGATGGCGCACGTCGGAGCCCAGCAACTGGCCCAGTCCCAGGATGGCGTTGAGCGGCGTGCGCAGCTCGTGCGACATCTGCGAAAGGAACTGGCTCTTGCTGCGATTGGCGCGCTCGGCCTCGTCGCGGGCGGCGATCAACGCCGCTTCGGCCCGCTTGCGCGCCGTGACGTCGATGCCGAAGGTGTAGACCAGCCCGCTGCCGTCCTCGCGCGGCGGCCCCATGACATGGCTGATGGCCAGGTCCAGCGCCGGCAGCTCGCCGGCCGCTGCGTAGTGCCGCTCGGACAGGACGATCTCGCCGTTGCAGGCGCGCGCCACCTCGGCGGCCACCTGGGCGCTGAGCTCGGGACCCAGCAGTTCGGACACGGTGCGGCCGATGATGTCCGACACCGGCAGGCCGATGCGGGCGGCCAGGCGCTGGTTCAGGTAGCGGTAGCGCAGCTCGCCGTCGACCGCGGCGATGTAGCCCGGGAAGGCGTTCAGCAGCGCGCTCAGCTCGGCTTCGCGCGTGCGCAGCGACTCCTGCGTGCGCGCGAGGGCGCTGATGTCGATGCCGAAGCCGTACACCGACGGCAGGCCGCTGCCCGGGTGCACGCCGGGCGCCACCGTGATCTGCAGGTCGGTCGGCGCCTGGCCGGCGCCGGCGAGGTGGCGGTGTTCCACGGTGACGACTTCGCCGGCCAGCGCGCGCGGAATCAGCGCCTGCAGCGGCGCCAGCTGCTCGCCACCGCCCAGCGAGCCCAGCCGGTGTCCCATCATCTGCTGGGGGGTCAGATCGCACAGTGCCGCCAGGCGCCGGTTCACGTAGGTATAGCGGCCTTCGGCGTCGACGCGGGCGATGAAGCCGGGGATCGCGTCCAGCAGCGCGCGCTGCTCGGCTTCGCGCTGCTGCACCAGCTCGAGCGCGCGCGTCTCGGCGGTGATGTCGCGGAAGCTCCAGACGCGGACCGTGCGCCCCAGCACCTGCGCCGGGACGCAGCGGCGCGCGATCACGCGGCCGTCGGTCAGGCGCAGTTCGCGTTCGTCGGCCAGGTTGCCGGCCACGATCTCCGTCACACGTCGCACCTCGGCATCGGGGTCGGCGAACAGCGGTGTCGCCGCCGCCATGATGTCGGCCGGCGACAGCGTCGCCGCCTTCTCCGACGGGATGCCCCAGATGCGCAGCATCTGCTCGTTGACGAAGCGCACCGGCTGCGTCGGGTCGTCGGCATCGGAAGCGAAGATGCCGTCGCCGGTGGCGTTGAGGGTGCGGCGCAGGTATTCGGCGCTCTCGGCCAGTTCGCGGCGGCTCATCTCCAGGTCGGTGATGTCGCGCGTCACGATGACCACGCTGCGTGCGCCTTCGGGTTCGTCGTAGGGGTAGTAGGTGGTCTCGAAGACGCGGTCGGCCTGGCCGGGCGAGCACATCGGCGACACGGCTCGCCGCGGCTGGCGCAGCGTCAGGCACTCGGCATAGGCCTTGCGGCGTTCGTCGTTGTAGGCCGCCGGAAGCACTTCGTCGCTGCGGCGGCCCACCGCCTGCTCGCGCTGCACGCCGCTCAGGCGGCACCAGGCGTCGTTGACCATCCGGTAGACCAGGTCCTCGCCGATCACCGAGACCGGGTCGCCGATCGAATTGGCCACGCGCTCGTAGGTGCGCAGCACCTCTTCGGCGCGCCGGCGCGCGGTGATGTCGGTCCAGATGCCCATCGAGCCCGCCGGCCGGCCCTGGGCGTCGCGCAGCGGCGTCGCCGTGTTCACGCAGTGCACCACGCTGCCGTCGGGGCGCCGGATCTCGACTTCGTAGGTGCCGGCCTCGCCACGGCGGCGGCGCGCCAGCTGCTCCTGCAGCGTGGCGAGCGACGCGCCTTCGAAGAAGTCGTAGACGGAGCGTCCCAGCACCGCCTCGCGGGGGCGGCCGAGCAGGCGACCCATGGCCGGGTTCAGGTCGCGCGTGACGCCTTCGGGGTCGACGAACCAGAAGCCTTCGGCGGTGGTGGCCAGCAGCGCGACGAGCAGGCGGTGCTGCTCGTCGGCACTGGCCGCCAGCTGGCGCGCTTCGGCGGCGAGACGGGCTTCGTCCACCCGGGTGCGGGCGGTCTGCATCATGTGGCGGCGCGCGCGCAGCACGCCGAACATGCCGACGGCCACCAGCATCAGCGTTTCGGGCAGCAGGTCCGACTGCGGCGCCTTCGTGGCGAAGGCCAGCCCCAGCACCCCCGCCACCGGGAGCACGAAGACCCCGGCGGCCACGATGTCGAAGCCGGTGGTGACCAGCGCACCGGCGATCAGCGTGCCGGTGGCATAGCCCACCAGTTCCGTTTCCGCATGGCCGGCACCGGCCAGCAGCGCTGCCGCGTACAGGCTCCAGGCCCCGCCGTGGAGGGCGGCGATGGCGCGGTAGCGGCGCAACCAGTCTGCGGCGTCCACGCCCTTGGCGGCGCGCCCGTGGTGCCACGAAGCGGCGAGACGCAGCGCCTGCAACAGGACCACCAGCGCCAGAGCGCCGAAGACCAGACCGGCATGTCCGGGGCGCCAGCACAAGGCCAGCAGGCCGAACGCGAGCATCGCACTCGCCGCCACCGAGGTGGGTCCGGCGTCGCGATGCTGCTGGACGCGCTCTTCCAGCAGCGCGTTCGCCAGCGTCGTGGCGCCCGGTGTCGACGCCCCCTCTACTGCCATTCCGATCGCCCGTCAGGCGCCGTCTCCCGCCCGCCATGCGCGGCGCGCCTGCGGTGGATCGGTCACTCGGTTCTACGCCCCTGGGCCGGCTGTGTCGCCAGCTCTTCGCCGATTCAGATCAGATTTGATCGTGTCAGCCGGATCAGGATAGCACGGCTCATTCGTCGTTCATGGCCGCATCGGGCCCGCGGTCGACACGCAGGCCGGGGGTCGCGGGGCCCGCCGACAGCGCGGCGGCGGCCTGGCCCAGCGCGCGGCGCAGCAGGGCTTCGGCCTGCTTGCCCTGTTCGGGGTAGACCGCCAGGCCGGCACTCACGGCCAGCACCTGTTCGCGTCCGGCGACCGTGAAACGTTCCGCGAGCGACTGCGCCAGCTTGGCCGCCACGCGCTGGCCGTCGGCCGGCGCGTCGATCCAGGCCAGCAGCACCGCGAAGGCGTCGGCGCCGATCGACGCCACCACGTCGCTGGCGCGCAGCGCCGCGCGCAGGCGCACCGCCGCCTTCCGGCGCAGCACGTTGGCCGCTTCGGCGCCCAGCACCTCGGCCGTGCGCGACAGGCCTTCCACGCGCAGCACGATCAACGCCATCGGCGCCGGTTCGCGTTCGCGCAGCGCCAGCAGGTGCGTCATGTGCTCCAGCAACTGCGTGTGGTTGGGCAGGCCGGTGGCCAGGTCGGTGGCGTAGGCCTTGCGCGCGGACTGCTCCAGCGTCTTGCGTTCCACCGCCAGGCGCAGCGCACGCGCCAGCGCCTCGGTCGGCGCGGCAGCGGGCAGCACGTCCTGCACGCCCAGCCGCAGCAGCGCGGCGGCGGCGTCGGGCGCCATGTCGGCGGCCACGACGACGGCCGACTCCAGCACCGCCTGCGACAACGCGGACCAGGCCGCGAGCGCCGCGGCTTCGGACCCCTGCACGAGCAGCGCTTCTGGCACGGCTTCGCGCAGGCGGGAGGCGGCGTCGGTCAGGGAGGCGACCGCTTCGGCCGCGAACGGGCCCCAGGGCGAGGCCGCGATGCCGGGCGGTGCGGCGGGGATGCTAAGGAGCCGCAGTGCCACGATGGTCTGGAGCGGGTGAAGGGAATCGAACCCTCGTATGAAGTCGGGTAAGGAGGAAGGCCTCGCGGCCTCCTCCTCCCCTAAGAACCGGACGTGCAAGTTTCCCCGCTTCCGGCTCAAGCAGCCTGAAGTCACCCGCCATTTCTGGCAATGGTAAACCGCTGCAAAGGTTTTGGGGCCTTCGCTCGTGCCCCTGACTCACTCCGTGGCGTGGTGTTGCCGATGGCAGTTCGGATGGAGCAGTTGAAGATTGCCCATCTGTTCCGACCCGCCTTCCGATCGCTTGATGACGTGGTGGATGTGCCACCCCGTCTCCTTCGTGATCTTCTGGTTGCAGCACGGACACAGTCCTTCCTGCCAGTACCACAACCACGCCAGCTTCCGGCGCCCTTTCAAGTCCGACTCCATCTTGCGCGCGAGGCGCGCGTCGAAGTAGTCCTCGTCTTCCGGGCTGTACGGATTTCGGCTGCCGTCGATCTTGACGTGAAGCTTCTTGTGGAAGCTCGTCAGCGTCAACAGCGCCTTGTCCTTCTCCGCGAACCGCCAATCGCGACCTGCGATGCGCCGGAAATACCGGGCCTTGATCCACCGCTCCCCTTTGTTGGGGTGACGGCGGCGAGCCCAGCGCCACAGCGCCTGCCAGATCAAATGGTCGGTCTTCGCGAAAGTGCGCGTCGCCATCTGGCTTCGGTGATAGTTGGCCCAGCCCTGTATGACCGGGTTGAGCTTTTCGATCACGTCTTCCTGTCGGGCTGTGCGCATCTGCCGCAGCGTCCCGCGAACCTTCTCCAGGAAGTTCTTGACGTTCTTCCTGGCTGGTTTCGTCAACAACATGCCGCCTTGCCAGCGGGCCGTCCATCCCAGAAAGTCGAAGCCGTCGTCCACGTGGGTGATCAACGTCTTCTTCTCTGAGAGTTCGAGCCCGCGCTCGCGCATGAACTGCTGCACGAGCGGTTTGATCTTCTCGGCCAGCAACTCTTGCGAGCTGCCGGTGATGATGAAGTCATCGGCGTAGCGCACGAAGTTGACCTTGGCTGCCCTCGCATCGCGCACCGTGCGGAAGAGTCCCGCCAGCTTGCTTTGCAGACCGTCCAGTGCCAAGTTCGCTAAGACAGGCGAGATGATCCCGCCCTGCGGTGTCCCGCTCTCTGTCGGGAAGAGGGCATTGCCCTCGAAGTACCCGGCTTTCAGCCACTTGCGCAGCACGCCTTTGTCCATCGGGACGTGGGCGAGCAGCCACTCGTGACTGATGTTGTCGAAACACCCTTTGATGTCTCCCTCCAGCACCCATTTCGGCGAGTGCTTTCGTCCAAGCGCATTGCGCACCTGTTCGATTGCATCTGCCGTCGAGCGCCCACGGCGGAAACCGTAGGAGTGAGTGTCGCCGGTCGTCTCGGCTGTCGGATCGAGCGCCAACAGGTGCAGCGCTTGCATGGCCCGGTCGCGCATGGTCGGGATGCCCAGGGGGCGTCGGTCGCCATTTGCTTTCGGGATGTAGACCCGTCTCATCGGCTTCGGCTTGTAGCCCTTGTGGTGCAAGGTGCCGACCGCCTGCCACTTATCGTCCGGAGTACTCCATGTCTGCCGGTCGATCCCCGGGGTCTTGCGACCCTGGTTCTCGGTGACCCGCTTTACCGCCAGCGCTTTCGCGCTGATCGAGCGGGTGAGGAGTCTCTGCAGGCGTTTGACATTGCGCCACTCGCCTGCCTTTGCTGCTTTCGCGATTCTTGCCTGCAGCCTCCCGACCACCTGATGCGCTTCCTGCCACGGTATGCCGTGCCAGTGCGTCCAGTTGGTGGAGGCAACATCGCAATTGCTTGCGTCCATATCAACCTCCGTTGACGTGGAGCGGGTGAAGGGAATCGAACCCTCGTCTTAAGCTTGGGAAGCTTCAGCTCTGCCATTGAGCTACACCCGCCCGGTCCCGAGGAAAACGGACAGCCCCGAAGGGCCTGTCCCCTCGGGATGGTTGGAGCAGACCTGTCTCGCGACAGGCCACCACACGGAAGTCAGCGCCCTTTCGGGCCGGGGCAATCGTTGCATCCCCTATCCGGACCATTACAGCCCGGCATTCGCTTTCTCCGCGATCCTCTACCCGCAACCGATGCACCCGATTTTACAACCGGACGTCGTGCTCGCGGCGACTCGGCTTCGGGCTTACCCTGTTCCGCGCGATGAGCACGGATCGGGAGGACCCCACCGCCGGTGATCGTCTTGTCAGCGTGTCCCCACCAAGCAGGGAGACATCCGATCACGTACCGTTTGGTCCGAGCCTGTCAGTCGATTTGGCTCGTTCATGCTTGACGGCATTTACCAGTGGTTCACGTTCGTTGGTCCTTCGGCCCAGCCTTGCGCCTCATCCGGATTTCGACTTCCAGAATCACACGATGACCCTCACGGGCATCGTGTACCCGTCGAGGGTGGCTACGTTGTCAGTGCGCTCGGCACGGGGTCGTTACCGACCCCGCACTGCACCTAGGCTACTGGCGGCTGAACGCCAAGTTGCATACACGCTCCCGCGTGGGCAACAACTCATCACACGGCTTGCGCCGCTCGAACAACCCGACCCCGGTTTTGCCGAGGCCAACGACCCGAGGGCCGCATCCGATCAAGCTCGCCTGACCACGCGATCCCGGAGGACCGCAACTCTAGGCTGTCTCTCCCACACTTCGAAGCAGGTGGCCAGTCCCAACTGACTGGGCGACCTCCAGGTCGCACGCTTGGAAGCTGCCGTTCTACCATTGAACTACACCCGCGCTGACGTGATTCTATGCCCGCCCGCCCCACCCCTTTTCGTCCGCCCCTGACCCGCCCCACCCACCGCCGCCTGCTCGCGCCGCCGCGCTGGCCCTGGTCCTGCTGCTGGGCGGCTGCGCGGCGCTGGACCGCCAGCAGCGCGAGTGGATCTTCCGCTAAAGTTCCAGCACCTGGGCCGCCGGCCTGGCGGCGGCCGAAGGCATGCAGGACGTGTGGATCGCCTTCGACTCGCAGGAGAGCGCCTCGCCGGCGCGCCTGCACGGCCAACTGCAGCGAAGCCGAGCGCCGCTGCTGCTGTACCTGCATGGCGCACGCTGGACGTGCGCGGCAGCGCCGCGCCGCCGCCTGCACGCGCTGGGCTTCTCGAAGCTGGTGCTGGGCATCGACTACCGCGGCTTCGGCCGCAGCGAGGGCAGCGAACTGCCCTCCGAAGCGATGGCCAACGAGGACGCGCGCGCCGCGTGGTCCTGGCTGGGCCGGCAATCCCCCGGCGCGCCGCGTTTCGTCTACGGCCATTCGCTGGGCAGCGCGATCGCGGTCGACCTGGCTTCGCGCAGCGAAGGCGTGGCGGGGCTGATGGTCGAGGGCAGCTTCCCTTCGATCCCCGACCTGGTGGAGACCTTCCGCTGGGGCTGGCTGCCGGTGGGACCGCTCATCACGCAGCGCTTCGACGCCGGGTCCCGCATGCCCGCGGTGCGCGCGCCGGTGCTGGTGGTGCATGGCAGCGAAGACCGGCTGGTGCCGCCGGCGCTGGGCCGCACGCTGTACGAACGCGCGCCGGGCCCGAAGCGCTTCCTGCTGGTGGAAGGCGGCTCGCACCACGACAGCAGCGCGCGCGGCCTGGACGACTACCGGGTGGCGGTGCGCGAGCTCTTCGGCATCAGCGCCGCCGACTGAGCGCGCCGCTAAACTCGCCGGCCTCCATGGAAGCCGACACGCCCCACCGCGCCCGCGTGCGCAGCTACGTGCTGCGCGGCGGCCGCATGGGCACGGGGCAGCAGCGCGCGCTGGCCGAACTGGGCCCGCGCTACGTGCTGCCCTTCCAGCCCGCGCCGCTGGACCTCGAAGCGGTGTTCGGCCGCCGCGCGCCTGTGGTGCTGGAGATCGGCTTCGGCATGGGCGACGCGACCGCGGCGGTGGCGGCGGCGGCGCCCGAGACCGACTTCATCGGCGTGGAGGTGCACGAAGCCGGCGTCGGCGCGCTGCTGCGCCGCATCGGCGAAGCGGAGCTGACCAACCTGCGCATCGTGCGCCACGACGCGGTGGAGGTGCTGCGCGAGATGATCGCGCCCGACTCGCTGTCCGGCGTGCACCTGTGGTTCCCCGACCCCTGGCCGAAGAAGCGCCACCACAAGCGGCGTTTCGTGCAGCCCGGCATCGCGGCGCTGGTGGCCAGCCGGCTGGCCCCCGGCGGCTGCTGGCATTGCGCCACCGACTGGCAGCCCTATGCCGAGCAGATGCTGGCAGTGCTGGGCGCGACGCCCGGCCTCGTGAACACCGCCGCCGGCTACGCCGAACGGCCGGCGCGGCGGCCGCTCACCAAGTTCGAGAACCGTGGCCTGAAGCTGGGCCACGGCGTCTGGGACATCCTTTTCAGTCGACCCAGTTGACGCTGCCCGTGAGCCAGGTCCCCAGCACCACCAGCCCGAATGCGATGCGGTACCAGGCAAAGGGCACGAAACTGTGGGTGGCGATGTAGCGCAGCAGCCAGCGCACGCACAGGAAGGCCGAGACGAACGAGAACAGCATGCCCACGCCCCACATGCCCAGGTCGTTGAAGGACAGCAGCGCGCGTTCCTTCCACAGCGAATAGGCGCCGGCCAGGAACAGCGTGGGGATCGCCAGGAAGAAGGTGAATTCGGTCGCCGCCTGGCGCGACAACCCGAACAGCATGCCGCCGATGATGGTGGCACCGGAACGGCTGGTGCCCGGTATCAGCGCGAAGGCCTGCGCGATGCCGACCTTCAGTGCGTCGAGCGCGCTCATGTCGTCCACCGTCTGCACGCGCACGCGGTGGTCGCGCCGCTCGGCCCAGAGGATCACGAAGGCGCCCAGGATGAAGGTGGTGGCCACCGTGGGCGCGTTGAACAGGTGCGCCTTCAGCGCCTTGCCGAAGGCCAGCCCCAGCAGCGCCAGCGGCACGAAGGCGATGGCCACGTTCAGCAGCAGGCGGCGTGCCTTCGGGTCGCGGCCGGCGCCGGCCAGCGTGGCGCCCAGGCGTGCGCGGTACTCCCACACCACGGCCAGGATGGCGGCCGACTGGATGACGATCTCGAACAGCTTGCCGCGTTCGTCGTTGAAGTTCAGCAGCGAACCGGCCAGGATCAGGTGCCCGGTGGACGAGACGGGCAGGAACTCGGTCAGGCCTTCGACGATGCCCATCACGGCGGCCTTGAGCAGCAGGATCGGATCCAAGTGCGGTCATCCCCGGCGCGACGGCGGCCGCGCAAAGCGGCGGATCATAACGAGCGGCCCTTGGGGAACCTGTCAGCGCCGGGTCGGTGCCAGCCGGATCTCCAGCCCGCGCGGCGTGACGTTCACTTCCGAAGGTTCCAGCCCCAGCTGGTCGAGCAGCGCCTGCTGCTGCTCCGGCAGCGTGTAGACGGCCACGTCTTCCAGGAAGGTCTGCGCCAGCCCCGGGCCCAGGCGCTGGATCTGCTCGCGGACGGCAGCCAGGGGCTCGTCGACCTCGAAGCGCTGCACGCGCACCTGGTTCAGGCGCACGCTGCGGTCTTCGCGCTGCCAGCGCGGCACCGCGTCCAGCGCCAGGCGGCCGGTCCAGCGGTTGCCGAACAGGCGGTCGCGCGCGGCCACGTCGAACAGGCCGCCCAGCCGTCCCTGGTCGCCCAGCAGGCGCAGGCGCGGGTGGCTGAAGGTGGCGTCCAGCGCGCCCTGGAAGGTCTGCTGCAGCGGGAACTGCGCTTCCACCAGCCGCTGGAGGTCGGCTTCGGCGACCGTGATGCTGGTGTTCTGCGCCCGCAGCGTGAAAGGCGCGGCGCCGAGCACGGCCAGCAGCCGGCGGCGGTTCATCGAAGGCAGTTCCATGGGGCGACAGCGTAGCGGCTTGCCATGATGACGTGCCTTGGCTACATTACTGACCAGTCAGTCAGTAACTCATGTCAGCGATTCTGTCCCACGCCACGCGCCAGCGTCGCAAGGAAGCGCGCCCGCAGGAACTGCTGGACGCCGCGCTTGCGCTCTTCGTCGAGAAGGGCTTCGCCGCCACCCGTTCGGAAGAGGTGGCGCGCGCCGCCGGCGTTTCCAAGGGCACGCTGTACCTGTACTACCCCAGCAAGGAAGAACTCTTCAAGGCGGTGGTGCGCCAGAAGCTGTCCAGCGTGATCGCTGCCGGCGAGGAGATGGCCCTGGCCCACGAAGGCCATACCGCCGAACTGCTGGTGCAGCTGATGCTGACCTGGTCGCAGCGCCTGGGCGAGACGCCGGCCGCCGGCGTGCACAAGGTGATGCTGGCCGAGGTGCGCAACTTCCCCGAACTGGCCCAGTTCTACACCGACGAGGTGATCGTGCCCGCGGACCGCCTCTTCTCCACCGTCGTGCAGCGCGGCATCGACCGTGGCGAGTTCCGGCCGCTGCCGGTGCACGAAGTGGCGCACGCGCTGATGGCACCGATGATCTTCCAGGCCCTGCACCGCCATTCGTTCGGCGCCTGCCCGATCCAGAAGACCTTCGAGCTCGACCCCGAGCGCCTGTTGCGCACCCACCTGGACATGGTGCTGCACGGCCTGGCCGTGGCGCCGGCGCAGGGGGCGCGGTGAAGGCCCGCACGCGCTGGATCCTGGTCTCGGCGGCCTTGGCGGTGCTGGTGGCCGCCGGCGGCCGCGTGCTGATGGCCAAACGCGCCGCACCCAGACCGGCGGCGCCGCAGGCGGCCGCGGCATCCCAGAGCGTGGTCGAACTGGCACCCACCGACGTGGCCCAGGCCGCCAACGCCGAACTGGCGTCGTCCGTCAACGTGAGCGGCGGCCTGAAGGCGGTGGACAGCGCGTTCGTGAAGGCGCGCGTGGCGGCCGAGGTGGCGCAGCTCACGGTGCGCGAAGGCGACCGCGTCACGGCCGGCCAGCGCATCGGCCGGCTGGACGACACCGAATACCGCTGGCGCCTGCGCCAGGCCGAAGACCAGGCCGCGGCGGCGCAGGCGCAGCTGGACATCGCCGAACGCACGCTGGCCAACAACAAGGCGCTGGTCGACCAGGGCTTCATCTCGAAGAACGCGCTCGACACCTCGGCCAGCAGCGCCAGCGGCGCGCAGGCTTCGCTGCAGGCGGCGAAGGCGGCGGCCGAGATCGCGCGCAAGGCGGTGCGCGACTGCGAGATCGTCGCCCCCATCGGCGGCCTGGTCTCGCAGCGCCTGGTGCAGCCAGGCGAGCGGGTGCCGGTGGACGCACGGCTGGTGGAGATCGTCGACCTCTCGCGCATCGAACTCGAGGCCGCGGTGGCACCGGAAGACGTGCTCGGCCTGCGCGTGGGCCAGAAGGCGCTGCTGCAAGTGGACGGCCTGGCCGCGCCGCTGCCGGCGCAGGTGGTGCGCATCGCCCCCGCCACGCAGAGCGGCACGCGCGCGGTGATGAGCTACCTGCGGGTGCAGCCCGGCCCGGCGGTCGCCGCGCTGCGCCAGGGCCTGTTCGCGCGCGGCAGCATCGAGGTGGACCGGCGCAGCGTGCTGGTGGTGCCGGCATCGGCGGTGCGCTTCGACCAGGCCCGGCCCTACGTGCTGGTGGCCGCCGAAGGCAAGGCGGTGCAAAGACCGGTCAAGCCCGGCGCCAGGGGCGAGGTCGCCTTCGGCGGCGCACCCGAGGCCGCGTTCGAGATCCAGTCCGGCCTGTCCGCCGGCGAGACCGTGCTGCGCGGCACCGTGGGCGCGCTGCGCGACGGCACGCCCATCCGCCTGGCTGCGGCGCGCTGAACCGCCGGACGCTGCCGCCCCATGTGGTTCACCCGCGTCTCGATCGCCAACCCGGTGCTGGCGACGATGGTGATGCTGGCCTTCGTGGTGCTGGGCCTTTTCAGCTACCAGCGGCTGTCGGTGGACCAGTTTCCCAACGTCGACTTCCCGACCGTGGTGGTCACGATCGACTACCCGGGCGCCAGCCCTGAGATCGTCGAGGCCGAGGTCACGAAGAAGGTCGAGGAGGCGGTCAACACCGTCGCCGGCATCAGCAGCCTGTATTCGCGTTCGTACGAAGGCACGGCGGTCGTCGTGATCGAGTTCAACCTGCAGATGGACGGCCGCAAGGCGGCCGACGACGTGCGCGAGAAGGTGGCGCTGATCCGCCCCAACCTGCGCGACGAGGTGAAGGAACCGCGCATCTCGCGCTTCGACCCCGCCAGCCAGCCCATCTTCAACGTCGCCCTGCTCTCGCCCGACGGCAGCCGCAGCGCGCAGGAGCTCACCACCTGGGGCACCCAGGTGCTGCAGAAGCGGCTGGAGAACGTGCGCGGCGTGGGCGCGGTCAGCGTCATCGGCGGCGTGGCGCGGCAGGTGAACGTGTACGTGCGGCCGCAGGCGCTGGAAGCGCTGGGCGTCGGCGTCGACCAGGTGGTGGCCGCGATCCGCAGCGAGAACCAGGAACTGCCGCTGGGCAGCGTGCGTTCGCGCGAGCAGGAACGGGTGGTGCAGATCAACGCCCGCATGAAGACGCCGGCCGACTTCCGCGACATCGTGGTGGCGCGCCGCAACGGGCTGCCGATCAAGCTGTGGCAGGTGGCCGACGTGGTGGACGGCCCGCAGGAGATCGAGTCGCTGGCGCTCTACAACGGTCAGCGCACGGTGCTGATGTCGGTGCAGAAGAGCCAGGGCGAGAACACCATCGCCGTCGTCGACGGGCTGAAGGCGGCGCTGGCCGACGCGGCGAGGATCGCGCCGCCCGGCATCACGCTGGAGGTGAACCGCGACAACTCGCGTTCGATCCGCGTCTCGGTCAACAACGTGCAGAAGACGCTGCTGGAAGGCGCCGCGCTCACGATCCTGATCGTCTTCCTGTTCCTGAACTCCTGGCGCTCGACCGTCATCACCGGCCTGACGCTGCCGATCGCGCTGATCGGCACCTTCCTGTTCATGTACGCCTTCGGCTTCACGATCAACATGATCACGCTGATGGCGCTGTCGCTGTGCGTGGGCCTGCTGATCGACGACGCCATCGTCGTGCGCGAGAACATCGTGCGCCACGTGCAGATGGGCAAGAGCGCGCACGACGCGGCGCTGGACGGCACCAACGAGATCGGGCTGGCGGTGCTGGCCACCACGCTGTCCATCGTGGCGGTGTTCCTGCCGATCGGCTTCATGGGCGGCATCGTCGGCAAGTTCTTCCACGAGTTCGGCATCACCATCGTCGCCGCGGTGCTGATCTCGATGTTCGTGAGCTTCACGCTCGACCCGATGCTGTCTTCGGTGTGGAACGACCCGCAGGCGCATGGCCATCGAAGCGATGGCCCGCCTTCGCTGTACGACCGCACGCTGGGCCGCGTGACCGGCGTCTTCGACCGCCTGACGCAGGCGCTGTCGCGCGCCTACCAGGTGATCCTGGCGTGGGCGCTGAAGCACAAGCTCAAGACACTGGGCGTGGCCGGCCTCACGCTGGTGGCGGCCTTCTTCATCGTGCCCATCCTGGGCGCCGAGTTCGTGCCCAAGGCCGACTACTCGGAAACGCAGATCAACTTCTACACCCCGGTGGGCAGCGCGCTCGAGCTGACCGAGGCGCGCGCCAAGCAGATCGACGCCGCGCTGCGCGAACTGCCCGAGGTGCGCCACACCGTCACCACCATCAACGCCGGCTTCACGCTCGGCAAGATGTACGGCTCGACCTACGTGCGCCTGAAGGACCGCCACGAACGCCAGCGCAGCGTGGCCGACCTGGTGGTGCCCATGCGCGAGCGGCTGGCGCGCATTCCCGGCGTCACCGTCACCAACATCGGCCAGCTCGACCTGGGCGGCAGCAAGAGCATCCAGTTCTCGGTGCAGGGCCCCGACCTGGGGGAACTGGAACGACTGTCGCGCAGCATCACCGCCGGGCTGCAGCGCATTCCCGGCCTGGTGGACCTGGACAGCACGCTCAAGCCCGACAAGCCCACGCTGGCCATCGAGGTCAAACGCGACGCCGCCGCCGACCTGGGGCTGAACGTGAACGCGCTCGCCGGCACGCTGCGAACGCTGCTGGCCGGCCTCACGGTGGGCAACTGGCGCGCCGAGGACGGGGAGAACTACGACGTCAACGTGCGCCTGGCGCCCGAGTACCGCGACTCCAACGCCGACCTCGCCAGCGTGCCGCTGCTGGTGGGCAGCAACGCCGACGGCAGCGCGCGTGTGGTGCGGCTGGCGCAGGTGGCGCAGCTGAAGGCTTCCACCGGGCCGAACCAGATCAACCGGCGCGACCTGAACCGCGAGATCAACATCGACGCCAACGCGCTGGGCCGCTCCAGCGGCGAGGTCTCGGCCGACATCCGCAAGGTGCTGGAAGGCACGGCCTGGCCCCCCGGCTACCGCTACACCTTCGGCGGGTCGACCAAGAACATGACCGAGTCGTTCCAGTACGCGCTGGGCGCGCTGGCGCTGGCCATCGTCTTCATCTACATGATCCTGGCCAGCCAGTTCAGAAGCTTCCTGCAGCCGCTGGCGCTGATGGCCTCGCTGCCGCTCACGCTCATCGGCGTGGTGCTGGCGCTGCTGATGTTCCGCAGCACGCTCAACATGTTCTCCATCATCGGCATCGTCATGCTGATGGGCCTGGTGACCAAGAACGCCATCCTGCTGGTGGACTTCGCCATCCGCAGCCGCGACCAGGGCATGGACCGCACCCAGGCCCTGCTGCACGCCGCCGAGGTGCGGCTGCGGCCCATCCTGATGACCACGCTGGCCATGGTCTTCGGCATGGTGCCGCTGGCCTTCGCCTTGTCCGAAGGCTCGGAACAGCGCGCGCCCATGGGACAGGCGGTCATCGGCGGCGTCATCACGTCGTCGCTGCTGACGCTGGTGGTGGTGCCGGTCATCTACTGCTACCTGGACGACCTGGCGGCCTGGGCGAAGCGTCGGTGGGCCGCCCCCCGCAAGGGTGAAGTCAAGGCCGCCGCCTAGAATGGGCCGACCCGTGTCAAAATACCCACATAGGTATACGCCATGAACCCCGAAACCGCCCGCTTCAACATGATCGAGCAGCAGATCCGTCCCTGGGACGTGCTCGACCCCGCCGTGCTGTCGCTGCTGGCCGCCGTGCGGCGCGAGGACTTCGTGCCCGCCGGCCTGCGCGCGCTGGCCTTCGTCGACACCCAGGTGCCGCTGCTGCAGGGCCAGCCCGAAGGCCCGCGCATGCTGGAGCCGCGCGTCGAAGCGCGGCTGCTGCAGGAACTGCAGTTGCAGCGGCACGAGAAGGTGCTGGAGATCGGCACCGGCTCGGGCTTCATGGCGGCGCTGCTGGCGCACCGCGCGCAGCAGGTGTTCACGCTTGAATGCCGGCCCGAGCTGGCGCGCCAGGCGCGCGAGAACCTGCGCCGCAGCGGCGTGCTCAACGCCACCGTGCTGGACGTCAGCGCCGCCGAAGGCGCCAAGGGCCTGGCGGCCGAAGCGCCGTTCGACGCCATCCTGCTGTCGGGCTCGGTGGCCGAGGTGCCGCGCGCGCTGCTGGATCAGCTCAAACCCGGCGGCCGGCTGGCGGCCATCGTCGGCGGCGAGCCTGTGATGACGGCGCGCCTGTTCCGCCGGGCCGGCGACGCCGCGTTCTCCAGCACCGATCTGTTCGAAACCCTGGCGCCGCGCCTGGAAGGTTTCGGCGAGCCTTCGCGTTTCCGCTTCTGAGGCGAAGAAAGGCAGGCCCGCGTGCATTCCGTCGCCGCCTGGACCCCGCGCGCCCCCGGGAACGCGCAGGTCGTCGCATGCCGGCTGCGCGCCACGGCCCGGACTTCTATAAAGGCGCGCCTGCCATGACGCACCACCTGACCTTGCCTGTCGAAGGACTTTCCATGCGCTTCCTGCCCTTCCGCCGTTCGACCGCCGCGATCGCCGCCACCCTGGCGCTGGCCGCATGGCCGAGCGCCCACGCGCAGAGCCTGAAGGAACTGTACGAAGCGGCGCGCGCCTACGACGCCACCTACCTGGCGGCGCAGAAGCTGGCCGAATCCACCAAGTACCGGGTGGAGCAGAGCGAAGCCCTGAAGCGGCCTTCGGCGAACGCCACCGCCAGCGCCACCGCGTCCTACATCGACCCGCCCAACAACACCATCACTTCCGGCCCCGTCAGCGTGAGCACGGGCGCGCCGGTGAACAGCCGGGTCGCCAACGGCGCGCTCAACGGCCGCTACCCGCTGTTCAACCGTGCCAGCGACGTCACCATCGAGCAGGCACGCAAGAGCCTGGAGTCGGCCCAGGCCGACCTGGACGCCGCGGAGCAGGACCTCATCGTGCGCGTCGCGCAGGCCTACTTCGACGTGCTGGCGGCGCAGGACACGTTGTCGACCACAGGTGCCAGCAAGGCCGCCATCACCGAGCAGCTGGCCTCGGCCAAGCGCAATTTCGAGGTCGGCACCGCCACCATCACCGACACGCGCGAAGCGCAGGCGCGCTTCGATCTGGCCGTCGCGCAGGAACTGGCGGCCGAGAACGACCTGCGCGCCAAGCGCATCGCGCTGGACGTGGCGGTCGGCCGCAGCGGCGTCGTGCCCAAGGGCCTGGCGGCGCCGGTGGTGCTGCCCGCGCCGATGCCGGCCGACGCCGAGCAATGGGTCAACGAAGCCGACACCCGCCACCCCACGGTACGCCGCGCGCGCGTGGGGCTGGACGTGGCGCGCATGGAGACCACCAAGGCGCGTGCGGCCGAACTGCCCACGGTCGACGCCGTCGCCTCGGTGGGGGCCAGCGACTCGCGCGGCAGCCTGTACAACAACAGCGCCTCGCGCGGCTTCGCCACCAACGGCAGCATCGGCGTGCAGCTGAACTGGCCGCTGTACACCGGCGGCGCCACGCAGAACCGCATCAAGGAGACGCTGACCCTGGAAGACAAGGCCGCCAACGACGTGGAAGCGGCGCGCCGCGGTGTCGCCCAGGCCACCCGGGTGGCCTACTTCGGCCTGCAGTCGCAGCTGGCACAGGTGAAGGCGCTGGAAGCGGCCGAAGCCTCCACCAAGCTGGCGCTCGAAGCCACCCAGCTGGGCTACAAGGTCGGCGTGCGCGTCAACCTGGACGTGCTGAACGCGCAGACCCAGCTCTACACCACGCAGCGCGACCTGGCCAAGGCGCGCTACGACACGCTGGTGAACAGCCTGCGCCTGCGCCAGGCCGCCGGCACCTTGTCCGCGTCCGACGTGGACCGCGTGAACCAGCTGCTCGCCAGGTAGCCGCGGGCAATCTTTCTTCACCACCCCGGCATGTCCGTGACATGCCGCCCGGGTGACACTCGCGGCCATGGCCGCCGCCCCTGCCGCCTTCGTCGCCGCCCACCGCTTCGGCCTGGGCGAGCCGGCGCTGGACGTCGTCGGCGCCGACCCCGCCGGCTGGCTGCACGCGCAGATCGGCCCCGCCGAGCCCCAGCGCGGCCGCGACCTGCCCGACACGCTGGCTGCGCTGCGCACGCATGCCGAATTCGTGCGCGCCCGCCGCGAGGCCCGCGCCAACGACATGCGTCCTGCCGAGCAGGCCTTCGTCGAACACTTCAAGGACATGGTGCAGGCCGACCAGCGCGCGCGGCTGGCCACCGCGGCCGCCACGCAGCGGCCCTTCGCCGAGCGGCTGGCGCTCTTCTGGTGCAACCACTTCACGGTCTCGATGGCCAAGGCCAGCGCGCGCGGCCTGGTCGGCCCCTTCGAACGCGAGGCGGTGCGCCCGCACATCGCCGGCCGCTTCGAAGACCTGCTGCAGGCCAGCACGCGCCACGCCGCGATGCTGCGCTACCTGGACAACGACCAGTCGGCCGGCCGCGACTCGCGCGCGGTGCGCTTCGCGGCCCGCCGCGCCGCGCGCCAGGGCGAGGTGCCGCGCGTCACCGGCCTGAACGAGAACCTGGCGCGCGAGGTGCTGGAACTGCACACGCTGGGCGTGGACGGGGGCTACAGCCAGGCCGACGTCACCGCCTTCGCCGCCGTGCTCACCGGCTGGCGCACGCCCACGCGCGAGCTCAACGAAGGCCGTGCCAGCGAAGCGGTGCGCTTCGACCCCGACTGGCACCAGCCCGGCCCCAAGAGCGTGCTCGGCCGTCGCTACCCCGAAGGCCCCGAAGCGCTGGGCCGCGTGCTGCACGATCTGGCCCACCACCCGTCCACCGCTCGCTTCGTGGCCACCAAGCTGGCGCGCCACTTCGCCGCCGACGACCCGCCGCCCGCGCTGGTGGACCGGCTGGCGAAGAGCTTCGACAGAAGCGGCGGCGACCTCGCCACCGTCTACGACACCCTGATCGAATCGCCCGAGCCCTGGGCCACCGCGGGCCGCAAGCTGAAGACGCCGGAGGAATTCGTCGTCGGCGCGGCGCGGCTGCTGAAGCTGGGCGACAACATCGCCGCGCGCGCGCCCGACGCCGGCATCGGTGCGCTGGGCCAGCGCGTGCAGGCCGCACCCTCGCCCGCCGGCTGGCCCGACCGCGCCGAGGAATGGCTGGGTCCCGACGCGGTGTGGAAGCGCGTCGAATGGGCCACCCGCGTCGCCGAACGCCTGGGCCGCCAGGCCGACGCGCGCGTGCTGGCGCGTGCCGGTTTCGGGCCGGCGCTGGGCGAGAACACGCTGCGCCAGATCGAACGCGCGGCCGACGGCCCGCAGGCGCTGGCGCTGCTGCTGCTGGCGCCTGAATTCCAGCGCCGCTGAGGAGCCGCCGATGTCGCTGCGCCGCCGCCACCTTCTCGCCGCTGCCGCCGCCACATGGCCCACGCTCAGCCTGGCCGGGCTGCCGGCCGCGGGCGAGCGCCGCTTCGTCTTCGTCATCCTGCGCGGCGGCATGGACGGCCTGAGTGCGGTGCCCGCCGTCGGCGACCCTGGTTTTGCCGAGGCGCGCGGCCCTCTGGCGCATCCGGGCGCACCGGCCCTGCCACTGGCCGGACCGTTCGCGCTGCACCCGCTGCTGCCGGAGCTTCACGCGATGTACGGCCGCGGCGAACTGCTGGTGGTGCACGCGACCGGCGTCCCCTACAAGGAACGCTCCCACTTCGACGCCCAGCAGGTGCTGGAATCGGGCGGCACGAAACCGCACGAGCTCAGCACCGGCTGGCTGGGGCGCGCGCTGGAAGCGCGCGGCGGCACGCGCGCGGTGGCCATCGAGACCGCGGTGCCGCTGGTGCTGCGCGGCGCGCAGCTGGTGGACACCTGGGCCCCTTCGGTGCTGCCCGATCCTTCGGCCGACCTGGTGGCACGGCTGCAGTCGATGTACGTCAACGACGCGCCGCTGGCGCAGGCGCTGGAACGCGCGCGCGCGCTGCACGCCGAAGGCGCGATGGCCGGCATGGGCGCGCCCGGCGGCGGCCGCGCCGCCGTGGTGGCGCTGGCGCGCCGCGCCGCAGAGTTCCTGCAACGCGGCACCCAGGTGGCGGTGCTGGAACTGGGCGGCTGGGACTCGCACGCCAACCAGGCGGCGCCCAACGGCGCGCTGTCGAACAACCTGCGAACGCTGGACGCGCTGCTCGCCGCGCTGCGCGAAGGTCTGCAGGATGGCGGCACCTGGGGCCGCACCGCGGTGCTGGTGGCCACCGAGTTCGGGCGCGAGGTCGCGATCAACGGCACCCAGGGCACCGACCACGGCAGCGGCGGCGCCGCCTTCGTGCTGGGCGGCGCGGTGGCCGGCGGCCGCGTGCTGGCCGACTGGCCCGGTCTGGCAAAGGCGAACCGCTTCGAAGGCCGCGACCTGCGCATCACCACCGACCTGCGCGCGGTGCAGCGCGCGCTGCTGGCGGATCATCTGGGCGTGGCGCGCGCGGCGCTGGACGCCGCGGTGCTGCCCGGCAGCGCCACGCTGCCGAAGCTGGACCTGCTGCGCGCCTGACGCCTCAGCCCTCACGCGTGAAATCGCGCTCGGGCCTTCGCCAGCCACAGGACTCCTTCCGGAGTCCTGTGCGCGGCCTCAGCTGCGCGGCAGCCGGTCGCCGGTCTTGGCCGACAGCCGCCGCCGCACCAGCTGGATGTGGCTGCGCAGGTCGTACAGCTCGTTCGCATAGGCCAGCGGCACGCCGATGTGTTCGGTCTGCTGCTCCATGCGGTCGAGTTCGGCGCGCAGCTTCTCGACGTCGGCCCCAGGCTTCTCGATCGCCTGTTCCAGCCGCCGCAGGTTCGCGTACCAGCGGAACACGCGCGAGCGCAGCCGGTGCTCCACCAGCGGCGGCAGCACGCGCGACAGCGGCAGCAGCGCCGCCAGCAGCGGCAGCAGCACGATCCACATGCGGTCGACGAAGTGCGCCAGCCAGAACGGCAGGTACCGCTGCAGCCAGGGCGCGCCGTTGCGGTAGTAGCGCTCGGCGTCGTCGGCCAGCGGCCATTCGGCTGCGCTGGTGTTCGGAAACTCGCCCGGCCGCGCGAACCAGCCGGCACCGCCATGGGCTTCGCGCGCGGCCTGCAGCAGCAGCTGCTGCAGCGCCGGGTGCAAGGTGCCGCGCACCACCAGCGAAGCGGTGGTGGCCACCAGCTGCACGTCGTGGTCGGGCTGGTCGTCGGCCAGGTCGACCACGCCGCGCGGCAGCACCAGCGCGCGCAGGAAGGCGAAGCGGCGGACATAGGCCTCGGCATGGGCGAAGTCCAGCAGCCGGATGCCCGGCGTGCGCAGCAGGTACTGCACCAGCGGCGCATCGGCGGCCGAGACCATGGCCAGCGCGTCGGTGCGGCCTTCGACCAGGTCCACCACGCCCAGCACCGCGGCCTGCTCGCCCAGCTTCAGCGCCGCCGGGTCCAGCCGGTTCGCTTCCGCCAGCTGCCTGAACAGCGGCCCGGTGCCGGCGCCCGGCGGGCCGATGTTGATGCGCCAGCCTCGCAGCGCCGCCAGGTCCACCGGCAGCTTGCCGGGCGCCAGTCGCCGTGCGCTGTCTTCGCGGTAGAACACCCACAGCGGTTCATGGGCCACGCTGCCCAGCGAAACCAGGCTGTCGTCGCGTTCGCCGTCCGGGCCCAGCGGGGCGCTGTCCACGCCGCCCTGCACGAAGGCGGCGTCCACGCTGCCGGCGCGCAGCAGGGCCAGGTTCTCGGCCGAACCCTGCGTGCGTCGCACCTCCACCGCCACACCCTGCGCCTTCAGCGGTGGCAGGTAGCGCTTGGCGAACTGCTCGTAGGCACCACGTTCGGGGCCGCCGGCGATGACCAGCCTGCGTTCGGGCAGCGGGTCCAGCCAGCGCCAGATCAGCCAGGCCGACAGCAGCATCAGCGCGATGAGCACGCCACTGGTCCACCAGCCGGCGCCGCGCGCGCGTGGCTTCAGCGAAGAAGACTCCATGCGGCCA
This sequence comes from Rubrivivax sp., assembly GCA_044224175.1. Classification (GTDB taxonomy): domain Bacteria; phylum Pseudomonadota; class Gammaproteobacteria; order Burkholderiales; family Burkholderiaceae_C; genus Rubrivivax. Next base: position 58,075 of record JBGAKY010000019.1, on the reverse strand, counting down.
CGATAGCGCAGCCGCGGGGGAAGGCTGTCATTCGGCCTTGATGGCGTTGTCCTTCACCACCTTGGCCCAGATGTCCATCTGGCCTTCGATGAAGCTGCGAGCCGCTTCCGGCGTGCCGGCCCGGATGTCGATGCCCTGCGCAGCCAGCTTGGTCGCCACTTCGGGCCTGGCGAGTGCGGCATTGATCTCGTCGTTCATGCGCCTGACGATCTCCGGCGGCGTCTTCGCCGGTGCCAGCACGGCCCACCAGGCCGGCGCGTCGAAGCCGCTGAAGCCGCTTTCGGCGATGGTGGGCACGCCCGGCAGGTGCGGCGAACGGGTGCTGGTGGTCACGGCCAGCGCGCGCAGCCTGCCGCTGTCGATGTGTGGCTTGAGCAGGAACACCGAGCCGATGGCCAGCGGCACGTGGCCGGCCAGCGCGTCGTTCATCAGCGGGCCGCCTCCGCGGTATGGGACATGCAGGAGCTCCAGCCCGTCGCGGCGCGCCAGCAGCGCCATCGCCAGGTGGCCCAGGCTGCCGGCCCCGATGCTGCCGTAGCTGACGTTCTGCTTCGCGCGTGCGGCCGCCACCACGTCGGCGAAGCGCTTGTAGGGCGAATCGGCGAAGGTGGCCAGCACCATCGCGCCGGTGCCGATCATCGCCACCGGTGCCAGGTCGCGCCTGGTGTCGAAGGGCAGGCCGGGATACAGGCTGGGGTTGACGCCATGGGTGTCGAACACCACTGCGAACGTGTATCCGTCGGGCGGCGCGGCGGCCACGAAGCCGGTGCCGATGCTGCCCGAGGCCCCGCCCTTGTTGTCGACGATGACGTTCTGCCCCAGCTGCTGCTGCAGCACCGGTGCCAGGATGCGTGCCACCTGGTCGACGCTGCCGCCGGGCGGGAACACGGCCACCAGCTTGAGCGGGCCCTTCTGCGGCCAGGCCTGCGCGAAGGCATTGCCGGCCAGGGCCAGCAGCAGCGTGAACAGCAGTCGCTTCATCATGCGGCGCAGTGTGGCCGCAGGACGGCGCCGCCGCCTCGCGGGAAACACCGAGGCGAGAATGCGCCATGGCCCACCTGCCCTACGCCCGCCCCGACGACCCGGCGAACCGCGCGCTGGTCGAGCGCATCGTCGCCGAACGCGGCAGCCTGCTGCACCTGTACCAGATGCTGCTGCACAGCCCGCCGCTGGCCGAAGGCTGGCTGGGCTTCTTCACGGCGGTGCGCCAGCGCCTGTCGCTGCCGGGTTCGTTGCGCGAACTGGTCATCATGCGCGTCGCGCTGCTCAACGGCGCGCCGTACGAAGCCGAGCAGCACGCGCCGATCGCGCTGAAGGAAGGCCTGACGCAGCGGCAGCTGGACGACCTGCGCGAATGGCAGGACAGCGGCGCCTTCGACCCCACCCAGCGCGCCGCGCTGACCCTGTGCGACCGCATGACGCGCGAGGTGCAGGTGGGTGCGGATCAGATCGCCGAAGTGAACGCGCTGCTGGGCGAACGCCAGACGGTGGAACTGGTGGCCACCATCGCCGGCTACAACCTGGTCTCGCGCTTCCTGGAGGCGCTGAACATCCACTCCGACGACACGCGCGCCGGCTGATCCAGCAGCGCCACGATCTCTTCGGCCATGCGCGCCGCCGCGCCGCGGTGGCGGGCGGCGAAGTCCAGCGCGCGCTGCACCCATTCGCCCCGCGCCGGGTCCAGTGCGAGCGCCACCGCGCCCTGCACGCCGGCGTCGATGTCGTCGACCCGCAGCGAAGCCTGCGCCTCCAGCGAGAGTTCCGCCGCTTCCGCGAAGTTGAAGGTGTGCGGCCCCATCACCAGCGGGCAGCCACAGGCCGCGGCCTCGATCAGGTTCTGCCCACCCAGGGGGGCGAAGCTGCCGCCCAGCAGCGCGCTGTCGGCGGCGCCGTAGTAGAGCGGCATCTCGCCCATCGAATCGCCCAGCCAGACGTCGGCGGCGGCCGCATCGGACGGCGGCATCTCGCCCCAGGCGCTGCGCCGGGCCAGCGACAGACCGGCGGCGGCCACCATCGCCGCCACTTCGTCGAATCGCTGCGGGTGGCGCGGCACCAGCAGCAGCAGCGGGCGCGGCGCTGGCACGCGCCGCCAGGCGGACAGCAGGCCCGGTTCCTCGCCTTCGCGCGTGCTGCTGGCCAGCACCACGGCACGGCCGGCGACCTGGCGCCAGGTGCGGCCGCGCGCCACCAGCAGGTCGTCGGGCGTCATGTCGTACTTCAGGTTGCCGGCCACCGCGACCACCGGCGCGCCCATGGCGCGGATGCGGCGTGCGTCGTCCTCGCTCTGCGCCAGCACGCGCGCGAGCGTTCGCACCGCGGGGCGGATGAGGGCACGCAGCCGCTCGCCCTTGGCCAGGCTGCGTTCGGACAAGCGCGCATTGGCCAGTACCAGCGGCACGCCGGCGGCATGGGCCTGCAGTGCCAGGTTGGGCCAGACCTCGGTTTCCATCAGCACGCCCACTGCCGGTCGCTGGCGCGCCAGGAAGCGGCGTACCGCGCCCGGCGTGTCGTAGGGCAGCCAGGCCTGGCGGTCGCCTGGCTTGAGCAGCTTCGCGCCGGCTTCGCGGCCGGTGGCGGTGCCATGCGTCAGCAGCAGCTTGACGCCGGGCCGCCGCTCGCGCAGCGCTTCCAGCAGCGGCGCGGCGGCGCGCGTCTCGCCCAGCGACACGGCATGAACCCACACCGGCCCCGGCGCCACGGCGGCGCCGAAGCCAAGCCGTTCGCCCAGGTGCGCGCGGTAGCCGGGCTCGCTCCGGCCGCGCCACCACAGGCGCGCCAGGTACAGCGGGGTCGCGACGCGCAGAAGCCCGGTGTACGCGGCGCGCGCCAGCATGGCCAGGCTCAGTGTGCCGCCGCGGCCACCTTCGCGTCGGGCTTCACGCTGCGCAGCGCGGCCATGAAGACCGTTTCGATGCGGTGCAGCGCCGCTTCGGTGTGGCCTTCGAAGCGCAGCACCAGCACCGGCGTGGTGTTGGAACCGCGGATGAGGCCGAAGCCGTCGGCATAGTCCACGCGCAGGCCGTCGACCGTGCCGACCTCGCCGCCATCGAAGGCGAGCCGGCCATCGGCCACGCGCGCCAGCAGCTCGGCCACCACCTTGTGGTGTTCGCCTTCGGCGCAGGGCACGTTGAGTTCGGGCGTGGAGAAGCTGGTGGGCAGCGCGTCGAGGAAGGCGCTCGGGTCGGCCTGCCTGGACAGGATCTCCAGCAGCCGGCCGGCGGTGTACATGGCGTCGTCGAAGCCGTACCAGCGTTCGCCGAAGAAGAGGTGGCCGCTCATCTCGCCGGCGAAGGGCGCCTTCATCTCCTTGAGCTTGGCCTTGATCAGCGAGTGCCCGGTCTTCCACAGCACCGGCACGCCGCCCGCTTCGCGGATGGCCACCGGCACGCGCTGGCTGCACTTGACGTCGAAGATGATGGGCGCGCCCTTGTGGCGCGAGAGGATGTCGCGCGCGAACAGCATCACCTGGCGGTCCGGGTAGATGATGTTGCCGCCCTTCGTGACCACGCCCAGGCGGTCGCCGTCGCCGTCGAACGCGAGGCCGATCTCGGCGCCGGTGGCATGCACCACCTTGATCAGGTCGGCCAGGTTCTCCGGCTTGCTGGGATCCGGGTGGTGGTTGGGGAAGTCGCCGTCGACCTTCGAGTAGAGGTCGACCACCTCGCAGCCCAGCGCCTTCAGGATGGCCGGCGCGCTGGCGCCCGGAATGCCGTTGCCGCTGTCGACCACGATCTTCATGGGACGCGCCAGCCTGCAGTCGCGCACGATGCGCGCCGCGTATTCAGGCACCACGTCCATCTTCGCGCTGCGGCCGGGCCGCTTCAGGTAGTCCTCGGCCTCGATGCGCCGGCGCAGCTTCTGGATGTCGTCGCCGTAGATGGCGCGGCCCGACATCACCATCTTGAAGCCGTTGTAGTCCTTCGGGTTGTGGCTGCCGGTGACCTGGATGCCGCTCGTGCAGCCATGTTTCGCACGCGTGGCGGCCACGTAGTAGAGCATCGGCGTCGTCACCGGGCCCAGGTCCACCACGTCCAGCCCGGTGGACGCCAGGCCGCGGATCAGCGCCGCCGCCAGCCCGGGACCCGAGAGCCTGCCGTCGCGGCCCACCGCCACCGCCTTCTCGCCCGCCGCCACCGCTTCGCTGCCGAAGGCGCGGCCCAGGTGTTCGGCGAAGGTTTCGTCGATCGTCTTGCCGACGACGCCCCGGATGTCGTAGGCCTTGAAGACGGACGGATTGACGTTCATGGTGCGGCGCTCGTCGGTGCAATGGAGAAGTGGCGGGCATTGTAGGCAGCGCCCGGGCAGCCCGGACCCGCCGGCGACAGGTCCGGAAACGGCCGGTGCACCGGCGGGCGCTGCCTATCATGCGCCCATGGTCCTCGATCCCGACGCCGCCTACCTGGCGCTGAAAGTACGCGACGCCCGCTTCGACGGCCGCCTGTTCGTCGGTGTCACCAGCACCGGGGTGTACTGCCGGCCGGTGTGCCGCGTGCGCACGCCGCGGCGCGAGAACTGCCGCTTCTTCGACACCCGCGCGCAGGCCGAGGCAGCAGCCTTTCGACCTTGCCTGAAGTGCCGGCCCGAGATCGCGCCGGGCCTGTCGGCGATGGACTCGTCCCAGGCCCTCGCCGACAGCGCCGCCCGCCTGATCGAACACGCCGTGCACGCGGGCGAGGAAACCAGCCTGGCCGACATCGCCAACCGCCTGGGCGTGACCGACCGCCACCTGCGCCGCATCTTCCAGGCCGCGCATGGCGTGGGCCCGCACGAATACCTGACCACCCAGCGCCTGCTGCTGGCCAAGCAGCTGCTCACCGACACCGCGCTGCCGGTCACGCAGGTGGCGCTGGCCAGCGGCTTCGCCAGCCTGCGCCGCTTCAACGCCGCCTTCGCCGGCCACTACCGGCTCACGCCTTCGCGCCTGCGCGGCGAACGCGAAACACCGCGCGACACCGCGGCGCCCTTGCGGCTGGCCTACCGGCCGCCCTACGACACCGAAGCCGTGCTCGCCTTCTTCGCCCAGCGCGTGGTGCGCGGCGTGGAACAGGTGGAAGGCGGCGAGATCCGCCGCACGCTGGGCTGGCGCCAGGGCGACGAACGCATCGCCGGCTGGCTGACGGCGCGTTTCGAACCCGGCCGGAACGAAGTGCACGTGAGCGCGTCGCCCAGCCTGGCGCCGGTGCTGGGCGCGGTGCTGCAGCGCGTGCGCCAGGGCCTGGACCTGGACGCCGACCCCGCGCGCATCGACCCCGTGCTGGCCGCACTGCCGGTGCCGCTGCGCCCGGGCACGCGGGTGCCGGGTGCGATGGACGGCTTCGAGCTCGCGGTGCGCGTCATCCTGGGCCAGCAGGTCACCGTGAAGGCGGCGCGCACGCTGGTGCAGCGCCTGGTCGACCGCTTCGGCACGCCGGTGGCCACGCCCTGGCCCGAGCTCACTCACGTGTTCCCCGACGCCGCCACGCTGGCCGCGGCCGACCCCGAAGTGATCGGCAAGCTGGGCATCGTGCGCCAGCGCGTGAAGGCGCTGCAGGCGCTGGCGGTCGAAGTGGCCGAAGGCCGGCTCGCGCTGCACCCGGCGGCGCCGCTGGCGCCCACGCTGGACATGCTGCGCGCCCTGCCCGGCATCGGCGAATGGACGGCGCAGGTGATCGCGATGCGCGCGCTCGCCTGGCCCGACGCCTGGCCGGCCACCGACATCGGCCTCATGAACGCGCTCGGCACGCGCGACCCGAAGCAAGTGAACGCCCTCGCCGAGGCCTGGCGGCCCTGGCGCGCCTATGCCGTGATGCGGCTGTGGCACCACCTGGAGACGAACGCATGAGACACCCCCGCATCGAAGCGCAGGCCCGCATCGAGACCCCGCTGGGCCCGCTCACGCTGGCCGCCAGCGCGCACGGCCTGGCCGGCGCCTGGTTCGACGCCCAGTCGCACCACCCGGGGCCCATCGAAGCGCCGGAGGACCCGGCGCACCCGCACCTCGCGCGCGCGGCACGCGAGTTCGCGGCCTACTTCGAAGGCGGCCGGCGCGCGTTCGGGGTGCCGCTCGATCCGGCCGGCACCGAATTCCAGCAGGCGGTGTGGAACGAACTGCGGCGCATCGCCCGCGGCGCCACCACCAGCTATGGCGAGCTGGCGCAGCGCATCGGTCGCGCCGAGGCGGTGCGCGCAGTGGGCGCGGCGGTGGGGCGCAACCCGATCTCCATCGTCGTGCCCTGCCACCGCGTGATCGGCCGCGACGGATCGCTCACCGGCTATGCCGGCGGGCTGGACCGCAAGCGCGCGCTGCTGCAGCTGGAGGGCGCGCTCGAAGGCGCCCTGCTCTGATGCGCGGCAGCGACGTCGTCGAACTGGTGACGCTGGCCGCGCTGTGGGGCGCTTCGTTCCTGTTCACGCGCATGGGCGCGGGCGAGTTCGGCCCCGCAGCGCTGGTGTTCCTGCGCGTCGCCGGGGCCACGCTGCTGCTGCTGCCATTGGCGCTGGCGCGCGGCCAGGGCGCCGCGCTGCGGCAGCAGTGGCGGCCGATCGCCGTGGTGGGCTTCCTGAATTCGGCCCTTCCCTTCGCGCTGTTCGCGATCGCGGCGCTGGTGCTGAACGCGGGGCTGTCGGCCATCTTCAACGGCACCGCGCCGCTGTGGGTGGCCAGCATCGCCTGGCTGGCCTTCGGCGAGAAGCCGGTCGGCTGGCGCCTGCTGGGGCTGGCGCTGGGCTTCGCCGGCGTGGCGGGGCTGGGCTGGTCGAACGCCAGCTTCAAGCCCGGTGAACATGGCGTGAGCCCGGCGCTGGGCATCGCCGCCTGCGTCGGCGCCACCGTCTGCTACGGCATCGCCGCCCACTACACGCGGCGCCGCCTGGCCGGCGTGCCGCCGCTGGCGGTGGCCGCCGGCAGCCAGGTGGCGGCCACGCTGATGCTGGCGCTGCCCGCGCTGTGGCTGTGGCCGGAGCGGCCGCCGGCGCCGGCGGCCTGGGCCGCGGTCGCGGTGCTGGCCTTCTTCTGCACCGGCTGCGCCTACCTGCTGTACTTCCGCCTGATCGCGAATGCGGGGCCTTCGAACGCGATCGCGGTGACCTACCTGATCCCCGCCTTCGGCGTGCTGTGGGGCGCGCTGTTCCTGCACGAGCCGGTCACGTTGTCGATGGTGCTGGGCTGCGCCGTCATCCTGCTGGGCACCGCGCTCGCCACCGGCCTGTTCGCGCCGCGGCTGAGCGGCGCCTTAAGGTAGCCCCCGGGCCGCGTGCGAAGATCGCACACCCCCGGCGGTACATGGGGCCTGGCGGAGGGATGGCCGGTTTCGAGATCTCGCCGATGCTGTGGCTGGTCGGCTTCCAGATGGCGTTGTACGCGCTGGCCTGGGGGCTGATCGGCACCCTGCTGCGCGAGGAACGTTCGCCCATGCTGCACTGGGGCGCGTTCATGCTGCTCAACGGCGCCACCATGCTGCTGGGCGGCGCGCGCGGCGAGCCGCGGCAGTGGATCTACTACAACGGCGCCAACGTGCTCTCGCTGGTCGCCTTCGCGGCGCTGCGGCGCGGCATCGAACGTTTCCTGCGCCTGCCTTCGAGCGACCGCGAACAGGCGCTGATGCTGCTCCTGATCTGCGGCACGCTGGCACTGCTGAGCCCTTCGGCCGACACGGCCTCCTGGCGCGTGGTGCTGGCCTACGGCACCCAGAGCTACGTGATGCTGCGCACCTTCACGCGCGCCTGGGCACCGCTGCAGGCCGAGTTCGGTGCCGCCACGCGGCTGGCGCTGGGCATCCCCGGCGTGCTGATCGGTGCCATGCTGGCCTGGCTGGCGCTGCGCCAGGCCTTCGACTGGCAGCATCCCAACGAGATGCAGCGCAGCAACGCGGCCAGCTACCTGCTCATGTACTACTACCTGGGCGGGCTGGCGCTGTTCAACTTCGGCTTCATGGTGCTGATCACGCAGCGCCTGGTGCTGGGGCTGCGCCGCGCCTCCAGGCGCGACGCGCTCACCGGGCTGGCCAACCGGCTGGCACTCGACGAGGCGCTGGAACGCCACTGGCAGCAGTTCCGCCGCCGCAGCCGCGGCTTCGCGATGCTGCTGGTCGACATCGACCACTTCAAGCAGGTGAACGACACCTGGGGCCACCCGGTCGGCGACGTCGTGCTGGCGCAGGTGGGCGAGCGCCTGCGCCGGCTGGCCCGCGCCACCGACGCCGTGGGCCGCATGGGCGGCGAGGAATTCCTGCTCGTGATGGGCGAGGTCACGCCCGAACAGGCGCGCCAGTCGGCTGAACGGCTGCGGCGCGCCTTCGACGAGCAGCCGGTCAAGGCCGGCAACCGCGAACTGCCCCTGCGCGTGAGCGTGGGCGTGGCGCTGGCCGAAGCCGCCGACACCGGCGCCGCGGCGGTGCTGGAACGTGCCGACCGCGCGCTCTACCGCGCCAAGGCCGGCGGGCGCAACCGCGTGGAACTGGCGGCGCCCGCCTGAACCGAGCGGCGGCTACCGGTTCGGGTAGTCGAGGTCGGCGCGCCGGTTCTCGGCCCAGGCCGACTCGTCGTGGCCGGTGGCGCGCGGGCGTTCCTCGCCCCAGCTGATGGCTTCGACCTGGCTGTCCTTCACGCCCATCACCTTCAGCGCCGAGACCACCGCCTGCGCGCGCTTCTGGCCCAGGGCCAGGTTGTATTCGGCGCTGCCGCGCTCGTCGGCGTTGCCTTCCACCTTGATGGCCACGTTCGGGTGCGACGCCAGGTAGCTGCCGTGGCGCGTGATCAGGTCCTGGAACTTCGACTGGATGGAGAAGTCGTCGAAGTCGAAGAACACGCTGCGGTCCCTGGAAAGCGGGTTCTTCGGGTCCAGATAGTCGGGCAGCGACACGCTGGTGATGGTGGACCGGGCGGCCGGCGGCGCCAGGGCGGGCGCCGGCGCCGGCGCCGGCGCGGCGGCCCTCGGAGCGGCCGTGGGGGCGGGCGCCGGGGCCGGCGCGGCCACGGGCGTGCTGCTGCAGGCGGCCAGCACGGCCAGCGGCAGCGCGATCAGGGCAAGACGGGAGAAGGAATGCATGCAGGAACCTCCGCGATTGGAAAGTGTCTCGTGAATGGACTTCTGGGGTGGGCGGCAGGTGCGCGAGGGCGGCGACGACGGTGCCCGCCCTATGATTCCCCTCGTGACCCCCGTCGTGACATGACTCAGGCCCGCCTCAAAGGTTCCCTGCTGATGCCTGTGCTCAGGAGCCTCCGCCCTTCGACGCTCTGGCGCGCGATGTCATTCCTGCTCGCGGCCACCTTGTGGGGCCATGGCGCCGACGCCGCCACTTCCACGCCGCGGCGGCAGACGGTGTGCACCATCACCGTCAACTCGCCCGACGAGAAGGAGACCTTCCGCCGCTTCCTGCCGCCGGCGCGATACAACTTCGTCGAACTGGTCGAACGCGGCCGCCCGGACTGGCTGGCCAAGTCCTGCCGCGCCGGCGTGCGCTGCGACGTGCTGATCGTCTCGGGCCACTTCGACGGCGCCAACGAGTTCTTCTCCGACCAGCTGGAGGTGCACGAGTACCTGCCCGTCTCGGAGCTCGAACGCGTGTCCTGCAACGCTTCCTGCCCGGGCCTGTTCTCGCAGCTGAGGGAGGTGTACCTCTTCGGCTGCAACACGCTGAACCCGCAGCCGCAGGTGGACGCCACCGCCGAGATCGTGCGCAGCCTGGTGCGAGAAGGCCATTCCACCAAGGAAGCCGAACGCGAACTGCAGGAGATGACCGCGCTGCACGGCGAAAGCAGCCGCGACCGCATGCGGCAGATCTTCGCCGGCGTGCCGGTGATCTACGGCTTCGCCTCGACCGCGCCCCTGGGGCCGCTGGCCGCCACCACGCTGGACCGCCACTTCCGTGCCGGCGGCGCGCGCCAGGTCGGCACCGGCCGCGTCAGCACGGGGCTGCTGTCGCGCTTCTCCACCTTTTCGCTGGCCGCCGCGCCGGGCCTCACGCCGCGCGACCCGCAGGCCGACGCGCGCGCCGACATGTGCCAGTTCGCAGACGACCGCAGCGCGCCGGCGGCCAAGCTCTCGTTCGTGCACCAGGTGCTGCAGCGGCACGCTGCCGAATCGCGCCTGTACCTGGACCGCATCCAGCGCCTGACCACGGCGCTGGACGACCGCACCCGCGCCCAGCCGGCGGTGAAGCAGGCGCTGGACCAGATCGCGCACGACGACGAGGCCCGCACCCGCTTCCTGGCCTATGCCCGCGCCGCAGAGCAGCCCACGCTGCGCCTGCGCATGCTGGACCTGGCGCAGCAGCTGGGCTGGCTGGACCCGGCCGACCGCTGGCAGGAACTGGCGCTGATGCTGGGCGACCTGCAGGCACGGCAGGTGGTGGGCCCGACCGAGATCGAGCTCGCCTGCCAGCTCAACCGCCAGCAGGAGGTGGACGGCCTGTTCGCGCGCCGCATCGGCGCCGACGACGACGTCGCCCATGCCGCGGTTCGCGCCTGCCTGGGCAGCAGCGAGGCGCGCGAACGCGTGCTGCAGGCGCTGCTGGGCCCGAACGAGGCCGACGTGCGCGTGGCCCAGCTCTACCTGCGCCAGCGCCCGATCACCGACGCCACCGAACTGCGCCGGCTTGCCGCCGGCATCGAACGCATGCCCGCTTCCGAAGCGCAGGTGCATGCGCTGGAGGCGCTGGCGCACCACTACCTCTCGGACGCCGAGATCGTCGCCGGCCTGCAGCGGCTGTACGCGGCCACGCCTTCGGCGGCGGTACAGGTGGCGATCGCCGGCATCCTGATGCGCGCCGACCGCAAGGCGCTGGCCAGGCCGCAGCTGCTGCAGTCGCTGGTGGCCGACCGCCGCCGCACGCCGGGCGGCGAGAACATGATCGACGCTCTGATCCGCCGTCTGCAGGCACCTTGACACGAACGGGGGTTACAGCCCCTTTCGAACGCCGCCGCAGGAGGCGCAGACTTACGGCATGCGGTATCTCCCGGGCTGGATCGCCCCTCTGCTGCTGGCCCTTTCGGCGGCCGGCGCGGCGCTCGGCGCGCCGAAGACGGTGTGCACCGTCACCATCAACTCTTCCGACGAGAAGGACGCCTTCCAGCGCCACCTGCCGAAGGACCAGTACCGCTTCGTCGAACTGGTGCAACGCGGCCGTCCGGACTGGTTCACGCAGGCCTGCTCGAGCGGCGTCACCTGCGACGCGCTCATCATCTCCGGCCACTTCGACGACGGCACCGAGTTCTACACCGACCGTTTCGACGACCGCGAATTCCTGGCCGTCCATGAAATGCAGCACGCCTCGTGCAGCGCTTCGTGTAACGGGCTGTTTTCGCAACTGAAGGAGGTCTACCTCTTCGGCTGCAACACGCTGAAGTCCACGCCGCGCAACGTGGCCGGCGACGAAGTGCTGCGCAGCCTGCAGGGTGCCGGCGTCCCGCCGGCCGAGGCCGACCGCCTGGCGGGCTTGATGAACGAACGCTACGGCGAAAGCAACCGCGACCGCCTGCGCACCATCTTCCAGGGCGTGCCGGTGCTCTACGGCTTCAGTTCCAAGGCGCCGCTGGGCCGCGTGGCCGGCCCGCTGCTGGAACGCTACTTCCGCAGTGCCCCCGCGGGCGAGGTGGCCGCCGGGCGCCCCAGCGCCGCGCTGCTGAACCTGTTCGGCCCGACGTCGATGGTGGCGGTGGCCGGCATGAAGCCCGGCGACACCGACACGCCATTCCGGCGCGACATGTGCAGCCTGGCCGGCGAATCGCCGACCGACGCCCAGAAGGTCGCCTTCATGCACCAGGTGCTCCAGCGCGACATGGGCGAGGTGCGCATGTTCCTGCCGCACCTGGAACGCTACGCCGCCACGCTGGGCCCGCTGCAGCGGGCGCGCGCCGAGACGGCGCTGGCGCTGCGCGAGATCGCCACCGACCAGCCGGCGCGCGAGCGTTTCCTGGCCTTCGCACGCGACACCGACGAAGCGGTGGTCGGCCAGCGCATGCTGGCGCTCGGGCGCGCCCTGGGCTGGCTGACGCCGGCGCAGGAGCAGGCCGAGTTCCTGCAGATGGTGGCCACCCGCATGGGCCGCAACACCATCGGCCGCCACGAGGTCGACCTGGTCTGCTCGGCGCACCAGGAACGCGAGCCCACGCTCGCGCGCCAGGTGCTGGCCAGCGGCAAGGCGGACCCCGCCAACGTGGCCCATGCGGCGGTGCTGGCCTGCCTGGGCAGCCCCGAAGGCCACGAACGCACGCTGCGCGCGCTGACCAGCGCGAACGACGACGAGGTCGCCATCGCCCAGGTCTACCTGCGCCACCGCCCGCTGGCCGACGTGGCCGAGGTGCGCGCGGTGGCCGCCGGCATCGGCCGCATGAAGGCCGCCGCGGCGCAGGTGCGCGCGCTCGAGACGCTGGCGCGCCAGCGCCTGACCGACGCGCAGAGCCTGCAGGAGATCGCCGGCCTGTTCCCTCAGGCGCGTTCGCTGGAAGTGCAGCGCGCGATCGCCGGCATCCTGATCCGCAGCGACACGCAACAGCTGGCGCGCGCCGACCTGCTGCGCTCGCTGCGCCAGCATCGCCTGAAGTCGCCGGACGGCAGCGATGTCATCGACATGCTGATCCGGCTGCTGCAGAACGCAGCCTAGAACTCCACCGATTCACCGGGCTGGATCGCCAGCACCTTGGTGCTGCTGCTGCCCAGCGCGGCGCTGAACTCGGCCGGCGTGCCCGGCAGCGCCGGGTTGGTGCCGTAGTGCATGGGGATCACGGCCTTGGGCTTGATGAGCTCGCGCGTGGCCATCGCCGCGTCGACCGGATTCATCACGAACTGACCGCCGCCGATGGGCATCAGCACCAGGTCGGGCTTGTACATGTCGGCAATCAGCCTCATGTCGCCGAAGACCCCGGTGTCGCCCATGTGCCAGATGCGGAATCCGTTCTCCAGCGTGAGGATGAAGCCCGCCGGCTCGCCGCCGACGTGCGTCTCGTCCTTGTTGGTGGCCGGGTTCTTCCAGACGTATTCGCTGCTGTGCTCGGCGTGCACCATCGTCACCTTGATGTTGGGGCCGAGGGGCGTGACGGTGCCGCTCTTGTTCATGCGGTTGGCCTGCGCCGGCGGCAGCACGCCCAGCGTCTGGAACGACTGCGACAACCCGGCCGGCGCCCACAGCGGCGCATGGTTCAGCGTGGCCAGCGCCGGCGCGTCGGCCACGTGGTCGAAGTGGCCGTGCGTCACCAGCACCAGGTCCACCTTGCCGAGCGCCTCCAGCTTCTTGTAGGCCTCGGGCGTCTTCGGGTTGCTGGTGAGCCAGGGGTCGATGACGATCACCTTGCCGCCCGGCGTGGTGATCCTGAACGCGGCCTGGCCCAGCCAGAGCACCTGCACCTTGCCTTGCGCGAAGGCGGGCGCGGCCACGGCGACCGCGAAGGCGATCAGCAGCGATCGAAGGAAGCGGGTCATCGTTCGTCTCCTGTCAGTGGCCGAGAGAGGTGTAGGCCGGAGCCGGCTGCGTGAAGTACGCGTGCAGGATCTGGTAGACCATGAGGTAGTTCTTCTGCTGGAAGCTGGCATGCGAGATGCCGTTCATCACGCTGAACTGCTTGTCCGGGTGCGGCAGGCGCTTGAAGAAGGCCAGCAGGTCGTCCATGCCCGCGATGCCGTCGAACTGCCCGCGCAGCACCAGCGTGGGCACGTGGATCTTCTCCGGGTCCACCACCGGCAGCCTGCTGCACATGTCGATGTAGGTGCCGTTGGGCATGCTGTCGTCCAGTGCCAGGATGGCGTCGGCGAAGGCGTCGACCGTCGCCCGGTCCGCGCAGTCGGGGTGGTCGCGCTCGAAGATCGAGTAGACGAACTTGCGGTCGATCGGGCGCCGCTTCGTGGCCATGAATTCGGGCAGCTTCTTGCGCCGCTGCTCCAGCGTGGGCGCGCCTTCGCCGGTCCAGACGAAGGCGTCCAGCGCCAGCCGCGACACCCGTTCCGGGTGGCGCTGCGCGAACAGCGCGGCGCGCAAGGCGCCCGAGCTGATGCCGTAGGTGAGGAAGCTCTTGATGCCGCGCAGCTCGGCAATGCGCGCGGTGGCCGCGGCCAGGTCGTCGGCGCCGTTGGCGATGTCGCAGAAGATGTCGCGCTGCTTGCCGCTGCGGCCGTAGCCTTCCATGTCCACGCACCAGCAGGTGAAGCCGCGCTCGGCGAACCAGTCCATCACGCTGCTGTGCGGGCGCCCGGGCACGCTGAGGTCGAAGGTGGGCGTGGACGCCATCGAGCTGCCGTGCACGAACAGCACCGCCGGCTTGCCTTCGGGCGAGCCCACGGTCTTCTCCCAAAGGTACAGCGGCACGTCGCCGTCGGGGGTCTTCTTGGTGGCCCAGTGGGCCTGGCCGGTCACTTGCGTCATCGTCTCCCTTTCGTTCAATCGATCTTCGCGCCGGTGTCCTTCACCACGCGCGCCCAGCGGTCGCGTTCCTCGCGGAAGAAGGCCTCGAATTCGGCCGGCGTGGTGCCCAGCGGCTCGATGCCGGCTTCGGTGAAGTAGCCGCGCACCTCGGGCGCGGCCAGCGCCGCCTTCAGTTCGCGGTTGAGCCGCTCGACGATGGGCACCGGCGTGCCCTTGGGCGCCAGCAGCCCCAGCCAGACATAGGCCGAGTAGCCGGCCAGGCCGGACTCGGCCAGGGTCGGCACTTCGGGCAGCTGCGGCGAACGCGTGCTGCCGCTCACCGCCAGCGCGCGCAGCTTGCCGGCGCGGATGTGCGCCACCATGCCGGCGGTGCCCGGCATCGCCATCGGCACCGTGCCGGCCAGCAGGTCGGTGGTGGCCTGGCCGCTGCCGCGGTAGGGCACGTGCACCAGCTGCAGCCCGGCCATGCTGGCGAACTGCGCCATGAACAGGTGCTGGCCGCTGCCGTTGCCGCTGCTGGCGTAGTTCAGCTTGCCGGGCCGTTCCTTCGCGTAGGCGACGAGCTCGGCCACGCTCTTCACCGGCAGCGAGGGGTGCACCACCAGCACGCCGGGCTCGCGGCCCAGCAGCGAGATGGCGACGAAGTCTTCCACCGGGTTGAAGTTCAGCTTCGCGTACAGCGAAGCGGCGATGGCGTTCGTCTGCGACGCCAGCAGCAGCGTGTAACCGTCGGGCGCGGCCTTGGCCACCGCTTCGCTGCCGATGGTGGCGCCGGCACCGGGCCGGTTGTCGATGACCACCTGCTGGCCCAGCCTGCGCCCGAGTTCCTGCGCGATGGCGCGCGCCGGTCCGTCGACCGCGCCGCCGGGCGAGAAGGGCACGATCACCCGCACCGTGCGCGCAGGCCACTCCTGCGCACCCGCCACGCCGGCGGCCAGCGCCAGCAGACCCGCGACGAAGGCGCGCCTCATGCCGCGGCCTCCTTCAGCAACGCGGCCAGGTTCGGAGACGAGGCCACCGAACGCAGGGCGCCGATCAGCGATGCCGCGCGTGCCGCACCCAGCACCGGCCTGACCAGGCTGGTGAACTTGGCGTCGAGCGCGGCGTCGTCCAGCGGGCGTTCCAGCGAACCCAGGCAATGATCCACGTGGACATGTTCGCGGCGCCCGTCGGCCAGCACCGCGACCGCGTCGACCGCCTCTTCGGCGATGGCGGGGTCCACCACGGCCACCACCTTGCGGCGCAGCGCCACGATGGCGGGGTCGTGGACCACCGCGTCGCTGAATTCGTCCTCGCCCGCGCAGCCGTGCACCAGGCCTACCGCGCAGCCGTGGTAGACGCTGAACTTGGCCAGCAGGCCGTCGGCCGGCTCCTTCTTGCCGGTGAGCTCCAGCACCAGCGGGTGCACCTTCAGCTCCAGCCGCTCCAGGTTGGCCGCCGTGACGCCGCGCGCGCGCAGCTGCGCGCAGGCGTCGATCGCCGGGTGGATCACCACGCCGCAGGCGAAGGGCTTGTAGCTGTTGAAGCTGATCTCGAAGCGCTCGCCCAGTTCGCCGGTGGCCTCGGACCAGTCGAACTTGGTCGACACCACCTGCGCGAAGCCGCGCGGCGCTTCCAGCGCGCGCGCGCTGGCGGTGTAGCCGTGCGCGGCCAGCAGCGCCGACGTCAGCCCGGCGCGCGCCGCCGCGCCCGGGTGCAGCGACTTGGTCATGCTGCCGAACTGCTCGCGCAGCCCCACCGGCTGCGAAGCGGCGATGCCCAGCGCCATCGTCGTCTGCTGCTCGTCCAGCTGCAGCAGGCGCGCGCAGGCCGCCGCCGCGCCCAGCATGCCGGTGCTGCCGGTGATGTGCCAGCCGCGGTCGTAGTGCTCGGGGTAGATGACGTTGCCCATGCGGCAGGCGACGTCGATGCCCAGCACCAGCGAATCGACCAGCGCGCGCCCGCTGCAGCCCTTCAGTTCGGCCAGCGCCAGCGCCGCCGAAGCCACCGGGCCGGCGGGGTGGATGATGGTCTTCAGGTGCGTGTCGTCGAAGTCGAACACGTGCGAGGCGATGCCGTTCACGAGCGCGGCGCCGGCGATGTCGACCCGCTCGCTTCGCCCCAGCAGCGTGGCCTGCGGCGCCGGCTGCAGCATCTGTGCCGCCGCCAGCGCGGCGTTCGTCGCTTCGTGGCGCGAGCCGCCGACGGCACAGCCCAGCCAGTTGAGCAGCGTGCGGTGCGCCTCGCGTTCGACGGCGTCGTTCCAGCCGCGCGAAGGGTGGGTGGCGACGAAGCGCGCCAGGGTTCGGGTGACGGGCGGCGCCTGCGTGTCGGCTGCCACCTGGGTGTTGCGGGCCAAGGGGGCGTCCTTTCAGTTGTCGAGGTCGATCTTGCGGTCGCGTGCGACCTGGGTCCAGCGCGCGATGTCGTCGCGGATCCAGGTGGCGAAGACCTCGGGCGCCATGGGCTGCGGTTCCACCGCCTCGGCGGCCAGCCTGTCGCGCAGGTCGCCGCCGGCGAGCACGGCGTTCAGCGTGTCGTTCAGCATCTTCAGCACCGGCGGCGGCAGCCCCGCCGGGCCGACCACCCCGTACCACTGCACGGCCTCGAAACCCTTGAAGCCCAGCTCGACCAGGGTGGGGGTGTCCTTCAGCACCGGGTGACGCCTGCTGCCGGTGACGGCCAGCGCGCGCACGCGGCCGGACCGGATGTGCCCCAGCGCCGCCGCCAGCCCCGGGAACATGGCCTGCGTCTGGCCGCCCAGCAGGTCGGTGAACGCGGGCGCGATGCCGCGGTAGGGCAGGTGCACGCTGAAGGTGTCGGTGGCCTGCTTGAACAGCTCCATCGTCAGGTGCGTCAGCGAGCCTTGCCCGGCCGAGCCGTAGCTCACACGGCCGGGGTTCTTCCTCAGGTAGTCCACGAACTCGGCCACCGTGGTGACGGGCAGGTTCGAGTTGACGACCAGCACGTTGGGCGTGGCGCCGATCATGCCGACCGGCGTGAAGTCCTTGATCGCGTCGTAGGGCAGCCTGCTGCGCGTGGCCGGGCTGGTGCCGTGCGTGGCCACGTAGCCCTGCAGCAGCGTGTAGCCGTCGGGCGCCGCCTTCGCGGTGGCCTGGCAGGCGATGGCGCCGCCGCCGCCGCCGATGTTTTCCACCACGAAGCTCTGGCCCAGCTTCTGGCCCCAGCGTTCGGTGACGGTGCGGCCCACCAGGTCGCTGCCGCCACCGGCCGCCACCGGCACGATGTAGCGCAGCGGGCGGCTCGGGAAGGCCTGCGCCCGGGCCAGCAGGGGCAGGCAGGACGCGGCGACGAAGGTGCGGCGCTTCATGGCTTCACTCCTCGAATCCGCCGGCGCGACGGAGTTCGCGCGCGTCGGGCCCGGCCAGCAGGGCGACGAAGCGCGCCGCCAGCGCGGGGTCGGCGGCCTGCGCGACGGGGGCGGCGGTGTAGACGGTGGCCAGTTCGAACTCGCTCGGCAGCAGGCCCGCCAGTTCGACGCCCGGTGTGTAGCGGATCTCGGTCACCTGGGTGCAGCCGATCGGGCGCGGCGAACGGCTGGCCGCGAGTTCGCGCATCGCGGTGGCGCCGTTGGGGTGGGCCCGGAAGCGCGGCTGCAGTGCGTCATGCACTTCCAGCTTGCGCATCACGTTGGCAAAGTGGATGCCGGCGGTGGCCTTCTCGGGGTCGGGGAAGTACACCGCGTCGGCGGCCATCAGCGCGGCCTTCAGCGCCGCCGGGGTCGACACGTCGGGGTGCGGCTGGCCCGCGCGCACCGCGACGCCGGTGCGCACGCGACCCAGCGCGGCGCGCGCGGCCCCCAACGCGCGGCCTTCCGCGGCCAGCGCAACGATCATCGCTTCGGTGAGGATGATCACGTCGCAGGGCGTGCCGCCCAGCAGCAGTTCACGCATGGCGCCGACGGCGCCGAAGCGCGCTTCCAGCGTGGCGCCGGTCTCGGCGGCGAAGCGGTCCTGCAAGCCCTTGACGAGGCCCTGGGCGGCGCCCGCGCTGAGCAGGTGGAGTTTCTTCGGTGCGGTCATGGGGCTTCCATCGCGGCGACGATGCGTTCGGGGGTGAGCGGCAGGTCGCGCACGCGCACGCCCAGGGCGTCGAAAAGCGCGTTCGCGATCGCGGCCGCCGTCGGGCCCAGGCTGGCTTCGCCGGCACCCAGCGAAGGCTCATCCGATGGCAGCACGGCGACGTCGACCGCTGGCACATCGGAAAACTTCAGGATCGGGTAGTCGGCCCAGCCGGCGTGCGCCGGCGCAGCAATCTCCAGCAAGGCCCAGCTGGTGGCCTGGATCGCGCCGCCTTCGATCTGGTTCGTCACGCCGTCGGGGTTCACCGCCAGGCCGACGTCGACCGCGACGACGAGGCGGCGCACGTGCAGGCGCTCGGCGGCGTGCACCTCGGCGACCACGGCGCACCAGGCGCCGGTGTTCTTGTAGCGTGCGAAGGCCAGGCCGTGGCCGACGCCTTCCGAACGTCGGCGTTGCGACCAGCCGGCGCGTCCGGCAACCGCATCCAGCACCGCCAGCGCGCGCGCGTCGTGCAGGTGGCGGCGGCGGAAGTCCAGCGGGTCGGCGCCGGCTGCGTGCGCCAGTTCGTCGACGAAGCTCTCGGCCGCGAACACGTTGCCGAAGGCCCCCAGCGAACGCAGCGCCGAACTGCGGCGCGTGCTGCCCACGCTGTGGCACAGCACGCGCAGCGATTCCACCGCATAAGGCGGCACCGCATTGCGCTCGGCACCACCGCCGCTGGCCAGCGGCATGTCGATCGAAGCCGGTGCTTCGCAGGCCGCGGCGACCTGCCACGCGCCCAGCAGCGCCGGGGTCGGGCTGCGTCCGGGGCGGCGGCTGTGGCCGGGGCTCCAGACCTCGTGCTGCCAGTGGGCGATGCGGCCCTGGGCGTCGAGACCGGCTTCCAGTCGCATCACCATCGCCGGGCCCTGCGGCGAATGGGTCAGTTCGTCGGCGCGGCTCCACAGCACGCGCAGCGTGCGGCCGGGGTGGGCGCGCGCCAGCCAGGCGGCGTCGAAGGCCACGTCGTCGGCGCCGTTGTGACCGTAGCAGCCGGCGCCGGGCACGTGGGTCACGCGCACCGCCGCCTCGTCGAGCCCGAAGGCCAGCGCCAGGTCGCGTCGCAGGTTGAAGATGCCCTGGCTGTGCGTCCACACCTGCAGCCGGCCTTGGTGCCAATGCGCCAGCGCGCACGAGGGGCCGATGGAGGCATGGGCGATCCAGGGCTTGGTGTAGCACGCGGCGAGCGTCCGATGTGCCGCCACGGCCGCGTTCTTCTCGGCGACGACCCGCGTGCGTGCCGGCCGCTGTCGCAGCGCCGCGGGGCCCTCGTCGGCTTCCGGCGGGCACTGCCAGGTCACCGCGGCCGCCAAGCGCTCGAAGGCGGCATCGGTCTGCGTCGTCGACGCGCCCGTCACCGCGAAGAGCGCGCCGTCGCGCACCCAGTCCACGCCGGCGAGCGCGGCCTCGTCGACCGCCACCACGCGCGCAGCCAGGCGCGGCGGGTGCAGCACGCGGCCATGCAGCAGGCCGGCCGGCGCCAGGTCGTGGATGAATCGCGGCGCGCCGGCGAACAGCGCCGGCAGTTCGGGGCGCGGGCGCGAGACGCCCACCATCGCGCGCCGCGCCGCGCCCGGCCGCAGTTCGGCCGCCTCGCGTCGCAGCGCCGCGCCGGCCGTCTCGATCGACTGGCTGCCCGAAGTGACGCCCTGGTCGGGGCTGGCTTCGGTGTCCACCGGCAGCAGTTGCACCCGGTCCACGTCCAGCCCCAGGCCGTCGGCGACGATCTGCGCCAGCGCGTTGTGCAGCCCCTGGCCGAGCTCGACCTTGCCGGTGCGCACCTGCACCGTGCCGTCGGGCCACAGCTCGATGCTCATGCCGCCGCCCGCCGCACCGCGCGCACGATGCGGGTGTGCGCGCCGCAGCGGCACAGGTGGCGGTCCAGTGCCGCCTTCACCTCGTCTTCGCTCGGGCGCGGATTCAGCCGCAGCAAGGCCGCCGCGGCCACCAGCATCCCGCTGCTGCAGTAGCCGCACTGGGCCGCCTGTTCGGCCACGAAGGCCGCGGCCAGGCGCGGGTCCAGGCCTTCGACGGTGGTGACCTCCCGGCCTTCGCAGGCCGACAGAGGCGTGTCGCAAGCCGGCACCGAACGGCCGTCCACCAGCACGTGGCAGGCGCCGCACTCGCCACTGCCGCAGCCGAAGCGCGTGCCCGTGAGGCCCAGGCCTTCGCGCAGCACGTCCAGCAGGCACGCCGAAGGCGGCGCGTCGGTGTCGCGCAGGCGGCCGTTGACGGCAAGACGCGCCATCGGGCCGGCCCTACTCGGGCTTGGCCCCGCTGACCTTCACGATGTTGGCCCACTTCACGATGTCGTCGTTCAGGAAGCGGGTGAACTCGT
Source organism: Rubrivivax sp. (assembly GCA_044224175.1). Classification (GTDB taxonomy): domain Bacteria; phylum Pseudomonadota; class Gammaproteobacteria; order Burkholderiales; family Burkholderiaceae_C; genus Rubrivivax. Next base: position 37,343 of record JBGAKY010000019.1, on the reverse strand, counting down.
CGACGCCCATCGTCATGGCCGCCGTGCCCTGGCCGGCCCACTGGCGGCGCACGTCGGCGTTGGACGTGATCTTCGAGATTTCGGTGTTCAGCCGGTTCAGGATCGCCGCCGGCGTGCCCTTGGGCGCCATGACGCCGAGCCAGATGGTGGTTTCGTAGCCGGGCACGCCGGCTTCGGCCATCGTCGGCACGTCGGGCAGCACGGCCGAACGCACACGGCCGGTGGTGGCGAAGGCCTTCACCTTGCCGCTCCTGATGTGCTCGCTCATCGTCGGGATGGCGTCGAACATCATGTCGACCTGGCCGCCCAGCACGTCGGTGCGCGCGCCGGCGCTGCCCTTGTAGGGAACGTGCAGCACGTCGATGCCGGCCATGAACTTGAACAGCTCGCCGGCCATGTGGTACGGCGTGCCGGGCCCGGAAGAGGCGTACGACAGCGCGCCCGGCTTCGCCTTCGCGGCCTTGATGAGCTCGGCCAGCGTCTTTTCCGGCAGCGCGGCCTTGCCCACCAGCACCAGGTCGGAAGCGTTGATGGGTGCGATGGGCGCGAAGTCGCGCATCAGTGCGAAGGGCCGGGTCGGGATCAGGCTTTCGTTGACGGTGTGCGTGTTCGACATCACCAGCAGCGTGTAGCCGTCGGGCGCGGCCTTGGCCACGGCGTCGGTGCCGATCAGCGAGCCGCCGCCGGGCCGGTTGTCGATGACGAAGTTCTGGCCCAGCGCTTCCTGCAGCCGCTGCGCGATGAAGCGGCCGAAGACGTCGGCCGAGCCGCCGGGCGCGAAGGGCACGATCATGCGCACCGGCTTGGCGGGCCAGTCGGCCTGCGCGAACGACGGCAGCGCCAGGGTGGCAGCCAGGCCGGCCACGGCCTGCCGGCGGGTCAAGGAACGGGTCATGCTTGTCTCCAGTTTTGGGCCTGATTGGCTCTTCTTGGCCCTCGGTAGCGGGATGCTAACGCGGACGCTAAAACCCCAGCATGTTGGTGCGCACGTGCAGCAGGTGTTGCAGGCAGATGGCGCGTGCGCGCTCGGCGTCGCGTTCCTTCAGCGCCGAGACGAGCGCGCGGTGTTCCTGCTGGTACTCGAGCCGCCGCTCGGGCGTGGCGCTGCGGCGCTTGAGGACGCCCCATTCGCCCTGCGAACGCACCTCGTTCATGAGGCCGAAGACGGCCCCGATGAAGCCGTTGTGCGCCGCCAGGGCGATGGCTTCGTGCAGCGCGGCGTCCCATTGCTCGAACTCCTCCAGCGTGATGGCCGCCTCGGCGCGGTGGTTGCACTCGTCCATGCGCTGGAAGTCGGCGCCGGTGGCGTTGCCGATGACCATCTCGATCAATGCCGGCTCCAGCACCAGGCGCGCGCTCATCAGCTCGGCCGGGCTGACGTGGGCACCCGGCCCGCCCGGGGCCAGCGCGGCCAGCGCCTCGTGCACGGAGTCGGCCACGTAGGTGCCGCTGCCCACCGTCTGCGTGATCAGGCGCTTGCGCTTGAAGTCCAGCAGCACGCGGCGCACGGTGCTGCGCGAGAGGCCGAACTGTTCGCTGAAGTGGCGCTCGGTGGGCAGCCGGTGGCCCGCGCGCCAGGTGCGCGAACGCAGGTTCTCGAGGATGGTCTCTCGCAGGCTGGCGACGGCGTCCATGGGCCCAAATGGTAGCATTTGGTCGACAAGCACAACAGGAGACTGCCTTGCGCATCGCGACCGTCCTGCACCAGGGCCGGCGGCGTGTCGGCCGCGTGGCCGGCGACACCGTCGAGCTGTTCGCCTGCGATGGCGCGCGTGGCGCGCTGGAACTGATCGAGCGCGGCGCGCTGCCCCCCTTCGAAGGCAGCGTGGCGCTGTCGGCCGTGCGCCTGCTGGCGCCGCTGCCGGCACCGCGGCGCAACCTGTGGTGCGTGGGCCGCAACTACCACGCCCACGCGAAGGAACTGAAGGACAGCGTCTTCAAGGACCACAAGCCCGAAGGCTGGCCCATCGTCTTCACCAAGGTGCCCGAGACCGTGGTGGGCCCCGGTGACACGGTGCGCCTGCCGGGCGCCGCGGTCTCGGCGCAGATCGACTACGAAGCCGAGCTCGCCATCGTCATCGGCAAGGCCGGCCGCGACATCGGGCGTGGCGAAGCGCTGTCGCACGTGTGGGGCTGGACCATCGTCAACGACGTCACCGCGCGCGACGTGCAGATGCGCCATTCGCAGTGGGACCTGGGCAAGAGCTTCGACACCTTCTGCCCGATGGGGCCGTGGATCGTGACCGCCGACGAACTGGACGGCACCGACACCCGCGTGCGCTGCTGGGTGAACGGCGAACTGCGCCAGGACGCGTGCACCACCGACCTGATCTACGACATCCCCACGCTCATCGAGACCTGCTCGCGCGGCATCACGCTGCTGCCGGGCGACGTGATCGCAACCGGCACCCCTGCCGGCGTGGGCATGGGCCTGAACCCGCCACGCTGGCTGCAACATGGCGACGTGGTGAAGATCGAGATCGACGGCATCGGCACGCTGGAGAACCGTTTCGCCGAGGAGGGGCGCGCATGAAGAAGACCCTGTTCGCGGCCCTCTCGCTGGTCGCCGCCGCCAACGCCTTCGCGCAATCGGCCTGGCCCGAGAAGCCGATCACCATGATCGTGCCCTTCCCGCCCGGCGGCGTCGCCGACACGGTGGCGCGGCCGGTGGCCGAGGCCCTGTCGCGCGAACTGAAGCAGCCGGTGGTGGTGGAGAACAAGGTGGGCGCCGGCGGCGCCGTGGGCATCGGCGCCGCGGCGCGTGCACCGGCCGATGGCTACACGGTGCTGATGAGCCTGTCGTCCATCAGCATCCTGCCGGAGGCCGACAAGATCCTGGGCCGCAAGCCTGGCTACACGCTCAACCAGTTCAAGCCCATCGCCCGCTTCACCGCCGACCCCACGGTGCTGGTGGTGCGCGCCGAAGCGCCCTGGCAGACGCTGGCCGATCTCGTGAAGGCCGCGAAGGCCGCGCCGGGCCGGTTCAACTACGGCAGCTCGGGCAACTACGGCACCATGCACGTGCCGATGGAGATGCTGAAGTCGGCCGCCGACTTCCGCATGACCCACATCCCCTACACCGGCGCCGGCCCGGCGGTGCTGGCGCTGCTGGGGGGCCAGGTCGACGCCGTGGCCAGCGGCCCTTCCACCGTGGTGCAGCAGATCAAGGCCGGCAGGTTGCGCGCGCTGGCGCACTGGGGCGACAAGCCGCTGGCCGCGCTGCCCGAGGTACCCAGCCTGAAGCAGGCCGGCTACGGCGCCACCTTCGCGCAGTGGTCCGCACTGTTCGTGCCCGCCGGCACGCCGGACGAGGTGGTACAGAAGCTGCGTGCGGCCGCCCGCAAAGCCGCCCAGGACCCCAACGTGACGCAGACCATCGTGAAAGCCGGCAGCCCCGTGGAGTACCAGGACGCCCCCGACTTCCAGGCCTACTGGGACGCAGACGCCGCGCTCATGACCGACGCCGTGCGCCGCATCGGCAAGGTGGAATAGACCCGCGAAAGGCCGGCGCGTGACCTGGTCGATCCTTGCCCGCGAACCCCACGGCCGCTTCGGCATCGCCATCGCGAGCCGCTTCTTCGCCGTCGGCGCGCTGTGCATCCATGCACGCGCCGGCGTCGGCGCGCTCGCCACGCAGGCGCTGATGAACCCGCTCTACGGCCCGCGCGGCCTGGCCCTTCTGTCCGAAGGGCGCAGCGCCGCCGAGGTGGTGAGTCTGCTCACCGGCGCGGACGAAGGCGCCGCGCAGCGCCAGTTGCACGTGCTGCCCGCGCAGGGGCCGGCGGCGGCCCATACCGGTGCGGCCTGCGTGGATTGGTGCGGCCACCTCGTGCGGCCGCACTTCAGCGTCGCCGGCAACATGCTGGCCGGGCCGCGCGTGGTCGACGCCACCGCCGAGGCGTTCGAGGCGAACGCCGCGCTGCCGCTGGCCGAACGGCTGATCGAAGCGATGGCCGCCGGTGAAGCCGCCGGGGGCGACAAGCGCGGCCGCCAGAGCATCGCCTTGCGCATCCAGGGTGCAGAGCCCTATCCCGAACTGGACCTGCGCGTCGACGACCACGACAACCCGCTGGCCGAACTGCGGCGCCTGCACACGAAGAGCCTGGAACGCTTCCAGCCCTTCGTCGCCTGCCTGGCCACACGCGCACGGCCGGCCGGTGAACTGGACCGCATGCGCATCGAAGCCCACATCGAACGCTTCCACGCCGAACGGGCGCAACGCTGAGATGGCGCTGCTCGAAGTCCGCGACCTGCGCACCACGTTCGCCACCGACGAAGGCCGCTTCGCCGCCGTGGATGGCGTGAGCTTCGAGGTCGAGGCCGGGCGCACTCTGGCCATCGTGGGCGAATCGGGCTGCGGCAAGAGCGTGACCTCGCTCTCGATCATGGGCCTGGTGGCTGCCCCCGGAACGGTCGAGGGCTCGATCCGCTTCGAGGGCCGCGAACTGGTGGGCCTGCCGGCGCGCGAGATGCGCGCCTTGCGCGGCGCCGCGCTGGCGATGATCTTCCAGGAGCCGATGAGTTCGTTGAACCCGGCCTTCACCATCGGCGACCAGATCGCGGAAGGCATCCGCGCGCACGCCGCGATGCCGGCCGCCGAAGCCGAGGCGCGCGCGCTGGCGATGCTGCGCAAGGTGCGCATCCCGGCCGCCGAGCAGCGGCTGCACCAGCACCCGCACGAACTGTCCGGCGGCATGCGGCAGCGGGCGATGATCGCGATGGCGCTGGCCAATTCGCCGCGCCTGCTGATCGCCGACGAGCCGACCACCGCGCTGGACGTCACCATCCAGGCCCAGATCCTGGAGCTGATGGCCACGCTGCAGGCCGAGACCGGCACCGCCATCGTGCTGATCACGCACGACCTGGGCGTGGTGGCCGAGGTGGCCGACGAGGTGGTGGTCATGTACGCCGGCGGCGTGGTGGAACGCGCGCCGGTGCGCCAGCTGTTCGACGAGCCGCAGCACCCGTACACCGTGGGCCTGCTGGGCTCGGTGCCGCGGCTGGACCTGGTGCGCGAGCGGCTGCCCGCCATCCAGGGCCAGGTGCCAGGGCCGATGGCGCGCCCCGCCAGCTGCCGCTTCGCCGACCGCTGCCCCTTCGTGCAGGCGCGCTGCCGCGCCGAAGCGCCGGTGCTGCAGGCCGTGGCGCCGGGCCACCAGGCGGCCTGCTGGCGCGCCCCGCTGGACCTGGGCGACCTGCTGCCGGAGGCCGCGTGAACGTGCCGCTGCTGCAGGTGGAATCGCTGGTGAAGCACTTTCCGGTGCGGCGCGGCCTGTTCGGCCGCCCGCAAGGCGCGGTGCGCGCGGTCGACGGCGTGAGCTTCGAACTCGCGGCCGGCGAGACGCTGGGCGTGGTGGGCGAATCGGGCTGCGGCAAGAGCACGCTCGGCCGCCTCGTGCTGCGCCTGCTGGAGCCCACCGCGGGTCGCGTGCGCTTCGACGGCACCGACCTCGGCACGCTGGGCGCGGCCGGGCTGCGCGCGCAGCGGCGCGCGATGCAGATCATCTTCCAGGACCCGTTCTCGTCGCTCAACCCGCGCATGACGGTGGGCCGCATCCTGGCCGAACCGCTGGCCCTGCACGGGCTGCACGAAGCCCGGCGCGCCGAGCGCGTGGCCGAGCTGCTGCAGACCGTGGGCCTGGCGCCGGAACACGCACAGCGCTACCCGCACGAGTTCTCCGGCGGCCAGCGCCAGCGCGTCGGCATCGCCCGCGCGCTGGCGGTGGAGCCGAGGCTGGTGGTGTGCGACGAGGCGGTGTCGGCGCTCGACGTCTCGGTGCAGGCGCAGGTGGTGAACCTGCTGCAGGACCTGCAGCGCCGGCTGGGCCTGGCCTATGTCTTCATCGCCCACGACCTGGCGGTGGTCAAGCACATCGCCGACCGGGTGGCGGTGATGTACCTGGGCCGCATCGTCGAGCTGGCCGACAAGGCGGCATTGTTCGCTTCGCCGCGCCACCCGTACACGCAGGCGCTGCTGTCCGCGATCCCGGTGCCGCGGCCCGACCGCGCCACGCAGCGCATCGTGCTGGCCGGCGACGTGCCCAACCCGGCCGACCCGCCGCCCGGCTGCGCCTTCCACACGCGCTGCCGCGATGTGCAGCCCCGCTGCCGGCAGGAGACGCCCGCGCTGGAAAGCGATGCCGGCCACGCGGTGGCCTGCCACTTCTGGCGCCAGATCGAAGCCCCTTCCGCCGCGGCGATGGCCGCCCCCGTCAACCGCCGCCTGCAGCGCCTGCAGGCGGCCTTCGTCACCTGAGGAGCCCTGTCATGAAGCCCTTGTTCGTTGCACTGCTGGCGCTGGCCGGCGCCGCGCAGGCGCAGACCCTTCGCGTGGGGCTGGCCGAAGACCCCGACGTGCTGGACCCCACGCTGGCGCGCAGCTTCGTCGGCCGCGTGGTCTTCTCGGCGCTGTGCGACAAGCTGTTCGACATCGACGAGAAGCTCAACATCGTGCCGCAGCTGGCCGAGAAGTACGAGTGGTCGGCCGACAGCAAGGCGCTGACGATCCACGTGCGCTCCGGCGTCACGTTCCACGACGGCGAGAAGCTCGACGCCGCGGCCGTGAAGTTCAACATCGAGCGCCACAAGACCATGGCCGGCAGCAACCGCCGCGGCGAACTGGCGCCGGTGGCCAGCGTCGACGTGGTCGACCCGATGACGGTGCGGCTGAACCTCTCGGCCCCCTTCTCGCCGCTGCTGGCCGCGCTGTCCGACCGCGCCGGCATGATGGTCAGTCCCAAGGCCGCGCAGGCGATGGGCGACAAGTTCGGCACCAAGCCGGTGTGCAGCGGCCCGTTCAAGTTCGTCGAACGCGTCGCGCAGGACCGCATCACGCTGGAGCGCTACGACGGCTACTGGCAGAAAGGGGCGGTCAACTTCCAGAAGGTGACCTACACGCCGATCCCCGACGCCACCGTGCGGCTGGCGAACCTGAAGTCGGGCCAGCTGGACTTCATCGAACGGGTGGCCTCTTCCGACATCGAGAAGCTGCAGCAGGACCGGAAGCTGAAGGTGACGCGCATCACCGAGATCGGCTACCAGGGCATCACCATCAACATCGGCAAGAGCGACAAGGCGCAGGCCAATCCGCTGGGCAAGGACGCGCGCGTGCGCGAAGCGTTCGAGCTCAGCCTGGACCGGCAGGGCCTGGCCCAGGTGGTGATGGACAACGAAGCCACGGTGGGCAACCAGTGGGTGGCGCCGACCAACGCGTACTACGCGAAGAACGTGCCGGTCCCGAAGCGGGACATCGCGAAGGCGAAGGCATTGCTGAAGGAGGCCGGCGTGCCCAACCCCAGCTTCACGCTGCTGACCGGCACGACCAGCGACGCCCAGCGGCTGGCGCTGGTGGTGCAGGCGATGACGAAGGAGGCCGGCTTCGACGTCAAGATCCAGGCCGCGGAGTTCGCGACCTCGCTCAACATGGCCGACAAGGGCGACTTCGAAGCCTACGTGCTGGCCTGGAGCGGCCGGCCCGACCCCGACGGCAACCTCTACAGCTTCCACGGCTGCAAGCAGCCGCTGAACTACGCCGGCTACTGCGACGCCGAGACCGACAAGCTGCTCAACCAGAGCCGCACGGTGCGCGACCTCGCCGAACGAAGGAAGGTCTTCGAGCAGATCGCCGCGCGGGTGCTGAAGGAAAGGCCGGTGGTCTACCTGTACCACCGCAACTGGCTGTGGGCCTACAGCGCGAAGCTGTCCGGGGTGCGGCAGATCCCCGACGGGCTGCTGCGCGTCACGGGCCTGAAGATGGCCCCGTGACGGCAGCGAAGGTCATGCGTCAGAAGCGGCGCGCGTCGTAGGGGCGGCGGTCGTGGTGGTTCGGCACGCCGTCACCGTCGACGTCCCAGCGCGTGGGGTGGCGGCGCCCGTCGCGCCCGTCGCGCTCTTCGCACCACTCGTCGTCCCGGTCGTGGCGATGGTGGCGCCACTCGCGGCGGTCGTCGCGGTCACGCCAGCCGCGGTCGACATAGACCGGTGCGGGCTGGTAGACCGGCGCGGAATACGCCGGGCCGGAGTACACGGGCGCGGAATACACCGGCGCTTGCACCACCACCGGCGCGGGCTGCTGGAACACGATGCGCGGCAGCGGCGGCAGGGGCGGCAGCGGCAGCGGCACGCCGATGCGAACGACAAGGTCGACGTCGGGTCGTGCCTGCGCCGCCCCGGCGCCGAACGCCCCGGCGGTCACGAGCATCGCGGCGACTACGGTCTTGAGGTTCATCTTCGTCTCCAGGTTGCGTGGCGGGTTGTGGTTGCCACGGACACTCAACGGCCCGCCCCCGGGCGGCGACGACAGATGCTGCGCTGCAGCTTCGTAAAGCTGCGTGAACCAGACGTGAGCAGGTGCAGGCCGTGAAGGATTTCCTGATCCGCCGCGTCGCGACCCTGCTGCCGACGCTGGTGTTCGTCTCGATGCTGATCTTCGGCCTGCAGCAGCTGCTGCCGGGCGACCCGGCGAAGATCCTGGCCGGCGAGGAACAGGACCCCGGCGTCATCGCCCACCTGCGCGAGAAGCTGCACCTGGACGACCCGCTGCCGCTGCGCTACGGGTACTGGGTGGCCGGCGTGCTGCACGGCGACCTGGGCGAGTCGGTGCGCACGCAGCAGCCGGTGCTGGAACTGGTGCTGCAGAAGCTGCCGGTGACGGTGGAACTGGCGCTGCTGGCCATCACGGTGGCGCTGGTCATCGGGCTGCCGGCCGGCATCGTTTCCGCGGTGGGGCGCGACACCTGGTGGGACACGCTGGCCAACGCGTTCGCCTTGTGGGGCATCAGCACGCCCAACTTCTGGCTCGGCATCCTGATGATCCTGCTGTTCTCGGTGCAGCTGGGCTGGCTGCCGGCCTCGGGCTACGTGAGCCCGTTCGAGGACCTGGGCGCCAATCTCGCCTCGATGGTGATGCCGGCCTTCGTGCTGGGCAACGCCATCGCCGCCGTGCTGATGCGCCACACGCGCAGCGTCATGCTGCAGGTGCTGTCGGCCGACTACGTGCGTACCGCGCGCGCCAAGGGCCTGACCGAACGCGTGGTGGTGCTGCGCCATGCGCTGCGCAACGCGCTGGTGCCCATCATCACGCTGGGCGCGCTGGAACTGGGCACGCTGCTGTCGGGCGCGGTGCTCACCGAGCAGGTGTTCACCATCCCCGGCTTCGGCAAGCTGATCGTCGACTCGGTCTTCAACCGCGACTACGCCGTGGTGCAGGGCGTGGTGCTGGTGACGGCCACCACCTACATCGTCCTCAACCTGCTGGCCGACATCGCCTACTTCGCGGTCAACCCGCGGCTGCGCTCATGACGCGCGCCGCCGGCCCGTGGCAGCGCGCCTGGCGCAAGCTGGCCCGGCGGCGTGGCGCGCTGCTCGGCGCCGCTGTGGTGCTGGGCTTCGTCGCACTGGCGCTCTTCGCCGGCTGGATCGCGCCGCACGATCCGGTGGCCACCAGCTGGGGCGCCATCCGCAAGGCGCCGAGCGCCGAACACTGGTTCGGCACCGACGAGATCGGCCGCGACGTGCTCTCGCGCGTGGTCTGGGGCACGCGCGCTTCGCTGATGGCCGGCGTGGTGTCGGTCTCCATCTCGCTGCTGCTGGGCGTGCCCATCGGCCTCATGGCCGGCTTCGTGGGCGGCTGGCTGGACGCGCTGGTCTCGCGCATCACCGACGCGTTCCTGGCCTGCCCGTTCCTGATCCTGGCCATCGCGCTCGCCGCCTTCCTGGGGCCCAGCCTCACGAACGCGATGATCGCGATCGGCGTCTCGGCGACACCGGTGTTCGTGCGCCTGACACGCGGCCAGGTGATCAACGTGAAGGTGGAGGACTACGTGGAAGCGGCACGCGCCATCGGCAACCCGCCCTGGCGCATCGCGCTGGCGCACGTGCTGCCCAACATCCTGGCGCCGCTGATCGTCCAGGCCACGCTGGCCATCGCCGCCGCCGTGATCGCCGAGGCCAGCCTCTCGTTCCTGGGCCTGGGCCAGCAGCCGCCGGCGCCCAGCTGGGGCAGCATGCTCAACACGGCCAAGAACTACGTCGACAGCGCACCCTGGATGGCGGTGTGGCCCGGGCTGGCCATCTTCGGCCTGGTGCTCGCTTTCAACCTGCTGGGTGACGGACTGCGCGACGCGCTGGACCCCCGCTCTTGAATTCCGGCGCCGGCGCCCGATCTCCCAGGACATGCAAGCCGACGCCCGCCCCGCCCTGCCCTCCTCGTTGCGCACCCTGGCCGCGATGGCGGCCTTGCTGGAGCGACTGGAACGCGAGCCGCACCGCACCGGCGGCGCCAGCGCCGACCAGTACCGCGAGGTGGTGCGACAGGTGAACGACCTGCTGACGCAAGCCGACCCCGGCCCGGCGCTGGACATGCTGCTCGCCGCCGCCCCGGCCACTGCCGAGCTGTACGAGAACCTTCAGTACGGCCACGCGGGTCTGGTGCGTTCGCCGCTGGAAGCGGCGCTGAACGCCGAACTCGCCGCGACCGCGGCGATCGGCCGCGCCAAGCGCACGCAGCCCGAGATCTGATCGGGCCAGGAGCCGCAGGCGTAGATATCCTGCCGGCGGTCATTAGCCGAGACGAGCCGACCCGGGCTGCTTGACGGGCATCAGCCCTGCCCCGGCACGGCGCGTCTATCGTCGCGCCTTCACCGAGCCGCCCGCAGGACCCGAGCCATGCTGATCGAACTCTTCAACAACGGTCAGCACCGCTGCCTGATGTTCTTCGGCGGCTCGTCGGCCGACGCCGAGGCCGTGCAGGCGAACCAGTTCCTCATCGTCGACGACGACACCGGCGCCATCCTGGACCCGGGCGGGAACCTGGCCTACAACGACCTGTACGTGGGCATGACCAACTTCTTCGCGCCGCACAAGCTGTCGGCGATCGTCGCATCGCATGCCGACCCGGACATCATCGCGTCGCTCGACCGCTGGATGACGGCCACCTCGGCGCGCGTCTACATCTCGTCGATCTGGGAACGGTTCATCCCCCACTTCTGCAAGCCCGGCAAGACCACCGGCCGCGTGGTCGGCATCCCCGACCGCGGCATGCACATCAAGGTGGGCAAGGCCGACCTGCTGGCGGTGCCGGCGCACTTCATGCACTCCGAGGGCAACTTCCAGTTCTGGGACCCGGCCAGCGGCATCCTGTTCTCCGGCGACCTGGGCGTCTCGGTGGGCGTGAACCCGGCGCAGGTCGTGACCGACCTCGGGCCGCACATCGCGCGCATGGAAGCCTTCCACCGCCGCTACATGGTGAGCGGCAAGGTGCTCAAGCTGTGGGCGCAGATGGTGCGCGACCTGCCCATCCGCATGATCGTGCCGCAGCACGGCTGCCCGATGGAGGGCCCGGCGGTGGGGCAGTTCATCGAATGGGCGTCGCAGCTGAACTGCGGCATCGACCTGCTCTCGGCACGCGACTATGTCGTGCCGGCCTGAACTCAGGCCGGCGGCAGCTTGAAGCGCGCCACCAGCCCCGCCAGGGTCTGGGCCTGGTTCTTCATCGCTTCGGCGGCGGCCGCCGTCTGCTCCACCATCGCCGCGTTCTGCTGCGTCATGCGGTCGAGTTCCTGCACCGCCTGACCGATCTGCGAGACGCCGCCGCTCTGCTGGCTGGCACCGGTGGCGATCTGGCCCAGCAGCGTGTCCACGCGCTGCGACTCGGTGACGATCTCGGCCATGCGCCGCTCGGCTTCGGCCACCACGCCGGAGCCGCTTTCCACCTGGTCGACGCTGTGGCCGATCAGGGCCTTGACCTCGCGCGCCGCCGACGCGCTGCGCTGCGCCAGCGCACGCACCTCGCCGGCCACCACCGCGAAGCCGCGGCCCTGTTCGCCGGCACGCGCCGCTTCCACCGCGGCATTGAGCGCCAGGATGTTGGTCTGGAACGCGATGCCGTCGATGGTGCCGATGATGTCGCCGATCTTGGCCGAAGAAGCGCGGATCGCCTCCATCGTCTGCACCATCTGCCGCACCACGCTGCCGCCTTCGCCGGCCAGCTTCACGTTGTGGGCCGCGGCCTGCGAGGCGGTGCCTGCGTGTTCGGAAGTGCTGCGCACGGTGGCGCCGATCTGCTCCATCGAGGCCGCGGTCTGCTCCAGGTTGGCCGCCGTCTGCTCGGTGCGCGAAGACAGGTCGCCCGCGTCGGCGGCGATCTCGTCGCTGCTGGCCACGATGGCGACGCTGGAATCCTTGACCCCCATCACCATGCCGCGCAGCGCCTCCTGCATGCGGCGCATCTCCAGCATCAGCTGCGCGGCTTCGTCGTGGCCCCAGGGCGAAGGCGATGTCGTGAGGTCGCCTTCGGTGATGGCACGCATGTGGCGCCGCGTCTCGCGCAGGCCGCCGTCGATCACCTTGAAGAAGCTGAGGAAGAAGTACGCCGCCACCAGCACCGCGGCCAGCACGATGGCGCCCACCACGACGGCCGTGCGGCGCGCCGCCGCGCGCACGTCGTCCACGTAGACACCGGAACCGACCAGCCAGCCCCAGGGCTGGAAGCCGGCCACGTAGCTGACCTTGTCCACCGGCTGGTCGCTGCCCGGGCGCGGCCACTGGTAGCCCACGAAGCCCTTGCCTTCGGCGCGCACCTTGGCGACGAAGGCGTCGAAGAGGGCGAGGCCGTTCGGGTCCTTGATGCCGCCGAGTGCCTTGCCGTCGAGCTCGGGCTTGGTGGGATGCATCACCATGCGGGGCTGCATGTCGTTGATCCAGAAGTATTCGCCGCCGCTGTAGCGCAAGGGGCGGATGGCGGCAATGGCCATCGCCTGCGCCTGCGCGCGCGTCACCACGCCGCTTGCCTCCAGGCCCTGCGCCCATTGCAGGATGCCGTGCACCACCTCCACGTGTTCGCGCGTGGCGTCCAGGTGGGCCTGCATCGAGCGTTCGACCTGGCCCGCCCACTGCCAGGCCACCAGCGCCAGCATCGGCAGCAGGAAGGCGGCCGAGATGATCACCGCCTTCGCCGTGAAACGCAGGCGGCGGAACAGGCGCACGCCAGGCGCCCAGATGCCATGGTGGGCGAAGAAACCGTCGCGGCGCTCGGTGGGGGTGACGGGGCGGTCGAGGGCGTAGGTGCTCATGAGCAATGGATCCTGAACAGCACAGGAACGGTGCGAATGCAGCACCGCATCGGTGCAGTTTCGGCAACGGGTGGGCCTACTTGAGAACTGATCGCGCTATGACGGCCGGCGCACAGGGCGGCACCGTGCCGAGGAGGACAATCGGACCCGTGAACACCCCCATGGCCCAACCTTCCGCCGACAACGTCGAGATCCGCCTGCAGGTGGGCGGCATGACCTGCGCCAGTTGCGTGGCCCGCGTGGAGCGTGCGCTGAAGGCGGTGCCAGGCGTCCAGGACGCCAGCGTCAATCTGGCCACCGAAGTGGCGAGCGTGCACGTGGCGGCCGGCACGGGCGTCGAAGCCCTGGCCGCCGCGGTGCACAAGGCCGGCTACGAAGCGGTCACCGCACGGACCACCTTGCAGATCGAAGGCATGACCTGCGCCTCCTGCGTGGCGCGGGTCGAGAAGGCACTGGCCCGCGTGCCCGGCGTGGCGAGTGCGAGCGTGAACCTGGCCACCGAACGCGCCAGCGTGCAGGCCTTGTCGACCGTGGCGCCGGCCGCGCTGGTAGCCGCCGTGCAGAAGGCCGGCTACACCGCCGTGCCGCTGGCCGACGAGAGTGGCGCCGCGCGCAACGCGGGCCCCGCACCGCCGCCGATCTGGCCGGTGGCCGTCGCGGCCGCGCTGACGCTGCCGCTGGTGGCGCCGATGCTGCTGCAGCCCTTCGGCGGGCACCTCATGCTGCCGGGCTGGCTCCAGCTGCTGCTGGCCACGCCGGTGCAGGTGGTGCTGGGCGCACGCTTCTACGTCGCCGGCTGGAAGGCGTTGCGCGCCGGCGCCGGCAACATGGATCTGCTGGTGGCGCTGGGCACTTCGGCCGCGTTCGGGCTCTCGCTGTGGCTGCTGGCCACCACGCCCGGCACGCCGCACCTGTACTTCGAGGCCTCGGCCGCCGTCATCACGCTGGTGCTGCTGGGCAAGTGGCTGGAAGCACGCGCCAAGCGGCAGACGGCCGATGCCATCCACGCCCTCAACGCACTGCGCCCGGCGGCGGCGCGCGTGCGTCGCGACGGCGTCGAGTTCGACCTGCCGGTCGAGCAGGTGCGCGTGGGCGACCTGGTGCTGGTGCGGCCGGGCGAACGGGTCGCGGTCGACGGCCGCGTGCTGGAAGGCACGAGCCATGTCGACGAGTCGCTGCTCACCGGCGAAAGCCTGCCGGTGGCCAAGGCCGCGGGCGACAGCGTCACCGGCGGCGCCATCAACGCCGAAGGCCTGCTGGTGGTGGCCACCAGCGCCGTCGGTGCCGAGACGACGCTGGCCCGAATCATCCGGCTGGTGGAATCGGCACAGGCGGCGAAGGCACCGATCCAGCGCATCGTCGACCGCGTGAGCGCGGTCTTCGTGCCCGCGGTGCTGGCGGTGGCGCTGGTCACCTTCGCGGGCTGGATGATCGCCGGCCATGGCGCCGGCACCGCCATCCTCAATGCGGTGGCGGTGCTGGTGATCGCCTGCCCCTGCGCACTGGGCCTGGCCACGCCGACGGCCATCATGGCCGGCACCGGCGTGGCGGCGCGGCGCGGCATCCTGATCCAGGACGCGGCCGCGCTGGAAGTGGCGCACGCGCTGCGCACCGTGGTGTTCGACAAGACCGGCACGCTCACCGAAGGGCGGCCTTCGCTGGTGGCGGTGCTGCCCGCCCCCGGCAACGAAGCCGACGCCGTGCTGCGCCAGGCCGCCGCGCTTCAGCGCGCCAGCGAACACCCGCTGGCGCTGGCCGTGCTGGCGCATGCGCAAGGGCTGGCGCTGCCCACCGCCACCGAAGTGCAGGCGCAACCGGGGCGCGGCCTCGAAGGTGTGGTCGAAGGCCGCGCGCTGGCCCTGGGCAGCGGCCGCTGGCTGCGCGAGCGCGGCTCGGAAGCCGGCGCGCTGGCCGCCGAAGCCACCCGGCTGGAAGGCGAGGGACGCACCGTCTCATGGTTGATGGAACGCGAAGGCGACCGTACGCGGGTGCTGGGCCTGCTGGCCTTCGGCGACCGCATCAAGGCCGGCGCGCGGGCCGCGCTGGGCCGCCTGCGCGACCTGGGCGTCACCACCGTCATGCTGACGGGCGACAACGCCGGCAGCGCGGCCGGCGTGGCGCGCGAACTGGGCATCGCCGAATTCCGTGCCGAAGTGCTGCCGGCCGACAAGGCGATGGTGGTGCAGTCGCTGCGCGCACCGGGGCGCCGGGTGGCGATGGTGGGCGACGGCATCAACGATGCGCCCGCGCTCGCCGCCGCCGACGTGGGCATCGCGATGGCCACCGGCACCGACGTCGCCATGGCCTCGGCCGGCATCACGCTGATGCGCGGCGACGTGCGCCTGGTGGCCGACGCGCTGGACATCTCGCGCCGCACGGTGGCCACCATCCGTCGCGGTCTGTTCTGGGCCTTCGCCTACAACGTGGTGGGCATCCCGCTGGCCGCCTTCGGACTGCTGAACCCGGTGATCGCCGGCGCCGCGATGGCGGCCAGCAGCGTGAGCGTGGTCGGCAACGCCCTGCTGCTGCGGCGCTGGAAGCCGGCTTCGGACACGCCGCCGGACGACCCTCCGCCGAAGCCACGGCTCGCGCCGGCGGCATGAGTCGCGCGCTGCGGCGGCGCCTGGCGGCGCTGATCCTGTGGCTGCTGGCGGGCGCGGCCTTCGCCGCCGAGCCCTTCCGCTTCACGCTGCTGCACACCAACGACCTGCATTCGCATTTCGAAGGCAGCGGCCCCGACGCGCTCTTCACGCCGCAGGCGGGCGACGGCGACCCGGTGCTCGGCCACTACGCGCGCCTGCTCACGCTCATCCGCGGCGTGCGCGGCGAACGCGCCGCCGCCGGCGAGCCGGTGCTCACGGTGGACGCGGGAGACGCCTACTCGGGATCGCTGTTCCATGCGCTGGCGCCGCGGCCCGACCTGCCGGCCGCACCCGAGCTGCAGTTCTTCCAGATGGCCGGCTACGACGCGATGACCCCCGGCAACCACGAGCTGGACGCCGGCGAAGCCGGCTGGGTCAACGCGCTGGAGAAGGTGCGCGCCAGCGGCCTGCTGGCACGCCTGGTGGCCGGCAACCTGCTGCCGGGCGACAAGACGGCACCCCTGCTGCGCACGCTGCCGAAGACCCTGGTGCGCGAACTGCGCATGGGCGACCGCGTGCTGCGCGTGGGCCTGCTGGGCTACCTGGGCCCGGGCGCCGCGCACGACTGCGCGCCCACGCGCAGCACGCTGCGCTTTGCCGGCTACGACGAAGCCAGGGCCCGGCCCGACCTCGACGCGATGGTCGCCCTGGCCCGCGCCCAGGCGGCCGAACTGCGCGCACGCGACAAGGCCGACCTGGTGATCGCGCTGCTGCATGGCGGCGAAGGCGAGGAGGAACCGCTGGCGAAGACCGAAGGCATCGACCTCGTCGTCGCCGGCCACACGCACGCGCTCTACGAAGCGCCGCGGGTCGTCGCCGGCCGGCTGGTGGTGCAGGCCGGCTCCTACGGCCGCTTCCTCGGCCGGCTGGACCTGGCCTGGGACGGCAGGACGCTCACGCTGCGCAACCCGGGCGCCACCGTGCTGCGCGTGGACGACCGCGTGCCGGCCGACCCCGCGATGCTGGAGCAGATCGCCGGCTGGAAGGCGGCACTGGACCGCCTGATCGCGCCCCAGGGCTGGCACTACGCCGACCCGGTGACGATGGTCGAACGCGACCTGCACGCCGGCCGCGGCGTGCACGACCCGCTGGGGCGCTACGTCACCTCGCGCATCGCCGCCGTGCTGCGGCGCCGCCTGCCGCAGCCGCCGGACCTGTTCTTCACCGAGCTGTCGCTCATCCGCGAGGACTGGGTCACCGTGGGCGGCCGGCCGACGCCGCAACAGTTTTCCGACGTCTTCCGCATGCTGCCGCTGGGCTTCGGGCCCGGCCATGCGCCGGGCTCGCCGATCGTGAGCTTCTGGATCACGCCGCAGGAACTGAAGGACCTGGTCGACGTGATGGAACTGCAGCGCAGTCTGGGCCGGCGCGGCGCGATGGTCTATTCCGACACGCTGGACTACCGCGTCCGCTGGTGGGGCCTGCCGTTCGTGAACCGCATCGCCGACCTCACCCTGCACGGCAAGCCCTTCGAGCGGTGGCCGGCGCTGGTGCAGGTGTCCACCACCGCCTACGTGGCGGCCTACATCCCGCGCCTGGGCGCCATGACCCACGGCCTGGCCCGGGTCGACATGAAGGACCGGGAAGGCCGGCCGATCGCGCAGCCGCTGGCACTGCCGGTGCCGGGGGAGGCTTTCCTGTTCGCCGATTCCTTCCGCAAGCCGTAGCAGGTCAAATGGCGGCGCACGCCGCCGGGGTAGGCTTGGCTCCATGACCGATTCCACCCCCGCGGAGCCGGGTCTCGCCTTCCTGCATTGCCTGGCGCCGCGCCCGCCCGGCCCCGAATGCACCACCTGCCCGGTTCGCGAACACGCGCTGTTCGCGGTGCTGCACCCGGCCGAACGCGAGCAGGTGCGGGGACAGGTGCAGCATCTGAGCTTCGCCCCCGACCGGAGCCTGTGCGCCCGCGGCGAGCCGGCACCCGCCGTCTTCACCATCCGCGCCGGTGTGGTGCGCTTCGAGCGGCCCACGGCGCATGGGGTGCGCCGCATCGTGCGGCTGGCGGGGCCGGGCGACCTGTTCGGCACCGAAGCCCTGCTCGACCTGCCCTATGCCGACGAAGCCATCGCCTGCACCGCGGTCGAAGCCTGCCGCATCCCGAAGACGGCCATCGAGGAGCTGAACCGCCTGTCGGGCCGCCTGCCGCAAGAACTGATGCGGCGCTGGCAGCTGGCGCTGGAAGAGTCCGAGACCTGGCTCACCGAACTGTCCACCGGCACCGCGATGCGGCGCCTGCTGGGCCTGCTGTCGCGCCTGAACCGCTATGCCGACGCC
The DNA here is from genome assembly GCA_044224175.1 of Rubrivivax sp. Taxonomy (GTDB): domain Bacteria; phylum Pseudomonadota; class Gammaproteobacteria; order Burkholderiales; family Burkholderiaceae_C; genus Rubrivivax. The sequence goes on along the minus strand of JBGAKY010000019.1, from coordinate 19,357 downwards.
GAAGGCCTGGTCTGGCTGCCGCGGCGCGACCAGATCGGCTCCATGCTGGACATGACGGTCGAGACGGCCAGCCGCCAGATCAGCCAGCTGCGGCGCGAGGGCGTGCTCGCGCTGGTGGGACCGCGCCACGCCAGGCTGGACGCGGCCACCTTCGCCGCCGCGCTGGCCCGCTGCGGCGACTGAGCTTCAGACGAAGGACTTGAGCGGCTGCGCGGGGTCGCAGGCCGCTTCCGGCGGCGGGCTCCTGCCCGCTTCCAGCAACTTGCGCGCGGCCATGTGGTCCAGCGGTGCGTTCACGCTTTCCACGCAGCGCAGCACGCCGCCCGCGTAGTGCAGCACCGAGAAGCTCTCCGGCTTCGCGCCCGGCCGGCAGTGGCGTTCGCCTTCGGCCGGCGCCAGGCCGGCCATCTGCAGCCGCAGTGCACCCTGGTCCGACCAGAACCAGGGCACCGCCGCATAGGGCTGCTCGCGGCCCTGGATCGTGGCGGCCGCGGTGCGCGCCTGGTCGTTCGCGTTCTGCACCGATTCCAGCCGCAGCCGGCGGCCACTGCCCGCCGCGGGGAAGCTGGTGCAGTCGCCGACGGCCAGGATCGCGGGGTCCGAAGTGCGCATGCAGCCGTCGACGACGATGCCGTTGTCGCAGGCCAGCCCCGCGGCGCGCGCCAGCACGTCGTCGGGCGCGGCGCCGATGCCCAGCACCAGCAGATCGAGCGCGCGCCGTTCGCCGTTCACGCGGCAGGCGGTGACGCGGTCGCCTGCGGTCTCGAAGCCTTCCATCTGCGCGTTCAGCAGCACCTCCACACCGCTGGCCCGGTGCGTCGCCAGCACATGGTCCGCCACCTCGGGCGAGAGCGAGCGCGACAGCAGGCGCGGCATCGCCTCCAGCACCGTGACCGCCTTGCCCTGCGCACGGGCGGTGGCCGCGATCTCCAGCCCGATGAAGCCGCCGCCCAGCACCACCAGCTGCGAAGCACCCGCCAGCTGCGCGCGCAGGCGCGCCGCGTCGGCGGCGCTGCGCAAGGTCAGCACGTTGGTGAGCGATTCCGGCAGCGCCGGCAGCCGGCGCGGCAGCGCGCCGGTGGCCAGCACCAGCCAGCGATACGGCAGCACGGCGCCCGACGCCAGCGTGAGCGTGCGCGCCGCGCGGTCGACGGACCGCGCCGCGTCGCCACGGTGCACGGTGATGCCGGCGTCGGCGAACCAGGCTTCCGCCCGGTGCCACTGCAGCCCTTCGTCGGGGTTCTTCAGGTACGCCTTGGACAACGGCGGGCGCTGGTACGGCAGTTCGGGTTCGGCGCAGACCAGGTGCGTCTCGCGGGCCAGTCCGGCTTCGGCCAGGGCGGCGCACAGCTGCACGCCGGCGTGGCCGCCGCCGACCACGACGATGGAATCGCTCATCGGGAAAGTCCTCCTGGGAAGCAACGATAGCGCCCTGCAGGCTGGCCGTAGGATCGACGCCGATGTCCGTCGTCGAGCTTGCGCTCAAACGTCCCTACACCTTCATCGTGATGGCGATCCTGATCGTCCTCTCGACGCCGTTCGCGCTGCTGTCGATGGCGACCGACATCTTCCCGGAGATCAACATCCCGGTCGTCAGCATCATCTGGAACTACAACGGCCTGGCGGCGCAGGAGATGGCGCAGCGCATCACGGCGCAGAACGAACGCGGCCTGACCACCACGGTCAGCGACATCGAGCACATCGAATCGCAGACGCTCAACGGCGTCGCCGTCATCAAGGTCTTCTTCCAGCCGAACGCGAACATCCAGACCGCCATCGCGCAGGTGGTGGCCATCGAGCAGGCGCAGGTGCGCCAGCTGCCGCCGGGCACGACGCCGCCGCTGGTCATCAAGTACTCGGCCTCCAGCATCCCGGTGGTGCAGCTGGGCCTGTCCAGCGCCACGCTGCCCGAGCAGAGCCTGTTCGACGCCGCGGTGAACCAGCTGCGGCCGCAGCTCATCACCATTCCCGGCATCGCCATCCCCTTTCCCTACGGCGGCAGGAACCGGCTGGTGTCGGTCGACCTGGACCTGCCGGCGCTGCAGGCGCGCGGGCTGGCGCCGGCCGACGTGGTGAACGCGATCAATGCGCAGAACCTGATCCTGCCTTCGGGCAGCGTGAAGCTCGGCGCCATCGAGACCACGGTGCGCCTGAACGGCAGCCCCGACAGCGTGGCCGGCCTGAACGACCTGCCGGTGCGCACGCAGAACGGCGCCACCATCGTGCTGCGCGACGTCGCCCAGGTGCGCGACGGCTACGCGCCACAGACCAACGTGGTGCGCCAGGACGGCCAGCGCGGCGTGCTGCTGTCGGTGCTGAAGAACGGCGGCGCCTCCACGCTGGACATCGTGGCGAACCTGCGCGCGCTGCTGCCGCGTGCGCAGGAGCTGCTGCCGGCCGACGTGAAGGTGACGCCGCTGTTCGACCAGTCGGTGTTCGTGAAGGCGGCCATCCAGGGCGTGGTCGCCGAAGGCGTGATCGCCGCCGGCCTCACCGCCGCGATGGTGCTGCTGTTCCTGGGCAGCTGGCGCAGCACGCTCATCATCGCGCTCACCATCCCGCTGTCGGTGCTGGCCGCGGTGCTGGGGCTGCGCCTGATGGGCGAGACGCTGAACCTGATGACGCTGGGCGGGCTGGCGCTGTCGGTGGGCATCCTGGTCGACCAGGCCATCGTCACGATCGAGAACATCGAGCGCCATCTGCACATGGGCCGGCCGCTGCACGACGCCATCGTCGTCGGCGCGGGCGAGATCGGCGTGCCGGCCTTCGTCTCCACGCTGTGCATCTGCATCGTGTTCGTGCCGATGTTCTTCCTCTCGGGCGTGGCGCGCTACCTGTTCGTGCCGCTGGCCGAGGCGGTGGTGTTCGCGATGGCGGCTTCGTACATCCTCTCGCGCACGCTGGTGCCCACGCTGGTGATGATGCTGGTGGGCCGCGCGCCGCCGCACGACCCCGCCGCTTCGCCCGGACCGCTGCAGCGCCTGTACCGCGCCTTCGACCGCCGCTTCGAACGCGTGCGCCGCGCCTACACGCTGGCACTTTCCGCGCTGCTGTCGCGGCGGCGCGGCTTCGCGGTCGGCTTCCTGCTGTTCTGCGTCGCCAGCTGCGGCCTCGTGCCCTTCCTCGGGCGCGACTTCTTCCCCACCGTGGACGCCGGCCAGGTGCGGCTGCACATGCGCGCACCCACCGGCACCCGCATCGAGGAGACGGCGCGCCTGGCCGACGCGGTGGAGGCCCAGATCCGCCAGCTGGTGCCGCCGCGCGAACTGGAGACCATCCTCGACAACATCGGCGTGCCCAACAGCGGCATCAACCTGTCGTACAGCAACGCCGGCACCATCGGCACGCTGGACGCGGAGGTGCTGCTGTCGCTGAAGGAAGGCCACCGGCCGACCGAGGAGATCGTGGCCCAGCTGCGTGCCGAACTGCCGAAGCGCTTTCCCGGTGTCGAGTTCTTCTTCCAGCCCGCCGACATCGTCACCCAGATCCTCAACTTCGGCCTGCCTGCCGCGATCGACGTGCAGTTCAGCGGCAACAACGTCGCCGCCAACCTGTTGCTGGCGTCCGAGCTGACGAAGAAGATCCGCCAGATCCCGGGCGCCGTCGACGCCCACGTGCACCAGCGGCTGGACGCGCCGACGCTTTCGCTCACGATGGACCGCGCACGCCTTCAGCAGGTGGACCTCTCGGCCTTCAACGTGGGGCAGAACCTGCTGGTGGCGCTGTCGGGCAGTTCGCAGACCTCGCCCGCGTTCTGGCTCGACCCGCGCAACGGCGTCGTCTACGGCGTGCAGGTGCTGGCGCCGCAATACAACATCGACTCGCTCGACGCGCTGCTCGCACTGCCGGTGGCCGGCACCGGCACCGCCGGCAGCGGGAACACGCAGCTGCTGGGCAACCTGGTCGACGTGGCGCCGGCGCGCCAGGCGGCGGTGGTCTCGCGCTACAACATCCTGCCGGCGATCGACGTCTACGTCGGCGTGCAAGGCACCGATCTGGCCAGCGTCGCCAAGCAGGTGCAGGCGCTGGTCGACGAGGTGCGCCCGAAACTGCCGCGCGGCAGCAGCGTCACGCTGCGCGGCCAGGTGCAGACCATGCAGGACAGCTTCACCGGGCTGGGCGTGGGCCTGGCGATGGCCATCGTGCTGGTCTACCTGCTGGTGGTGGTGAACTTCCAGGCCTGGATCGACGCCGCCATCATCGTCGCCGCGCTGCCGGCGGCGCTGGCCGGCATCGCGTGGATGCTGTTCATCTGCGGCACCACGCTGTCGGTGCCGGCGCTCACCGGCGCCATCATGACCATGGGCGTGGCCACCGCGAACAGCATCCTGCTCGTCGCCTTCGCGCGCCAGCGGCTGGCCGACGGCGTGCCGCCGCTGGCCGCCGCGCTGGAAGCCGGCGCCACCCGCATCCGCCCGGTGCTGATGACGGCGCTGGCGATGATCATCGGCATGGTGCCGATGGCGCTGGGCCTGGGCGAAGGCGCCGAGCAGAACGCGCCGCTGGGGCGCGCCGTCATCGGCGGCCTGCTGTTCGCCACCGTCTCCACGCTCTTCTTCGTGCCGGTGGTGTTCGCCGGCGTGCACCGTCGGCTGGCGCGCCGGCACGCCGCCCGCGCGGCCGGAGTCTCCCCCGCATGAACGAACAACGCCACGCCGTGCTGGCGCTGCACCCCGCCGTCGAGGACGACGAGAGCACCGACGCCCACGAACTGCTGAAGCGGCGCCAGATCCTGCGCCGCACGCGCTGGGCCGCGTTCGTGGTCGTGCTGCTGCTGATGGCCGGCGGCGCGCGCACCGTGTTGCTGCGCCAGGCCAACGCGCAGGCGCTGGTCGCCGGCACCGCCGAGCGCGCGGTCACCCACGTCAAGCTGGGCCAGCCGGTGGCCGCCGGCACCGCGGCGCCGATGCTGCTGCCCGGCACGCTGCAGGGCGCCGCGCAGTCGCCGGTGGCGGCGCGCGCCAGCGGCTACCTGAAGCGCTGGACGAAGGACATCGGCAGCCGCGTGCGGCGCGGCGAGCTGCTGGCCGAGATCGACACCCCGGAAACCGACCAGCAGCTGGCGCAGGCGGTGGCCGCGCGCGAGCAGGCCGCGGCCAGCCTGGCGCTGGCGAAGAGCACGGTCGAGCGCTGGGAAGGCCTGCGCGCGAAGGACGTGGTCTCGCAGCAGGACCTGGAGGAACGGCGCGGCGCCGAAGCGCAGGCGAAGGCCAGCCTGGCGGCGGCCGACGCCAACGTGCAGCGCCTGAAGCAGCTGGAAGGCTTCAAGCGGATCAGCGCGCCGTTCGACGGCGTGCTCACGCGGCGCACGGTGGAGGTGGGCGACCTGGTGGACGCCGGTGCCGGGCGGCCGCTGTTCGTGATCGCCCAGACCGACCCGCTGCGCGTCTTCGTGAACGTGCCGCAGTCGGCGGCGCAGCGCGTGAAGCCGGGGTTGCCGGTCACGGTGACACAGGCCGAGCTGGCCGGCCAGCGCTTCGAAGGCAAGGTGGTGCGCACGGCCGGCGCCATCGATCCCGCGACGCGCACGCTGCAGGTGGAAGTGGCGCTGCCCAACCCCGAAGGCCAGCTGCTGCCCGGCGCCTACGTGCAGGTGGCGCTGCCGCTGGGCGCTTCGGCCGCGTTGCGGGTGCCGGGCAACGCGCTCGTCTTCCGTGCCGAAGGGGTGCGCGTGGCGCTGGTCGACGCCCAGGGCCGCGTGAGCCTGAAGCCGGTGCGCCTGGGCCGCAACCTGGGCGAGACGGTGGAAGTGCTGGATGGCCTGCAGCCCGATGCGCGCTTCGTGCTCAACCCTTCGGATTCCATCGCCGAAGGCGACGTGGTGGCAGTGGCGAAATGAAGCGTCGGGCGCTCGCGGGCCTGGTCGCGGCGCTGCTGGCCGGCTGCGCGAGCGCGCCGCCGCCGGCGCCACCACGGCCGGCGATCGAGCTGCCGCCGTCCTGGAAACCCGAGCCCCCCTTCCGCGAGGCGCGCCCGGCCGACACCGAACCCAAGGGCCCCTGGTGGCAGCGCCTGGGCGACGCGAAGCTCAACGCGCTGCAGGAACAGGCGCTCGCCCGCAACGCCACGCTGGAGGCCGCCGCCGCCCGCGTGGCGCAGGGGCAGGCGGTGCTGGCCGCCGCCGGCGCGGCGCGTTTCCCACAGCTGGCGCTGAACACGCGCGCGGCGCGCCAGCGCGTGAGCGCGAACCGCCCGCTGGCCAGCTACAGCGGCACCAACTTCGCCACCGTGCAGAACGACTTCACCGCCGCCTTCAGCGTGGGCTGGGAAGCCGACCTCTTCGGCCGCGTGGCCGGCACCGTGGCCGCCGCCCAGGCCACCGCCGAACAGGCCGCGGCCGACTTCGAGAACACGCGCCTGCTGCTGGGCGCCGACCTCGCCGCCGCCTACGTGAACCTGCGCGCGGTGGACCAGGACCTGGACGTGGTGCAGCGCTCGGTGGCGCTGCAGCGGCGCGCCTTGCAGTTCGTGAGCGACCGCCGCGCCGGTGGCGCCGCCAGCGGGCTGGAAGTGGCGCAGCAGCAGGCGCTGCTGGACAGCACGCTCACGCAGCTGGACCTGCTGCAGCGCCAGCGCGCGCTCTTCGTCGACGCCATCGCCACCCTGGTGGGCACGCCGGCGCCGGCGTTCACGCTCGAGCCGGCGCTGGTGCGCTTCAGGTTGCCCGCGGTGCCTGCCGGCGTGCCTTCCGACGTGCTGGAACGCCGCCCCGACGTGGCCGCTGCCGAACGCGCGCTGGCGGCCGCCAACGCGCAGGTCGGCGTCGCGCGCGCGGCCTGGTTCCCCAGCGTCACGCTGGGCGCCACGGCCGGCGCCGAAAGCCGCGCGCTCGCCACCCTGTTCGACGCCCCCAGCATCCTGTGGTCGCTGGGCGCGCAGGCGGCTCAGGTGCTGTTCGACGGCGGCCGCCTGAAGGCCAACGAGGCCTTCGCGAAGGCGGGCTGGGACCTGGCGGCGGCGAATCACCGCCGCACCGTGCTGCTGGCGATGCAGGAGGTGGAAGACGGCCTCGCCGGCAGCGCCCACCTGGAACGCGCCGCCGCGCAGGCCGAGCACGCCGCGGCCAGCGCGCGCCGGCTGCTCGCGCTCTCGACCGCGCGCTACGAAGGTGGCGCCGGCACCTACCTGGAGGTCATCAGCGCCCAGCAGGCCGCGCTGGCGGCCGAGCGGCAGGCGGCGCAGCTGCAGTCGCAGGCCGTGCTGGCCACCGTGTTCCTGGTGAAGGCACTCGGCGGCAGCTGGTAGCGACGGGCGACATGTCCGGTCCGGGGGGGCTGGGGACGTCAGGTCAGGCAGGAGGCCCACCCAGGGGCTTTCGACAGGAACCCCGACCATGCATCACCCGAAGCCCCCCGGCCGCGTTGCGGCCCTCTGCGCCGCGCTGGCCATGACCGTGCTGCTGGCCGGCGCCCAGTTCGCGCTGGCCGTGCACTACGCGCGCGACGCCCACGCCAGGCTGGCGACGCGCCAGGCCAGCGCACCGCTCGCGAGGGCGGCCCATCCGGCCTCGGGTCCTCGTCAACCCGGTTGAGACGGCGCGGCGCCGACCGTCGACACGGGCCGCTTCCACGCCTACGATCCTGACTCGTCAAGTGAGGGGACTTCCGATGGATCGCTTCGATCACCTCATCCGTCAGGTCAACGACGGCGTGGCGGGCGCTCGAGACCAGCTGTTCGAGATGGCCTATCCCGAACTGCGCAAGCTCGCCCGCTCGCGCCTGCGCCATGGGGGCCGCAGCACCTACCTCGACACCACCGCGCTCGTCAACGAGACCTACCTCCGCTGCCTGCACGGCGGCAGCCTGCACCTGGAGCATCGGCGCGCCTTCTACAGCTACGCCTCGCGCGCGATGCGGTCGGTGATCGTGGATGCGGTCCGCGTGCGGCGAGCCGACCGCCGCGGTGGCGGGCTCGAGCGCAAGACCCTGGACACCCAGGTGGAAGACGCCGTGCCCGACGGCCACGCCGACGTGCTGCGCGTGCACGAGTCGCTCTCGGCCCTGGCGGACGCCGAGCCCCGGCTGGCCCGGGTGGTGGAGATGCGCTACTTCGGCGGCTACAGCGAAGCCGAGATCGGCCTCGCGCTCGACCTCAGCGAACGCCAGGTGCGGCGCGACTGGGACAGGGCGCGCCGGCTGCTGGCGCTGCTGCTGGCCGATTGAGCGCCGGCGGCGTGTCCGCTTTCAGGCCCGCGATCCGTTCGGACCCGTACCGACAGGAGCCCGCCCGCCATGCCCCCGCTCACGCCCGACGACCTGGTTGCCCTGAGCCACCTGCTGGACGAAGTCGAAGGCCTGCCCAGGCCCGAGATCGAAGCCCGGCTGGCGGCGCTGCCGCCCGCGCACGCGCATCTCGTGCCCCTGCTGCGAGAACATCTGGTCACCGGCAACGGGCCCACCATGCCCGACCTGAGCTTCCCGTGCCTGCGCGATCCGGCGCCCCCCGGGCGCAGCGGCGACCACGTGGGCCCCTACCGCCTGGTGCGCGAACTTGCGAGCGGTGGCATGGGCGTGGTGTGGCTGGCGGAGCGGTCCTACGGCCAGGTCTGCCAGCCGGTGGCGCTGAAGATGCCGCTGGTGATGCTGAGCACGCCCACGCGCGTCGAACGCTTCGAGCGCGAACGCGAGGTGCTGGCCCTGCTCTCGCACCCGCACATCGCGCGCCTGGTGGACGCCGGCATCACGGCCGAGGACCGGCCCTACCTGGTGATGGAGTACGTGCCGGGGCTCCCCATCCACGAAGCCTGCGACAGCCGCCGACTCGGCCTGGCGGAGCGGGTGCGCCTGTTCCTGCAGGTGCTGGCCGCCGTGGACCATGCGCACCGCCACCTGGTGGTCCACCGCGACATCAAGCCTTCGAACGTGTTCGTGGGCAGCGAGGGCCAGGTCAAGCTGCTGGACTTCGGCATCGCCAAGCTGCTGCAGGGCGCGCCCCTGGCCGGCGGCGCGCTCACGCAGGAAGGCTCGCTCGCCTTCACCGCCGCCTACGCGGCGCCCGAGCAGTTCGACGGCGGGCCGGTCACGACCGAAACCGACATCTACGCCCTCGGCGTGCTGCTGCACGAGTTGTTCACGGGCACCCTGCCGCACCCGCAGCTGGCGCATGCAGGCCTGCCCGAACTGCGCGCCTGGCGACCCGGCGAAACCGCGCCGGCGAGCCTGTCGGCACTCTCCGACGCGGCCGCCGAGCGGCGCGGCTTCGCGGACGCAGCAGGCCTGCGTGCGGCCCTGCGCGGCGACCTGGAGACCATCCTGCGCAAGGCGCTGCGGCTGGTCCCGTGTGATCGCTACCCTTCCGCCGAGCGCTTCGCCGAAGACCTGCAGCGCTGGCTCGAACAGCGGCCGATCCTGGCACGGCCGCCCACCTGGCACTACCGGGCCGGCCTGCTGCTGCGCCGCCATCGGGCGGTCGCGGTGGCGGTGGCGGCCGGACTGGTCCTGGCCACCACGCTGGCCGGCCTGGGTTGGCGGCAGCACCTGCTGACCGAGGAACAACGGGCCCGGGCCGAGCAGGTGCGCGAGTTCATGTACGACCTGGTCGAGGACGCCGAACCCGACGAGCAGCATCCGGGCGCCGAGCCCACCGGCCGCCAGATGGTGGCCGCCGCGGTGCAGCGCGCGCGCGACCGTTTCGGCACCCAGCCGCGCCTGAAGGGCGAGGTGCTGGCGGAGCTGGGGCTCATGCTCGGCCGCCTCGGCGACGCGCCGCAGGGCGCTCGCCTGCAGCGCGAAGCCTACGCGGTGTTGCTGGCGCACGCGCCGCCGGGCGACGGCGCGCTCAACCAGGCACGCGCCAACCTCGCCGGCCAGCTGCTGGAAAGCGGCGACGTCGCGGGCGCGCAGGCCCTGGCCGCGGAGGCGCTGCGCCACTGCCTGGAAGGCAACGGCTGCGCGAAGGCCCGTGTCTACGGCGAGGTGGTGCTGGCCCGCGCCGCGCTGATGCAGGGCCGTGGCGATGCCGCGCTCGAGCACATGCGGCAGGCGGTGGACGCCAGCGAGATCGCGTTCGGGCCCACGCATGCCGAGACCGCCCTCCGGCTCACCCACCTGGCCGCGGTGCAGCGGCAGGCCGGCGACTACGAGGCCGCGCAGGCATCGGTGCAGCGCGCGCTCTCGATCGTCGGGAGCACCAGCCTGCGCATGGCCGACCGCATCGAGATCGGCCGCATGGACGCGGTGCTGAAGTACGACACCGGCGACCATGCCGGCGCGCGTGCGGCGCTGGCGCATCTGCGGCACCAGACGCGCGACCCCGCGACCCAGGCCCAGCTGTGGCGCCTGCTGGCACACGTGGAATACGCCGACGGTGACCTGCCGGCCGCCGGCGCCGCCGCGGCGCAGGTGGAGCAGCTGGTGCGGGACGACCCGCAGGACATCGAACGCATCCTGGTGCGGCAGCTGCGGGCGCGCATCGCGGCCGTCGAAGGCCACACGGCGCAGGCGGCGCGTGAACTCGAGGCCGTGATCGCGCAGCTTCGCGCCAGCGGCTACGGGCCGGACTCGATGGAGGTGCTGCGGGCGCGGCGCTATCAGGCCGAAGCGCGCCTGCGCGGCGGCGACACCGGCACCCTCGCCGACCTGGAGGCCGTCGCGCAGGCCCAGGAAGCCGCCGGCCCGGCGCAGCTGCTGGAGCTGGCGCAGACCATGGACCTGGTGGGCCACGCCCTGGTCGACCAGGGCCGCGCCGCCGAAGCGCTGGGCTGGCACGACAAGGCGCGCCGCCTGTTCGCACAGCGACTGGCGGGCCCCCACCCGCTCCTGCTGCGCAATGCCTGCTACCAGGCGATGGCGGCCTGGCGCGCCACCGGCTCGGCGTCGTCCGACGCGCAGCTGCGTGCGACCGCGAAGGCCTACGAGGAATGGTTCCCGAACGGCTCGACGTGGCGCGACAGCGCACGCCGCACGCCGTCGCAGGCAGCGGCCTGCCCACCCGGCGGCGCTGCGCCCTGCAGTCCCGTGCTCTGAACGCCCACCCCCAACCCAGGAGAACACCATGCAACGTCAAGCGAAAGCGTCCGGCCCGCGGGCCGCCACCCTGCCGATCGTCCCGAGCGTCCCGCCGGACACGTACCCGCTGCCGCACATCACCGCCGCCCACCTGCGCGCACGGCTGCGCGACCTGCGTGCCCGCATGGTGGCCCTGGCACCCTACATCGCCAAGGTCACGCGCAGCGGCGAGGTGGTGGCCACGCAGGCCGTGCTCATGGGGCCCGAATGCATCTGCGGGCCCAAGGGCCCGGTGCCCACCCAGGACCCGCCCACCGAAGCCATGATCGCGCGCGTCGGCACGGCCGTGTGCGGTCTCGGCAACACGCCGCCGGATCCCGAAGGCCCCGTGGTCATCGGCGGCACGCCGACGCGCGCCTGCCTGGAGCACCAGCGCCAGGTGCGCCTGCAGCGCCGGCGCCGCGGCTAACGCGGCACCACGAACGTGCTGCGCTCGCGCAGCAGCGGCTGGCCCGCGCCTTCGGGCGTGACGGTGAAGGCCACCGCGTGCGCGCCGGGGCCGGCGGCGCCGGCCGCCTCAGCGCCCAGTTCCAGCCGCACGTTGAAGGGCTTCACCTCACCCGGCTGCAGCAGCACCGGCAGCGCCGGGTCCAGCGCCAGGCCCGGCAGGCCTTCGGCCGCCAGCCGGTAGCGCGCCGGCGCATCGCTGCGGTTGATGAGCTGCACGCGGTACAGGTTCTCGATCTTCCCGGCGTCCACCACGCGCGCCATCACGCCGCGGTCGCGCATCACGTCCAGCGCCACCGGCTGGCGCAGCGCGGCGCCCACCGCGAAGGCCAGGCCGCAGGCGGTGAGCAGGGCGCCGTAGACGGCCACGCGCGGCCGCCAGACGCGGCGCAGCATCTGCTGCGGCGTCCAGCCCCTGGCGACGCCGTTGCCGGTGGCGTAGCGGATCAGCCCGTGCGGCTGGCCCGTGCGGTCCATCACCGTGTCGCAGACGTCGATGCAGGCGGCGCAGCCGATGCATTCGTTCTGCAGCCCGTTGCGGATGTCGATGCCGGTGGGGCACACCTGCACGCACAGCCCGCAGTCGACGCAGGAACCCAGGCCGAGCGCCTTCGGGTCGGCCTTCTTCGAACGCGCGCCGCGCGGTTCGCCGCGCCCGCCGTCGTAGGCGATGACGAGCGAATCGCCGTCGATCAGCGCGCTCTGGAAGCGGGCGTAGGGGCACATGTACTTGCAGATCTGCTCGCGCATCCAGCCTGCGTTGCCGTAGGTGGCGCCGGCATAGAACAGGATCCAGAAGCCCGACCACGCGCCCACGCTGGCGGTGGCGACCTGCGCCGCCAGTTCACGGATGGGGATGAAGTACCCGGTGAAGGTGAAGCCGGTGACCAGCGCCACCGCGCCCCAGGCCAGGTGCTTGCCGGTCTTGCGCAGCAGCTTGTTCGTGCTCCAGCCGTCGCGGTCCAGGCGGATGCGCGCCGCGCGGTCGCCTTCGGTGTGGCGCTCGATCCAGAGGAAGATCTCGGTGTACACCGTCTGCGGGCAGGCATAGCCGCACCACAGCCGCCCGGCCACCGCCGTGAAGAAGAACAGCGCCAGCGCCGCCAGCACCAGCAGGCCGGCCAGGAAGATCAGGTCCTGCGGCTGCATCACGAGGCCGAAGACGTAGAAGCGCGGCGCCTCCAGGTCGAACAGCACCGCCTGGCGGCCGTTCCACTGCAGCCAGGGCAGGCCGTAGAACACGGCCTGCGTCAGCCCCACCATCGCCCAGCGCCAGAAGGCGAAGCGCCCGCTCACCGCGCGCGGGTAGATCTTCTCCGTCTTCTGGTAGAGCGAGACGACCTGCGGCTGGACGTCGTCCTTCATGCACCCCCCCGGGCCAGGCGGCGCAGGGGCTGGGCCTGCAGCGCCGGAGGTGTGCGGGGCGGCAGGATGTCGGCCAGCGTGTGCGCGTCCAGCTGGGCGAAGAAGGCCTGCAGCGAGGCGTTCAGCACGCCGGCCAGGCGGCAGCTGCCGCTCAACTGGCATTCGTCGCCGGTGCTGAAGCACTCGACGATCTCGAAGTCGGTCTCGATGCGGCGCACCACCTCGCCCAGGTTGATCTGCCCGGCAGGCCGCGCCAGCCGCATGCCGCCGCCCTTGCCGCGCACGGTCTCCAGCAGGCCGGCCAGGCCGAGCTGGTGCGTGATCTTCATGAGGTGCGCTTCCGAGATGTCGTAGCGGGCTGCCACTTCGGCGATGGTGCACAGGCGGCCGTCCTGCTGCGCCACGTGCATGAGAAGCCGCAACGCGTAGTCGGTCATCGTGGTCAGGCGCATCGTGTTCTCCCTCAGCTCTTCTTCAGTACCACAGGTTTGCCGGGCGGTTCGTCTGCGCGCGGCCGCACCAGCCAGGGCACGAAACGCCACAGGTAGAGCGCGAAGGCGGCCGCCCAGGCCACCGCAGCGAGCTGCAGCCACCAGCCCGACAGCGCCGTCGGCAGCAGGGCCGCCAGCCGCAGCACGCCGGCAGCGATGACGAGGTGGTAGCTCCACACCATGCTGCGGTCCAGCGCCAGTGCACGACCCAGGTGGCCGAGCGCCGTGCGCGTGACCATGCCGATGATCAGCACCGAAAAGCCCAGCATCGCCAGCAGGTGCACGAACACCGCCGGCCGCTGCACCCAGCCCAGCGCCTGCAGCGCAGCCGCCAGCAGCCCCAGGCCAAGGCCGGCGTGGCCCAGGTACAGGATCCACAGGATGGGCCGCGTGCGCACCGCCGCCGGCCGCCACGACAACACCTGCCAAAGCGCCAGGGCCCCCGCCACGCCCAGCCCGGCGGCCGAGATCGGCGCGAAACCGACGACACCGCCCGCCACGCCGACGACAGCCGCTCCCAGCTGCCAGGGGCCGCTGGCGGTGAGCATGGGGATCTCCAGGCCCGGCACCGCGCGCACCGCGAAGAAGGGGATCACGCGGCGTGCGATCAGCAGGGCGATCGTGGCCATCACCAGCAGGCCGGTGCGCACCCAGCCGAGCGCCGCCGCGGTGTCGCCGCGGGCCACGGCCAGCAGGAACAGCGCGTCGGCCAGCGCCAGCGCGCCCAGCAGCAGCGGCACGCCGGCGTTGCGCTGGTTTCGCGTGACGAAGACGGCACGTCCGAAGGCGATGGAGGCCAGCACGTAGAAGCCCACGTCGGCGAGCGCGCCGATCACGAACAGAGCATCCTGCCCTGCCAGCAGCGCGAAGCGCGCCAGCGCCCACAAGCCCAGCGCGAAGGCCAGGCCGCGCCCGGGCAGCGGGTTGATGCCGGTCCAGTTGGCGCCGGCCGTGAGCAGGAAGCCGACCGCGATGGTGGCGACGAAGCCCCACAGCATCTCGTGCGCATGCCAGGCCAGCGTGCCCAGGGTGCCGCCCAGCCATTGCGGCGCGAACACCCACAGCAGCGCCGCCAGCGCGGCCCAGGTGGTGCCGACGAGGTACAGCGGGCGAAAGCCCAGGCTCGTGAAGGCGGCCCACGAAGGGCGCCGAGGCGAGGCCTTCGAAGGTTCGACGATGTGCAGCAGCGGTTCCACGGGGCCCGGCCTTTTAAGATCTATTGCATATATATGTTATCGCAGTTCAGGCCCGCCGCTAGACTGATCGCGGTCAAGAACTGCACACGGGGAGGCTCCGGATGAACCCGCAGACCCTGCTCGAGCACGCCGACAGCGGCCAGCCCTGGCCGGCCGACGCGCCCCCGCTGGCCGACCTGGCCGCCGCCTACCAGACACAGCTGGCGGTGCGCGCGCTGCGCGTGGCGCGCGGCGAGCGACCGCGCGGCTTCAAGGTCGGCTTCACCAACCGCACGATCTGGGACCGCTACCAGGTCTTCGCGCCCATCTGGGGCCCGGTGTGGGACAGCACGCTCACGATGGTCGCCGACGCGGCCGACCCCGAGCTGCCGCTGCCGCTGTCGCTGGCACGCACCTGCCAGCCGCGGATCGAACCCGAACTGGTGTTCGGTTTCCGTTCCACCCCGAGGGCCAGCGACCCGCAGGCGCTGTTCGACGCCATCGAGTGGGTCGCCACCGGCTTCGAGATCGTGCAGTCGCACCGCCCACACTGGAAATTCAGCGCCGCCGACACGGTGGCCGACGGCGCCTTGCACGCGCGGCTGCTGGTCGGCCAGCGCCTGCCGGTCGCCGCGCTGGCGGTCGACGCCGCACAGCTGCACCGCCTGCTCGCCGCTGCCGCCGTCGTGCTGCAGCAGGACGCGCGCGCCGTCGACGAAGGCCGCGGCGCCTACGTGCTGGACAGCCCGCTGGCGGCGCTGTCGTCCTTCGTTTCCGAACTGCGCACCTGCC
The DNA here is from genome assembly GCA_044224175.1 of Rubrivivax sp. Lineage (GTDB taxonomy): Bacteria > Pseudomonadota > Gammaproteobacteria > Burkholderiales > Burkholderiaceae_C > Rubrivivax. The sequence continues at coordinate 4,081 of JBGAKY010000019.1, read as the reverse complement.
CGGGCGCGCCCGACATCGCCCCTGGCGACGTGGTCACCACCGGCACCTGGACCGACGCCTGGCCGGTGGCGCCGGGCGAGCAGTGGACGGCGCGCTTCACGCCGCCTCTGCCGCAAGTGTCGGTGCGGTTTTCCGCTTCCTGATGCGCATCAGCGCATAGGCCGCCGGCACCACGAACAGCGACAGCAGCGGCGCCGTCACCATGCCGCCCAGCATGGGCGCGGCGATGCGGCTCATCACCTCCGACCCCGTGCCGGTGCCCCACACGATGGGCAGCAGGCCGGCCAGGATGACCGCCACCGTCATCGCCTTCGGGCGCACGCGCTGCACCGCGCCTTCGCGCACCGCGGCGTGCACGGCCTCGGCCGAGCGGTCGTCGCCATGGGCTTCCAGCGCGTGCTTCAGGTACAGCAGCATCACGACGCCGAACTCGGCCGCCACGCCGGCCAGCGCGATGAAGCCCACGCCGGTGGCGATGGACAGGTGGATGTCCATCGCCCACAGCAGCCAGATGCCGCCGGTCAGCGCGAAGGGCAGCGTGGCCATGATGAGCAGCGCCTCGTCGGCGCGGCCGAAGGTCAGCACCAGCAGGACGAAGATGATCAGCAGCGTGGCCGGCACCACGACCTTGAGGCGCGCGTTGGCGCGTTCCAGGTACTCGAACTGGCCCGAGTACGACACGCTGGTACCGGGCTCCAGCTTCACCGACTTCGCCACCGCGGCGCGCAGGTCGTTCGCCACCGAGGCCAGGTCGCGCCCACGCACGTCGACGTAGACCCAGCCCGAAGGCCGCGCGTTCTCGCTCTTCAGCATCGGCGGACCGTCGCTGATGGTCACGCGCGCCACCGTGCCCAGCGTGATCTGCTGGCCGCCGGGCGTGAGCACCGGCAGGCGGGCGATGCGTTCCGGCGTGTCGCGCCACTCGCGCGGGTAGCGCAGGTTGATCGGGAAGCGCGCCAGGCCTTCGACCGTCTCGCCGATGTTCTCGCCGCCGATGGCCGACGCCACCACCATCTGCACGTCGGCGACGTTGAGGCCGTAGCGCGCGGCGGCGGTGCGGTCGGTCGTCACGTCCAGGTAGCGGCCGCCGGTGAGCCGCTCTGCCACCGCGGAGCTGATGCCCGGCACCTCGCGCGCCACGCGTTCGATGTCGACCGCGATGCGGTCGATGGTGGCCAGGTCGCCGCCCGTGACCTTCACGCCGATGGGGCTCTTGATGCCGGTGGCCAGCATGTCCAGCCGGCTGCGGATGGGCGGGATCCACAGGTTCGCCAGGCCGGGGATCTTCACCGCCGCGTCGAGCTCGTCGACCAGCTTGTCGGGCGTCATGCCGGGCCGCCACTGCTCGCGCGGCTTCAGCTGGATGACGGTCTCGAACATCTCCATCGGCGCCGGGTCGGTGGCGGTCTCGGCGCGGCCGGCCTTGCCGAAGACGCGCTCCACCTCGGGCACGGTCTTGATCATGCGGTCGGTCAGTTGCAGCAGCTCGGCCGCCTTCGCGGCCGAAAGGCCCGGCTGTGCCGAAGGCATGTACAGCAGGTCGCCTTCGTCCAGCCGCGGCAGGAACTCGCCGCCCATGCGGGCCAGCGGCCACGCGGTGCTGGCGAAGACCAGCGCCGCGACCACGAGCGTGGCCCAGGGGTGGCGCAGCACCGCGTTCAGCAGCGGCTGGTAGACGGCGATCAGCACGCGGCTGATGGGGTTGCGCCGTTCGTCGGGGATGCGGCCGCGGATCCACAGGCCCATCAGCACCGGCACCAGCGTCACCGACAGGCCCGCCGCCGCCGCCATCGCGTAGGTCTTGGTGAAGGCCAGCGGCCCGAACAGCCGTCCTTCCTGCGCTTCGAGGGTGAACACCGGCACGAAGCTGAGCGTGATGATGAGCAGCGAGAAGAAGAGCGCCGGGCCCACCTCTTCGGCCGCCTGCGTGATGACGTCCCAGCGCTCCTGGCCGATCAGGGCCCGGTCGGGGTTCGCGTGCTGCCAGGCTTCCAGCTTCTTGTGCGCGTTCTCGATCATCACCACCGCCGCGTCGACCATGGCACCGATGGCGATCGCGATGCCGCCCAGCGACATGATGTTGGCGTTGATGCCCTGCCAGCGCATGACGAGGAAGGCCGTCATCACCCCCAGCGGCAGCGCGATGATGGCCACCAGCGCCGAACGCAGGTGCCACAGGAAGACCAGGCACACCAGCGCGACGACGGCGAACTCCTCCAGCAGCTTGCCCGACAGGTTGTGGATGGCGCGTTCGATGAGCGCGCTGCGGTCGTAGGTGGTCACCACCTGCACGCCGGCGGGCAGGCTCTTCTGAAGCTCTCCCAGTCGCGTCTTCACCGCGGCGATGGTCTCGCGCGCGTTCTTGCCCGAACGCAGCAGCACGATGCCGCCGGTCACCTCGCCCTGGCCGTCGAGTTCGGCGATGCCGCGCCGCATCTCCGGGCCCACCTGCACCGTCGCCACGTCGCCCAGTCGCACCGGCACGCCGCCGCGCGCGGCCAGCGGCACGGCGCGGAAGTCGTCCAGCGTCTTCAGGTAGCCGCCGGCGCGCACCATGTATTCGGCTTCGGCCAGTTCGACCACCGAGCCGCCGGTCTCCTGGTTGCCGGCGTTGATGGCGGCGCGCACCTGTTCGAGCGTGATGCCGTAGGCCGCCAGCTTCAGCGGATCCGGCACCACCTGGTACTGGCGGTTCATGCCGCCCACGGTGGCCACTTCCGCCACGTTGGGCAGCGACTTCAGTTCGTACTTGAGGAACCAGTCCTGCAGCGCGCGCAGCTGCGCGAGGTCGTGGCGGCCGCTCTTGTCGACGAGCGCGTATTCGAAGATCCAGCCGACGCCGGTCGCATCCGGGCCGAGCGAACTCTTCGCCGCCGCCGGCAGCCGGCCCTGCACCTGGTTCAGGTACTCCAGCACGCGCGACCGCGCCCAGTACAGGTCGGTGCCGTCGTCGAACAGGATGTAGACGAAGCTGTCGCCGAAGAACGAGAAGCCGCGCACCGCCTTCGCGCCCGGCACCGAAAGCATGGTGGTCGCCAGCGGATAGGTGACCTGGTTCTCGACGATCTGCGGCGCCTGGCCGGGGTAGCTGGTGCGGATGATGACCTGCACGTCCGACAGGTCCGGCAGCGCGTCCACCGGCGTCGTGCGCAGCGCCCACAGGCCCGCGCCGGTGAGCAGCAGCGTGGCCAGCAGCACCAGGAAGCGGTTCGCCACCGACCAGCGGATCAGCTTCGCGATCATGGCTTGGCCTTCGGCGTGATGCCCAGCAGGCTGGCTTCGGAGTCGATGAGGAACTGGCCCGAGGCCACCACCTTCTGGCCCGCGTCCAGCCCGCTCCTGACGACCACGCGGCCCTCGACTTCAGGTCCCAGGTCCACTTCCAGCGGCCGGTAGCGCCCGCCGTCCTCGACCAGGTAGACCAGCGACCGGCGGCCGGTGCGGATCACGGCTTCCACCGGCACCACCACCGCCTCGTTCTTCGCGGCGCCGCGCAGCGCCACCTGGGCGAACATGCCGGGACGCAGGCGCTGGCCGGGGTTGGGCAGCTCGACGCGCACACGCAGGGTGCGGCTGTCGCGGTTGGCTTCCGGCAGCACGGCGGCCACGCGGCCGCGCAGGGGCTGGTCGGATGCCGCCAACCGCACCTCGGCCGGCTGGCCGGGGGCGACGGCGGCGGCCAATGCCTCGGGCACCGCCGCTTCCACCCACACGGTGCCCAGGCCGTTGACCTTTGCCAGCGTCATGCCGGCGTTCACGGTCATGCCGTTGCGCACCATCAGTTCGGCGACCAGGCCGCCGGCCGGCGCGGTGACGGTGGTGGTGGCGATGGGCTTGCCGCCCTGCTCCACCTGGTTCACCACCGGCGCCGGCATGCCCACCAGCACCATGCGCTGGCGCGACGCGGCAGTGAGCGCGGCGTCGCCGGTGGCGCGCACGGCCAGATATTCCTGCTGCGCGGCCAGCCACTCGGGGTGCATCAGGTCGACGATGGGCGCGCCCGCCGCCACCACGTCGCCCGGCGCGAGCGCGTAGACGCGTTCGACATAGCCGTTGGCACGCGACTGCACGATGCTGACTT
>JBGAKY010000018.1:0-90687 GCA_044224175.1 Rubrivivax sp. | reverse complement strand
ACCTGCACCTGGCCCGACACCCAGCGCTGCAATGCCGCCTCGTGCGCGGCGGCGTCGCGGCCGGCCACCCAGCGCAGCGGCTGGGGCAGCCCGGCGAAGCGGCCCATCGGCGGCACCGGAGTGAGCACCACGTGGCGCACACCGGCGCGTTCGCGCAGCGCCGCCACCAGCCGCTCGCGGGCGGCCAGCGCCCGGCGCGGCCGCACCTGGGCGACGACGTCGTTGACCCCGGTCACCACCACCGCCACATCGGCCGGCCGCGCCTGCGCCAGCAGGTCGAGGGCCTGCGCCGAGGTCAGGCCGGATCGGGCGCACAGCTGCCAGCGGAGACGCCGCCCCGTGCGCTGAGCCAGCGCCTGGCCCAGGCGCCCGGCCAGGGCCTCGTCCTGCGTGTCCACGCCGACACCGGCGGCCGACGAGTCGCCGACGATGAGCAGCGACGGCCCGGCCGCGCCTCGCCCCACCACGCCCTCGCGCGGGCCGGCCGCCTCGGGCAGTTGCGGGATCGAGCGGCGCGCGTGCACCGCCTGCGCCAGCAGCAGCGGGCCGAGCGCCAGCTTCAGCACCTGGTGCATGGCGATCTCGGGCCAATGTGGCTCCGCCACGTTGCCCGATCCCATCGGGGGACTGACGGCCGCGGCTCCAGGTCCGCCTGCGCCGACTTGGACGGCCCGAAGGCCACGTGCCTCCAGCTCGTGGCGGGCGCCGCGAAGCGGTGTCCCTGGGGCACCTTCAGAACTTCGAGAAGTCGGGCTTGCGCTTCTGGAAGAAGGCCTGGAAGGCCTCCATCGCTTCCGGGCTGCGCAGGCGCTGGCCGAAGAGCTCGCCTTCGGTCTTGATGGTGGCCAGGATGGCTTCGCGCTGAGGCGTGCGCAGCAGCCGCTTGGCGCCGCGCACGGCGCCCGGCGGCAGCGTGTTGAAGCGCTCGGCGACGCGGCGCGCGTGGTTCACCACCTCCGAAGCCGGCAGCACCGCGTTCGCGATGCCGCAGTCCACCGCCTGTTCGCCGGTGAAGGGGTCGCCCAGCAGCAGCTTTTCTGCCGCGCGCGCGTGGCCCATCAGCTGCGGCACCAGCAGGCTGGACGCGAATTCGGGCACCAGCCCCAGGCTGACGAAGGGCATCGCCAGGCGCGCCTCGTCGGAGACGTAGACGAAGTCGCAGTGCAGCAGCATCGTGGTGCCGATGCCGATGGCCGCGCCGGTGACCGCGACCACCACCGGCTTGTCGCATTCGAGCAGCGCGCGCATGAAAAGGAACACCGGCGACTCGGCCGCGTCGCTGCCGCTGCCGGGCGGGCGCTTCATGAAGTCCTCGATGTCGTTGCCGCTGGTGAAGATGCCGGGCTGGCCGGTGATGAGCACCGCGCGCACCAAGTGGTCGGCCGCGGCGGCGTTCAGCGCCTCGGCCATGGCGGCGTACATCGCGATCGTGAGCGCGTTCTTCTTCTCGGGGCGCGCGATCTCGATCGTCGCGACGCCGTTCAAGGTGGCGGTCTTGATGGTCACGGCAGTGTCTCCTCTCAGGCGATGACTTCCGACCAGTGGTCGGCCAGGTGCATCAGGTGGGCGCGCGCGAACGCGGGCTTGTCGAGCGCGCCGTAGGCGAAGTGCGGCTGCAGCGGGCCGGTCCAGGCGTCGAAGTCGCGCAGCGCCTTCAGCAGCCGGGCGCGCGCCTCGGCCCGCGGCGCGCCCTCGGCGAGCACCGGTGCGCCGGGGATGGGTTCGTCCAGGCCATGGCTCATGCGGCCGCGGCCGTCGAAGACGGCGAACGCGGCCTTGCCGACGGTGGCGCGGAAGAGCCCGGACTTGAGCTGCGGGAAGCCCTGCATCGAGAACTCGACACTCTGCGCCGCGTGGTGCAGCACGCGCGCCAGGTCCCAACCGCTCTTCGTGCGCGCTGCGGCGGGCAGCGCTTCCAGCGTCTTCAGCGCGGCGGCCAGCGTGGGGAACTGCGCGACGTCGGCCATGCTGCAGCCGTTCAGCAGCACCGGCACGCCCAGCGCGCCGGCGACGAAGTGGCGTCGCCGCACCGGCCGCTCACACGCGCTCGATGATGCCGGCGGCGCCCTGCCCCATGCCCACGCACATGGTCACCATGCCGTACTTCAGCTGGTGGCGGCGCAGCGCTTGCACCACGGTGGCGGCGCGGATGGCGCCGGTGGCGCCCAGCGGGTGCCCCAGCGCGATGGCGCCACCCATCGGGTTGACCTTCTTGGCGTCCAGGCCGACCGAGTTGATGACCGCCAGCGCCTGCGCGGCGAAGGCTTCGTTCAGCTCGATCCAGTCGATGTCGTCCTGCTTCAGGCCGGCGGCCTTCAGCGCCGCCGGGATGGCCTCGATCGGGCCGATGCCCATGATCTCCGGCGGCACGCCGCGCACCGCGAAGCTGACGAAGCGCGCCAGCGGCTTCAGGCCGAACTGCTTGACGGCCTTCTCGCTGGCGAGGATGAGCGCACCGGCGCCGTCGCTGGTCTGGCTGCTGTTGCCGGCGGTGACGCTGCCCTTGGCGGCGAACACCGGCTTCAGCCTGGCCAGCCCTTCGAGCGTGGTGTCCTTGCGCGGGCCTTCGTCGATGCTCACGGTGCGGGCCTGGATGTCGATGCCGCCCGTGGCCAGGCTGGGCATGCGGCTCACCACCTGCACCGGCGTCATCTCGTCGGCGAAGGCGCCGGCCTGGATGGCGGCCAGCGCCTTCTGGTGCGACGCCAGCGCGAAGGCGTCCTGCGCCTCGCGCGTGACCTTCCACTGCGCGGCCACCTTCTCGGCGGTGAGGCCCATGCCGTAGGCGATGCCGACGTTTTCGTCCTTGGCGAACACCTCGGGGTTGAAGCTGGGCTTGTTGCCGCCCATCGGCACCAGGCTCATGCTCTCGGCACCGGCGGCGATCATCACGTCGGCCTCGCCGACGCGGATGCGGTCGGCCGCCATCGCGAGCGCGGTGACGCCGCTGGCGCAGAAGCGGTTGACGGTGACGCCGCCCACCGAATGCGGCAGGCCGGCGATGACCATCGCGGCGCGCGCCATGTTCATGCCCTGCTCGCCTTCGGGGAAGCTGCAGCCGACGATGGCGTCCTCGATCGCCTTCGGGTCGAGGTCGGGCACCTGCAGCATGGCGTGGCGCACCGCGGCGACCAGCAGGTCGTCGGGCCGCATGTTCCTGAACATGCCGCGCGGCGCCTTGCCGATGGGCGTGCGGGTCGCGGCGACGATGTAGGCGTCTTGAACTTGTTTGCTCATCTCAGTTCCTCACCGGCTTGCCGGTCTGCAGCATGCCCATGATGCGTTCCTGGGTCTTCGGGTGTTCCAGCAGCGCGCAGAAGCGCTCGCGCTCCATCGCCATCAGGTAGTCCTCGGTCACCAGCGAACCGGCGTCGACGTCGCCGCCGCACACCACCTCGGCGATCAGCGTGCTGATGTGGAAGTCGTGCGCGCTGATGAAGCCGCCGTCGCGCATGTTGGCGAGCTGGCCCTTGATGGTGGCGATGGCGTTGCGGCCGGCCACCGGGAACAGCGCCTTCGGCGGCGGGCGGTACCCGCTTTCGGCCATCGCCTTCGCCTGCGTCAGCGCCACGTGCAGCAGTTCGTCCTTGTGCGGCACGATGACGTCGCCTTCGACCAGGTAGCCCAGCTTGCGGCTTTCGATCGCGCTCGTGCCCACCTTGGCCATCGCGGCGTTGGTGAAGCCGTCGGTGGCGAACTTCAGGATGTCGGCATTGGCGTTCGCGGCGTTCGCCATCTCGGCCGCGCGGCGTGCCACGTAGGCCAGGCCGCCGCCGCCGGGGATGAGGCCCACGCCCACTTCCACCAGGCCGATGTAGCTTTCCATCGCCGCCACGCGTCGTGCGCTGTGCACCGCGATCTCGCAGCCGCCGCCCAGCGCCAGGCCCCGGATGGCGCTGACCACCGGCACCTGCGCGTAGCGCAGCCGCAGCATCATGTCCTGCAGCTTCTTCTCTTCAGGGGCGATGCCCTTGGCGCCCAGCTTCATGAACACCGGCATCAGCGATTCGAGGTTGGCGCCGGCCGAGAACACGTCGTCCGGGCTCCAGATCACCAGGCCCTGGTAGCCCTGCTCGGCCAGTTCGACCGCCTTCACCAGCCCTTCGGTGACCGCGGGACTGATGAGGTGCAGCTTGGCGGTGATGCTGGCAATGAGCACGCTGCCGTCAGGCGTCCAGAGGCGGATCTCCTCGTTCTTCCAGACCTCGGTGCCGCTCTTGAGCGCATCCTTCGCGCCCGAGCCCAGCACGCTTTCCGGGAAATGCTGGCGGCCGTAGACCGGCAGTTCGCTCCTGGGCACGTACGCCTTCTTCGACGGGCTCCACGAACCTTCCGGCGTGTGCACGCCGGTGCGGCCGTCGAACACCCAGGCCGGCAGCGGCGCGGTCGACAGCGCCTTGCCGGCTTCGATGTCTTCCTTCACCCAACCGGCCACCTGCTGCCAGCCGGCGTCCTGCCAGAGCTCGAACGGGCCCTGCTTCATGCCGAAGCCCCAGCGCATCGCGAAGTCGACGTCGCGCGCGTTGTCGGCGATGGCCTCCAGGTGCACCGCGGCGTAGTGGAAGGCGTCGCGCAGGATGGCCCAGACGAACTGCGCCTGCGGGTTGCTGCTCTCGCGCAGCAGCTTCAGGCGCTCCGCGGCTGGCTTCTTGAGCATGCGCTCGACGATCGCTTCGGCCTTGCCGCCGCCCGCCACGTACTCGCCCTTGGCCGGATCCAGGCGCAGGATGTCCTTGCCCACCTTCTTGTAGAAGCCGGCGCCGGTCTTCTGGCCCAGCGCGCCCTGCTCGATGAGTTTCGCCAGCACCGGCGGCGTGGCGTAGCTGGGGAAGAAAGGATCGTCGGCCAGGTTGTCCTGCAGCGTCCTGATGACGTGCGCCATGGTGTCCAGGCCCACCACGTCGGCGGTGCGGAAGGTGCCGCTGGAGGCGCGGCCCATCTTCTTGCCGGTGAGGTCGTCGACCACGTCGTACGAGAGGCCGAACTTCTGCGCTTCGTGGATGGTGGCCAGCATGCCGGCAATGCCCACCCGGTTGGCGATGAAGTTGGGCGTGTCCTTCGCCCGCACCACGCCCTTGCCCAGCGTGCTGGTGACGAAGCTCTCCAGCTGGTCCAGCACTTCCGGCCGGGTGGCCGGGGTGTTGATCAGTTCCACCAGCAGCATGTAGCGCGGCGGGTTGAAGAAATGGATGCCGCAGAAGCGCGGCTTCACGCTTTCGGGCAGCGCCGCCGAGAGCTTGGTAATCGACAGGCCCGAGGTGTTGCTGGCGACGATGGCATGCGGCGCCAGGGCGCCGGCGATGCGCTGGTACAGGTCCAGCTTCCAGTCCATGCGCTCGGCGATGGCCTCGATGACGAGGTCGCATTCGCCCAGCAGCGCCAGGTGCTCTTCATAGTTGGCGGGCTGGATGCGCGCCGCGTCCTCCGGCACGCCCAGCGGCGCGGGCTTGAGCTTCTTGAGGTTCTCGATCGCCTTGGTGGCGATGCCGTTCTTCGGCCCTTCCTTGGCGGGCAGGTCGAACAGCACCACCGGCACGTTGCAGTTGACCAGGTGGGCGGCGATCTGCGCGCCCATCACGCCGGCGCCGAGCACGGCCACCTTGCGCACGGGGAATCGATTCACTTGCTACTCCTTATTCGACCCGCAGCCAGGTCTGGTTGCGGTAGAACGGGCCGATGAAGCCCCGCACCTCGAGCGTCTTGCCGCCGTCCTTGGGCGTGAGGCGCACCTTGTAGGTCTTGCCGTTGTTGGGGTCCAGGATGCTGCCGCCGTCCCACCAGGCTTCGTCGGCATGCTTCTTCACGTTCTCGATGATGGTCATGCCCATCACCGGCTGGTCCTTGCGCGCGTCGCTGCACTTGTCGCACTTCGCGTCCTGCTTGGTGGGATCGAGCAGCTTCTCGATCCTGCCCGCCAGCACGCCGGCGTTGTCGACGATGCGCACGAGCGACTTCTCCTGCTTGGTCTCGTCGTCGATGGTCTTCCACAGCCCGGCGGGCGTGGCCTGCGCGAAGGCGGTGCCGAAGGCGGCGGCAAGCGCCAGGGACGCCAGCGTCATCAATGTCTTTTTCATCTTCTGTCTCCCCCTGGGGTGGGTTGGTTTCAGAACAGCGCTTCTTCCATCGCCATCAGCGGCGCCACGCCGGCGCGCGCGCTGCGGATGAGGCCGGCCGTCTCCGGCAGCAGCTTGGCGAAGTAGAAGCGCGCCGTGGCCAGCTTGGCCTTGTAGAACGGGTCGCCCGAATCCTGCTTCGCGAGCGCGATCCTGGCCATGCGGGCGAAGAAGTAGGCGTAGACCAGGTGGCCGCACACGCGCAGGTAGTCCACCGCCGCGGCGCCCACCTCATCGGGGTTCTGGAACGCCTTCATGCCCAGTTCGGTGGTGAGCTTGGTGACCTTGTCGCCCAGGTCGGCGAGCGGGTTCACGAACTCCTGCATCTTCTCGTCGGTGCCTTCCTCCTCGATGAAGTCGCTCACCAGCTTGCCGAACTTCTTCAGTTTCCTGCCGTTGTCGCCCAGCACCTTGCGGCCCAGCAGGTCCAGCGACTGCACAGTGTTCGTGCCCTCGTAGATCATGTTGATGCGCGCGTCGCGCACCAGCTGTTCCATGCCCTGCTGCTTGATGTAGCCGTGGCCGCCGAAGACCTGCATGCAGGCGCTGGTGGCGATCCAGCCGTTGTCGGTGAAGAACGCCTTGATGATGGGCGTGAGCAGCGCCACCAGGTCGGCGCACTCCTTGCGCTCGTCCTCGTCGTCGCTGGAGATCTCCTTGTCGATCAGCAGCGCGGTCCAGCAGGCCAGCGCGCGGCCGCCTTCGGCATAGGCGCGCGCGGTGAGCAGCATCTTGCGCACGTCGGGGTGCACGATGATGGGGTCGGCCGGACGGTCGGGCGCCTTCGGGCCCGAAAGGCTGCGCATCTGGATGCGGTCCTTCGCGTAGGCCACCGCGTTCTGGTAGGCCACCTCGGTGAGGCCCAGCGACTGGTTGCCCACGCCCAGGCGGGCCGCGTTCATCATCACGAACATCGCCGCCAGGCCCTTGTGCGGCTCGCCCACCAGGGTGCCGACCGCGCCTTCCAGGATCATCTGGCAGGTGGCATTGCCGTGGATGCCCATCTTGTGCTCGAGAGCGCCGCAGTGGATGCCGTTGCGCGCGCCCAGGCTGCCGTCGGCGTTCACCAGGACCTTCGGCACCACGAACAGGCTGATGCCCTTGCTGCCCTGCGGCGCGTCCGGCAGGCGCGCCAGCACCAGGTGGATGATGTTCTCGGCCAGGTCGTGCTCGCCGGCGGAGATGAAGATCTTCTCGCCGGTGATGCGGTAGCTGCCGTCGGCCTGCGGCTCGGCCTTGCTTCGCAGCATGCCCAGGTCGGTGCCGCAGTGCGGCTCGGTCAGGCACATGGTGCCGGTCCACTCGCCGCTGGTCAGCTTGGGCAGGAAGGTGGCCTTCTGCTCGGGCGTGCCGTGCTGGTGCAGGCACTCGTAGGCGCCATGGCTCAGGCCCGGGTACATGGTCCAGGCCTGGTTGGCCGAGTTCAGCATCTCGTACAGGCACTGGTTCAGCACCAGCGGCAGGCCCTGGCCCCCGTACGCTGGGTCGGTCGAAAGCGCCGGCCAGCCGCCTTCCACGTACTTGGCGTAGGCCTCCTTGAAGCCCTTGGGCGCTTTCACCTCGTGGGTGGCCTTGTCCAGCGTGCAGCCTTCGGCGTCGCCGCTGATGTTGAGCGGGAAGGTCACCTGGGCGGCGAACTTGCCGGCTTCCTCCAGCACCGCGTTCATGGTGTCGGCGTCGATGTCGGCGTGGCGGGGCAGCAGCTTCAGCTCGTCGGTCACGTTCAGCAGCTCGTGCAGCACGAACTGCAGGTCGCGCAGCGGCGGGGTGTACTGGGCCATGGGGGTGCTCCTGTCGTGGGGCGGGGGAATGAGAAGAAATCAGCGGCGCGCGTTGCGGCGCGCCGGCAGGCGGTAGTGCTCGACCACGCGCTCGAAACCCTTGCGCGCCCGGTCCAGCACGTTGGGCTGGCGCAGGAAGCGCGCGTCGTGGTGCAGCGCGAGGATCAGGCCGTGGATCTCGAACAGCATCTGCATCGCGTCCGTGTCCGGCCGCAGTTGTCCTTCTTCGACCGCCTGGCGGATGGCGCGTTCCAGCGCCGCGTGCCAGGTGCGCACCATGCCGGCGAGCGCGTCGCGCACCGGGCCCGGGCGGTCGTCGAACTCGACCGCGCCGCTGATGTAGATGCAGCCCGAGTCCAGTTCCACCGAGACGCGCCTGACCCAGCGTTCGAACAGCGCCGCCAGGCGCGGCAGGCCGCGCTCTTCACCCATCGCGGGCTGGAAGACCTCGGCCTCGAAGCGCGCGTGGTACTCGCGGATGACCGAGATCTGCAGTTCCTCGCGCGAGCCGAAGTGGGCGAAGACGCCCGACTTGCTCATCTGCATGAGTTCGGCCAGCGCGCCGATGGACAGTCCTTCCAGCCCCATGTGCGAAGCCAGCCCGAGCGCCGCGTCCAGGATGGCGGCGCGCGTCTGCTGGCCCTTGGGCAGGGGCTTCGTGTCGGCGCCGCGGGCGGCGGGGGTGGGAGGCTGGACGCTCAAGAAGGCAAAACCAGAGGGCCGTCCGAAAACGAACGATCGTTCTATTCTGCCGGGATCGCGCGCGGCGGCGGCGGCCCTTGCGTGACATTTTCTAGACGCGCGGGCCTAAAGCCGGCTTGCATGGCCCTTGCTTGAGAGCCAGCGCCAGAATGCTTTACGCTCGCACCTCATGGAGGTCCTGCAGCTCGACGTTTCGGGCCGTCCGCAAGCGTGGATCTCGCCACGCGAGGCGGCCATCCTGTACGCCAGCGACGGCGTCGCCTGGACGCTGGGCCGCGCCTTCCACGTGCTGCGCGGTGGCATCCAGCGCACCACCGGGCTGCAGTCGCGCATCGAGGTGCACCCCATCATCGCCGTGCGCGGCGCCGTGCCTTCGCGCGCCTGGCGCGTGACGCCGGCGCTGTCCAACCCCAAGCTCTTCGTGCGCGACCGCCAGGTCTGCGCCTACTGCGGCGGCCGCTTCCACTTCGACGAGCTCACGCGCGAGCACATCCGCCCCGTTTCGCGCGGGGGCGAAGACACCTGGATGAACTGCATCACCGCGTGCCGCACCTGCAACGGCCACAAGGGCAACCGGCTGCCCGAAGAAGCGCACATGACGCTGCTCTACCTGCCTTACGTGCCCAGCCTGCATGAAGACATGATCCTGCGCGGCCGCCGCATCCTGGCCGACCAGATGGACTTCCTGCTCGCCAGCGTGCCGCGCAGCAGCCGTCTGCACGGCTGACAAATCTTTACCTTCGCATGCCCGGGTGAATCACCCGGAAAGCCCCCATTTGCGAAGATGAACCCGGTTCCGCCGAACGGAGATCCCATCATGAAGCGCCTGCTGTCCGCCACCCTGGTGCTGGCCGTGCTGGCCGGCTGTTCCACCACCAGCCCCGACGTCGTCAACCCGCGCGACGCCAACCGCATGAGCGTCGTGCAGGACGCCGTGGTGCTCTCCACGCGTCCGGTGGTCGTCGAAGGCTCGCAAAGCGGCATCGGCGGCGCCGCCGGCGCCGTGACGGGCGCCATCGCCGGCGGCAGTGTCGGCGGCCGCCGCGAAGGCATGGCCGTGGGCGTGATCGGCGCCGTCGTCGGCGGCGTGGTCGGCAACACGGTCGAACGCTTCGGCACGCGCGAGGAAGCGCTGGAGATCCTGGTCCAGCTGCGCAACGGCGAACGCCGCGCCATCGTGCAGGCCAAGGGCAAGGAATCGCTGGAGCCAGGCGACTCGGTGGTGCTGGTCACCACCGGTGGCCGCGTGCGCGTGACGAAGGCACCGGTGCCGACGCCGGCCACGCCGCCGGCGGCCGCGCCGGTGTCGAACCCTTCGCCGCCTTCGAGCTGATTCAGCCGAACGGCGAGTAGCGCCCGCCCGGCGCCGCGCCGGGCGCGAAGCTGACGCGGCGCCGCTCGAGCAGCGCCTCGCGCCCCCAGGCACGTGCCTCCAGCCGGCCTTCGACCAGCTCGTAGCCCATCAGCGCGAACAGCCGCGTGCCCAGGAACAGGGGGCGCGCGTTGCCATACCAGTCCACGCAGCTGGCCCTGCAGGCGTCGTCCGCCGGCGCGCCGTCGGCGCGCAGGCTGCCCAGTTCGTGCAACTGACCTTCGCGCCGGCGCAGGAACAGCACCGCGGCCGATCCTTGTGCGCCGGCGAAGACGCCGCGCCGGCGCGCGCCCGGGCCCAGCACCGGCAGGCCGAGCAGGCCCTCTTCGCTGCCGGTGGCGCGGTAGAAGAAGCCGTGGGTGCGCGTCTCGCCCTGGCGCGCGTCGGGCTGCACGTGGTGGCCGGCAAGGATGGCGCTGCCGCGTGCCAACTGCACCAGGCTCAACTGAAGCTCGCTGCCCGCGTTGCCCGCCAGCAGCGCGTCGCGGCCCAACGCCTCGATGCGTTCGATGCCATGGCCCGTGACCAGCGCCTGCGGCTCCGCGCCGCCGTCGGCGAAGCGCAGTGCCCAGGCGCGCGGGTCCTGCGGCGTGCCCCACAGCAGCCAGTCGCCGACGAAACGGTTCTGCAGCCCCCAGCCTTGCGGCGGCGCCGGCAGGCGGCGGTAGTGCTCGCGGCGCGCGGCGTCGCGGCCGTCGCCGAAGGCGGCCAGCGGCACGCGCAGAAGCGCCAGCGCGCCGGCGCTGCCTTCTGAACGCCACATGCCTTCGCCACCGCCGGTGTCGCGCAACAGCACGTTGAGATGGCCCGCGTCTTCCAGGAACGAGAGCTGGTCGATCGGCACGCCCGCCGTCTTCAGCGCGCTCGGCGCCGCACCGTCCAGCGGCAGGCGGAACACGGCCGCCGCGCCGTTGCGGCGCACCGAGGCGGTCCAGACATAGACCGACGCGCCGGAGACGTAGAACACGCGTCCGGCCGGTCCCAGCACCGCGGTGGACTCGCAGCGCGGCTCGTCGCCGCCCAGGTCCACCGTGGTCACGGTGTGCAGCGCCAGCGCCTCGCCGGGGTCGAAATCGTCGTCGCTGCGGTACACGCGCGTGGCCGGAAGAATGCGTTGGAATCCGCCGGGGAGCGCACCGGCACTCCAGCGCCGCCAGCCGGGCAACAGGCCCATCGGCGCCGGCCCCCAGGGCTGCAGCAGCGTGGGCGAATAGAACACCAGCTTGCGACCGATGAGCCGGCTGGCGTAGTTGCGCGCCGACCAGTAGTCGAAGCTGCGCAGGTGCCAGGTGCCGCGGTGCACCAGCGTGCCTTCGGGCCCCAGGTCGAACAGGCCGACCTCGGTGCCGCCGCGCGCGTAGCTGTAGCCGATGACGACCACCGTGCGCTCGGCCACCAGCAGTTCGTCGTACCAGGCGCCGGCGGGGTCGCTGCCGGGCGCGTAGGCGTCCACGGCCGCCAGCGGCTGCAGCGCGTCGCCGCCCACGCGCACGGTGAAAAGCCGGCCCCGGCGCAGGATGACCAGGTAGTCGCCCGCCAGCTTGACGATGCCGCCTTCGTCCACGCCAGCGGTCTGTACGTTGGTCACCGACTCGGCGGCGCTGCCGGCGCCGTCGGCGGCGGCTTTCGCCGCGGCCGGGGCGGCGGGCGCAACGCTCAGCTGCAGGCCGGTCACGGCCTCGCGCCGCAGCTCACGCTGCGCCCGCTGGCCGGCTTCCCGCCAGCGGTCCAGGGCCGCCGCCATCTCCGCGTCGTCGCGGTAGGCGATGAGGGTGGCGCCGGCGCGCGCGTGCACCGGCAGGCAGGCGGTGGCCGCGAAGGCGGCACCGCCGAAGAGGATCTGTCGACGATTGGGCATCAAGGTTCGCTCCCGCAAGGCCGACGCCGTCGTCGGCTGCGGGTTCTACGAACCCGGCGCCCGAACGGGGTGAATCAGGCGAGCATCACACCCAGGTCGGCGAAGCTGTTCGCCACTTCCACCACCTCGAGCCGGCGGCCCAGCTGGCGTTCCACCTGGCTGCGCGAGAACACGCCGCGCACCAGCGCCGGCAGGCCGGGGCCGGGCTGCTGCGCCACCAGCAGGTGGTTGCGGCCGTGCTTCTTCAGCGTGGCCACGATGTTGCCGACGAAGGCGTGGCGCAGGTCGTCGAAGTCCACCGCTTCCAGTGCGTGCAGCGGCGTCATCACGTCGGCGGCGCTGATCTCGTCGAAGCGCAGGCCGCGCTGCTGCACCATGCGCAGCGGGCGTTCGCCGCGCAGGTCGTGGTCGGTGACCAGGCCCAGCACGGCCGGCATCTCGCTGACGACGAAGAGCATGCGCACGCCCTTCCAGATCATGGCCTGTTCGGCCTGCTGCAGCGTCGCCGCCGGGCTCACGGTGGCGGCCTTCACCTGCGTGAGGTCGGTCATCACCTCGACCGCATTCGAATCCAGCGTCACCGGGGTCGCGCCCAGGGGCTGGGCCTGGACGAGCGAGACCGCGCCTTCCAGGCGCGAGGTGGGCAGGGGCATCTCTCGGTTCATGCGGCAACTCCACGGCGGTGGTGATGCCGGCCAAGTTACTCCTGCCGCGATGCCCCCGGCAGGCGTGATGTCTGTCAGCCGTGTAAAGACTCGTACTTCTCGAGCAGCGCCTCCTTCGACTCGACGAAGTCGGGGTGCTGCACGATGCTGTCGGCCGGGCACACCAGCTTGCACTGGGGTTCTTCCTCGGCACCCACGCATTCGGTGCAGCGCAGCGGGTCGATCAGGTAGATGGGGTCGCCGACCGCGATGGCGTCGTTCGGGCACACCGGCTTGCAGGCGTCGCAGGCGGTGCAGTCGTCGTTGATGAGCAGTGCCATATTCCGTCTCTCCTCAAGCCGCGGCTTGTTCCTGAAGTTCCTGCAGTCGCTGATGGCGGTAGGCCCCCCACAGCGCGGCGCCGATGGCGCCGGCGTAGATGGAATCGGGGTGGCTCACGGCCTGCACGTCGACCTTCTCGTTGACCATCTCCTCCTGGATCGCGGCCAGCAGGCCGGTGTCCAGCGCCAATCCTCCGGTCAACAGGGCGGTGCCGGTCTTGATCCCGGTCACCTTCAGCAGCTTGACGATGCGCGAAGCCATCGAAAGATGGATGCCTTTCAGGATATCCGGCGTCGCGATGCCGCGGCTGACCATGTTGATGACGTCGGTCTCGGCCAGCACGGCGCAGATCGAGCTCACCTTCTCGGGGTCCTTCGCGCTCTGCGAGAGGGCGCCGATCTCCTCCACGGCCACGCCCAGGTAGCGCGCGATGTTCTCCAGGAACTGTCCGGAGCCCGAAGCGCACTGGCTGGTCATCTTGTAGGAGAGGACCTTGCCGCGCGGGTCGACGTAGATCGCTCGCCCGTTGAGGGCGCCGATGTCGACCACCGCCGCCGCGCCCGGGTGCAGGAAGACGCCGCCGCGCGCGTGCGTGGTCATCGAATAGAAGTGGCCGGTGGCGAACCTGACGTTCTCGCCTTCGCCGGTGGTGGCGATGTAGGCGACGTCGTTGCCCGCCAGCCCGGCGTCGGCCAGCACGCCTTCGAAGCCTTCCTGCGCCAGCGTCATCGGGTCGCGGCGGCGGATGCGCTCGCAACGCTTGGCCAGCCAGTCGACCTTCTCGCCTTCGATGCGGAAGAGCGTGCTCTTGACGGCGCCCGAGCCGATGTCGATGCCCACCGTGTGAATGGTCTTGTGGATCATTGCCGTGCCTCCGCCGTCTTGCCTTCTTCCACCACCGCCCGCCACGCGAAGGTGGCGCCGCCCAGCGCCCCGGTGAAGATCGAATCGGGGTCGATGTTGAGCGCGAGCTCGCCGTAGTTCTCGTGCACCAGTTCCTTCAGCGCCTTCACCGCGGCCTCGTTCTTGGCCACGCCGCCGGTGAAGGTGAACTCGTTGCGGATGCCGCCGCTGCGCGCCAGGATCGACATCGCACGCAGGATGATGGCGCGGTGCAGGCCGGCCATGATGTCCTCGCGCTTGTCGCCCAGCGCCAGGCGGTCGCGCAGCTCGGCGCCGGCGAACACGGTGCAGGTGGAGTTGATGCGCACCGTCTTCGTCGACTGCATCGCCAGCGGGCCCAGCTCGTGCAGGCCCATGTTCATCTCGTCGGCGATGTAGCCCAGGTAGCGCCCGCAGCCGGCGGCGCAGCGGTCGTTCATCTGGAAGCTCTCGACGATGCCGGCCGGGTCGACCTGGATCGCCTTCGTGTCCTGGCCGCCGATGTCCAGCACGGTGGCGGTGCCCGGGTACATGACGTGCGCACCCAGCCCGTGGCAGAGGATCTCGCTGCGGATGTGCTCCTTGCTGAACGGCAGCCGCGCGCGGCCGTAGCCGGTGCCGACGACGTAGGTCTCCTCCATCTCGGTGTCGAGCACGCCGCGGATCGGCGCTTCCACCTGGGTGCGGTGCTGCGCCGCTTCGGGCAGCACGGCGAAGCTGCGCTCCAGCGCCGCCAGCAGGTGGCGCCGGATCGAGTCGGCGTAGACCCGGTTCTCGACCTCGATGATCGAGCGGTCGAACAGGTTGAGCAGGAAGTCGTAGCGGATGCCCGCCTCCTTCGCCACCGCCTCGCCCGCCGCCAGGTACTGGCCGCCGGCGATGTCGCGGAAGAAGTCGCTCTTGCGGCGCGCGCCGGGCTGGAAGAGCGCCGGCGCCTCTTCGGTCAGGCGGCGGAACACCTCGGCCAGCGCCTCGCCCACGGCCTTCTTGGCGTCGCCGAAGTTGGTGTTGGCGAGATTTCGTTCGCAGGTGCTGCGCAGGTCGGCCAGCTGTTCCAGGTACTGCTCGGCGCGGAAGTCGCGTTCGAGCTGCTGCACGAAGGTGTCCAGCCCGCCGTTGAGCGCCTTCGTCGACGCCAGCGCCTGGCGGAAAAGGTGGAAGCGCCCGTTGAGCAGCGCCTCCTGCTTGGCGATGGTGGCCGCGGTGTCGTAGTTCGACCGCGAATTGGTGATGCCGCGGCCGAGGATGTTCTGGTGCTCGTCGATCACCACCGCCTTGGTGGTGGTGCTCCCGAGGTCGATGCCGATGAAGCAGCGCATGGTCCTGGCCCTCCTCAATGCGCGGCGGCGATCGGGATCACCGGCTGCACGCCCGCCCCGACGCCCGTGGTGCGCTTCTGCTTGACCATCTGGAAGTAGCTCTCCAGCCGGTTCTTCACGTTGGCGGCCGAGAAGTAGCGCGGGTCGACGAGGTCGGTCTCGATGAAGGCGGCCGGCTTGCCGGTGCGCTTCTCCACCTCGCGCAGGATCAGCAGCTGGCCGGCCGAGAAGCTGTTGCAGCTCTTGATGCTGTTGATCAGCAGACCGTCGGCCTGGTACTCGTCGATGTACCGGCAGATCATGTCGATCCGCGACGGCAGGTTCAGGTTGGTGTAGCAGCCCAGGCAGTAGTCGGCCAGGCTTTCCAGCGGATGGTCGGGGTCGTGGCGGAAGCCGAAGTCGTACAGGCCGCCCACCTTGGCGTAGGTCGACGAGACCACCACCGCGCCTTCCTCGTAGAACATCTTCCAGAAGTCGCGGAAGCTGGTCCAGTTGGGCGGGCCTTCGACCACCAGGCGGTACTTCTCCTCCCCCATCTCGCCTTCGGGCGTGATGGGGCCCTTGCCCTCGCGCACGCGCTGCTCGATCTCCTGGCGCAGCACGTTGTAGTACTGCGTCGCCTCGGGCGTGCCGCGGAAGGCGGTGAAGATGGGGCCGATGTAGTACACGGCGCCGAAGTAGCCGTCGATGGGCGAAGGCCGGTTCTTCGCCGACTGCAGCACGCGCACCAGGTCTTCCTCCGCCTTGACCGACTCCTTCATGTACTGGCGCAGGCGGTCGATGTCGAACTTGACGCCCGAGATGCGCTCCAGCGTCGGGATCACGGTCTCCTTCAGCTGCTTGACCACGTAGTCGCGCATCGCCGGCTGGATGCGGCCTTCGCCCTGGTAGGGCACGTGCAGCATCACGGTCTCGCAGCCGTACTTGTGGCGCACCAGCTCGAACCACTTCATGAAGGTGAAGCAGCCGGTGTAGCTGAGCAGCAGGATGTCGGGCCGCGGCAGCGGGTCGCCCGTGGGGCCGATCTCGCCGCCCATCATCATGCCCAGGTCGGCCTTGACGTAGGTGCAGACGTCCTCGCTCTGGCCGTCGCGCTCGGCGTCCATGATCATCTTGCCGCTCTTCTTGCGCATGCCGTTCTGCAGCGCGTTGGTCTCCGGCAGGCTGCGCGCGAAGTCGAAGCACATCAGCAACTCGTTCAGGTTGCCGGGCACGAAGGTGGCGCTGACCTTGCGGTTGTTCGCCCGTGCCGTGGCCAGCTCCATGTAGTTCTGGTTGATGAGCTCCTTCTGAAGGTTCATCGCGTCCTCTTTCTGGACGACGGGCTTCTTCTTCGTTTCCGGCATGGCGATGGTGTTCATGCGGCGCTCCAGAGCTTGATCGAATCGGCGAAGGTGCCGGCCTGTTCGCGGATGGGGGCCATCTGGCCCGTGTTCTCGGCGTACTTGAACGCGGTGTGCGGGATCTTCTGGCGCCCCAGCACGTCCTGCAGCATGGGCCGCTCCAGCAGCGCGGGGTCGCAGAACGAAGGGGCGGCGAAGATCACGCCTTCGGCGCCGCGCGTCTTCACCTGCTTCATCAGGAAGACGCCCTTCTCTTCCCGCTTCGCGTCGTACTTGGCAGCCGTGCTGGCGCTGCGGTGCAGGAAGGCCTTGGAGAGTTCCTGCAGCGGGTCGCTGTTCGCCGGCACGTCGTCCAGCAGCCAGCGCGTGACGAGGATGAAGTCGTCGTCGACGATGTAGCAGCCGCTCATCTCGATCGACTTGATCAGCGCCAGTGGCGGCTGTTCGCAGAACGACCCGTTGATGACGACGCGCGCGTTGTCGCGCTTGGCGCGCGGCACCAGGTCGGTGGCGGCCAGGTACTCGCGCACCAGCGCCGTGTGCGCTTCGGGCGGCAGCACCATGCCGGCGCGCAGCAGCAGGTAGACCTCGGAGGTGGGCGCCTGCCAGGGCTTGACCGCGCGGTAGGTGTAGAGGTCGCGGATCGCGGCGCGGTTGTCGTTGTAGACGGCGATGCTCGCGTTCAGCTCGGCGTCGGTGATGGGCGCGCCACGCAGCCTGCCCAGGTCTTCGCGCAGCGTCTGCATCTCGTGCACGTAGAAGCTGCCGCCGATGTTGTCGACGTAGTTCTGCGGCACGTCGATGTACTTGACGTACTTGTCCTTGAACAGGATCTGCCACATGCCGGAAAGATTCCGGATGACGTCGCAGATGCTCGGGAACAGCATGCCGTCCAGGCTGTCGAGCCGGCCGGTGAGCGCCAGCTCGATGGTGCTGCGCGGGATGCGGCAGATGTAGCTCTGGTAGTAGGCGTCGCCCTGGATCACCTCCAGCGCGTCGCCGCCGCCCAGGATGCCCACCGGCAGCATGCCGGCGGCGTGCACCAGCTCGCGCGGCACGTAGACCGGCATGTAGCCGATCGCCTTGCGGCCCGGCACGGCCGCCTTCCATTCCTTGACGGCGTTGAAGTGGAGGTCCTCGAACAGCGCCTGGCACTGCTCGACGATCGCATTCACGGGGCGGGGCGCGTTCATCAGCGGTGCTCCCAGACGGGTTTGCGCTTGGCCAGGAAGGCGACCAGGCCTTCGTTGGCGTCGCGCGTGGACATGAGTCGGGTCAGGTACAGCGCCTCCACCTCGGCCAGGCGCTGCACCACGGTGCGCCGCATCTCGGCGCGCGCGGCGGTGACGGCACAGGCCAGCGCGGCGGCGCTCCTGGGCGCCAGGTGTTCGGTGAAGTACGCCAGCGCGGCGGCTTCGGGGTCTTCGAACACGGTGTGCACCAGGCCCATCGCCTTCGCGTCGGGCGCGTTGACCGAGCGGCCGGTGAACAGCAGGTCTTCCGCCGCCGGCTGGTTCACCCGGAAGGGCAGCAGCACCGAAGCAGCGGGGGCGAAGACGCCCAGCTTCATCTCGGGCTGGCCGAACTGGGCGTCGGGCGCGGCGAAGATCGGTCCGCCGGCCAGCGCCACTTCCAGCCCGCCGCCCAGGCACTGGCCGCGCACCGCCACCAGGATCGGCACCGGGAACTCGACCATCGCGACGATCAGCGCGTGCAGCGACGCCAGCATCGCCGCGCAACGGTCGGGCAGGTGTTCCTCGACGCTGGCGCCGAAGCTGAAGTGCGGCCCTTCGGCGTCCAGCAGCACGCCGCGCAGCGAAGCCTGTGTCGACCAGGCGCGCAGCGCGCCGTGCAGCGCGGCGATCATCTCGGCGTCGACGATGTTGGCCTTCGGCCGCGCAAGGCGCAGCCGCAGCAGCGCGCCTTCCTGCTCGAGCCAGTCCTTCAGGCAGGCCATCGCCTTACGCCTTCCTGGCCTTGGGCTGGATCTCGTCGTGCAGCGTGCCCACCCAGCTCTGGCCGGCGGCCAGCTTCTGGCGCAGCAGCACGAAGTCGACCTCGCGGTCGTCCTTGGTGCCGCTGTTGAAGGCGGTGAAGCCCGAGCGCGCCTCGGTCATCATGTTCAGCGACAGCCAGGCGCGCGAGTTCTCCTTGTTGCGGTTCCAGGCGTCGAGCTTGGGCTTGCGCAGTTCCTCCAGCGTCTTCAGCGTGCACTCGGGGAAGGTGAGCAGGATCTTGGCGCACAGTTCCTCGACCTTCGCGTCCAGCAGCGAGAGATCGACCTGGCCCTCCTTCATCATCGCCTTGCCGGCTTCGAGTTCGGCGCCGGTCTTCGGTTCGCCGTAGGCCACGCGGCCGAACTCGTCGAACTGGCGCTGCGTTTCCACGGTGGGATTGGCGACGAACTTGCCATCCACCTTCAGCGCCGGCACCACGTCGGTCAGGATGCCCATCTGGTACGCCTTGTGGGCGCTGAAGGGCTCGCACAGCACGCAGGCCGCCATCGCGCGCTCGGCACCCACGATCACCGGCAGGAAGTCGGTGGCGCCGCCGATCGGTGCCGAACCGTGCTTCGGGCCCGCCTGGCCGAATCGCGCCAGGTCCTGCGCGACCGAGAAGTCGCAGGCCATGCCGATCTCCTGCCCGCCGCCGATGCGCATGCCGTTGACGCGGCAGATCACCGGCTTGTCGCAGGCCAGCAGCGCGCTGACCATGTCGTTGAACAGGCGCAGGTACTGGCGGTATTCCTGCGGCTGGCCGGCGTAGTACTCGGCGTATTCCTTCGTGTTCCCGCCGGTGCAGAAGGCCTTGTCGCCGCTGCCGGTGAACACCACGCAGTTGACGTCGCGCGCGTCGGAAGCGGCTCGCAGCGCCAGGATCACGCCCTTCACCATGTCGGTGGTGTAGCTGTTGTACTGCGCAGGGTTGTCGAGCGTGATCCAGGCGTTGTACAGGCCTTCGGCGACGCTGCCGTCGGGCCGTTTCGCGGGGCGCTTCTCGTAGCGCACGCCCGGGCGCGCGATGTCGTCGACGAGGTCGTGGTTCTTGAAGTCCAGCATCGGGGCGAGGCTCATGGGTTCCTCCTTGAAGGTGGGTCAGGGCACCAGCACGGCACGGCGCTGGATGGCACGGTGGTGCACGGCGTCGAACACGGCGTTGATGTCGGCCAGCGGGTGCGTCTCGACGAAGGGCGCGATGCGCACCTGGCCTTCGAGCACCAGGTCCAGCGCCGCGGGGTAGAACTCCGGCGGGCAACCCCAGTTGCCCAGGGCACGGGCGTCGAAGGCCATCAGGTTGGACAGGCGCAGTTCGACCTTGTCCATCGTGAAGCCGACGACCGAGAGCGTGGCGCCATGCACCAGCAGGCCGAAGGCGGTGGTCTGGCCGGCCGCGGTGCCGGAGCATTCGAAGACGAACCACTCGGTGCTGCGCAGCCCCTGCTGCTTGGCGAAGGCGTTGATCGCCGCCTTCAGTGCCTTGCCGTCCATCTGGCGGCTGTTGAGCGTGAGCGCGGCGCCGCCTTCGGCTGCCGAGGCCAGCTTGCGCTCGTCGACGTCGATCGCCACCACCTGGGCACCGAAGGCGCGCGCCACCTGCACGCAGTAGCCGCCCACGCCGCCGGCGCCCACCACCACGGCCAGGCTGCCCGGCACCACGCCGGCGCGGCGCACCGCCTGGTAGGGCGTGGTCAGCGCGTCGGCGACGATGCTCACCTGCGGCAGCTTCAGCCCCACCGCGGCCAGGCGCTGCAGGTCCACCGGGCACAGCCCGCGCGAGGGCACGACGATGTGGCTGGCGAAGCCGCCGTGGATGTCGTTGCCCGGCATCTTCTGCGTGCGGCAGATGGTGGCCAGGCCACGCCGGCAGAGGTCGCAGGTGCCGCAGGGCAGCACGGCCGGCACGATGACCGGGCGTTCCATCCAGCCTTCCGCGCCGGCGCCGGTGGCGACCACGACGCCGCTGATCTCGTGCCCCAGCGCCAGCGGCAGCGGCTGGTTGGTGCGCACGCCGTCGTAGTAGTAGCCCAGGTCGGTGTGGCAGACGCCGCAGCCGGCGACCTGGACCACCACCTCGCCCGGGCCGGGCTCGGCAACGAAGTCGGCACGCACCAGGGGTGCGGCGGGGGCCGTCATCAGCCAGCGGTGGGCAGCGATCGCCATCGGCCGGTCTCCTTCAAGACGATGGATGGAACCCTAATTCCGGTAAAGCAGTACCGGTTTGCGGGTTTGCCCGATTCTGGGAACCCGAATCCACCCCGCCTTTGATCCAGATCAGGCCCGGCGGGCGGTGCCGAAGATTCACTGACGTCCATCGCGTTGCCGCGGAGCCGGCCATGGACATCGCCTCGGGTTCCTTCACGGTCGCCATCGCCGGCAGCGGCGGCAGCGGCGTCATGACCGCCGGCACGCTGCTGCTGGACGCCGCCGCCCGCGCCGGCTACTACGGCCTGATGGTGCGCACCAGCGGACCGCAGATCCGCGGCGGCGAGGCCGCGGCGCTGGTGCGGCTGGGGCCGCAGCCGCTGCAGAGCCTGGGCGACCACTTCGACCTGCTGCTGGCGGTGGACTGGCAGAACGTGAACCGCTTCGCCGACGAGATCCCGCTGCACGCCGGCAGCCTGGCCATCGGCGACAGCGAAGGCGGCGAGATGCCGCCCGTCTTCCTGGCCGGCGGCGCAAAGGCACACGTGCTGCCGCTGAAGAAGATGGCCAAGGCCATTCCCGGCAGCTGGGTCAACATGCTCGCGCTGGGCCTGGCGGGCGCGCTGGCCGGCCTGCCGACCGCGGCGCTGGAAGACGCGGTGCGCGACGGCTGGAAGCGCGGCGACGAGGCGCTGGCCGCCAACCTGAACGCGCTGCACGCCGGCATGGCGGCAGCCGCCGAAGCGCCCGCGCTGCCCAGGCTGGGCCCCGCGCAAGGCGGCGCCCGGCGCTGGCTCATCAGCGGCAACGAAGCCGCCGGCTACGGGGCCATCAAGGGCGGCGTGCGCTTCGTCGCCGCCTACCCCATCACCCCGGCCACCGAGATGCTGGAGTGGATGGCGCCGGCGCTCACCAAGGTCGGCGGCTCGCTGCTGCAGGCCGAGGACGAACTGGCCTCGGTCAACATGATCATCGGCGCCAGCTTCGGCGGCGTGCCTTCGCTCACCGCCACCGCCGGGCCCGGCCTGTCGCTGATGGCCGAAGGCATTGGCCTCGCGGTCGCGGCCGAGGTGCCCATCGTCGTCGTCGACGTCATGCGTGGCGGCCCTTCGACCGGCATCCCGGCCAAGAGCGAGCAGAGCGACCTCTCGTTCGCCGTCTTCGGCCTGCACGGCGACGCGCCGCGGCTGGTGCTGGCGCCCAGCTCGATCGAAGACTGCGCCGGCACCACGCAATGGGCGGTGGAACTGGCCGAGGCGCTGCAGGCGCCGGCGCTGGTGCTGTCTGACCAGTTCATGGGCCAGTCGCGCGCCATCGTCGACCGCCCCGAAGACCGGCCCTGCCGCACCGAACGCCTCACCGCCGCCGCCGGCACGCCGGAGTACAAGCGCTACCGCGACACCGAAAGCGGCATCAGCCCGATGGCAATTCCCGGCACCCCCGGCGTCACCTACACCGCCGACGGGCTGGAGCACAACGAAGGCGCCATCCCCAGCAGCCAGAGCCGCGACCACCGGCTGCAGCTGGCCAAGCGTGAACGCAAGCTGCAGCGCCACGACTACGGGCCGCGATGGGCCGACGTCGAAGGCGAAGGCGAGCTCGCCGTCGTCACCTTCGGCAGCGCCAGCGGCCCGGTGCGCGAAGCGCTGCAGCGCGCCGCCGCGCGGGGCGTGAAGGCGCGGCTCATCGTGCTGCGCCTGCTGGCGCCGCTGCAGCCGGCGGTGGTGGCGAAAGGCCCTGTTCAGCGTGATGGTGGTCACAGAACCACGGCGGCCAGCTGCTGCGCTACCTGCGCGGCGTGCTCGACCTGCCCGGCCGCCCGGCCGGCTTCGCCCGCCCCGGCCCGCTGCCGCTGCGGCCGGGCGAGGTGTGCGAAGCCCTGGTCGCCTGGGCCGCCGAAACCCAACCGATGGAGGCCACCGCGTGAACGACGTCACCCTGCCCAGCGCGGCCGCGGCCGCGGTCTACAAGTCGGGCTACAAGCCGATCTGGTGCCCGGGCTGCGGCGACTACACCGTGCTCAACGCCATCGCCAAGGCATTGGCCCTGCTGGGCCGGCCGGCCCACGAGGTGGCGGTGGTCTCCGGCATCGGCTGCAGCTCGCGCATCCCGGCCTACCTGTCTTCGTACGGCTTCCACGGCGTGCACGGCCGCTCGCTCGCCGCCGCCACCGGGCTGAAGGTGGCGCGACCGGACCTCACGGTGCTGGTGGCCAGTGGCGACGGCGACGGCTACTCGATCGGCGGCAACCACTTCATGCACGCCTGCCGGCGCAACGTGGACCTCACCTACATCGTGATGGACAACCACGTGTACGGCATGACCAAGGGCCAGGCCTCGCCGACCACCGAGCCCGACTGGGACAACAAGCTGAGCCCCGGCGGCACCGGCATCCGCAGCTTCCACCCGCTGGTCATCGGGCTGGCGGCGGGGGCCAACTTCGTGGCGCGCGCCTTCTCGGGCGACCAGAACGGCACCGCCGAGATCATCGCCCAGGCCGTGCGCCACCCGGGCTTCAGCTTCGTCGAGGTGCTGAGCCCCTGCGTCACCTTCCGCCCCGAGCAGCGCGAATGGAAGCAGCTGGTGCGCCCGGCGCCGGTGGAGCCCACCGACGACCCGGTGCGCGCCGCCCACCGCGTGATGAGCGACGACGGCTTCAACCTCGGCGTGCTCTACGCCGGCAACCGCAAGCCCTATGCCCCTTCGACCGCCCCGGTGCGCAAGACGGTGGCGGAACTGGAAGCGGAGTTCGAACGATGAACGCCCCACGCACGATCGAAGATTTCATGGCCGTCGCGCTGCAGATGGAGAACGAGGCCGTCGCGCGCTACACCGAGTTCGCCGACACGATGGAGACCCACAACAACCCCGACGTGGCGGCGATGTTCCGCACCATGGCCGGCTACGAGGCCAAGCACGCGGCGCAGATCATGGAACAGATGGGCTGGACCGAGGCGCCGCCGTTGAAGCGCCAGCAACTGGTGTGGCCCGGTTTCGACGCGCCCGAGGCGCCGCCCATCGACGAGGTGCACTACCTCATGCGGCCCTGGCACGCGCTGCAGCTGGCGCTGGCCGCCGAGCAGCGCGCCGAGGCCTTCTTCGGCGAACTGGCCAGCCGTGCCGAGAGCGACGCCGTCCGCCGCGCCGCGCTGGAGATGCAGGCCGAGGAAGCCGAGCACGCCGCGCTGGTGAAGGCCTGGATGGCCAAGGTGCCGCACCCCGAAGGCGACTGGTCCGAGGACCCGGACCCGCCGCGCCACGTCGACTGAGGAAGCGCCCCGCCCATGAACGTCCTGCTGCCCGAAGGCTGGGCCCCCCCCATCGGCTATGCCAACGGCATCGAGGTCGACGCCGGCCGCATCGTCTTCCTGGCCGGCCAGGTGGGCTGGAACGGCGACCAGGTGTTCGAATCCGACGACCTGGTGCCGCAGTTCGAACAGGCCCTGAAGAACGTGCTGGCGGTGCTGGCGCGCGCCGGCGGCGAGCCGCAGCACCTGTGCCGCATCACCGCCTTCTGCTGCGACAAGCCGGCCTACCTGAAGGCGCGGCGCGACCTGGGCGCGGTGTGGCGGCGCCTGATGGGGCAGCATTACCCGGCGATGAGCATGATCTTCGTCTCCGACCTGCTGGACAGCCCGGGCAAGATCGAGTTGGAAGCCACCGCCGTGCTGCCGCGCCGCGGCGGTTGACAGCGCCAACCCGGTCGGCCGGCCGGGCGTCTGCCGCGTTGGGGGACACTGGGGGCCCCGTCGCGCCCTTCAGGAAGGCTGTCTCCGATGCCCATGCGCCGCCAGTTCCTCGCGCTCTGCGCCACCGCACCCTTCGCGGGCCCGCTGTTCGCCCAGGCCGACGCCGGCGAATACCGCATCCTGCACGCCCGCTACGGCAGCGCCGAGCACAACGTGGACGTGACCGACCGTCTGCGCGACCTGGCGCGCGGCGACCGCCCCATCCGCGTGGACAACCAGACCTTCGGCGTCGACCCCCATCCGAACGAGGTGAAGACACTGCGCATCTTCACCCGTGAACGCGGCGGCGGCCGCCCGCACACCTTCGAATACGACGAAGGCGACGTCATCGACGGCCGCCGCTTCGTCGGCTGGGCCGGCGGCGACTGGGGCCGCGAACGCTGGGACGGCGGCTGGGGCCCGGGCGGCCGACGCCCGCCGATGCCCCCGCGCGCCGACGACGGCGAATGGCAGGTGCTGCAGGCCCTGTACGGCAACCCCGAACGGCATGCCGACGTGACGGCGCGCCTGCGCGAACTGGCGCGCGAGGACCGTCCCTTCCGCGTCAGCAACGCACGCCTGGGCGGCGACCCCGATCCGCTGCGCGTGAAGGTCCTGCGCGTGCATGCGCGCAGCCGCGACGGCCAGTGGCGCAGTTTCGAGTTCACCGAAGGCAGCGAGGTCGACGCCCGCCGTTTCACCGGCTGGCCGGGCGGGGCCGTGGACGCCGGCTGGGGCGAGGAGCGCCTGCCCGGCTCGAACCGCGACGGCTACGGTCCGCAGGCCGGCTGGGGTTACCTGAACATCGTCACCGCCGGCTACGGCACACCCGAGCGGCAGCTCGATGTCACCTACCGCCTGCGCGGCGCCGTGCGCGGCGACCGACTCGACGTGCGGGCGGCCAACGACCTGGCCGGCGTCGATCCGGTGCCCGGCACGCCGAAGGCGCTGTGGGTGGTGTACACCCTGGGCGGCGGCCCCGAGCAGCGCCTGCGCGTGCGCGAAGGCGAGGTGTTGCGCCTGCCTTGACGGCCACGCCGGCGCGCGTCACGAGCGAAGGCTCGGCGACGCGCCGCGTATCGCCCAGTCCTGCAGGTCCTGCTGGTGCTGCAGGTCCAGCGCCTGCTGCACGGAAATCGGGCCGGCCTGCGCGAAGCGCGCGATCGCACCGTCGATGCGCGCCTGCTCACGCTCCATCGTCTCGACGTGTTCCGGGTCCAGGCGCCCGCTGCGAAGCGCGCCGACCATGCGGCGATGCTGTTCGGCGCTGCGCGAGAGCGCCACTTCCAGGTGCATGCGATCCAGGCGCCCGGCCGCAGGCTCGGCGTGGCGCACCGTGTGCGCCGCACGCGCTCCTGCCCGCGTGGCGTGCGCGGCGCGCGATGGCGCCGTCCGCGCCGGCGTCTGCAGGGCCGGCGGCTGGTGGCTGTCGGCGGGCATGGTGGTGGCCGCCTGCGCCGGGGGCGCGGCGACGGAGAACAGGGCGACCAGGGTGGTCAGGGCCAGAGGCAGGCTTCGGTTCATGTTCGGACTCCACTCAGCTTGAATGCAAGGGATCGAGGGTCGGTGCGGTCGGTCGCCCGGCCGCGAAGTAAAGTCTGGTTCACCAGGTTGAGCGGGGAATGAGGCGAACGTGAGGTGAGGATGAAGACGGGCGCACCAGCGGCAGAGGTCCCGGCGAGACCGACCGGGTTCGCGGCCCGCCGCGACGCGACATGCCGCCTCGCCACGGCATCGACCTGCTCGACGGCGCGAGCCGCGTCGGTGAAGCGCGTCGATCGGCCGACTTCGTCGACCCTGTGCGCGCACCGCGGGAAAGTCAGGGTTCGGCCAGTGCAGGCCTGCGCCATCGGGCCCCCGGAGGCCGGCCCCGCTATTGAAGCGCCCGCTCGCGCAGGCCTTCGGCTTCGGCCAGCTGCACCCGGGCCTTGTCCACCGCCGCGTCCAGGCGCTGCTGACGCGCGAAGTACCAGGGCGCGAGTCGCGAGCCATCGCCCTCGTTGTGCAGACGCTCGCCCGGCAGCGGCTGGCGCCCCAGCCGACGTTCGTCGATCGCGCGCGCCAGCCGCTCGCGCGCCGAGTCGACCGCTGCCGCGTCGGGCGGCTCCGGCGGCAGCGGCGCCGTGACGAGCGCGCGGTCGCGTGCCAGTTCTGCCGTGATGTCGGCCTGGCGGTCGGCGTCGGGCCGCGCGGTCGCCACCGTGTGCAGATCGAAGCGGCGGACGCCGGAAGGGGGCACCTGGTTGGAGAACACCGACGTGCCGTCGGCTTCGTGCCAGGTGTAGTAGGTGGTGACCATGGCCGCCGCGGGCCCGCTGGCCAGCAGCGCGAGCGCCAGCCCGGCCACCGCCCTGAGTCCCCGCGGCGCACCTGACCGTGCAGGGCGCTTCGTGCTCATGTCCATGTTCCTCGATTCGACCGGACCCCGGCGGGCCCGCCTGCGGTGGGTTCGCTGCCGGTGCGCAGGGTTCCGACCTGTCGCGCTGCCGACAGCCGGTCGACAGCCGCTCAGACCCCCAGCAGGCGCCCCAGCGTTTCGGGGTCGGCCGCGAGTGCGGCCGATTAGCCATCCAGCACCACCAGGCCCGTTTCCCGCACCACCCCACCGTCGGTGTGGGCCAGCACCGCACGGTAGTTGCGGTCGACCACCAGGGTGCTGATGCCAGTGCTGCGAACGGCGGCGATGACGCGCCAGATCTCGGCCACGATCTTCGGCGCCAGGCCTTCGGTGGCCTCGTCCAGGATCAGCAGCTGCGGGTTGGTGAGCAGTGCGCGGCCGATGGCCAGCATCTGCTGTTCGCCGCCCGAGAGCTGCTGGCCGCCGCTGGCCAGACGTTCCGACAGGCGCGGGAAGGTCTGCAGCACGCGGTCCACGGTCCAGTCGCGGCGGCCGGCGGGACCGGCGCGTTCGGCCATGACCAGGTTCTCGCGCACCGAGAGGTTGGGGAAGATGCCGCGCCCTTCGGGCACGTAGCCGATGCCCAGCCGCGCCATGCGTTCCGGCGGCCAGCCGGTCACCACCTGCTGCACCCCGGGCGCGCCGCCGGCCCAGGTGACGCTGCCTTCGGCGGCGCGCACGTAGCCCATCAGGGTGCGGATCAGTGTGGTCTTGCCCATGCCGTTGCGCCCCAGCAGGCCGAGCGCGCAGCCCGCGGGCAACTGCAGGTCCACGCCGCGCAGAACATGGCTGTCGCCGTAGTACGCGTGGACCCGGGACAGCTTGAGCATCAGGCCGCGGAGCTGGGTGCGGGGGCACTCTCGGCCTGGCGCTGCACCAGCCGCAGCATGGTGGCCAGGGTGATGCTGCGGAAGGTCGACTTGGCGATCTCGTCGATCTCGGAGAGCACCTGCTCCAGCGCCCGCACCACGGGGGTGGAGGCTTCGGGGCTCTCGGCCACGGCGGGCGAGAAGTCCTCGAAGAGCTGGATCACGTCCATCAGCGTCAGGCGGCGCGCGCTGGCCGCGAAACGGTAGCCGCCGCCCACGCCGCGCACCGATTCGACGATGCCCGCGCGCGTGAGTTCGGCCAGGACCTTGGCCAGGTGGTGCGGCGAGACGCCGTACTTCTGGGCGATCTCGGACGCCGGGATGTGGCGCTCCGGGTCGGCCGCGAACTCGATCGCGCTGTAGAGGGCCAGCGTCGTGTTCACCTGCAGCTTCATCGAAGGTCCATTTCCAGCGGAATCAAGGGCCCGGCCATCATGCCCTGGGCGCGGAAGAACGAGAGGATCAGCGTGTTGTCGCGCGACAGCAGGGTGCGCAGCTTGTCCACGCCGGCACGGCGGAAGCGCTCGCTGATGGCCGCCAGCAGCTTCGTGCCCACGCCGGCCTGGCGCGCGCCGGGGTCGATGTCGATCGCGAACACCCAGCCGCAGGGCGGCGAGCCGAATTCCCAGTCACGCACCTCGCCGATGATGAAGCCCACCACCCGCGACCCGGCCAAACCCACCAGGAAGTGGCGCTGCTCGCGCGGGCCCGAAGCCCCGTAGCGGCGGAACACACGCTCCCAGTAGCGCCGTTTCTCCAGCCCGGTGACGGTGGCGTCGATGGCGATGACCTGGTCCAGGTCGCTTCGCTTCACGGGTCTGATGAGCATTTCGCCGGGTGCGGCCGCGGCCGCGGCACGGCGGCGCGGCGGGACGGAAGGGCGCTGGCGGCGAACGGACATCGTCGAATCTTGCACTGGATCAAGTTGGATACCGGCATTGCGGTACCAGAATGAGCTTAACAGCCGGTCCTGTCGATTCTAGTGAGAGGCGCAGCGGTTCCCACCCGGGCCCGCCCAGCACCCGTACCGGCGCCTTCAGGAGACGCCGATGAAGAGCACGCTGCAGCCGGGGCTCGCGAAGACGGTCACCTTCACGGTGCCGCGCGAGAGCACGATCGACTTCATGGGCGAGGAAGGCCGCGTCTACGCGACGCCCTTCCTCGTGCGCGACATCGAGATGACGGCCCGCGCACTGCTGCTGGAGCATTCCGACGCCGGCGAAGACTCGGTCGGCACGCGGGTCGCGATCGACCACATCGGCGCCACCCTGCTGGGCATGACGGTCACGCTCACGGTGCGCATCACCGCCGTCGAAGGGCGCGCGGTGCGCTTTGCGGTCGAAGGCAGCGACAGCGTCGAGCCCATCGTGCGCGGCGAGCATTCGCGCTTCGTCGTCGACGTCGCCAAGACCGCGCAACGCCTCGCCGCCAAGGCGGCGAAAGCAGGACTGAAGTGAACGCCCCGGTGGCGGCCGACGCGGTGCGCCGCGTGCCCACGTACTGCTACCAGTGCGTGGCCGGCCCCGACCTGCTCACCGTGAAGGTGCAGGACGGCGTGGCCACCGAGGTCGAGCCCAACTTCTGCGCCGCCGAAGTGCACCCCGGCGGCGGCAAGGTCTGCGTGAAGGCCTTCGGCCTGGTGCAGAAGACCTACAACCCGAACCGGGTGCTCACGCCGATGAAGCGGCGCAACCCGAAGAAGGGGCGCGACGAGGACCCGGACTTCGTGCCCATCAGCTGGGAGGAAGCCTTCAACCTCATCGGCGACAAGCTGCGGAGGATCCGCGCCGAAGGCCTTCTGGATGATTCAGGCTACCCCAAGCTGGCGGCCAGCTTCGGCGGCGGCGGCACGCCGCAGAGCTACATGGGCACCTTCCCCGCCTTCCTGGCGGCCTGGGGCCCGGTCGACATGGGCTTCGGTTCCGGCCAGGGCGTCAAGTGCGACCACAGCGAGCACCTGTACGGCGAGTTCTGGCACCGCGCCTTCATCGTCGCCGCCGACACGCCGACGACGAAATACCTGATCTCCTGCGGGTCGAACATCGAAGCCTCGGGCGGCGTGGTCGGCGTCTGGCGCCACGCCAACGCGCGCGTGCGCGGCATGAAGCGGGTGCAGGTGGAGCCGCACCTGTCGGTCACCGGTGCCTGCTCGGCCGAGTGGGTGCCCATCAAGCCCAAGACCGACCCCGCGTTCCTGTACGCGCTGATCCACGTGATGCTGTTCGAGCTGCCGCGCGAGAAGCTCGACCTGCCGCACCTGGCCGGCCACACCAATTCGCCCTACCTGGTGGGGCCGAACGGCTACTGGCTGCGCGACCGGGCAACGCGCAAGCCGCTGGTGTGGGACACGATCGCTGAACGCCCCTGCCCGCACGACACGCCGGGCATCGCCGAGGCGCTGGAAGCCGAGTTGGAGGTCGACGCCGTCGAGACCGGCGCCGACGGCGAGGTGCTGGCCGAAGGCCTGCTGAAAGGCGAGACCGCGTTCTGCAAGCTGTTGGAGCACGTGCGCGGCTACAGCCCCGAATGGGCGCAGAAGATCTGCGACGTGCCGGCGGCGACCATCCGCCGCATCGCCAATGAATACGTCGAGCACGCCTGCGTCGGCCAGACCACCACGGTGGACGGGCGCGAGATGCCCTACCGCCCGGTGGCGGTGACGCTGGGCAAGACTGTCAACAACGGCTGGGGCGGCTACGAATGCTGCTGGGCGCGCACGCTGCTGGCCACGCTGGTGGGCGCGCTGGAAGTGCCGGGTGGCACGCTGGGCACCACGGTGCGCCTGGTGCGGCCGATGTCCGAACGCCACGCCAGCGTGAAGCCGGGTCCCGACGGCTTCATGGATTACCCGCTCAATCCCACCGACAAGGCGGGCTGGTCGCCGCGGCCGAACATCCGCAACGCCTACCGCTCGATGGTGCCGCTGGCCGGCAACGGCGCGTGGGCGCAGGCGCTGGGGCCGACGCACTTCTCGTGGATGTTCCTGGACGGCACGCCCAAGGGCCTGCCCACCGTCACGCTGCCCGAGGTGTGGTTCGTCTACCGCACCAACCCCGCCATCTCGTTCTGGGACACGAAGGCGCTGGGCGAGAAGATCGCGCGCTTCCCCTTCGTGGTCGCGATGGCCTACACGCGCGACGAGACCAACCACTACGCCGACATCCTGCTGCCCGACGCCACCGACCTGGAAGGGCTGCAGCTCATCCGCATCGGCGGCACCAAGTACGTGGAACAGTTCTGGGACCACGAAGGCTTCGCGCTGCGCCAGCCCGTGGTGCCGCTGCGCGGCGAGGCGCGCGACTTCACCGACATCGCCACCGAGCTGGCGCGCGTGAGCGGCCTTCTCGACAAGTACAACGCCTCCATCAACAAGGGCGCGGGCGGCGTACCGCTGGGGAAGTTCGCGCTCGACGTCGACAAGGTCCACACGCGCGACGAGATCTGGGACGCCGTCTGCCGCGCCGCCAGCGCCGAACTCACCGACGGCCGGGAAGCGCACGGCCTGGACTGGTGGAAGGAACACGGCCTGGCCACCCGCCCCTACCCGCGCGCCGACTGGTACCTCTACCCCACGGTCGTCGAACGCGGCCTGCGCTTCGAGATGCCCTACCAGGAACGGCTCAGACGCGTGGGTGCCGAACTGCAGCGCCGGCTGCACGAACACGACATGCACTGGTGGGACGCGCAGATGGCCGAATACCAGGCGCTGCCGAAATGGAAGAACTTCCCTGCGCTGTGGGAGGCGATCGTCACGGCCGGCGGCGCGAAGGGCGAGGACTACCCCTTCTGGCTGCTCACCGCGCGCAGCATGCAGTACGCCTGGGGCGGCAACGCCGGCGTGCAGATCATCAAGGAAGTGGCCGACAACGTGGCCGGCCACCGCGGCGTGATCATGAACCCGCAGGCGGCGGCGAAGCTGGGCATCGCCGACGGCGACCCCGTCGAGATCAGCACCCCCAAGCGCAGCGTGAAGGGCCGCGTCGTGCTGCGCCAGGGCATCCGCCCCGACACGCTGCTGCTCATCGGCCAGTTCGACCACTGGAAGACGCCGTTCGCGAAGGATTTCGGCGTGCCCAGCCTGAACGCGCTGGCCACGATGTCGATGGACCTGACCGACGCCACCGGCTCCAGCGCCGACATCGTGCGCGTGAAGGTGAGGCGGGCATGACGCGCTGGGCAATGGCCGTGGACCTGCGGCGCTGCATCGGCTGCCAGACCTGCACGGCCGCCTGCAAGCACGCCAACGCCACGCCGCCGGGCGTGCAGTGGCGGCGCGTGCTGGACATGGAGTTCGGCGAATACCCCGACGTGCAGCGCGCCTTCGTGCCGGTGGGCTGCCAGCACTGCGACGAACCGCCCTGCCTGGACGTCTGCCCCACCACCGCCACCCGCAAGCGCGCCGACGGCATCGTCACGATCGACTACGACCGCTGCATCGGCTGCGCCTACTGCGCCGTGGCCTGCCCCTACCAGGCGCGCTACAAGACCGAACGCGCCACCTTCGCCTACGGCACGCCCACGGCGACCGAGACCCTGCGTCACGACGAAGCGCGGCTCGCGGTGGCCACCAAGTGCACCTTCTGCGTCGACCGCATCGACGCCGGCCTGGCCGCCGGCCTGGAACCCGGCCGCGACCCCGCCGCCACGCCGGCCTGCGTGAACGCCTGCATCACCAGCGCGCTGGCCTTCGGCGACCTGGACGACCCGGCGAGCGCGGTGTCCGAAAGGCTGCAGGGCACGCAGCACTTCCGCATGCACGAAGCGCTGGGCACCGGGCCCGGCCTGTACTACCTCTGGGACCACGAGAACACGACATGAGTTATGGACCGAACCCCTGGCAACAGTCGCATTGGGACTGGCGCGCGGCCGGCAACTTCATCGGCGGCGGCGCCGGCGCGGGGCTGGTCCTCTATACCGCGCTGGCCGGCGGCGAAGGCAGCACGCTGCCGCTGCTGGCCGGGCTGGCGCTCGTCGGGCTGGGCCTGGGCTGCGTGTGGCTGGAGATCGGCCGCCCGCTGCGCGCGATGAACGTCTTCCTGCACCCGCAGCGTTCGTGGATGTCGCGCGAAGCGCTGGTCGCCGGTGCGCTGTTCCCGGCCGGCCTGGCGGCGGCGCTGGGTGTGCCTTTCATGCTGCCGCTGGCCGCGTTGCTGGCCCTGGCCTTCGTCTGGTGCCAGGCGCGCATCCTGCGCGGCGCCCGAGGCATCCCGGCCTGGCGCGAGCCCCGGCTCACGCCGATGATGCTGAACACCGCGCTCGCCGAAGGCGGCGGCCTGTACTGGCTGCTCAACGCCTGGCAGCACCCCGGCCCCTGGTGGCTGTGGGCGCTACTGGTGGCGTCCATCGTGGCGCGCGTGTTCCTGTGGCGCGCCTGGCGCCACTCGCTGGTCGGCAGGATCACGCGCCCGGCGCTGGCCGCGGTGGACCGCCCGGCCACGCTGTGCCTGGTGGTCGGCACGCTGGCGCCGCTGCTGCTGATGATCGCTTCCGTCAGCGGCCCGCCGGGCCACCCGGCCTGGCCGGCGCTGCTGGCGCTGGCCGGCCTGTGCGCCGCGCTGGGCGGGGCCTGGTTCAAGTTCACGCTCGTCACACGCGCGGCCTTCAACCAGGGCTTCGCGATCGCCCATCTGCCGGTGCGCGGGGTACCGCGCGCCTGAGGGAGAAGATGCCATGGCCGCACGACTGATCACGCTGGTGGTCAACGGCCGACGCCAGGCGGTCGCGGCCCTGGACTCGACCCTGCTGCTGGAAGCCCTGCGCGACGCGCTCGGCCTGCCCGGCACCAAGCAGGGCTGCGACGGCGGCGAGTGCGGCGCCTGCACGGTGCTCGTCGACGGCCGGCCGCGGCTGGCCTGCATCACGCTGGCCGCCAGCGTGGAAGGCCAGGCCATCGAGACCATCGAAGGCCTGGCCGGCGGCGGCCGCATGAGCCGGCTTCAGCAGGCCTTCCACGAACGGCTGGGCACGCAGTGCGGCTACTGCACGCCCGGCATGGTGATGGCGGCCGAAGCGCTGCTGCGCCGCAACCCGGCGCCCGACGAAGCCGAGATCCGCGCCGCGCTGGCCGGCAACCTGTGCCGCTGCACCGGCTACGTGAAGATCGTCGAGGCGGTGCAGGCGGCGGCGGGGGTGAAGGCATGAGCGGCGCTCACGCCCCGCTGCGCCCGCCGGCGCCGCCGACGCATTCGATCGGCGAGCGCACGCCGCTGGTCGACGGCATCGAGAAGGTCACCGGCCGCGCCGCCTACACGGCCGACCTGCCCTTCCGCCACGCCTGGGTGGGGCTGATCGGCCGCAGTCCGGTGGCGCACGGCCGCATCCGCCGCATCGACACGGCTCGCGCGCGGGCACTGCCCGGCGTGCGCACGGTGATCACCGGCGAGGACTTCCACGCGCCCTACGGCGTGATCCCGATCGCGCAGAACGAATGGCCGCTGGCGCGCGACAAGGTGCGCTACCGCGGCGAACCGCTGTTCGCGGTGGCGGCCGACGACGAGGCTTCTGCGCGCGCCGCGCTGGCGGCGGTCGAGGTCGAGATCGACCCGCTGCCGGCATATTTCAGCGCCGCCGACGCCCGCGCCGAAGGGGCGGTGCTGCTGCACGACAACAAGCCCGGCAACGTGGAGCGTTCGGTCGAGCAGGACTTCGGCGATGTCGATGCCGGCTTCGCCGCCGCCGACCTGGTGCTGGAGAAGACCTTCGAGTGCGCCGAGATCGCGCACGGCCAGATCGAGCTGAACGCCACCGTCGCCCAATGGGAGCCGGAGCGCGAGCGCCTCACCGTGCATTCGGTGACCCAGGTGCCCTACTACCTGCACCTGACGCTGGCGCAGACGCTGGGCCTGGACGGTTCGCAGATCCGTGTCGTCAAGCCCTTCGTCGGCGGCGGCTTCGGCCACCGCGTGGAGCCGCTCAACTTCGAGATGGTGGCAGCGGCGCTGGCGCGCGCCGCCGGCGGCACGGTGAAGCTGGAACTCACGCGCGAAGAGGTCTTCCTCACCCACCGCGGCCGGCCGGCGAGCGAGATCCGCGTCAGGCTCGGCCTGAAGAAGAGCGGCGAAATCACCGCGCTCGAGGCCGAAGTCGTGCAGCGCGGCGGCGCCTATGCCGGCTACGGCCTGGTCACCATCCTCTACGCCGGCGCGCTGCTGCACGCGCTGTACCGCGTGGGTGCGGTGCGCTACCGGGGCTACCGCGTCTACGCCAACCTGCCGCCCTGCGGCGCGATGCGCGGCCACGGCGCGGTGAACGTGCGCTTCGCGATCGAGTCGCTGCTCGACGAGATGGCCGCCAAGCTGGGCCTGAACCCGTTCGCCGTCCGGCGCGCCAACCTGATCGAAGCGCCGTACCGCACGCTCAACGACCTGCAGGTCAACAGCTACGGCCTGCCGCAGTGCCTGGACGCGGTCGAACGCGCCTCGGGCTGGCCGCAACGCCACGGAAGGCTGGGCCACGGGCGCGGGCTGGGCATGGCCTGTTCGCACTACGTCAGCGGCTCGGCCAAGCCGGTGCACTGGAGCGGCGAGCCGCACGCGGTGGTGAACCTGAAGCTGGACTTCGACGGCGGCATCACGGTGCTGACCGGCGCTTCCGACATCGGCCAGGGTTCGACCACGCTGCTCACGCAGGTGGTCGCCGAAGTGCTGCTGCTGCCGATGGCGCGCATCCGCGTCGTCGCCACCGACAGCGCGCTCACGCCCAAGGACAACGGTTCGTATTCATCGCGCGTGTCCTTCATGGTCGGCAACGCGGCACTGCGCGCGGCGCAGGCCTTGAAGCGCGTGCTGGTGGAAGCGGCGGCGAAGCGGCTGGAAGTGGCGCCCGACGACATCGACTGGGCCGGTGAAAGCTGCGGCGTCACCGGCACCGACCGCCGGCTGGACTTCGCGCAGTGCGTGCAGGCGGCGCTGATGGACACCGGCACCCTCAGCGTCAAGGGCGCCTGGTCGACGCCGCCGGAAACCCAGGGCGGCAGGTTCCGCGGCGCCGCGGTGGGCTCCACCGCCGGCTTCAGCTACGCGGCGCAGGTGGTGGAAGTCGAGGTCGACGAAGACACCGGCGCCGTGCGCGTCGTCAAGGTCTGGGTCGCGCACGACTGCGGCCGTGCGCTGAATCCGCTGGCGGTGGAAGGCCAGGTGCAGGGCGCCGTCTGGATGGGCATGGGCCAGGCGATGGGCGAGGCCACGCAGTACCACGAAGGCCTGCCGCTCACCTGCAACCTGCTGGACTACCGCATCCCCACCATCGCCGAGTCGCCGCCCATCGAGGTGACGCTGGTCGAGAGCCTGGACCCGCTGGGCCCCTTCGGCGCCAAGGAAGGCAGCGAAGGCGGCCTGCACGGCTTCCCGCCCGCGCTGGCCAACGCGGTGTGCGAAGCGCTGGGACTGCGCATCGACCAGCTGCCGATCACGCCCGACCGCGTGTTCGACGCGCTGCAGGCGCGCCGGCGCGAACAGCGGCTGCAGGCCGCGAAGCGCGCGCTGAAGCAGGAGGCCTGAGCGATGCACGCGTTGCAGGAATTCGACCTTTGCCGACCGGCCACGGTGGCCGAGGCCGTGAACGCGCTGGCCGGAGCTTCGGCCACGCGCGCCATCGCCGGCGGCACCGA
The DNA here is from genome assembly GCA_044224175.1 of Rubrivivax sp. Lineage (GTDB taxonomy): Bacteria > Pseudomonadota > Gammaproteobacteria > Burkholderiales > Burkholderiaceae_C > Rubrivivax. Next base: position 54,586 of record JBGAKY010000018.1, on the reverse strand, counting down.
CCTGCTGCCCAACCTGCGCCGCGGCCTGGCGCGGCCGGCGCGGCTGGTCGACCTGTCGGCGGTGGCGGGCTTCGCCAGCATCGAGCAACAGCCCGACGGGGCCACCACGCTCGGCGCCGGGCTCACGCTGGGGGCACTGGCCGACGATCCGGTCATCACCACGCGCTTCCCCGCCCTGGCCGAAGCCGCGAACGCCGTCGCCGGCCCCGGCCACCGCAGCGCCGCCACTCTGGGCGGCAACCTGTGCCAGGACACACGTTGCGTGTTCTACAACCAGAGCGAGTGGTGGCGTGCCAGCAACCGCTACTGCCTGAAGCGCGGCGGCGACACCTGCCACGTGGCGCCGCAGGGTGCGCGCTGCCATGCCGCCTTCTGCAGCGACCTGGCGCCGGTGCTGCTGGCGCTGGGCGCCGAAGTGCAGCTGCAATCGGTTCGCGGCACGCGCCGGCTGGCGCTGGAAGCGCTCTACCGCGACGACGGCGCGGCGCACCTCACGCTGGGCCCGGACGAACTGCTGGCGCAGGTGCATCTGCCGAAGCCCGCCGCGCGCTGCGCCTATGCGAAGGCCCGGAACCGCGGCGCGATGGACTTCCCGCTGGCCGCGGTGGCGGTGGCGCTGGCGCTGGAAGACGGCCTCGTCACGCACCTGCGCGTCGGCATCGCCGGCACCAACTCGCACCCGCTGCTGCTGCAGGGCACCGGAGCCTGCTTCGGCAGCGCCCTCGACGGGGCAGCACTCATGAAGATCGGCAAGCTCGTCGCGCAGCAGGTGAGCCCGATGCGCAGCACCACCACGCCGGCGAACTACCGCCGGCAGGTGGCGCAGGCGCTCACGCTGCGGCTGCTGCGCCAGCTGGAGGCCTGAAGCCCATGTTCCGCATCGTTCGCCACCAGGCCTTCAGCGACCAGACGTTCCTGTGGGAGGTCGAAGCCCCCGACGTGGCGCAGGCCGCGCAGCCCGGCCACTTCGTGATGCTCCGGCTCGCCGAGGCGGGCGAGCGCATCCCGCTCACGGTGGCCGACTTCGACCGCGAAGCCGGCACCGTGACCGTCGTCGTGCAGGCGCTGGGCAAGACCACGCGCGAGATGCGCGACCGCTACCGCGAAGGCGACACCTTCGCCGACTTCGTCGGCCCGCTGGGCCTGCCGCAGCATGTGGAGAAGGTCGGGCACGTGGTGCTGGTGGGCGGCGGGCTGGGCGTGGCGCCGGTCTACCCGCAGCTGCGCGCCTTCAAGCAGGCCGGCAACCGCACCACCTGCATCGTCGGCTTCCGCAGCGCCGAGCGCATGTTCTGGCAGGACAAGCTGGCCCGCTGGGCCGACGAGCTGGTCGTCTGCACCGACGACGGCAGCGCCGGCCGCCCGGGCTTCGTGAACGCGGCGCTGGCCGAGCTGCTGGAACGCGACCGCCCCGAGCTCGTCGTCGCCATCGGCCCGATGCCGATGATGCAGGCCTGCGCCGAGACCACGCGCCCGGCCGCGGTGCGCACGATGGTGTCGCTCAACACCATCATGGTCGACGGCACCGGCATGTGCGGCTCCTGCCGCGTGACGGTGGGCGGCAAGATCAGGTTCGCCTGCGTCGACGGCCCCGACTTCGACGCCCACCAGGTCGACTTCCCCGAACTGCTGGCGCGACAGAAGCGCTTCAAGGTGCAGGAAGCGCAAGCGAGCGAGGACCAGGCGCATGTCTGCAACCTGGAGCAGCTGCTGGTGGTGCAGGGCAAGCGCACCTACAAGAAGTACAAGGAAGTCGAGCGCGTGCAGGTGAGGATGCCCGAGCGCGACGCGCACGAACGCGCCGCCTGCTTCGACGAGGTGAACCTGGGCTACGGCCAGGCCGACGCGCTGCGCGAGGCCGAGCGCTGCATCCAGTGCGTCAAGCCCACCTGCATCGAAGGCTGCCCGGTGCGCATCGACATCCCGCGCTTCATCCGCCACCTGCTGGTGCGCGAGATGGATTCCGCGCTCGCCGCCATCCACGAATCGAGCCCCTTCCCTTCGGTGTGCGGCCGCGTCTGCCCGCAGGAACACCAGTGCGAAGCGCAGTGCGTGCTCATCAAGGCGAAGATGGAGCCGGTCGCCATCGGCCGGCTGGAACGTTTCGTCGGCGACCACGCGAAGGCGAGCGCGCTGCGTCCGCCTTCGGCCACCCACCTGGGCCAGGTGGCGGTGGTGGGCAGCGGCCCGGGCGGGCTGGCGGCGGCGGCCGACCTGCTGGCTGCCGGCGCCCGGGTCACGGTGTTCGAGGCCCTGCACGTGGTGGGCGGCGTGCTGCGCTACGGCATCCCTTCGTTCCGGCTGCCACGCGACATCATCGACCGCGAAGTGCAGCGGCTCGCCGAAGCCGGCATCGAGTTCAAGACCAACAAGGTCATCGGCAAGACCTTCACGGTGCAGCAGCTCACCGGCGAGATGGGCTTCGACGCCGTCTTCGTGGCCGCCGGCGCGGGCGCGCCTTCGTTCCTGGGCATCCCGGGCGAATCGGCGGGGCAGGTGTATTCGGCCAACGAGTTCCTCACCCGGGTCAACCTGATGGGCGGCGACCGCTTCCCCTACCGCGACACGCCGATCGCGGTGGGTTCGCGCGTGGTCGTCATCGGCGCCGGCAACACGGCGATGGACTGCCTGCGCGTGGCGAAGCGGCTGGGTGCGGCCGAGGTGCGCTGCGTCTACCGGCGTTCGGAGGCCGAGGCGCCGGCGCGGGTGGAAGAACTGCGCCACGCGCGCGAGGAAGGCATCGCATTCAGTTTCCTGCACGCCCCGGTGGCGGTGCTGACCGACGGGAACGGCGACGTCAACGGCCTGCGCGCGCAGCAGATGGTCCTGGCCGACCCCGACGCACGCGGCCGCCGACAGCCGATCCCGGTCGAAGGCGCCTTCGTCGAATGGCCCTGCGACACCGTCATCTACGCGCTCGGCACGCAGGCGAATCCGATCGTCGGCCAGGCCACGCCGGGGCTGGCGCTGGACCGGCGCGGCTACATCGTGGCCGACGACAGCACGCAGGCGACCAGCCTGCGCGGCGTGTTCGCCGGCGGCGACATCGTCACCGGCGGTGCCACCGTGATCCTGGCCATGGCCGCCGGCCGCCGTGCGGCCGCCGCGATGGCGCGCTGGCTGTCCGGCGACCGTGCCACGTGGCCGCCCGCCCCCGAAGTCGCGCCTTCCGAGTCCACCCCGACCTGAGGAGAAGCCCATGCGTTGCCCCAAGTGCCAACGGCCGCTGGACGACGACACCGACGGGCCCTACATCTGCTGCGCCGGCGCGCCGTCGCGCTGGACCTGCCGCCGCTGCGCCAAGGTGAGCGAAGGCTTCGCGTTCCCCTATGGCCGCTGCCCGCACTGCGGCGGCGAACTGGCGCTGCGCGATGAAGGCGACCGGCCCGAGCTGCGCGCCGCCGCGCTGACCGCGGTGCGCATCGCCTTCGAGATCGAACTCGGCGGCCGCGCCTTCTACCAGCGCGCCGCCGCCGAGACCGAAGACCCGGCCTTGGCCGCCCTCTTCGGCCGCTTCGCGGTGATGGAAGGCGAGCACATGGAGACGCTGGCGCGCCGCTACCACCTGGAAGCGCCCGACCCAGCACCCGAATTCCGCATGGAGGTGGCGGCCTTGTACGCCGACGTGGAGCACCGGCCCGAGGACCCGGCCAACCTGTTCAAGATCGCGATCGCGCTCGAGCGGCGGGCCGCGGCCTTCTTCGGCGGCCGCGCCGAGGCGGCCGCCGAAGGCAGCGAGGAACGCCGCCTGTACCGCGAGCTGGCTGCCGAAGAGCGCGAGCACGCCGAGATCCTGGCCACCGAATACCAGCGCTGGCGCGAGCGCCGGCCCGGCCTTTTCGCACCCGCCGACGCGCGCAGCGGCGAGCGGCCGCTCTTCAACGCCGCCGCCCTGCTGCTGGCCGCAGGCGAGGACGACCGCGTCGCGCTGGCCTGCGGCGACACGCGCATCGGCTACGCGCGCCTGCGCGAACGCGTGGCACGCGCGGCGGCGGCGTTCCGCACCTGCGGCGTGCGCACGGGTGACCGTGTCGCCCTCAAGCTGCCCGACGGCATCGACTGGGTGACCGCCTTCCTGGGCGCCTTGTGGTGCGGCGCGGTGGCGGTGCCGGTGAACCCGCAGGTGCCGGCGCCCGAATGGCGCTACATCCTGGACGAGGCAGGCTTCGGCGTCATCCTGTGCGAAGACCGCGGCGAGACCCCCGAGCCCTGGGCTGCGCGCTGCTGGCCGCTGGCCGACTGGCGCAGCGCGCTGGCCGCCGCCGTGCCCATGGAGCCGGTGCTGGTGGACGGCGAGACGCCGGCCTTCTGGTGCCATTCTTCGGGCACCTCGGGGCGGCCGAAGGCGGTGATCCATGGCCACCGCTTCGCGCAGACGGTGGAACAGGTCTCGCGCGAACGCATCGGCATCACCGCCGCCGACCGGCTGTTCGCCAGTTCGCGCCTGTTCTTCGCCTACCCGCAGACGAACAGCCTGTTCGCCGGCCTGAAGATCGGCGCCACCGTCGTGCTGGACCCGGCCTGGCCCACCCCCGCCGGCGTGGCCGAGACGGTGGCGCGGCAGCGGCCGACGGTGCTGCTGTCGGTGCCGTCGCTCTACCGCAGCCTGCTGCACGAAGGGCTGGCGGGCGGCATCGCCGCCGCCGGCGTGCGGCTGTGCGTCTCGGCCGGCGAAGCGCTGCCAGCGAGCCTGCGCGCCGCCTGGCGCGAAGCCACCGGGCTGGAGATCGTCAACGGCTACGGCGCTTCCGAAACCCTGGTGCTGGTGCTGACCGAACGCGAGGGCGACGGCGGGCTGATGCCTTCGCCCGGCGTCACCGTGCAGCCGCTGTCGCCCGACGCCGCGCTCGTGGGCGCGCCCACGCGGCTGGCCTTCGGCGTCGGATCGGTGGCGCTGGGCTACCTGGACAGGCCGGCGGCGCAGGCCGAAAGCTTCCGCAACGGCCTGTTCTGCCCGGCGGACCTGTTCGTGCAGGCCGAAGGCGGCGGCTGGCGCTTCGCCGGCCGCGAGGATTCGCTGGTCAAGATCAAGGGCCGCTGGGTCAACCTGGTGGACCTGGAAGAGTCCCTGGGCGCCGGCCTGCCCGGCCTGCGCGAAGCCGCCGCCGTGAGCGTGCCCGACGCCGACGGCGTGGCCGCCGTGCAGCTGTTCTACGTGGCACGCGAAGGCGAACGCGCGGCGGTGGAAGCGGCGCTGCTGGAACGTGCCGCCGCGCTGCCGCCGCACCAGCGGCCTTCGATGCTGCTGGCCATCGACGCGTTGCCGCGCACGCCCACCGGCAAGCTGCTGCGGCGCCAGCTGGCCGAACGCCTGCGCAGCGGGGATGCGGTGTGAGCGGATCACCGGCGCTGGCCACGGCACGCGAAGGCGGCGTGCTGGTGCTGTCGCTGGCGCATGCGCCGGTGAACGCGCTCGACGACGGGCTCATCGAACGGCTGGACGCCGTGCTCGACGAGGCGCTGGCCGACGACGGCCTGGCCGTGCTGCACCTGCGCAGCGCGCTCGACGTGTTCTCCGCCGGAGCCGACCTGGCGCTGCTGCAGCGGCGCATGGCCAGCGCCGAAGGGCGCGAAGCGATGCTGTCGACGGTGCGCCACCTGCAGCAGCTGTTCGCGCGGCTCGAGGCGGCGCCCTTCGTGACGCTGGCCGAGATGGGCGGCGCCGCGCTGGGAGGCGGCTTCGAACTGGCACTGGCCTGCGACTGGCGCATCGCCGCCCATGAAGCCCGCCTGGGCCTGCCCGAAGCCGGCCTGGGCCTGCTGGCCGCCGCCGGCGGCACGCAGCGCCTGACGCGCCTGGTCGGCCCCGGCGTCGCGAAGCGGCTGCTGCTGGGCGCCGAGACCGTGACGGGCGAAGCCGCCGTGGCGCTGGGCCTGGTGCAGTGGTCGGTGCCGGCGGCTGGACTGGCGGCCGCCGCGCGCGCCCACGCCCGCCGCCTGGCGGCGCTGCCGCCTTCGGCGCTGGCCGCCGCCAAGTCCTGCATCGCCGCCGCCGCCACGCCGGGCGACGCCGGTTTCGCGCTGGAGATCGAGCTCACGCGCACGCTCTACGCCCACCCGGCGGCGCAGGAGCGCGTCGCCGCCTTCCTGCAACGAAGGAGACCTGCATGAACGACACCCTCGCCCTCGTCACCGGCGCGGCTTCGGGCATCGGGCGCGCCACCGCGCGCGCATTGGCCGAAGGCGGCGCCCATGTGCTGCTGGCCGACATCGACGACCCCCACGCCGCCGAGGTGCTGGCCGAGCTGCGCGACGCCGGCCACCGCGCCGACTTCCTGCACGTGGACCTGACCGACCCGGCTTCGGTGGACGGCTTCGCGGCGCAGGTGCAGCAGGCCTTCGGCACGCCCGACGTGCTGGTCAACGCCGCCGGCTGGGGCCGCACGGCGCCGTTCTGGGAAGGCACGCCCGACTTCTGGAACAAGGTCATCGCGCTCAACTTCGTCGGCCCGATGCAGCTGACCAAGGACCTGCTGCCGGCGATGATGGAACGCGGCAGCGGCCACATCGTCAACGTGGCCAGCGACGCCGGCCGCGTGGGCAGCCTGGGCGAGACGGTCTACGCCGGTGCCAAGGGCGGGCTGATCGCCTTCACCAAGTCGCTGGCGCGCGAGGTGGCGCGCTACGGCATCCACGTGAACTGCGTCTGCCCCGGCCCCACCGACACGCCGCTGATGGCCGCCGTGCCCGACAAGGTGAAGGAAGCGCTGACGAAGGCGATCCCGTTCAAGCGCCTGGGCAAGCCCGAAGAGGTGGCCGACGCGATCCTCTTCTTCGCCGGCGAGCATTCGAGCTATGTGACGGGCCAGGTGCTCAGCGTCTCCGGCGGGCTGACGATGGCGGGCTGAGATGATCGACTACACGCTGCCCCAGTTCCTGGCCCACGCCATCGCGCTGGAGCGCGAGGCCGCCGAGCGCTACCTGGAACTGGCCGACATGATGGAAGCGCACCGCAATGACGAGGTGTCGCAACTCTTCCGCGACATGGTGCACTACTCGCGGCTGCACCACGATTCGATCGTCGAACGCGCCTCCGGCACCACGCTGCCTTCGCTGAAGCTGTGGGAATTCCACTGGACCCACCCGCCCGAGAAAGGCGGCGAGGAAGCCTTCGACCCGCTGCTCGAACCGCACGCCGCGCTGCAGTACGCGCGCGAGAACGAACTGCGCGCGCTGGCCTACTACACCGACGTGGGACAGAACACGCACGACCCCGAGGTGCGACACCTGGCCGCCGAATTCGCGGCCGAGGAAGCGGAACATGTCGACGCGCTGGACGACTGGCTGGCGCGCACGCCGCCCTGAGCCGATGCGTCTATTCGCACTTGGACCGGATGTCTTCCGGCACCGGGATGGCGTGGATCTTCCGGCGGTCGACCTTGTCGCGCACGACGAAGATGCGCGTCTCGGTGCTTTCGCAGATCAGGTCGTCGCCACGCGTGACCACGTGCTTCTGCAGGAAGACCTTGGGCCGCCATTCGACGATGTTCGTCGTGATGACCAGCTTCTCGCCGTAGGTGGCGCTCTTCACGAAGCGCGCATGGTGCTCCAGCAGCGGCGTGCCGATGATGCCGGTGGTCAGCTCCAGTTCGTGCCAGGGCGGCACGCCGCAGGTCATGAAGAAGTGCAGCGAGGCGGCGTCCATCCAGCGGTGGTAGCGCGGGAAGAACACGATGCCCGCAGGGTCGCAGTCGCCGAAGCGGATCTCGACGCCCATCGTCGTGGTCTTGCTCATCGGACCATTCTAGGAGCGGCAGCGTGAAAGCCTGGCGCGAAGGCGAGGTCTGGCACATCGACGTGCGCGGGCTGCCGGCGCCGGAGCCCTTCGTCGCCATCGTCGGGCTGATCGCGGGCGAGGCGCGCGCGGCGCCGGCGGTCATCGTCCACCACGAGCGCGACCCCGTGTTCCTGTACCCGGAACTGGCCGAACGCGGCTGGGCCGCCGAACGCATCGAAGGCGACCCGGGCGAGTTCCGGCTGCGCCTGTTCCGCGCGGGCTGAAGGCAGGTGGCACTGGCCGGCGCCTTCATCGGCGGCGCGAAGGGGCGCCTGCTGCCGGCTTCGGTGCCGTTCCGCTTCTTCGGCGCCGCGGTGGCGTTCCATCTGCTGGCCTGGCTGGCGCTGGCGGCCGGTGCGGCGCAGTTCCCGGGCTTCGCCGGCGGCCCCGGCTGGCCGCTGGCGGCGCTGCACCTGGTGACGCTGGGCGTGCTGGCGATGACGGCCATGGGTGCCGGCGCGCAGCTGCTGCCGGTGGCCACGCGGCAGTCGGCACCGGGGGCGCGGGCGCTGCTGATCGTGTGGTGGCTCTTCGTGCCTTCGGTGCTGGCGGTCGCGCTGGGCATGGGCCTGCCGCGGCCGGCCTGGCTGCTGGCGGGTGCGGCAGGCGCAGCGCTCGCGCTGGGCGCCTGGGCGCTGCTGGTGGCGCGCCACCTGCTGGGGGCGCGCGGCATGCCGGGCGTGGTGCTGCACGGCTGGGGCGCGCTGGCGGCGCTGGCCGCCGCGCTGGTCAGCGCGCTGGCGGTGGTGGCGGCCTGGAACGGCTTCGAGCTGCCGGCCCTGGCGGCCTGGCTGGCGCTGCACCGCCTGCTGGCGCCCTTCGGCTTCATGGGCCTGCTGGCGCTGGGGCTGGCCTACATCCTGGTGCCGATGTTCGCGCTGGCCCACGGCCCGGCCGAACGCCAGCAGTTGGCGGCCGGCGGCGCCGCGCTGGCCGCGCTGCTGGCGGCTTCGCTGGCGGCCTTCGGCGTGGCGCCGCTGGCACTGCGGCTGGCCGCGTGGACATTCGGCGCGGTCGCGGTGGCACTGCACCTGAGGCTGATGGTCGGCGCCCTGCGCAGCGGCATGCGGCGCGAACTGGGGCGCTCCTTCGTGCTGGTGAAGGCCGGCTGGACCGCGCTGGCGGCCAGCCTGCTGCTGGCGCTGCCGCTCGCCCTGGAAGTACCGCAGCCGTGGCTGGCGCCGCTGTTCGGTCTGCTGGTGGTGGGCGGCTGGCTGCTGAGCTTCCTGCTCGGCATGCTGGAGCGCATCGCGCCGTTCCTGGCCGCCATGCACGGCAGCGGCGGGCGCCGCGGCCTCACGCCTTCGGCGCTGACGCACGAAGGCGCGCTGCGCCTGCACCTGGGCTGCCACTTCGGCGCCCTGGCGCTGCTGGCGCTGGCGCAGGCCACCGGGCTGGCCGCGCTGGCGCTGGCCGGCGCCACCGTCGGCGCCCTTGGCGCGGTGGCCTTCGGCTTCTTCTTCGTCACCCTGCTGAAACGCCTGCGCGCGGGCGCGGCTTGAGGTGGCTCAAACCCGCACCGGGGAGGTTGCCACTATTCTGGTACTTCAATACCGAAATTGACCCTGCCATGAACCAGGTCAGCCGCCTGCTCGACGAAGAACACCGCCAGCACCTGGCGCTGCTGGGCCAGCTGGAAGCCGCGCTGGCGCGTCCGGGCGACCCCGCGCTGCCGGGCCTGATGAAACGCTTCGGCGAGGCGATCGAACGCGACGTGGAACGTCACTTCACGTTCGAGGAGGACTCGCTCTTCCCGCGCGTGGCCGACGCCGGCGACGAAGGCATCGCCATGCTGCTGGGCGAGGAACACGCCGCGCTGCGCGAGGTGGCGGCCGACCTGCGCGCGCCGGTGCAGGCCGCGGCCGCGGGCACCCTGGCCGCCGCGGATTTCCCGCGCCTGAGGCGCGACACGCTCGAATGGGTCGAACGGCAGGTGGCGCACATCCAGAAGGAGACGATGGCGCTGCTGCCGATGCTGGACGACCTGCTGGACGAAGAAGCCGACCGCGAGCTCGCGTTCGCCTACGCATCGCTCTGAACTCCGAGGGAGACCGACCATGACCGTGGCCGCCGCAGATGCCGTCTCGATCCGCGCCCTGGCGCGCGAAGACCTGGGCGAGGTCGTCGCCATCGACGCCGCGCTCGAAGGCCGGCCGCGCCGCGCCTACGTGGAGCGGCGGCTGGCCGCGGCGCTGCGCGAACCCACGCTGCACGCGCAGTTCGCGGCCTGCGACGCCGCCGGCGCGGTGGTCGGCCACATCCTGGCACGCGTGCTGGAAGGCGAGTTCGGCCGCAGCGAACCGGTGCTGCGGCTGGAGATGGTGGGCGTGAAGCCGCAGGCGCGCGGCCATGGCACCGGCCAACGCCTGTTCGACGCCCTGGCCGCCTGGGCGCAGCGCCACGGCATCCGCGAGCTGCGCACCACCGCCTCGTGGCGCGACGCGACCATGCTGCACTGGCTGGACGGCATGGGGTTCAGGCTGGCGCCTTCGCTCATCGTCGATTGCGCGGTGGAAGACGGCCCGCAGCCCGAGGAAGGCGAAGGCGACATCGCGCTGCCCACCCACGTCGAACGCGACTTCGGCAGCCCCGAAGGCAATGACTTCGAGCGCCGCGGCCGTGGCGGCGCGCAGGTGAGCACCATGACGGCGGCCGACCTGCGCGAGATCGTGCGCATCGACCGCAGCATCACCGGACGCGACCGCAGCCGCTACATCGAAGGCCGGCTGAAGGAGGCGATGGACGATGCCGCGATCCGCGTCTCGCTCACCGCGCGGCTGGACGGCGCCATCGTCGGCTACCTGATGGCGCGTTCCGACCTGGGCGACTTCGGCCGCACGTCCCCGGTGGCGGTGATCGACACCCTGGGCGTGGACAGCGGCTACACGCGGCGCGGCGTCGGCCGCGCGCTGCTGGCGCAACTGTTCGCCCACCTGGGCGCGCTGCAGGTGGAACGGGTGGAGATCCCGCTGCCGGTGACCGACCTGCCGATGCTGGGCTTCTTCGCCGACGCGGGTTTCGCGCCTTCCCAGCGGCTGTCTTTCGTGCGCCGGCTACGATAGTCGCATGGACTTCGACGAAGCGGCGGTGCGCGAAGCGCTGCGCGGGGTGGACGACCCCGAGGCGGGCATGAACATCGTCGACCTGGGCCTGGTCTACGGCGTCACCGTCGACCCCGGCGCGGTGCGCGTGCAGATGACGATGACCAGCGCCGCCTGTCCGATGAGCGAGATGATGCTCGACGCCGTGCACGAGGCCCTGGCCACGGCGGCGCCGCAGGGCACGCAGGTGGCGGTGGACCTGGTCTGGGACCCGCCCTGGACGCCCGACAAGATGAGCGGCACCGCGCGCGATTTCTTCGGCTGGAAAGGCTGATGGCCGGCGGCGTGCCGCCGCGCGCGCGCCTGCCGCTGCTGCTGCTGGGCGCGCTGGCCCTGGTGACCGGCGTGGCGCTGGGCCTGCTGCGCGTGGGCTGGCCGGTGCCGCCCGCCATCGCGCCGGCGGCCGGCCTGCACGGCGCGCTGATGGTGTGCGGCTTCTTCGGCTGCGTGATCTCGCTCGAACGCGCGGTGGCACTCGACCGCACCTGGGCCTACGCGGCGCCGCTGCTCGCGGGCACCGGCACGCTGGTGGCGTTGCCGTGGCCTGCGCAGACCGCCATGGTGGCAACGCTGTACGCCGCCGCGGGCACGGTGCTGCTGGCCGCTTCCGCGGTGGTCGTGCGCAGGCAGCCGGCGCTGTTCACCGTGACGCTGGCGCTGGGCGCCGCCGCCTGGACGGGCGGCAGCCTGCTCTGGCGCGCGGGCCAGCCCTTCGAGACCGTCGTGCCCTGGTGGCTGGCCTTCCTGGTGCTCACCATCGCCGGCGAAAGGCTGGAGCTTGCGCGCTTCGTGCCGCGCCCGCCGGCAGCGCAGCGCCACTTCCGCGGCGTGCTGGTCTTGCTGCTGCTGGGCCTGGCCGGCAGCGCCTGGCCCTTCGGCCAGCTGCTCTTCGGCGCCGCGCTGCTGGCGCTGGCGCTCTGGCTGCTGCAGCACGACCTGGCGCGGCGCACGGTGCGCACGAAAGGCCTCACGCGCTATATCGCGGTCTGCCTGCTGGCGGGTTATGTCTGGCTGGCGGTGGCCGGCGCCATCGTCCTGCGTTCCGGCGGCCTGGCGCCCGGCGGCCCGGCCTGGGATGCGGCCCTGCACGCGGTGGCGCTGGGCTTCGTCTTCAGCATGGTGTTCGGCCACGCGCCCATCGTGCTGCCTTCGGTGATGCGCGTCGCGCTGCCCTATCACCCGGCCTTCTACGGGCCGCTGGTGGCGCTGCACGGGGCACTGCTGCTGCGGCTGGCGGGCGACGCGGCGGGCGATTTCGGCTGGCTGCGCTGGGGCGCGCTGCTGTCGGCGCTGGCGCTGGCCGCCTTCGTGGCCCTGACGCTGGGCTCGGTGCTGCGCGGGCGGGCCCGCACCCGCGCGCCGCGCCGCGCGGCCTGAAGCGAACGGCGTCCTTCAGGTCTGCGCCACGGCGCTGCCGCCCAGGCTGGTGCAGGCGCGACGCAGGCGCTGCTCGGCCGCGTCGGCCACCGTCTTGACTTCGGGCCGGTCGACCAGGCCGACCATGGTCTGCGGGTCGAGGAAGCCCACCACCACGCGGCCGGGCGCTTCCTCGCGCACGATCACGTTGCAGGGCAGCAGCAGGCCGATGTCGGGCACCGCCTGAAGCGCCTGGTGCGCCAGCGGCGGGTTGCAGGCGCCCAGGATGCGGTAGGGCCGCATCTCGGCGCCCAGCTTTTCCTTCATGGCGCGCTGCACGTCGATGTCGCTCAGCACGCCGAAGCCTTCGGCCTTGAGCGCGGCGGTGGTCTTCGCGATCGCCTCGTCGAACGACAGGCCGCTGAGCGTGGTGGTGAATCCGTACATGGCAGTCCTCTTGAAGTCCCGGTGGGATGGGGGTCTGGTCCGCTTCGCGTCACGAAGGTTCCGCTGCCGCGCGGGCGGCTGCAGGTCTGAAGGCCGACGACCCGCTGCGGCCCGAACCCCATTGGGCGCCCGCCGGCATGCGTCGGCTTTGACATGCGCCAATGCGCCCACGGGCCCGCCGCCACGACGGCCGGCTAGAGTCGGAGCGTCGCGTCGCCCGTCGAAAGGGGCTGCATGCTGTCCATCTCGCTGGGCCCGGTCGCCCTGCCCGTGGCACCGCTGCTGCTGCTGGCGGCCGTGTGGGGGGCCTCGTGGCTGGCGACGCGGCTGGCCGCCCGCAGCGGGGCAGGCGGCGAAGAGGCGGGCCACTGCATCGTGGCCGCCGCGGCGGCTGGCCTCTTCGCGGCACGGCTCGTCCACCTGGCCTTGAATGCCGATCTCTACCGGGCCGCACCGCTGTCGGCCTTCGACCTTCGCGACGGCGGCTGGCACGCCCCCGCGGGCTTCGTCGGCGGCGCCGCCTGGCTGGCCTGGCGGGGCTGGCGGGCGCGGCCGCTGCGCCGGCCGCTGGCCTGGGCCGCGCTCGCCGGGCTTTGCGGCTGGGGCGCGGCCACCCTGGCCCTCGACGCCCGCGCACCGACGGCGATGCCGGCGCTGCCCTTGCAGGCACTGGACGGTGGCCGTCCGGTCACGCTGCAGGTGGCGGCGGCGGGCCGGCCGGTCGTCGTCAACCTCTGGGCCAGCTGGTGCGGCCCTTGCCGGCAGGAGATGCCCTTGCTGGCCGCGGCACAGCAGCGGGAAGCCCGTGTCGGGTTCCTGTTCGTGAACCAGGGAGAGGCCGCACCCGCCGTGCGCCAATACTTGGCCGGCCTGGGTCCGCCGCTGCGCGACGTGCTGCTGGATCCGGGGTCGACGCTCGGCCCGGCCGTCGGCTCGGGCGGCCTGCCCACCACGCTGTTCTACGACGAACGAGGGCGGCTGGTCGACGCCCACTTCGGCGTGCTCAACGCGCCGGCGCTGGAACGTCGCCTGCGGGCCTTGCGGCCTGCACGCTGAGGCGGCGGCCGACGGCATCCGTTAACACTTCGGCCGGAACCTTCGTTCGCCAGGCTCACTCCATGGGGCTCTCTCACGGAGAGCCGAACATGCTCGATGAATTCGACGACCGGTCGGAGCCCGCGAGCCGGTTCCACGACCCGGCGGCCGCCAGCGCCGATCCGGTGCCGCGACTGGTCACCCGTGTGTACCTGGCGGCCGACAAACGGCTGCGGGCGCGCCTGCTGGCCCAGCTGCTCAGGCCGCTGGGGCCCCTGGGGATGGTGGCCATCGCCGCCGGCGCCTTCGCCGGCTTCCTTCAGCGCCGTGGCGCCGTGGGCTTCAACGTGTCGATCGAGGACGTGTCGCGCTTCTCGAGCGAACAGATCGCCGAACTCGTGCGCTTCGTCTGGCAGGTGAGCCCGGAATCCCTGCAGGCGCTGGCCGGCACGCTGGCGGACAACCCGATCGGCGTCACGGCCTTCGGTGCGTCGGTGCTGGTGCTGCTGATGCGCGCGCTGGAGACTTCGGGGGCACGCAAGGCGCAGAAACCAGAAGTGGTAGGCCGTGTTGGACTTGAACCAACGACCAAAGGATTATGAGTTCAGCCCGGTAGGTGGCACCCCGCGTGCCTTTGGGTAGCTGTACGGGGTAAAGCGGCCCGATGACTGGGCCGGCCCCGTGGCTACAGGTTCCGCCCCGTGCCTTTGCAGGGAGACAGGGCCCGTACAACCTGCTGACAATGGCCGGGCAGCGGTGCCCTCGTCACCGCTGTTAGGTGTGCCCCGCGACAGCGCCAACTGTCCGGGGCACGTGGGCAAATGAACCTGAACTAGAGGTACATCTACCGTGGTCATCCTATCAAACGGCAGCCGTGGGGCGGCAACGTCTGCCGCTGCTCTTGTCGGCATGCTGCTGCACCCCAGCGGTGGCATCGATCGCACCCCGAAGGCTCGCGGGGCGCAGGAAGCACTCAAACCGTGCAATGTTCGTCCTGAGGCCGGGAAGTGTGCAGTCTTCCGAGGTGAAAAGCGCGCGGACGACCCATCGCGTTTCATTCCGTGGCAGCTGATCCACGGCCAAGACGTCTTCACTAGCTGAGGCCGAACAACACCGGCGAGGGCCTGATGGCAGTGGTCATCAGGCCCTTTGCTATTGCAGGATTACAAAATGGCGAACACCAAAGTGAAGTTGACCCTGCCGCTTGTTCGGTCGCACACCTGCCCCGACGACAAGCATCAGGTCATCCTGTGGGATACCGAAGTGAAGGGCCTCGGCGTACGCGCGGTCCGTGACCACACGAAGGACGGCCGGCGCGTGGCGGGCGCCAAGACCTACATCTTCCAAGGCCGCGTGAAGGGCGCCAACATCGAACGCCGCATCACCATCGGCCGCGTTGACGCGATGGGGCTGGTCGGTGACGACACCCACCCCGACGAATCGCGCCACGGCGCGCGCCAGCGGGCCCGCAAGCTGCGAAACATGATGGACTTGGGCCGAGACCCGCTGGCCGAGTCGGAGGCTGCGCGCGCACAGGCCACGCTCGACACCGAGCGCGCGGCGGCAGAGGCGGTGACGCTGCGGCAGGTCGTGGCGCATTACATCGCCAACAAGAAGACCCGCAACGGCCCGCTCAAGCCCAACACCGTCCGCGACATCAATCGACACCTGGACGGCGCCTTCGCCGAATGGGCCGACAAGCCCGTCAAGGCGATCAGCCGCGCGATGTGCGAGCGGCGGCACCGAGAGCTTGCCACGAGTGGGCTGTCGGGCGAGCGGCCGGCACCAGTGCAGGCGCGGCAGGCGTTCACCATCCTGCGCGCGCTGATCAACTGGGCGATGGACAAGTACCGCGTCGGCGACGGGCCGCTGATTGCCGAGAACCCGGTGCGCGTGCTGAAAGGCCAGATGGCGCCACCGAAGGCCCGAACAACCAAGGTGCCGATGGACCGCATCGGCCACGCGTGGGAGGCACTACGGGTAGTGCGGGCCGACGCCGGCCAGCTACCCGCCACCCACACAGCCGCCGATGCGCTGGCGTTCATGCTGGTGACTGGCGCTCGAGCCGACGAGGCGCTGTCGCTCACCTGGGACCGCGTGCACCTCGAGGACGACACCGGCTCCTGGCACCTGCCAGACCCGAAGGGCGGCAAGCCGATCACGTTCCCGCTGTCCAAGGCTGCGCGCGAGCTGCTGGCAGCCCGGCCGCGTCGCAAGGGGAATGACCACGTGTTCCCGGCACGCGGTGGCAAGGGCCACGCCGGCACGCCGCGCGGGCCTGCGATGCGCGCCGTGGTGGAAGCGGCTGGCTGCCACGTCGACCGGCACGCGTTACGCCGCACGATGACCACGCTTGCCGTGACCGTGCTGGGCATCGAGCTTTGGAAGGTAGAGCTACTGACCGGGCATAGGCTGAGCGGCAACGTCACGCTCAACCACTACACCGAGACGAGCGACCTGCGGTACCTCGCAGCCGAGGCAGAACGCATCGGCGCGTGGATCGTTGCGCAGGGCGACATAGCAGCAGGGCGGAACGTCGTTGCGATGCCTGCCAAGAAGCGCGCGTGATGGCTTCGGCCGTGCACGGCGCACCCTGCGTGCCGTGCACGGCAGGCGTGATCAAGACCTTGCCAAAGCAGTTTTGATCAAAGTAACTTGGCGCCACTTGCCACAGCCCGGCAGCAACCCAGCCTCCCAGGAGCCACCACGTGTCCACCGATACCCAAGACCCCGACTACCTGATGAACGAGGAAGAGCTCAGCACGTTCATCCGCGTGCCGAGGGACAGCCTGAAGAAGTGGCGGCACCTGGGAAGGGGCCCGAAGTTCCTCAAGATGGTGGGATACGTGCGGTACCGGCGCGCCGACGTGCTTGCTTGGCTTGAGGCCAGCGAACGCACCCGCGCCAGCGAAGGCGAAGCAGCCTGACCGAGCAGGGGACGCTCAGTCCCCTGCCCCCACCTACGCCACCCGACAGCAGCGCGTCGCGCTGTACGTGCGCTGTCCGTCGATTCATCAAAAAAATGGCCCGCCGAGGCGCGAACCAAGGGCGGGCCGGAGCCACTGAATGCAGGACGCCAGTTTCCCCAACTCACCCGAGCTTGGCAACGAGATGACAAGCGCGCGGGCGCCCGCTGGTGCCGCGCAGCGGCCGGCAGGCCACCCTACCCCCACCCCGGCCCCCAGCGGGCCGCCAACAGCCGGAAAACGGGCTGCTCGGGCCCGCTGCCGGCAGGGGGTGCAGCATGGCTAAGCCGGACCGGCGCGTGACGGCTGCCGCTGCCACCATTGAAGAACAGGAGGCATGGTGCCGCCGGCTGGCCGAACTGGGCGAACGCGAGCAGCGCCATGCGGCCCTCCTCTCTCACCTCAGTGCGCCTCCGCCTGGGTCCAACGTCGTCCCCATTCGCGCGCCGCATGCGCTCAACCTCACGCCCCAGCCCGAGCGCGAGCCGCTGGAGCCGTTGGAGCTGCCGCCGGGCAATGCCGGTCACTTGGCTGAATGGATGCTAAGTACCGCCCGCCTGCCGATGGCCGAGGCACCCGTGGTTGCCACACTCGGGCTACTTGCGGGCATCTGCGGCCGGGCCTTTACGACACCGGGTGAACCGACGGGCCTAAACATCTACCTGATCCTGGTGGCGCGAAGCGGAACCGGCAAAGAGCTGCTTCACAACGCGCCAAGCGCGCTGCTCGCCAAGTTGCGCGAGCGGGTGCCAGCCGTGGTGCACATGATCAACTTTGACGACCACGTCAGCGGCCCAGCGCTGATGAAGGCGTGCGCCTCGGGCCTGCGCTCGTTCGTCACCTTCAGTAGCGAGTTCGGCCGCAGCAGGTTCAAGCGCTTCGCCAACCCGAAGGACGCGCCGATGGCCGAGCTGCGAACGGCCATCACCAAGCTTTACAGCAAGAGCGGCCCCACGTCGTACGTCGGCGACCTGCTCTACAGCAAAGAACGCACCACGATTGCGGGCCCTGTCGCCTTCAGCCTAGTCGGCGAGACAACGCCCGGCACGCTTCGCGCGGCGATGACCGCCGACATGATGGAAGACGGATTCATGTCGCGCTTCGGCTGGGTCGTGTACGAGGGCGACATGCCATACCGCAATGCCTACCCGGACGAGGCCGTACCCACCCCATACATAGCCGGGTGGCTTGAGGGCTTGGTGGTCCACGCTGCCACTTTGCTGAGCCGGAACGTGACACAACAGGTAGCTTACGCGGAGAACAGCAAAGAGCTACTTGACGACTACTTGGCGGACTGCGACAGCCGCGTTCGGGCAGCCGGCGACAACGAGGCGCGTCGGCAGGTTTGGGTCCGGGCGCACCTCAAGGCGCTAAAGTACGCCTCGCTCCTGGCTGTGGCCGATAACCACGGCCAGCCGGCCATTACGCCGCGTCATGCCTTTTGGGCGATGGAGTTGGTGCGCCGTGACATTGCGACGTTCGAAGCGGCACTGGACAGCGGGGACGTGGGCAACGACGCATCGGCGCAGGAGCTGAAGCTCCTGTTCATCCTTAGGGACTACCTGTCCAAGCCCGTACCGGCGAGCCAAGGTGTACCGGAGGCGCTGCGAAAGGCAGGCATCGTGCCTCGCAAGTACCTTCAGCGGCGCACCTCGGATATAGCTGCCTTCAAGGCGCACCCGCGCGGCCCAACCGTGGCGCTAGACGACGCGCTGCGCAGCCTTTCCGATAGCGGCTACATCATTGAAGTGGACAAGGTCGAGGTTGCCAAGGACTACACCTACCAAGGCCGCTGCTTCCGAATCGTCGCGTTGCCCAACCGATAGCCACAGTGGCCCACCCCAACTGGATGCGCCGTACATTCCGTACATTGCCGTACACGTGATGCGTGGGCTGCACATAGGTAAGTGGTTAGTAATGTACGGGTGTACGGGTGTACGGTATGCCCCCACTGCAATTAGTAGTTTCCGTTCACCCTCAAGAAAACTAAATTGCACCCCTTATAGCCCGTACACCGTACACCCCGTATACGGCCGGGCAGTCAAACACATCCGTTCGCTCGCAGCATCTACCGCCGAGCAGAGAGCTTGGCCCTGCGGTCAAACGCCTTGCTTTCGCGCCAGCGCACCACCTCCAGCCGGCGCGTTGGATCGCCCATAGGACCGCCTATCCGTTGCGTCTAGCTGGGCACCACGCAGGCACGCGCGCCCGCTGTACGTGCCGTGTACGTGGCAGTCGCACCAGCCACCCCTCGCGGACGCAACGACCGGCGCGAACGGCCGACGCCGAAGAATACTTTGTGATCAGGTTTGCACTGAGGGCAACATTGCAGCTACCCCACCCGCCGCGCTGTCCGCTCACTTCACGTACTAGCTCATGTCTGCCGCCAGCACCGAACCGACCAGTACCGAAGCCCCAGACACCGACCCGGCAGCGGCCGGCGCTGTCGCTGCCCTCGTGGCTACCGCGCAGAACACCGTTCGCGAGGCCAGCCAGACGCCGCTGGATCGCGCCATCAGCGCCGCGCGCGGGCGCCCGACGCCGGTCGCGCCAAGCTTGCGCAGCGGCGTTGAGCCCATGCTGCGGCCCTCGCCTGCGTTCGACGCCCGCGTCATTGCCGCGCTGCCCGACTACGACGAGGAGACGCGGCCGTACGTGGGCCTCGCCGAGACGGCGCTGGACCAGTGCCGCATCAGCCTGGAGCGAGTGATCGCCGCGCGGCAAGGCTCGCTCATGCGGCCCGACTGGAACGAGGCGATGCAGGTGCTCAACGTCGCCGTCGAGGCCGACAAGCACAGCAAAGCAGCGACCGACGCGCTGACCAAGGCGCACCACGGGCTCACGCAGTCCATCAAGCAGACGGAAGACATGCTGCGCACGCCCATCAACACGGGTGCCAATACGCCGGTCGCCGTCGAGATCCGGGCGTACATGCGCGGGCTGAAGAGCGAGGAGCGCGGCAAGGCGATGCACGCGGCGGTCCAGAAGGGCGACATGACCACACTGAGCGCTGTGCTCGGCGGCCCGGCGTACCTCTCCGGATTGAGCGATGAGATGCAAGGCGAGTACCTGCGCCAGCACCACCTCGTGCGCGACCCTGCCGCTGCCAAGCGGCTCGCGCTGATGCGGGCCGCGCTGGAGAAGGTGGAGGCGATCAACGTCGCCATGTGGCAGTCCAGCGTCGAACAAGCGATGGGCGTGCGCATGACCACGGTGCAGCGCTTGCGCGGTCAACGCGACGCGGCCGAACGCAAGTTCAACGGCGCCTGAATCGGACCTGCTTCTCAGCATGCCGATCATTCCGCCGTGGCTCGACACATCCGGGCCAACGCCCGAAGCACCGCAGCCTATTCGTTCGGCCAGGGGCCAGTTCGTCCCAGGTGTGTCCGGTAACCCTGCGGGAAAGCCGGTCGGCGCCAAGGCTGCGCGCACGCTCATGCACGCTGCCTTCCACGAGAACGGCGAGGCGATTGCAAAGGTCGTGATCGACAAGGCGCTGGACGGCGATCTGGTGGCTGCGGGCCTTGTGCTCCAACGGCTGGTGCCCCCGAAGAAGCCAGTCGGTGAGCGCGTGCACTTCACGCTCGACACCACGCGGCCACTCGCACAACAAGCGTCCCAGGTCATTCAGGCTGTGGCCGACGGCGACTTGGACCCGGACAACGCGCAGACCGTGCTCTCCTGCCTCGGCACGTACGCCGCGCTCATGCAAGCCGACGCACTGGAGTCCCGGCTGCAAGCGCTCGAGCGCGCCCACAACATCACCGGCGCGCGTGGAGGCGTCATCTACATGGAAGAAGGGCCGACGCAATGACGTTCACGGTCGACGAACTGTGCCGCGCTGTGCTCTACCGTTACCACATCGGCGAGTGCGAAGGCCCGCCATCGCTGGCAGTCATCCTTTCCGGCGGCTGCAAGGCACGCCCAGCCATCCGCCGCAC
Organism: Rubrivivax sp.; assembly: GCA_044224175.1. GTDB lineage: Bacteria > Pseudomonadota > Gammaproteobacteria > Burkholderiales > Burkholderiaceae_C > Rubrivivax. The sequence continues at coordinate 33,963 of JBGAKY010000018.1, read as the reverse complement.
GCTGGAGCGCAAGCCCGACGAGTCGTGCGAGGCGTTTTGGGCGCGCATCTGCGAACACGCGGTACACCTGTCGGTCGGGCACTCCCCAATGGTCGAGGGCGGGGCCGGGCTCATCTTGTTCTACAAGGGCCTGACCGCTGCCGATTACGCGGCGCGGCGCGGCGACGACATACGCGAGAACCACCGCCTCGCGCTGCACTGGATCAAGAACCACACACAGGACGACGCGGCGCGCATGCGCGCGACGCTGCAACTGCTCGAGCTGGACAACCTGTGGTGACAAGCAAGAAGCCCACGCGGCAGGCCACGCTTCAACGCCTGCAGATGCTTGAGCTGCCGGCCGCAAAGCGGGGCCGCGTGTTCGTGATCCCGCGACCGCTCAGCATCGAGGAATGGCAGGCCCGCGCCGAGGCGAGCCAAGAGGCGCTGTTCCGGGCCACGCAGGACAGCCCGGGGCTCAGCGTCGCAGGGGTAGCGGCCATGCCGGACTGCGACCTTGCTGACATGACCGCGAACTACAAGCCCGATCCGGCCCGCCACAAGGACGCGCAATGACCACAGCCCTCGACGAACACCGTGCGCGCGTGTTGCGCGACGCTGTGGTCAACCTCGCCATCGAGGCACAGGGGCTCGGCAGTCGCCTCGTCGCGTTCGGCGGACCGCACGCGCGGCAGGCGTACCGCGTGGATGACGCGGCGAAGCTTCTGTGCCTCGCGGCACGCGCGATCGGCGCAGGCCCTCACATCAGCGCGCTCAACACCTTCTTCGCAGGCTGGGAGCCCAGCGAGCCGCCGGGCGCATCGCAGGGCGGCTCGCAGCTGATCGAACGGCGGACGCAGCAGGGCAAGGCGAAGACGCGTCGGGCCAGGGCTGCGACCCAATCAAGCCCCTGCGGGCCGGACGCCGAGGAAACCGTGGCGACGTAACGGGCCCAGCATCGGCCGCACGGTGCGTGAAGGCACAAGGCCACGGCCTCTCCCTATCACGCATTGGCGGTGACGATGCCCTAAGGCCCCGGCTGGCGACAGCCCGGGGCCTTTTGTTTGACCAGCGGACATGTAGTCCTCTGCGCCCACCTGTGACGCTATGACCACAGAGCCTCGGCAGTACGCGGGCGGTACGGGCTGGCCGGCTGGCGGGGCCTACAGGGGCCCGCCCGGGCTGTGGCTACCCTGGCCCGAGCCGCGCGTTGCGGCCCGTTGGCGGGCCGGAAAACGGCCTTGTCGTGGCACGTCCGGCGGCCCAAAGCGCAGCGGGCGCCCGAAGGCGGCCGCTGGCTGGTGGAGGCGCTGCGGTCAGGCAGCCTTGCGTGCCGTGAACCAGCGTTGGAACTGAGTGCGCGCGGTGAACTGGTTGATCCCATTCGCCACAGCCAAGTCAACCGCCATCGCACGCGGCACCAGTTCACCGCCGGCGATGCCGTCGAACAGGGCCCAGCACTGGGCCACGCTGCCGTCCGGCTTGCGGGTCGGCTCGGCGGGCTTGGCGTCGATGGTGGCGGTCTTAGTGGCTTGGGTCTTCGACATGGCTTGCTCCGGTTAGGCGCCGCAACGTGCAGCGCGTACCGTGATGCTCAACCGTTGACGGGCAACTGTCTCCGACCGGTACTCACGTCCCAGCGGCTGGTGGCGGTGCGGTACTCGGCTCACTAGCGCCAGAAGACGGTGGTGCGCCCTTGCCTTTCGGCGACACGGCATTCAGCGCCCGGATCGCCACATCCTTCACCTGTTCCGCAAAGCCAGGTACCGCGCGCAGCGCTTGCTTAACCACATCGGACGATGCAAGTTCATGCCAAGGACTTCCATGGCTATGCGGCTCGACAAGGCGGAGAGGTAGCTCGTCCAGACGAGTTAGCGCCGAGCCCAATAGACGTGCTTCCATATCCTTGTCGACTCTGGCTGCCTCGCGACGGAACCCTTCATACGCTCGCGAGATTGACGCCTTAAAGGCGTAGTCCTCGGCAAGGCGGAAACGCTGCCCGATTTGCTTAGTTGCAAGCCAAGCGAACCAGACCGGCGCACCGACCGAAAGCAACGAGAGCATGAGATTTAGGAGAATTGCTGAAGGCGCAACGTTCGGCTGCTTGAAGAGCTCTGCCAGCGAATGCAGTTGGGCCGACCCAAAGACACTTCCCGCAATGAGTGCAGAAACAAGGCCAACCACCCAGATCCACATCGACATCGAAAGGGCAGACGATCGCTCCGAGAAGGCCGCAGCGAGTCCAACGCTTGTTGCCGCCGAGTAAGCCGTTTCACAACGTTCGAGTACAGACTTGGCTTCTTCGGCATTCTTTTCTAACTGAATGGAAGAGCTTGCAGCACTTGCTCGAAAGCCAGCAATCTGGAGGTGAAAAGTCTGAGCCTCGCTAACAAGGCCCTCAAGCTTCTTCCGCTCCTCTGCGAGCGTCTCCATGTCCGCGGGCAGTTGCTCCGCAGCGTTGTATGCGTTTTCGATCCGCTCGACCATGGAAGCAAGCGAGCCGGTTCTGGGCTCGAGCGCCTTCAGGCGAGACTCTATGATTCGCACCTGCCCCGCAAGCTTTCGAAGAGCCACGAGCGACCGCGCGCCCTCCTCTTCCCTAAGCGCTGGCTGGAGAGCGGCGCGCAGTCCGGCCAGCGTAGTCATGTACGCTGGGACCCCAAGCCCTGCATTTCCCCAGATCTGCCCAACGGTTTGCGCCCGTAGGAACTCGATTCGACGCGCGTAGTCTTGCAGCCGCGCATCGCTCGGCCCAATCTCATCAAGACCTCGGTCATTGATTAGATCGACTATCGATTGAGCCTCTTCGATAAGTTCGACTCGCGTTAGGCCAGGAAAGCTCCAGTTCCCCTGCGCATTTCCAAACGGCTCGTCGCTTGGAATGGCGCTTTGGACTTGGGCGATAAGGTTCTTAAGCTGTGCCTGGATCGTTGTTAGTGTCGAATGCATCGGCGCCTCCTTGTCGATACCATTCTGGCAGGTGCTGTGTATCTGCAGGGCTCAGTCTGCAGACGCCCCCCGGCCACATCGAGCAGACCTGACAGCAATGCGAGCACAACGGCCTATCGCGCATCGCTAGTTGTGGTAGGCCGTGTTGGGATCGAACCAACGACCAAAGGATTCAGGTTTGCGTCCATTTCTGGACTCCCCGGACTATGCCTTCGCCGTGGGCCTGAGGCCTGTAGGCGGGCGCCGTCTAGTCTCTACACCTTCCCCTCGCGGGGCTTGGCTCGGCGTTGCCTTGCGCCTTGTGGCCGTCAGGGTTCGCCGAATTTGACGCCATTCACGCGGGCGCTTTCGCCTCCCGGTGCACAACTTTCGTCATGAGTCCTCTGCTCTAACCGACTGAGCTAACGGCCCACGACCCACATTGTGCCCGCTGGCACACCCAAGCGGCCGGGACGTACAGCGCACGTACAACGGGGCCAGCCCGCGGACTCGCTCCATAGGTGGCGGCAGTGGTTTATGAGTCCTCTGCTCTAACCAGCTGAGCTAACGGCCCTGGGGAGAACAGACGATTCTAGGAGCCGTCACTTCACGGAGAGGGCATTGCCGACCAGGCGCGACGTGATGTCGACGATCTGGATCATGCGTTCGTAGGCCATGCGGGTGGGGCCGATCACGCCCAGGGTGCCGACGACGCGGCCGTCCACTTCGTAAGGGGCGGTGACGACGGAGAGCTCCTCGAAGGGCACGACCTGGCTTTCGCCGCCGATGTAGATGCGGATGCCTTCGGCGCGGCTGCTCACGTCCAGCAGGCGCATCAGCTCCGTCTTCTGCTCGAAGACGTCGAACAGGCGGCGCAGGCTGCTCATGTCGTTGCCGAAGTCCTGCACCGTGAGCAGGTTGCGTTCGCCGGAGACGACCAGGTGCTCGCTGCTCTCGACCAGCTCTTCGCCGGTCTGCACCGCGGCCTGCATGAGGGTGGCGATCTCGCCGCGCAGGTCCTCGATCTCGTGCTTGAGCCTTTCGCGCACCTCTTCGATGGCCAGGCCCGCGTAGTGCGTGTTCAGGTAGTTGGTGGCCTCGACCAGTTCGCCCTGGCTGTAGTCGCGCGCGGTGAAGATGACGCGGTTCTGCACGTCGCCGTCGGGGGCGACCAGGATCACCAGCACCCGCCTTTCGCCCAGGCGCAGGAACTCGATGTGGTGGAAGACACTGGCCTTGCGCGGCGCCGTGACCACACCCACGAAGTGCGAAAGGCTCGACAGCAGCGAAGCCGCCTGGGCGATGACGCGCTGCGGCTGGTCGGGGTGCAGCTGCTCGCGCACCGCCGCGATGTCGGGCGTCATCTTGTCCAGGTCGATCGGCCGCGCCGTGAGCATGGTGTCGACGAACAGGCGGTAGCCGCGCGGCGTGGGAATGCGGCCCGCGCTGGTGTGCGGGCTGGCGATGAGGCCCATGTCCTCCAGGTCGGCCATCACGTTGCGGATGGTGGCCGGCGAGAGGTCCAGCCCCGAAGCGCGTGACAGCGTGCGCGAACCGACGGGCTGGCCGTCGGCGATGTAGCGCTCGACCAGGGCCCGAAGCAGTGTCTTGGCGCGGTCGTCCAGCATGGTTTTCATTGTACGGAGCGTGGTCGCGCCCCCGCCATCCGTCCTGGGCCCTATGGTGTAATGCGCCGCATGCCGGTGCGCTTCCGTCATGCTGCCCTGGTGGGCAAGTACCAGGCACGAGGCATCCGCCCCGTGCTGGAGGACATCGCGCACTTCCTCGTCGGCCTGGGCCTGGAGGTGAGCTTCGAGCGCGAGACCGCCGAAGCCACCGGCGTGACCGAGTTCGACGCTCTGGACATCGCCGAACTGGGCCGCCTGTGCGACCTGGCGGTGGTGGTGGGTGGCGACGGCACCATGCTGGGCATCGCGCGCGAGGTGGCGCGCCACAACGTGCCGCTGGTGGGCATCAACGCCGGCCGGCTGGGCTTCATCACCGACATCCCGGCCGACAAGGTGCGCGACGCGCTGGCCCCCATCGTCGCCGGCGACTACGAGGAAGAGCACCGCGCCATGCTCGAAGGCGGCGTCTGGCGCGACGGCGACCGCATCTTCGAGGCGCTGTCGATGAACGACGTGGTCGTCAGCCGCGGCGCCACCGCGGCGATGGTGGAACTGCGCATCGACATCGACAGCGACTTCGTCGCCAACCTGCGCGCCGACGGCCTGGTGCTGTCGTCGCCCACCGGCAGCACGGCCTATGCGCTGTCGGCCGGCGGGCCGATCCTGCACCCGGGCATTGCGGGCTGGGTGCTGGTGCCGATCGCCAGCCACACGCTGTCGAACCGGCCCATCGTGCTGCCCGACCACGGCGAAGTGAAGATCACCATCGTCGCCGGCCGCGACGCTTCGGCCAACTTCGACATGCAGAGCCTGGCCAGCCTGCTGCACGGCGACCAGGTGCGGGTGCGGCGGTCGGCACACAAGGTGCGCTTCCTGCACCCGCGCGGCTGGAACTACTACGCCACGCTCCGGCGCAAGCTGCGCTGGTACGAAGGCGTGGTCTGAGGGGCCCCGGATGTTGCGCCGCCTGAGCCTGCGCGACGTGGTCATCGTCGCCCAGCTGGAACTGGAGTTCGAAGCCGGCTTCAGCGTGCTGACCGGCGAGACCGGGGCCGGCAAGTCCATCCTCGTCGATGCGCTGCAGCTGGCCCTGGGCAACCGCGCCGAAGCCACGCTGGTGCGCGAAGGCGCGGCCCGCGCCGAGGTGGCGGCCGAGTTCGACAGCCCGGCCACGCTGGCGCCCTGGCTGGAAGAAGCCGGCTTCGCGAACGAAGCGACGTTGCTGCTGCGCCGCACGGTCGACGCGCAGGGCAAGAGCCGCGCCTGGATCAACGGCAGCCCGGCCACCGTGGCACAGCTGCGCGAGGCGGCCGACCACCTGGTGGAAATCCACGGCCAGCATGCCTGGCAAAGCCTCACGCGGCCGGCCGCGGTGCGCGCGCTGCTGGACGCGCAGGCCGGGCTGGACCCCTCGCCGCTGGCCGCCCGCTGGCAGGCCTGGCGCGAGACGCTGGCCGGCCTGGAGAAGGCGAAGTCCGCGCGCGACACGCTGGAACGCGAACGCGAGCGCCTGGCCTGGCAGGTCGGCGAAGTCGACAAGCTGGCCCCCGCCGAAGGCGAATGGGACGAGCTGAACGCCGAGCATTCGCGCCTCTCGCACGGTCAGGCGCTGCTGGACGCGGCACGCGCCGCGCTGGAAGCGGTGTCCGACGGCGAGACCTCGGCCGACGCGCTGGCGTCGCGCGCCATCGAGTCGCTGGACGAGGTGGCGCGCTACGACAGCGAAATCGCCGGTGTGGTGGACGTGCTGCGCGGCGCCCAGGCGCAGCTGGAAGACGCGGCGCACACGCTCTCGGGCTACCTGGGCCGGCGCGAACCCGACCCCGAGAAGCTGGCCGAACTGGACGCGCGCCTGTCGGCCTGGGTCTCGCTGGCGCGCCGCTACCGCCGCCAGCCGGCCGAGCTGCCGGCGCTGCTGGCCGGCTGGAAGGAAGAACTGCGCGCGCTGGACGCCGCCGCCGACCTGGAAGGCCTGGAACGCGCGATGGCCGAGGCCGAACGCGCCTTCCGCGACGAGGCGAAGAAGGCCACCAAGGCGCGCCAGAAGGCCGCGCCCGCGCTGGGGGCGGCCGTGACGCAGGCCATGCAGCAGCTGGGCATGTCCGGAGGCCGCTTCGAAGTGGCGCTGCTGCCGCTGGAAGAGCCGCAGTCCTACGGCCTGGAGAACATCGAACTGCGCGTCGCCGGCCATGCCGGCAGCACGCCGCGCGCGCTGGCCAAGGTGGCTTCGGGCGGCGAACTGTCGCGCCTGGCGCTGGCGATCGCGACGACCACCGCGCAGCGCGCCGGCAGCACGCCGGCGACGCTGATCTTCGACGAGATCGACAGCGGCGTCGGCGGTGCGGTGGCCGACAGCGTGGGCCGGCTGATGAAGCAGCTGGGCACCCGCGCGCAGGTGCTGGCGGTCACGCACCTGGCACAGGTGGCGGCCTGCGCCGACCACCACTTCGTCGTCTCCAAGGCGGCGCAGGGCGGCAAGACCACCAGCATGGTGCAACCCGTGGCGGGCGAAGCACGCGTCTCCGAAGTGGCGCGCATGCTGGGGGGCGAGAAGCTCACCCACACCAGCCGCGCGCATGCGCAGGCCATGCTGGACGGCGGATCGAAGTGAGCGACTGGATGCCGCTGGTCGAAGGGGGGCGGGACGACATCGTGCTCGTCACCGGCATCTCCGGGTCCGGCAAGTCGGTGGCGCTGCACGCGCTGGAAGACGCGGGCTACTTCTGCGTCGACAACCTGCCGCCCGAACTGCTGCGCGACTTCGTCCACCTGGAGCGCGCGCGCTTCACGCACCGCGTGGCGGTGGCGGTGGACGTGCGCACCGCGACTTCGCTGCCGGGGCTGCTGCCGCTGATCGACGAACTGCGCGGCGAAGGCCTGGCCATCCGCACCATCTTCCTGGACGCCAGCACCGACGCGCTGGTGCGCCGTTTCTCGGAAACGCGGCGTCCGCACCCGCTGTCGGCCGTGGGCAGCAGCGGCGACGCGTCGCGCGCGCTGATCGAAGCCATCGAACTGGAACGCGCGCTGCTGGCCGACCTGCGCGAACTGTCCACCGTCATCGACACCAGCCAGCTGCGCCCGGCCATGCTGCGCAACTGGATCCGCTCGCTGGTGGGCGCCCGCGAATCGCAGCTGACGCTGGTGTTCGAGAGCTTCGCCTTCAAGCGCGGCGTGCCGCTGGACGCCGACTACGTGTTCGACCTGCGCGTGCTGCCCAATCCCTTCTACGTGCGCGAACTGCGCCCGCTCACCGGGCGCGACGCGGCGGTGGCTGCCTACCTGGAAGCGCAGCCCGAGGTGGGCGAGATGCTGCAGCAGATCGAGACCTTCCTGCAGCGCTGGCTGCCCGCCTTCGAGGACGACCAGCGCAGCTACCTCACGGTGGCCATCGGCTGCACGGGCGGGCAGCACCGCTCGGTCTACGGCGTGGAATGGCTGGCGCGGCGCTTCGAAGGGCGCCACGCCACGCTGGTGCGCCACCGGGAACTCGATGCCCGCGAATAAGGCGGCCGCGCTGCCCGACCCGCTGCCGCTGTTTCCGCTGCGCACGGTGCTGTTCCCGGGCGCGCTGCTGCCGCTGAAGGTGTTCGAAGCACGCTACCTGGACCTGGTGGGTGAATCGCTTCGCAGCGGTCAGCCCTTCGGCGTGATCTGCCTGCGCCAGGGCAGCGACGCTGGCCGCAGCCCGGTGGTGGAACTTGAGAATGTGGGCGTGCTGGCCCAGGTGGACGAGGTCGACGCCGAAGAGGCGGGCATCCTGCGCGTGCGCTGCAGCGGTACGCACCGCTTCCGCTGCGCCACGCCGCCGCAGCAGCGCGACAACGGGCTGTGGGTCGCCGCGGTCGAACTGATCGAAGACGACCCGCTGCACATGCCCGGCCCGGCCATGCTGCAGACGGTGCAGGCGCTGGCCGGTGCCATCAAGACGCTGGCCGAGCAGGGCCGCGAGCCCTTCGCCCGGCCCTACCGGCTGGACGACGCCGGCTGGGTGGCCAACCGCTGGTGCGAACTGCTGCCGGTGCCGCTGGCGGCCAAGCAGAAGCTCATGGAGCTGGAAGACCCGATGATCCGGCTTTCGCTGGTGGACGGATTCCTGCGCGACAAGAAGGTCGTGATCGGCTAGCGGCTGGCTTCCAGCAGCTTGCGGATCGGCGCGGGCAGTCCCAGTGCCAGCGCATCCTGAACGCCCACCCAGCGGCCTTCGCCGGCCTCCGGTGCCTTCGCCCGCGCCGGCAGGGTCCAGCGCAGCGGCTGCAAGGTCCAGTCGAAGTGGGTCAGTGAATGCTCGATGTCCGGCAGCCACTCGCCGCGGCCGGGCCAGCCCTGCACGAAGGCCTCCAACGCGCCCCTGCTCTCGAACTCGGGCAGGCTCATCAGGCCGGCCCAGACGCCGCGCGGCGGCCGCTGCACCAACCAGACCGCTTCTCCGCGCTGCAGCCACAGCAGCGCGTGCTGGCGCCGGCCGCGCTTGAGCTTGCGCGTCTTCACCGGGTAGCGTTCGGGGCGGCCTTCCGCACGCGCCACGCAGGTCTCGGCCAGCGGGCAGCGTTCGCAGGCGGGGCGGCGTGCGCTGCACAGCTGCGCTCCCAGGTCCATCAGGCCCTGGGTGTAGCTCTCGATGCCGCTCTTCGGCAGCAGCGCTTCGGCCGCCTGCCAGAGCGCGCGTTCGGCGGCCGGCCGCGCCAGGTCGTGGCCGAAGCCCAGCGCGCGCGTCAGCACGCGCTTGACGTTGCCGTCCAGGATGGCGGCACGCTCGCCGAAGCAGAAGGCGGCAATCGCCGCCGCCGTCGAACGGCCGATGCCGGGCAGCGTGGCCAGCAGCGCGCTGGTGTGCGGGAACGCGCCACCATGGTCGGCCACCACTGCCTGCGCGCAACGGTGCAGGTTGCGCGCGCGGCTGTAGTAGCCCAGGCCGCTCCAGAGTGCCAGCACGTCGTCCAGCGGCGCCGCGGCGAGCGAGCGCACGTCGGGGAAGCGCTGCAGGAAACGCGGGTAGTAGTCCAGCACCGTGGCCACCTGCGTCTGCTGCAGCATCACTTCGGAAAGCCACACGCGGTACGGATCGCGGGTGCCCTGCCAGGGCAGGCCGTGGCGGCCATGGCTGCGCTGCCAGCGCACCACGCGCTGCGCGAACGAAGGGGCGGCCATCAGGCGGCGCGTTCCAGCGTCGCGGCGTTGCGCTCGGGCATCGCCCGGGCAACGGCGAGGACTTCGTCGCCGGCCCGGTCCAGCTGGCGCTGCAGCTCGACCAGGCGCTGCTCCTGCGACTCGACTTCGGCGATGCGCTGTTCCAGTTCGCCCGAAGCGGTCTGGATGCGTTCCAGCGCTTCGCGGCGGCGCTTGAAGGCGCGGCGGCGCTCGCGCAGCTGCACGTCGACCTGGTTGGAAGCGGACTTGCTCCACATCTCCAGTTCGCCGGCGGCGCTTTCGAAGACGACGCGCAGCTTGGACAGCAGCATGCGCCGGAACTGCTCGGCGAAGCCGGGCGCCGCCATGCGCCAGGCCTGCGAAAGGCCCAGGTAGCGGCTGTAGTTGCGGTCCAGCAGGTCCAGTTCTCGCCTGAAGGGCGTGATGTCGGGCAGCGTGCCCAGCGCGAAGGCGAAGCCGAACTCGGCGTTCAGCTGCTGGAAGCTGGCCTCCAGCATCTGGCGCAGCTCGTCCCCCTGGGTGGAAGCCTGCTGCATGCGGGTGCGCAGGCGTTCGAACAGGGTGGAGAAGGCGGCCTTCGCGCCCAGGTTGAAAGTGCCGATGGAGGACTGCATCACCGCCACTTCGGAACGCAGCGCGTCGCTGGCCAGGCGTGCCAGCACCCCGCGCAGCATGCGCGCCTGCACCGCGCGCACCGCCGCCAGGCGGGCCGTGCAGCGTTCGAATTCGGCCGCTTCCTGGTCCACCCGCTGCAGCATCAGGCGCACCTTGGAGCCGCTCTTGCCGCGCAGGCCGCGCAGTTCCAGCAGCTGTTCGGCATGGTGGCGGCGGCGGTCGGACAGGCGGCGCGAAGCCGCCGTGCGCAGTTGCTGCACCGACGCCTGCACCGAGGCGCCCAGCAGTTCGTGCTGGCGCGGCAGCAGTTCGGCGGTGAGCGCCTCTTCCAGCGCCGGGAGGCGGCTTTCGGCCAGCGCCTGGGCGTCGCCGCCCACGCGCGCCGCCAGCGCGTTGCGCGCCGCCACCGGGAACACGCGCTGCTTCTGCACGCCCAGCGTGGCCGCGGTCTGCTCGCACTGCTTGTCGATCTGGGCCCGCACCTCGTCGGGCGTGGCCAGCGGGTCGATCAGGGTGTCGATCTTGTTAAGCACCACGAAGCGTTCGAGCGCGTTGCCGGCCAGGTGTTCGCGCCAGATTGCCAGGTCGGAACGGGTGACGCCGGTGTCGGCCGCCAGCACGAAGACGGTGGCATGCGCGCTGGGCAGCAGCGACAGCGTGAGCTCGGGCTCGGCGCCGATGGCGTTCAGGCCCGGCGTGTCCAGCACCACCAGCCCGCGCCGCAGCAGCGGGTGCGGGTAGTTGATGAGCGCGTGGCGCCAGGCCGGCACCTCGACCTGGCCGTCGGCTTCCTGCGGCGGGTTCTCTTCCGGGTGCTCTTCGCTCCAGAAACCCAGCGCGGTGGCGTCGGCCACGCTGACGCGCTGCGTGCGCGTGACGGCCCCCAGCGACCTGGCCAGCGCCTCGGGGTCGCCCACTTCCAGCGGCACCACCTGCCAGGGCTCGTCGCGCTTGCGCAGTTCGGACAGGGCCAGCCCGCGCAGGCGGGTTTCGATGGGCAACAACTTCAGCGACGGGCGCTGCGACGGGTCGTAGAACAGTTCCACCGGGCACATGGTGGTGCGGCCCGGCGTGGCCGGCAGCACGCGGCGGCCGGCGTCGGCGAAGAAGATCGCGTTGATCAGTTCGGACTTGCCGCGCGAGAACTCGGCCACGAAGGCGAGCACGATCTTGTCGGCGGCCAGCCTTTCGCGCAGCGTGGCGACGACGGCGTTGTCGGACTCGTCGGCCAGTTCGTGTTCGGCCAGGAAGCGCGCGAAACCGGCGGTCCCGCGGTCGAGATCGTTGCGCCACGCGGCGAGCGTGTCGAGCGTGGTGACGATGGAACTCTGCATCGAGGGCTGGGGGTCCGACTGCCGGGCATCCTAGCCCAGGGCCCCCGGGCCGGAATCCCGATGAAACATCTCCTGACACGCGACTTCGCGCCGCGGCGTGCGTTGTTCAACGCTTTTGTTCCCGGTGCCCCCAAGGCCGGGCTGCGCCAGGCCAGCCCCCCCCGTGGGGGTGAAGGTGCCCGGCAAAGCCGGATCAGCTTCAGCGCTTCTGGCAAGCCAGGCAGAAATAGGTGGCGCGCTGGCCCTGGACGATGCGCCTGACCGTGCCGCCGCAGCGCTGGCAGCGTTCGCCCGCGCGTCCGTACACATGGGCCGTGGCCTGGTAGGCGCCGTCCATGCCGTGAGCGTCGCGGAAGTCGCGCAGGGTGCTGCCGCCCAGCGCCAGCGCGCGCGCCAGCGTGTCGCGCAGCGCGACCAGAAGGCGTGCGGCGCGTGGTCGGCTGATGCGGTCGGCGCGCAGCGCGGGGTGGATGCCGGCCAGGTGCAGCGCCTCGCAGGCGTAGATGTTGCCGGCACCCACGATCACGTCGCCCGCCAGCAGCACCGCCTTCACCGGGGCGCGGCGTCGCTGCAGCGCGGCGTGGAAGGCCTCGGGCGTCAGCGTTTCGTCGAAGGGCTCGGCGCCCAGCGGGGCCAGCAGCCTGGCCGCCGGATCGTCGGCCAGCGAAGGCGACCAGACCACGGCGCCGAAGCGGCGCGGGTCGGTCAGGCGCAGCGTGCCGCCGGTGGTGACGAGATCGAAATGGTCGTGCGGCCCGGGTGCCGCGGCGCCTTCCACCAGCGCCAGCGAGCCCGACATGCCCAGGTGCAGCAGCAGACCGCCGGCCGCCGGCCCGCCGTCCAATGGCAACCAGAGGTATTTTCCGCGCCTGCCCACCGGCCCCACCACGCTGCCGGCCAGCGCCGCCGGCGCCACGCCCAGCGGCCAGCGCAGCGGTTTGCCCAGGCGAGCACCAGTCACGCGCTGCCCGCGCAACGGGCCTTCGATGCCCCGCCGCGTGACCTCAACCTCAGGGAGTTCAGGCATCGGGTCATTATGTGAGAATGAAATCAGGTTCCCAGGGAGTCCCCATGCCCCGAAACATGCGCCGCTGGTGGGCGCCCGCCGCCTCTCTTCTGCTGGCCGGCAGCTTGACGGGGCCCGCGCGCGCCGCCACGCCGCCGGAGAATTCTTCGCTCGACGCGCCGCTCTTCTACCAGCTGCTGATCGGCGAGATCGAACTGCGCTCCGGCGAGACCGGCGCCGCCTACGAAGTCATCCTCGACGCCGCGCGCCGCACGCGCGACGAAGCGCTGTTCCGCCGCGCCGTCGACATCGCGCTCTCCGGCCGTGCCGGCGAACAGGCGCTGGCCGCCACCCGCGCCTGGCGCAGCGCCTATCCGCAGTCGACGGAAGCGCTGCGTCTCCAGCTGCAGATCCTCTCCGCGCTGAACCGCCTGGCCGACGCCGCCGAGCCGCTGCGCGCGCTGCTGTCGGCCACGCCGGCCGAGGAACGCGGCGCGCTCATCAGCGCGCTGCCGCGCTTCATGCAGCGCAGCACCGACGCGAAGGCCACCGCCACCTTGCTGGAAGACGTCCTCGCGCCCTATGCGAAGGACGACGCCACCAAGGTCGCCGCGCAGGTGGCGCTGGGCCGCGCCTGGCTGCAGGCCGGCAACGCGGCGCGCGCGCTGGAACTGGCGCAACAGGCGGCGAAGGCCGACGCTGCAGCGCCCGGCCCGGTGCTGCTGGCGCTGGAGCTGATCCCCACGCAGCCCGAAGCCGAGAAGATCGTGCGGGCCGCCGTGGCGCAGAAGGCGGTCGAACCCGGCCTGCGGCTGGCCTACGTGCGCGCGCTCACCGGCCAGCAGCGCTACCCGGACGCGATCGCACAGCTCGAGGTGCTCACGCGCGAGAAGCCGGATCTGGCGCCGCCCTACCTGTCGCTGGGCGCGCTCTACCTGGAACTGAAGCGCCCGAAGGAAGGCGAAGCCGCGCTGCTGCGCTACCTGGACCTGGCGCGTGCAGCCAGGCCGGCCGAAGCGCCGGCGGCGAAGGCTTCGGAAGCCGACGACGACGACGGCGAGGACGCCACCGCCGCCGCCCACCCCGAACAGGGCCTCACGCAGGCCTGGCTGCTGCTGGCGCAGTCGGCCGAGCAGCGCGGCGACTTCAAGGCCGCCGAAGGCTGGCTGGCGAAGATCGACGACCCGCGCCGCGCGCTCGACGTGCAGACGCGGCGTGCCTCCATCCTGGCGCGCCAGGGACGCATCGGCGACGCGCGCGAACTCATCCGCAAGGTGCCCGAGCGCAACGCCGAAGACGCGCGCAGCAAGTTCGTGGCCGAAGCCGGCGTGCTGCGCGACGTGAAGCGCTGGAAGGACGCGTTCGAGGTGCTGGGCGGCGCGGTGCAGAAGTTCCCCGACGACACCGACCTCGTCTACGAGCAGGCCATGATGGCCGAGAAGCTCGACCGCCTGGACGAGATGGAACGCCTGCTGCGCAAGGTGATCGAGCAGAAGCCCGACAGCGCCCAGGCCTACAACGCGCTGGGCTATTCGCTGGCCGACCGGCGCCAGCGCCTGCCCGAAGCGCGCGAACTCATCAAGAAGGCGCTCGACCTGTCGCCCGGCGACCCCTTCATCACCGACAGCATGGGCTGGATTGAATACCGCCTGGGCAACCACGACGAGGCGCTGAGACTGCTGCGCCTGGCCTACGCCTCGCGCCCCGACCCCGAGATCGCGGCCCACCTGGGCGAGGTGCTCTGGTCCTTCGGCCAGCGCGAGGAAGCGCGCAAGGTCTGGCAGGAAGCCAAGGGCCGCGACGCGGCCAACGACGTGCTGCGGGAGACGCTGTCGCGGCTCAAGGTCGGCCTGTGACCCTGGCGGGCCGGCGGGCAGCGCTCGGTGCGCTGCCGCTGTTCCTGGCCGCCTGCGCCACGCCGCAGCGACCGCCGCCGGGCACCGACTGGCTGGCCGGCAAGCTCTCGGTGCGGGTGGAGGCGACCGACACCCGGCCCGAGCGGGGCTTGAGCAGCAACTTCGAGCTGCGCGGCGACGCCGAGCGCGGCGAACTGCATCTCACCAGCCCGCTGGGCACGCTGGTCGCGCTGGCGCGCTGGGCACCGGGCGAAGCCACCCTGTCCACGCCCGACGGCGACACCCGCTTCCGCGACCTGGACGAACTCGCGCGCGTGGCGCTGGGCGAAGCGTTGCCGCTGCGCGCACTGCCGGCCTGGCTGCGCGGCCGGCCCTGGAGCGGCGCCGACAGTCGTGGCACCGTCGAAGGCTTCGAGCAGCTGGGCTGGCAGGTCGGTCTGGTGCGCTTCGCCGAAGGCCTGCTGGTGGTGACGCGATCGACCCCCGCGCCCGCGGTGACGCTGCGCGCGCGCCTGGAACGCGACGGATGAGCATGCAGTCCCCGAAAGCCTTCTACGACCTGCCCGCGCCGGCCAAGATCAACCTCTTCCTGCACATCGTCGGCCGCCGACCCGACGGCTACCACCTGCTGCAGTCGGTGTTCCAGCTCGTCGACTGGAGCGACCGCCTGCACTTCGAGCACCGCGCCGATGGCCGCCTGGTGCGCCACGACCTGGGCGAGAAGCTGCCCCAAGACGACCTGATCCTGCGCGCCGCCCGCGCACTGCAGCAGGCCACCGGCTGCAGCGCGGGCGCCGACATCTCGGTCGACAAGCAGCTGCCCTGGGGCGCCGGCATGGGCGGCGGCAGCTCCGACGCCGCCACCACATTGCTGGCGCTGAACCGCCTGTGGGGGCTGAATCTGCCGCGCAGCCGGCTGCTGGAGATCGGCCTGGCGCTGGGCGCCGACGTGCCCTTCTTCGTCGGCGGCCGCAACGCCTTCGTCGAAGGCATCGGCGAACGCCTCACGCCGGTGAGGCTGCCGCGCCAGTGGTTCGCCATCGTCAAGCCGGCCGCGGCGATCGTGACGAAAGAACTCTTCGCCCACCCGCTGCTCGTCAGGAACACCGAGCCTGTTATACTCACGGGCTCTCTCGACGGTGAATTGGACGCAGCGGACTGGGCTGCGGGGGAACTGGGCGGCGAAGCCTTCGGCCGCAACGACATGCAGCCCCCCGCGCAGGAATGCTGTCCCGATGTGGCGCAAGCCGCCCGCTGGTTGGAGTCCCGCTTCGGCAACAGCCGCATGACGGGTTCCGGCAGTGCGGTCTTCTCGAGGGCCGGCACAGGCGAGACACCCGTGGCGACATTCCCGGCGGAGTCACTTCCGGCGGGCTGGGTGGGGCGGTTGTGCCGGGGCCTGGAGCGCCATCCGCTGGTGGATTGGGCTTCCGGCTGAAGCAGGTTTTCTGGGGCGCGGCGCGAGCCGGGTCCTGTGTAGGGGAGTCGCCAAGTTGGTTAAGGCATCGGATTTTGATTCCGACATGCGAGGGTTCGAGTCCTTCCTCCCCTGCCAAACACCCTCTCGACTGACGGCGCCTGCATGACGACGGCGCCCCAACAGCGAAAGACCCAAAACGTGCTGTTCAACACCGTGCTCTTCACCGGCAACGCGAATCCGGTGCTGGCGCAGGAGATCGCCACGCACCTGGGCGTGGACCTCGGCAAGGCGATGGTCTCCCGCTTCTCCGACGGCGAGGTCACGGTCGAGATCCGGCAGAACGTGCGCGCGCGAGACATCTTCGTCGTCCAGCCCACCTGCTCGCCGACGAACGAGAACCTGATGGAACTGCTGATCATGGTCGATGCGTTGAAGCGCGCCAGCGCGCGCCGCATCACTGCCGTGATCCCCTACTTCGGCTACGCGCGCCAGGACCGCCGTCCGCGCAGCACGCGCGTGCCCATCAGCGCCAAGGTGGTGGCGAACCTGCTGGAGACCGTGGGCGTCGAGCGCGTGCTCACGATGGACCTGCACGCCGACCAGATCCAGGGCTTCTTCGACATCCCGGTCGACAACATCTACGCCAGCCCGGTGCTGCTGTCGGACCTGAAGAGCAAGAACTACCCCAACCTGGTGGTGGTCTCGCCCGACGTCGGCGGCGTGGTGCGCGCGCGCGCGCTGGCCAAGCAGCTGGGCTGCGACCTCGCCATCATCGACAAGCGGCGCCCGGCGGCCAACGTGTCCGAGGTGATGCATGTCATCGGCGAGATCGAAGGCCGCAACTGCGTGATCATGGACGACATGATCGACACCGCCGGCACGCTGGTGAAGGCGGCCGAGGTGCTGAAGGAACGCGGCGCCAAGCGCGTGTTCGCGTACTGCACGCACCCGGTGTTCAGCGGTCCCGCGGTGGACCGCATCGCCAAGTCGCAGATCGACGAGGTGGTGATCACCAACACCATCCCCATGTCCGACGCCGCCAAGGCCTGCCCGAAGATCCGGCAGCTTTCGGTGGCGTTCCTGTTCGCCGAGACGATCCGCCGCATCAGCGACGGTGAGTCGGTGACCTCGCTGTTCGCAGAGCAGAACAGCAATTTCTAGCCCTGGTCGCGGGGCTGCCACCTACTGGAGTTTTCATGAAGTTCACAGCCTACGAGCGTACGCTGCAGGGGACCGGAGCGAGCCGCCGCCTGCGCAACGCCGCCAAGGTGCCCGGCATCGTCTACGGTGCCGGCACCCCGAAGATGATCGAGCTCGACCACAACGCGCTCTTCTTCGCGCTGAAGAAGGAAGCGTTCCACTCGTCCATCCTCGAGATGGAACTGGCCGGCAAGACCGAGAAGGTCCTGCTGCGCGACTTCCAGATGCACGCCTTCAAGCCGATCGTGATGCACATCGACTTCCAGCGCGTCGACGAGACCACGCGCCTGCGCAAGAAGGTGCCGCTGCACTTCAGCGGCGAAGAGAACTCGCCGGCCGTCAAGACCGACAAGTGCCTGGTCAGCCACGTCGCCACCGAACTCGAGATCGAGTGCCTGGCCTCGCAGCTGCCCGAGTTCGTGACCATCGACCTGTCCGGCCTCACCAAGAACCAGAGCCTGCACGCCAGCGACCTGAAGCTGCCCGAAGGCATCAAGGCGGTGAAGCACGGCACGCTGAACCCGGTGATCGTCTCGGTCGCGGTGCCCAAGGTCGAAGAGGAAGCGCCGGCCGCCACGGCCGTGGTGGCCCCCACCGACAAGAAGGCCGCGCCGAAGAAGAAGGACGAGAAGCAGAACAAGAAGTAAGGCAGCCTGGCCCCTCGGGCCCTGCCTCCTGCCGAAGGGCGCCTGCGAAGGCGCCCTTTTTTGTTGCAGCATCGGGCAGGCCACAATCGCAGCGCCGGATTCACAGGCAGACCTAGAGGAGGACCGACACATGAACTTCGCATTCCTGGCCACGGCCCTGACCGCCACGCTGCTGACGCTGGGCCTGGCCGCGCCGCCGGCCGCCGCGCAGACGCGCCCCGCGGTGCGCGACCTGGGCATCGAGAACCCCACGTCCGCCCTCTTCGTGGGCAACAGCTTCTTCTACTACAACAACAGCATGCACGGTCACCTGGGCCAGATGCTGGGCGCCTCGACGCCCAAGCGCTCGATGCGCATGGTGTCGATCACGATCAGCGCGTCCAGCTTCAGCTGGCACGACGTGGAGTCGTACTTCCGGCCGAACGCGGTGAGTTCGTACTCGTTCACGCCGGACAACCGCATCGTGATGAACAAGTTCGACCGCCTGTTCGACATCGCGATCCTCATGGACTGCAGCCAGTGCCCGGTGCACCCCACGTTCGCGCCGCAGTTCCACGAATACGCGAAGAAGCATGCCGAGACGGTGAAGAGCCATGGCGCCAAGCCCGTGTTCTTCATGTCCTGGGCCTACGCCGACGCCCCCGAGATGACGGCGCAGCTGGCCGAGGCCTACACGGTGGCCGGCAATGCCAACGGCGCGCTCGTCGTCCCGGCGGGCCTGGCCTTCGCGCGTTCCGTCGCCCAGCGGCCGCAGCTGAACCTGTACGCCGCCGACAAGCGCCACCCCAGCATGCTGGGCACCTACCTGGCGACGGCGACGATCTACGCCACGCTGCTGAAGAAGTCGCCCGTCGGCCTGCCCTACACCGCCGACATCGACGAGCCCACCGCCCGCTTCCTTCAGACCGTGGCCTGGGAAACGGTGCAGGACTACTTCCGGCCGTAGCGCGAAGGCTCGGCGGCGAAGCTGCCGTCGCCGCGGCCGAACAGCACGCGCGGCGGCGTGCTTTCGCCGACCACGTCGAGCCGGCCGTCCTCGTCCACGTCGCGCAGGTCGCTGGCGGTTTCCCACGCAGCGGCCACGTCCTGGCGCCGGTAACGGCCGTCAGGCTGGCTCAGGAACACCTGGTGGCGGCAGCAGGCCGCCGGAGGCTCGGCACCGCAGACCAGGTAGACGTCGGGCCGATCATCGCCGTTCAGGTCGGCGGCCAGTGCCTGACGCGGCTGGGCGCAGGCGGCACGGTCCTCTTCGCGCAGCAATGATGCGCCGCGGTCGGTCCAGCGGCCCTGGCGGTCGGCGGCCAGGAAGGTGGCGCGCTGGCTGGCGCCGACAGGGGCGACGGCGAAGAGGCTCAGTCGGCCGTCGCGGAAGAAGTCGGCCACGGCGGCAATCGGAAACGCCGAAAGGTCCGGGAGCGGCAGCGCCTGCACCGGGGCACCGGATGCCGATCCAGGCCGCCCGGCGATGGTTTCGACGCCGGCGACGTCCCACGGCGTTTCCGCGAGGCTGCGCGCCGACGCCTCGCCCTGGCGCGCCGGACCGCCTTTGGCGGGCTGCTCTTCCCAGTTCATGATGTCGTCGCCACCTGGCGCGAAGGGGTGCTTCGTCCGTTCCGGCGCCGCCAGGCCCTCGGCCGGTGCGGGCAGCGACGGCAGGGGCTGTTCCGTGACGGCGACGGGTGCCGCCGCCTGACGCGTGACCGCTGCATCCGCCGGCACTGCCGGCACTGCCGGCGGGGCATGGTGAAGGCCGATCAGGCCCAGCGTCGCCAGTGCGCAGGCCAGCGCCACGCCCGCCAGGAGCGGGCGGGGTGGCAAGCGCAGCGGAGGCATGAGCGGCATCCTCCGTTTCTAAGCCGGCACCAGCTCCGACGATCCCCCGATGAACGCCGTGCACGCGCCGCAGTTCAGCGGCCTCCCCCAACGGTGGTCCCCCTTCGCGCCCCTCTCCCGCGGGGCGCCGCGCCGGGAGGCGCCACCCATAATCCCGGCCCATGATTCGTCTCTTCGTCGGCCTGGGCAACCCGGGCCCTGAATACGAGGCCACCCGGCACAACGCCGGCTTCTGGTTCGTCGACGCGCTGGCCGCCAAGCTGGGCGCGCGCCTGGTGCCCGAAAGCAGCTACCGCGCGCTGGCCGCGCGCGTGAACACCGCCGGCGGTCCGGTCTGGCTGCTGGAGCCCATGCAGTACATGAACCGCTCCGGCTTCTCGGTGGCCACGCTGGCGCGCTTCTTCAAGATCGCCCCGGAAGAGATCCTGGTCGTGCACGACGAGCTGGACCTGCTGCCGGGCCAGGTGAAGGTCAAGCAGGGCGGCAGCGCCGCCGGCCACAACGGTCTGAAGGACATCCATGCCCAGCTGGGCACGCTGGATTTCTGGCGCCTTCGGCTGGGCATCGGCCACCCGGGCGTGAAGGCCGAGGTGGTGAACTGGGTGCTCAAGCGCCCAGCCCCCGACGACCGCGAGGCGATCGAGAAGGCGATCGAGAAGTCCCTCGGCGCCCTCGACGCCATGCTGGCCGGCCAGATGGACCGCGCGCTGCAGATCGTGCACGCCCAGCCACAGCGCCCCAAGCCGCCGCGCCCGCCCAAGCCCGAGGAACCCGAAGGAGAGACGCCATGAAGAAGACCGCGCTCCTGCTGGCCGCCGCCCTGCTGTCGGGCGGCGCCGGGGCCCAGAACGTCTGGCGCTGCGGCAGTACCTATACCGACAGCCCCTGCCCCGGTGGCCGCACGGTGGCGGTGGCCGACCAGCGCAACACCGAACAGGCGACAGCCGCCGCCGAAGCGGCGGCGCGCGAGGAGAGGCTGGCCTCGAAGCTGGCCGCCGAACGCACGCAGCGCGAGCAGGACGCCCGCCGCAACGGCGGCGGGCTGATGGCGATCGGCCCCTTCGCGAAGCCGGAAACGTTCAGGCCGAAGGCTTCGAAGCGAGTGCCGGCTCACCGGCCGAAGCAGCACCGGCTTGAAGCGCCCGATACTTTTCGAGCAGCTGGGCCTTCGTCTCCACGTACGCTGGATTGACCGGGATGCAGCTCACCGGACACACCTGAACGCACTGCGGTTCGTCGAAGTGGCCCACGCATTCGGTGCAGCGGGCGGGGTCGATCTGGTAGATCTCCGGGCCCATCGAGATGGCCTGGTTCGGGCACTCGGGCTCGCAGACATCGCAGTTGATGCAGTCGTCGGTGATCCAGAGAGCCATGGCTTCAGGTGTCGGGGTTCGTGATGCGCTCCTTCAAGCGCCGAAGCACCGAGGGTGCCACGAACTTGGAGACATCGCCGCCGAGGCTGGCAATCTCGCGCACGAAGGTGCCGCTGACGAACTGGAACTGGTCCGAAGGCGTCATGAACACGGTCTCGACTTCGGGCATGAGCTGGCGGTTCATGCCGGCCATCTGGAACTCGTACTCGAAGTCGGTCACCGCGCGCAGGCCGCGCACCACGACCTTGCCGCCCTTCTCGACCACGAAGTCGCGCAGCAGGCCGCGGAAGGGCGTGACCTCGATGTTGCCGTAAGGCGCCGCGATCTCCTGCGCGATCTCCAGCCGTTCGGCGATGGTGAACATCGTGCGCTTGTGGTGGCCGGCGGCCACCGCCAGGATCAGGCGGTCGAACAGGCGCGAAGCGCGCCGCATCAGGTCTTCATGTCCCAGCGTCATGGGATCGAAGGTGCCCGGGTAGACGGCAGTGAGCGGGGCTTTGCGGGTCACGACTCCGGTCTCCTCGAATCCTCGGGCGCAGTGTAGCCGCGGCGCAGCAGGCGGAAATGCACCGCCCCGGCGCGCGCATGCCGGTAGGGCTGCAGGATCCCGGGCCAGGCGGAGAGTTCCTCGCCCGACTCGGCGTAGACGAAGCCGCATTCACGCACCAGCCGCGCCGCGGCGGCCAGCGCGGCCGGCAGCAGGCCGGCGTCGAAGGGCGGGTCCAGCAGCACGAGGTCGAAGGTGGCCGGTGGCGCCGAAGCCATCCAGGCCGCGGCCTCGGCACGCTCGACTCGCAGCATGGTCGCCTTCAACCGCTCCCGGCTGGCTTGCAGCGACGCCACCAGCGCCGGGTCGCGTTCGAGCAGCCGCACCTCGGCCGCGCCGCGCGAGGCGGCCTCGAAACCGAGCGCGCCGCTGCCGGCAAAGGCGTCCAGCACGCGCCAGCCGGTGAGGTCCTGCCCCAGCCAGTTGAAGAGCGTCTCGCGCACGCGGTCGGGCGTGGGGCGCAGGCCGGGCCTGTCGGCCACCGGCAGCTTGCTGCGTTTCCACTGCCCGCCGATCAGGCGGACTTCATTCTTCATGAGCGAACGGGGATGCCGTCGCGCGCCATCAAGGCCTTCGCCTGGGCGACCGTGAACTCGCCGTAGTGGAAGATGCTGGCGGCCAGCACCGCGTCGGCACCGCCAAGCTTGATGCCGTCGGACAGGTGCTCCAAGGCACCGACGCCGCCGCTGGCGATGACCGGCACCGGCACCGCGTCGCTCACCGCGCGCGTGAGTTCGAGGTCGAATCCGCTCTTCGTGCCGTCGCGGTCCATGCTGGTGAGCAGGATCTCGCCGGCGCCGGCTTCGGCCATGCGGCGCGCCCAGTCCACGGCGTCGATGCCGGTGTTCTTGCGCCCGCCGTGGGTGTAGACGTCCCAGCCGCCGGCGTCTTCGCCCGGCGGGCGGCGCTTGGCGTCGATGGCGACCACGATGCACTGCGCGCCGTACTTGTCCGAAGCGTCGCGGATCACCTGCGGGTTGGCCACCGCCGCCGAATTGAAGCTCACCTTGTCGGCACCGGCATTGAGCAGCCGCCGCACGTCTTCGACCGTGCGCACGCCGCCGCCCACCGTGAGCGGGATGAACACCTGCGAGGCCACCGCCTCGATGATGGGCAGGATGAGGTCGCGCCCGTCGCTGGTGGCGGTGATGTCCAGGAAGGTCAGCTCGTCGGCGCCCTGCTCGTTGTAGCGGGCGGCGATCTCCACCGGGTCGCCGGCGTCACGCAGTTCGACGAAGTTGACGCCCTTGACGACGCGGCCGCCGGTGACGTCCAGGCAGGGGATGATGCGTTTGGCGAGCATTACTCGGGGGCGCCGTTCAACTCGTCGGCGCGCGCCTGGGCGGCGGCGAAGTCGAGCGCCCCGGTGTAGATGCTGCGGCCGCAGATCACGCCTTCGACGCCGTCGCTCTCAACGCCGCAGAGCTTCTCGATGTCGGCGATGCCGGCCAGCCCGCCGCTGGCGATGACGGGAATGGACAGCGACTGCGCCAGCTTCACCGTCGCGTCGACATTGATGCCGGTGAGCATGCCGTCGCGGCCGATGTCGGTGTAGACCACGGCTTCGACGCCGTAGTCCTCGAATTTCTTCGCCAGGTCGATGACCTCGTGGCCGGTGAGCTTGCTCCAGCCGTCGGTGGCGACCTTGCCGTCCTTCGCGTCCAGGCCGACGATGATGTGGCCGCCGAAGGCGCTGCAGGCGTCCTTCAGGAAGCCCGGGCTCTTCACCGCGGCGGTGCCGATGATCACGTAGCTGAGGCCGTCGTCCAGGTAGCGCTCTATCGTGTCCAGGTCGCGGATGCCGCCGCCCAGCTGCACGGGGATGCGGTCGCCCACCTCGCGCAGGATGGACTTCACCGCCCCTTCGTTGACGGGCCGTCCGGCGAAGGCGCCGTTCAGGTCCACCAGGTGCAGGCGCCTTGCGCCGGCATCCAGCCAGCGGCGCGCCATGGCCGCGGGGTCGTCGCCGAACGTGGTGGCAGCCTTCATGTCGCCTTGTTGAAGGCGCACGCACTTGCCGTCCTTGAGATCGATGGCCGGTATCAGCAGCATGGCTCGGGTGGAGCGGGAGGTGGAGGGGTCAGGGCTTCCAGCGCAGGAAGTTCCGGTAGAGGTCCAGTCCGTGCGCGGCGCTCTTTTCGGGGTGGAACTGCGTCGCAAAAATGTTATCCCGCGCCACCGCCGAGGTAAAGCGAGTGCCGTATTCGGTCTCGCCTGCGCTGTGGCGGGCTTCGGACGGCTGCGCGTAGAAGCTGTGCACGAAGTAGAACCAGGCGCCTTCGGGCACGCCGTGCCACAGCGGGTGCGGCTGCGCCTGGTGGACGCGGTTCCAGCCCATCTGCGGCACCTTGTAGCGGCTGCCGTCGGGTTGCCGTTGGCCTTCCAGCCGGAAACGCCGCACCCGGCCGGGGATGACGCCCAGCCCCGGCGTGTCCTGTTCCTCGCTGTGGTCCAGCAGCATCTGCATGCCCACGCAGACGCCGAACAGCGGCTTGTGGGCGGCGGCGTGCAGCACCGCCTCGCGCAGGCCGGAGTCGCGCAGTTCGCGCATGCAGTCTCGCATGGCGCCCTGGCCGGGCAGCACCACGCGGTCGGCGGCGTACACCTCTTCGGGGTTGGACGTGACGATGACCTTCACGTCGGTCTCGCGCGCCACGTGCGCCACCGCCTGCGAGACCGATCGCAGGTTGCCCATGCCGTAGTCGACCACGGCGACGACGGCGGAGTGCATTACAGCGAGCCCTTGGTCGACGGGATCACGCCGGCCGAACGCGGGTCCGGCGTCAGTGCCATGCGCAGCGCGCGCGCGAAGGCCTTGAACACCGTCTCGCACTGGTGGTGCGCGTTCTCGCCCTTCAGGTTGTCGATGTGCAGCGTGACGCCGGCGTGGTTGCTGAACCCCTGGAAGAACTCGAACGCGAGCTGGGTGTCGAAGCCGCCCACCATGCCGGCCTTGAAGGGCACGTCCATGTGCAGCCCGGGGCGGCCGGAGAAATCGACCACCACGCGCGACAGCGCCTCGTCCAGCGGCACGTAGGCATGGCCGTAGCGCGTGATGCCCTTCTTGTCGCCCACCGCCTGCGCCACCGCCTGGCCGAGCGTGATGCCGGTGTCTTCCACCGTGTGGTGGCCGTCGATGTGCAGGTCGCCCTTCGCCTCGATCTCCAGGTCGATCAGGCCATGGCGGGCGATCTGGTCGAGCATGTGGTCGAAGAAGCCGATCCCGGTGGACAGCTTCGCCTGGCCGGTGCCGTCCAGGTTCAGCACCACGCGGATCTGCGTTTCCTTGGTGTCCCGGCGGACATCGGCCTGGCGGTTCACAGCGACTCCTTCAGGGCGCGGATCATCAGTTCGTTCTCTTCCGGCGTGCCCACGGTCAGGCGCAGGCAGTTGGCCAGCAACGGGTGCAGGCCGGCGATGTTCTTCACCAGCACGCCGCGTGCCTTCATGCCTTCGAAGGCACGCTTCGAATCGGGCACGCGCACCAGGATCATGTTCGCCTCGCTCGGGAACGGCTTGACGCCGGTCAGCCCGGCCAGCGCACGCTGCAGGCGGCCGCGCTCCTCGCGCAGGAGGGCGGCCTGGCGCGCGAACTCGTCGGCATGGTCCAGCGCGAACAGCGTGGCCTCGGCGTTGAGCACGCTCACGTTGTAGGGCGGGCGCACCTTCTCGACCTCGTCGATCAGCGCCGCCGCGCCGCACAGGTAGCCCAGGCGCACGCCGGCCAGCCCGAACTTCGAGAGCGTGCGCATCACCAGCACGTGGGGGTGCGCGGCCATGCGCCGCATCCAGGTGCGGGACGAGAAGGGTTGATAGGCCTCGTCGAACACCACCAGGCCGTTCTGCTGGCCGACGGCGGCGACGATGCGGTCGATGACCCGGTCGTCGAACAGGTTGGCGGTCGGGTTGTTCGGGTAGGCGATGTAGGTCAGCGCCGGCCGGTGGCGCTCGATGGCGGCCAGCATCGCCGCTTCGTCCAGCTCGAAGTCGGCCGTCAGCGGCACGCCGACGAAGTTCAGGCCGCGCAGCTTCGCCGACATCTCGTACATCACGAAGCCCGGCAGCGGCGCCAGGAGGGTCGCCCCCGGCACGTTGCAGGCCACCGACAGCATGTCGATCAGCTCGTCGCTGCCGTTGCCCAGCATCAGCCCGCAGCCGGCCGGCAGTTCGACGAACTTCGCCAGCGCCGCCGCCACGTCGGCCGCGCATTGCGCGGGGTAGCGGTTGATCGCCACCCGGCCCAGCCGCTCGCCCAGTTCGCGCTGCAGTTCGGGCGGCAGCCGGAACGGGTTCTCCATCGCGTCCAGCTTCACCAGGCCGGCGCTGGGCTGGATCGCGTAGCCGTGCATCGAGGCCACGTCCTGGCGGATGGTGGCGCGGATGCGGTCGGCGAGCGGCGTCATGGTCGGGGTCTTTCGGTCAGGGTTTGGACAGTCTCATCTCGGCGGCCTGCGCGTGCGCCTGCAGCCCTTCGCCGTACGCCAGTTCGGCGGCGATCGGGCCCAGCACCGCGGCGCCGGCTTCGCTCACCTCGATCAGGCTGCTGCGCTTCTGGAAGTCGTAGACGCCCAGCGGCGAGGAAAAGCGCGCGGTGCCCGAAGTGGGCAGCACGTGGTTGGGGCCGGCGCAGTAGTCGCCCAGGCTTTCGCTGGTGTAGGCGCCCAGGAAGATGGCACCGGCATGCCTGAGCAAGGGCTCCCAGCGATGCGGGTCGCGCGAGCTCACCTCCAGGTGCTCGGGCGCGATGCGGTTGCTGATGGCGCAGGCCTCTTCCATCGAACGGGTGCGGATCAGCGCGCCGCGCCCTTCCAGGCTGGCGCGGATGACGTCGCGCCGAGGCATGCCGGGCAGCAGGCGGTCGATGGCGGCCTGCACCGAGGCCAGATACGCCGCGTCGGGGCAGAGCAGGATGCTCTGCGCCAGTTCGTCGTGCTCGGCCTGGCTGAACAGGTCCATCGCCACCCAGTCGGCCGGCGTGCTGCCATCGGCCAGCACCAGGATCTCGCTCGGCCCGGCGATCATGTCGATGCCCACCTGGCCGAAGACGCGCCGCTTGGCGCTGGCGACGTAGGCGTTGCCGGGGCCGGTGATCTTGTCGACGCGCGGCACCGTGGCGGTGCCGTACGCCAAGGCGCCCACCGCCTGCGCGCCGCCGATGGTGAAGACGCGGTGCGCGCCCGCCACCTTGGCTGCCGCCAGCACGAGCGCGTTGCGCTCGCCCTTCGGCGTGGGCACCACCATCACGATCTCGCCGACGCCCGCCACCTGGGCGGGAATGGCGTTCATCAGCACGCTCGACGGATAGGCCGCCTTGCCCCCCGGCACGTAGATGCCCACCCGGTCCAGCGGCGTGACCTTCTGGCCGAGCAGGGTGCCGTCGGTGTCGCGGTACTGCCAGCTGCGGCCGCAGGCTTCCAGCTGGCGCTGGTGGTAGTCGCGCACGCGGTCGGCGGCCGCCTGCAGCGCCTGGCGCTGGGCGGGGGTGATGGACTGCAGCGCGGCCTGCAGGTCGGCTTCGCGCAGTTCCAGCGCGCCGACCGAAGCCGCCTTCAGGCCGTCGAAGCGTTCGGTGTACTGCAGCACCGCGGCGTCGCCGCGCGCGCGCACGTCGGCCAGGATGGTGGCGACGCGGCCTTCGATCTCGGCGTCGGTCTCGGCCGACCAGTGCTGCAGGGCGCGGAACGCGGCTTCGAAGTCGGCCGAAGCGGTGTCCAGCCGGCGCACGGCGACCGGGCTCATTTCACCGCCCTTTCGAAGGCGTCGATCAAGGCGCGCAGCGGCTCGCGCTTGAGCTTCAGTGCCGCCGGGTTCACCACCAGGCGCGAGGAGATGTCCATGATCTTCTCGACTTCCACCAGCTGGTTGGCCTTCAGCGTGCTGCCGGTGGAGACCAGGTCGACGATGGCGTCGGCCAGGCCCGTGAGCGGCGCCAGTTCCATCGAACCGTAGAGCTTGATGAGGTCGACGTGCACGCCCTTGGTGGCGAAGAACTCGCGCGCCGTCTTCGTGTACTTGGTGGCGACGCGGATGCGCGAGCCCTGCCTGACTGCCGCCGCGTAGTCGAAGTCCTCGCGCACGGCCACGCTCATGCGGCACTTCGCGATCTTCAGGTCCAGCGGGCGGTACAGGCCGTCGCCATGCTCCAGCAGCACGTCCAGCCCGGCCACGCCGAGGTCGGCGCCGCCATGTTCGACATACGTGGGCACGTCGGAGGCGCGCACCAGCACCACGCGCACGTCGGGGCGGCTGGTGTCCAGGATGAGCTTGCGGCTCTTCTCGGGGTCCTCGCTCACCTCGATGCCCGCGGCCTTCAGCAGCGGCATCGAGTCGTCGAAGATGCGCCCTTTCGAGAGCGCGAGCGTGAGGGTCATTTGGTGCGCTCGATGTCGGCGCCCAAGGCGCGCAGCTTGGCTTCCATGCGGTCGTAGCCGCGGTCCAGGTGGTAGATGCGGTCGACCAGGGTCTCGCCCTCGGCCACCAGGCCGGCGATGACCAGGCTGGCCGAAGCGCGCAGGTCGGTCGCCATCAGGCGCGCCCCGGAAAGCCGCGGCACGCCCTGCACCACCGCGGTGTGGCCGTCGATGCGGATGTCCGCGCCCAGGCGCAGCAGTTCGTTCACGTGCATGAAGCGGTTCTCGAAGATGGTTTCCGAGACCGTGGCCACGCCTTCGGCGATGCAGTTCACGGCCATGAACTGGGCCTGCATGTCGGTCGGGAACGCCGGGTATTCGCTGGTGCGGAAGCTCACCGCCTTCGGGCGGCCTCCGGCGCGCACGCGGATCCAGGCTTCGCCCGCTTCGATGCTGGCGCCGGCTTCGCGCAGCTTGTCGATCACCGCGTCCAGGTGGTCGGCGCGTGCGCCGTTGACCACCACGTCGCCGCCGGCCGCCGCCACCGCGCACAGGAAGGTGCCGGTCTCGATGCGGTCGGGAATGATGCGGTGCGGCTTCGCCGGCGCATGCAGCCGGTCCACGCCCTGCACGCGGATACGGCTGCTGCCGTGGCCTTCGATCTTCGCGCCCATCGCGATCAGCAGCTCGGCCAGATCGGGGATCTCGGGTTCCTGGGCCGCGTTTTCCAGCACCGTCTCGCCTTCGGCCAGCGCGGCGGCCATCAGGAAGTTCTCGGTGCCGGTGACGGTGACCATGTCGGTGGTGATGCGCGCGCCTTTCAGGCGACTCGCCCTGGCGACGATGTTGCCGTGCTCGACCACGATCTCGGCGCCCATCTGCTGCAGGCCCTTGATGTGCTGGTCCACCGGGCGCGATCCGATCGCGCAGCCGCCCGGCAGCGAGACGGTGGCGCGGCCGAAGCGCGCCAGCAGCGGCCCCAGCACCAGGATGGACGCGCGCATGGTCTTCACCAGCTCGTAGGGCGCCACCGGCTCCAGGCTGTCGGGCGCGGCCAGCGTCACCTTGTCGGGGCTGGCCTCGGGGCGGTCGACCTGCACGCCCATCTGGCGCAGCAGCTTGAGCATGGTGGCCACGTCCTGCAGGCGCGGCACGTCGGCCAGCGCCACCGGCTCAGGCGTGAGCAGGGCGGCGCAGAGTTCGGGCAGCGCGGCGTTCTTGGCGCCGGCCACCGGCACTTCGCCCTTCAGGGGGCGGCCGCCGCGGATGAGGAGTTTGTCCATGCTGTGAGCGCGACTCGTGGTTCAGCGCTGCGCAGCGGGGGCCTGGGGCACACGCCAGGTGGCGGCGCGCGGCGGCCACCCGCGGCGCACCGCAGGTGGATTCAGGTGTGGTGGTGACCTTCGGCCGCGTATTCGGCCGGGGTGAGCGTCTTCATCGACAAGGCGTGGATCTGCTCGCGCATTCTATCGCCCAGCGCCGCGTAGACCTTCTGGTGCCGCCGCACGCGCGGCAGCCCTTCGAATTCGGCCGAGACGATGGTGGCGAAGAAGTGGCGCCCGTCGCCTTCCACCTCGAGCTGCGTGCACGGCAGCCCGGCGGCGATGAAGCCGCGCACCTCGGCCGGGGTGGGCTCCGCCATCAGGTCAGGTCCTTCTGGCGTTCGATGATGCGCGAGACGATGCCGTAGTCGATCGCTTCCTGGGCACTCATCCAGTAGTCGCGTTCCATGTCGGCGCGCACCTTGTCGAACTTCTGCCCGGTCTGGTCGGCCACCACCTTGGCGATGCGTTCGCGCGTCTTGATGATTTCCTTGGCCTGGATGGCGATGTCGCTGGCGCGGCCGCCGGCGCCGCCCGCGGGCTGGTGGATCATGAAGCGCGTGTTCGGCAGGCAGACCCGGTTCACCTTGTCGGCGGCCAGGAAGATGTGGGTGCCGGCGCTGGCCACCCAGCCGGTGCCGATGGTGGTGACCGGCGCGCGCACGAAGCGGATCATGTCGTGGATGGCGTCGCCGCTCTCCACGTGGCCGCCCGGGCTGCTGATGAGCATGTGGATCGGCGCTTCCGATTCCTGCGCCAGCGCGATGAGCCGTTCGCAGGTGATGCGCGCCAGCTTGTCGTCGATCTCGCCGAAGACGAGCACGAAACGCGACTTGAAGCTGAGCTGCTCGACGAGGCCGCCGGCGCGTTCGCTCTTGGCGGGTTTCTCGTCGCCGTTGGTGGCGTCGTAGGTGTCCATGGGCGGATTATCTCAGCTGCGCAGCTTGTAGCCGCTGGCCAGGAGTTTCAGGCAGACGGTGGCCACCACGGCGAAGCTGGTGCCCACCACCGCCAGGCTGATCCAGGGCGAGACGTCGCTGGCGCCGAAGAAGCCGCGCCGGAAACCGTCGATCATGTAGAAGAAGGGGTTCAGGTGGCTGGCCTGGCGCCACACGCCGGGCAGCGAATTCACCGAGTAGAAGACGCCCGAGAGGAACGTCATCGGCATGATGATGAAGTTCTGGAACGCCGCCATCTGGTCGAACTTCTCCGCCCACAGGCCGGCGATCAGCCCCATCGAGCCCAGCATGCCGGCGCCCAAGGCGGCGAAGACCAGCACCCACCAGGGCTCGGCCAGGTGGACGGGCGCGAACCAGACGGTGACGATGAAGACGCCGGAGCCCACCACCAGCCCGCGCACCATGGAAGCGCCCACGTAGGCCGCGTACCAGGCCCAGTGCGACAGCGGCGTGACGAGCAGGAACACCAGGTTGCCGGTGATCTTGCTCTGGATCAGCGAGCTGGAGCTGTTGGCGAAGGCGTTCTGCAGCACGCTCATCATCACCAGCCCGGGAATGAGGAAGCTGGTGTAGCCGATGCCCTGGAACACCTGCACCCGGTCTTCCAGCACGTGGCCGAAGATCAGCAGGTACATCACCGCGGTGAGCACCGGCGCGGCCACGGTCTGGAAGGCGACCTTCCAGAAGCGCAGGATCTCCTTGCGGAACAGGGTGCCGGCACCTTCCAGGCTCATCGGCCCGCCCCTTCCATGATCTCGATGAACACGTCCTCCAGGTCGGCGCGGCCGATCTCCAGGTCTTCCACCTTCACGCCGGACTCGCGCAGCGCGGCCAGCAGGCTTTCCACCTCGGCCGCGTCGTGCGCCTTCACCTGGGCGATGCGGCCGGTCACGCGCGCCAGCCTGGCCACCGGCGGCGGCAGCGCCTGGTCGGTCTTGAAGCGCAGCATGGTGCTGGCGGTGCCGGCCAGCAGCGCCGAGGTGCGGTCCAGCGCCACCACCTTGCCCTGCTTGAGCATCGCGATGCGCCCGCACAGCGCCTCGGCCTCTTCCAGGTAGTGGGTGGTGAGCAGCACCGTGTGGCCCTGCCTGTTCAGGCGGGCGATGAAGCCCCACAGCGTCTGCCGCAGCTCCACGTCCACGCCGGCCGTGGGCTCGTCGAGCACGATCACCGGCGGCCGGTGCACCAGCGCCTGCGCCACCAGCACGCGCCGCTTCATGCCGCCGGAGAGCTGGCGCATGTTGGCGTTCGCCTTGTCCGACAGGCCCAGCTCGGCCAGCAGCTCGTCGATCCAGGCGTCGTTGTTCCGCACGCCGAAGTAGCCGCTCTGGATGCGCAGCGTCTCGCGCACGCTGAAGAAGGGGTCGAACACCAGTTCCTGCGGCACGATGCCCAGCGCCTTGCGCGCGGCGGCGAAGTCGGCCACCACGTCGTGGCCCATCACGGTGACCTTTCCCTGGCTGGCGCGGGTCAGGCCGGCCAGCACCGAGATCAGCGTCGTCTTGCCGGCGCCGTTGGGGCCCAGCAGGCCGAAGAACTCGCCGCGTTCGATGTCGAACGAGACGCCGTCCAGCGCGCGCAGCGTGCCGCGCGCGCCGCTGTAGGTCTTTCCGACGTTCTCGAAGCGCACGGCAGGCATGGGGCCGGGATTGTAGGCAGGCGGCGCGCCGGGGGCCGGTGCCAGAATCAGAACCGACATGACCGAGCCGAAGAAGAAGCCGCGCCGCACCGCCGAACGCATCCTGGAGGTGTCGCTCGACCTCTTCAACCGCTTCGGCGAGCCGAACGTCAGCACCACGCTCATTTCGGCCGAACTCGAGATCAGCCCCGGGAACCTGTACTACCACTACCCGGCCAAGGACGAGCTGATCAACGCGCTGTTCGACCGCTACGAGCGCGCGCTGGGCGAACTGCTGCAGGCGGCCGACGGCGTCTCGAACGTGGAAGACGCCTGGCTGTTCTTCCACATGCTGTTCGAGCTGATCTGGCAGTACCGATTCCTCTACCGTGACCTGAACGACCTGCTCAGCAAGAACCGCCGCCTGGAGACGCATTTCCAGTTCGTGCTGAAGAACAAGTCGCGCGCGGTGCAGGCGGTCCTGGACGGCCTGTCACGCAGCAAGGTGATGCGCATCACCGGCGAAGAGGCGCGGCCGGTGTCCAGCGCCATGGTGGTGGTGCTCACCTACTGGCTCAGCTACGAATACGTGCGCGACCCGCGCCACGCACTGGAAGCCGAAGGCTCGGCCGCCACGCTGGCACGCGGCGCCTACCACGTGCTGTGCCTGCTCATGCCTTACCTGGACGACGAGTCCAAGGCCCACCTGCAGACGCTGGCCGGGCCCTACCAGCAAGCCTGAAAACCCGACAGGAGACACGCCATGGCCAAGTGGACCGCCTTCCCCTACGACGCCGACGCCTACGGCTACGACGCCGCCGCGCTGAAGAAGCAGTGGGCGCGCCTGCACGCCGGCGACGCCGAGCCGCTGCCCAAGGACGACAAGGTGCTCGCCGCCTGGGCCCTGTTCCACGCCGGCGAATTCCAGAAGGCCTGCGAAGCGGGCCTGAAGGCCGGCGGCGCAGGCATCACGGTGGCCAACAAGGCGCAGGCCATCTACGCCAATTACCTGGAAAAGAGCGAGAAGACCAAGCTGGCGCTGCTGCTGGAGGTGAGCGAACGCGCCGAAGCGCAGCAGGCCGCCGAGCCGAAGAACGCCAACGCGTTCTACTGGCAGGCCTACGCGCTGGGCCGCTACAGCCAGGGCATCAGCGTGGCCAAGGCGCTGGCCCAGGGCCTGGGCAGCAAGGTCAAGGGCGCGCTGGAGACCACCATCAAGCTGGCGCCCAAGCATGCCGACGCCCACATCGCGCTCGGTTCGTTCCACGCCGAGGTGATCGACAAGGTGGGCAAGCTGCTGGGCCGCACCCAGGGCGCGGACGCCGCCACCGGGCTGGCCATGTACAAGCAGGCGCTCAAGCTCAACCCCACCAGCGCCATCGCGATGGTGGAGTACGCCAACGGGCTGGTCATGCTCGAAGGCGACAAGAAGATGAAGGAAGCCGAGAAGCTGTACGCCGACGCCGCCGCCTGCAAGCCGCTGGACGCGATGGAGCGGCTGGACGTGGAGATGGCGAAGGCGGAACTGGAGGAGTGAGCTTTCTTCAGTCCACCCCGCGCGCCTGCATCCGGATCAACGTGATGCGGCTGCCGCCGCGCGCCGGCTCCACCACCACGCTCTGGAAGTCCTTCGGCAGGCCGAGCTTGTAGACGCGCGTGCCGGGCTTCGCCTTCTCGCCTTCGTCGCAGCGCAGCCGGGTGCGCGGGTTGGCGCGCGGGCTGCCGCCATCGCTGCAGTCCAGCACGTCGCCGCGCGCGGCCAGGGCTTCGCGGTAGAAGCGCGCCACGGTGGCCGGCGCGTCGGCGCTGGCCAGGTTCAGCGCCGAAAGGCGCAGCCCGAAGGCGCCGCCCCACAGGCCGAGAGCGACCCCGGCACCGTCGTCGTCCTCGTCGCGCTGCACGCGCGCGCCGGGGTAGACCGGCAGGCCGATGTCGGCCGCCGAGGCTTCCTTGCGCACTTCCAGCCCGGCGCTCCAGGCCGGCGCGGATTCGGCCGCTGCCGGCAGCCCCGTGGCCGCCGCCAGGGCGAGCAGCCCGCACGCGAATCGGTTCATCCCGTTCCCTTCGTCGTCGAGAAGGGTCACAGGCTAGGGTTCCCGCCGCGCCGGCGCGAGCCGGCTGCGACAGGCTGCAGCGGCGGCGGCACAGGCCGTGCCGCCGCGCCGGTTTTCAGGGTTCGCTGCAGCTGAAGCTGGAC
>JBGAKY010000105.1:0-14366 GCA_044224175.1 Rubrivivax sp. | reverse complement strand
TGCGCCGTGTGACCCGGCGCGGGCTAGCCGATGTGCATGACCTCGCAGCCGTTGGCGTTGCCGCCGCCAGCCCAGCCCATCGGCCTGCTGTTGCGAGGCTCACCGGTGTTTAAGCGGCGAGGGCGAAACGTTCGTCGTTCGCAGTTACTTTGTTTCCAGTGGATTTACGAGCGAACTGGTGCTCGGCATGCCCCGCGCCGACTCCGCACCCACGTCGAAGCCAGATCGGTCCCAGGCTCCGATCTTAGGGCAGTCCGAGCCAGTGCAAGAGTTCGTTCGGGTCGGACAGCACGGCATCCGCGCCCCAGGCGTCGATGGGCACTGTGTCGCCGAGGTAGCCCCAGCCGGCGGCGAGCGCGGCCATGCCGGCCGCGCGG
Source organism: Rubrivivax sp. (assembly GCA_044224175.1). Lineage (GTDB taxonomy): Bacteria > Pseudomonadota > Gammaproteobacteria > Burkholderiales > Burkholderiaceae_C > Rubrivivax. The sequence goes on along the minus strand of JBGAKY010000105.1, from coordinate 13,989 downwards.
GCGGCCTGCATGTCGCGCAGGTCGTCGCCGACATAGGCGCACCGATCGGGCGCCACGCCAAGGCGGCGAGCCGCCTCCAGCAGCGGCGCCGGGTGCGGCTTGGTGTGCGGCGTGCTGTCGCCGCCGACGAGCGTGGCGGCGTGGCGGATCGGCAGCGCGCGGACGATCGGTTCGGCCAGGTGCAGCGCCTTGTTCGTGACGATGCCCCAGGGCAGCGCGTGTGCCGCCAGTCGATCCAGCACAAGGTGCATCGCGTCGAACACCCGCGTGTGCACGATCAGAGCCTGGGCGTACCGGTCCAGGAAGTCGGCCTTCAGCGCGGCGAACCGTTCGTCGTCGGGCCGCACGCCGAAGGCCACGCCGACCATGCCGCGCGCACCCGAGCCGACCATCGGCCGGTAGCGCTCGAACGGCAGTTCGTCGAGGCCATGCGCCCGGCGCTGCGCATTGGCGGCGGCGGCCAGATCGGGCGCGCTGTCGACGAGCGTGCCGTCGAGGTCGAACAGCAGCGCGTCGACCCGCCGCAGGTGCATCAGGCCCCGCTCCGGCGCGTGGCGAGCAGGTAGTTGACGCTGGTGTCGTCGCTGAGCCGGTAGCGCTGCGTGACCGGGTTGTAGCCGAGGCCACGGCTGCCGCCGAGCTCGAGCCCGGAATCGCGGCACCAGCGTCCCAGTTCGCTGGGGCGGATGAAGCGCGCGTATTCGTGCGTGCCGCGCGGCAGCAGGCGCAGCACGTATTCGGCGCCGACGATGGCCATCGCGAAGGCCTTGGGGTTGCGGTTGATGGTGGAGAAGAACACCCATCCGCCGGGCCGGACCAGCCGCGAGCACGCGGCGACCACGGAGGCCGGATCTGGCACGTGCTCGAGCATCTCCATGCAGGTCACCACGTCGAACGAGGCGGGCCGCTCGGCCGCCAGCGCCTCGACGGCGACCTCGCGGTAGTCCACGCCCTCGGCACCGGTCTCCATCGCGTGCAGGCGCGCCACGGCGAGCGGCTTGGCGGCCAGGTCGATGCCGAGCACACGCGCCCCCGCGGCAGCCATCGCCTCGGCCAGGATGCCGCCGCCGCAGCCGACGTCCAGAACCTCCCGGCCGGTGATCCCGACCAGCGAGCGGATCCAGTCCAGCCGCAGCGGGTTGATCTGATGCAGCGGCCGGAACTCGCTCTCCGGATCCCACCAGCGGTGGGCCAGCGCGCTGAACTTGGAGACTTCCTGGGCGTCGACGTTGACCATGACGGGATGCTACGGCGCCCGGGCAAAAGAAAAACCCCGCCGCAGCGGGGTTTCGTCGAGGCAGAGCCCGGAGATTACCTGCGGGTCCGCGTGCCGACCACTTCGATCTCGGTGCGGCGGTTCTTGGCCTTGCCTTCCTTGGTCTTGTTGTCGGCCACGGGCTGCTTCTCGCCCTTGCCTTCGGTGTAGACCCGGTTCTTCTCGACGCCCTTGCTGACCAGGTAGTCCTTCACCGCCTCGGCACGACGGATCGACAGCTTCTGGTTGTACGCATCGCTGCCATCGGAGTCGGTGTGGCCGACGGCGATGATGACCTCGAGGTTGATCGCCTTGGTCTTGCTGACGAGGTCGTCGAGCTTGGCCTTGGCTTCGGGCTTCAGAATCGCCTTGTCGACATCGAAGAACGCGTCGGCGGGCGAAGGTGACCTTCTTCGCTCACCGGGGCGGGCGCGGCGGCGGGGGCCGGTGCCGGGGCAGGCGCCGGAGCGGCGGCCGAGCAGCCGGGGCAGGCGCCGGCGCGGGCGGGTGCCGGGGCCGGCTGGTGGCCGGGGCGGGCGCCGGGGTAGCGGGCGTGATGGGCCCTATCGCACTTCTCGGCGGTATGTCTGGCGGCGTCCAGTTGGCATCGCGCCAGCAGAGTTCATTGGTGCCGTTCTTCCAGACCAGGCCGCCATCGGCACTGCGCCAGTTGTCGATCGACTTGACCCCGGCAGATGCCACCATCGGGGCGGCCAGCGCGGCCGACGCGAAAGCACCGCCACCAAATTAGAGTTTCTTCATGATTCTCCTCTCGAGGAAAGCCGCACAAAAGGTTGAGTTACGTCCAAATCGGATGCAATGGGAGCCGGCAAAGACACAGTGCGGCGTATTCGCCACCTGCGGCAGATTATTGTGCCATAGGGTGTCAGGCCCCTTCAGTTTCGGCCGATCCCCAGCGTTGTTGCGCATCCGCGACAAGGCATGACCCTTAGAATCGGCCGCTTCAGCGCGCTGGGATCAGCGCCCTCCACCCCTTGCCTGCGCCGCCGCGCCCGTTGCGGCCGTCCGAATGACGTCGTTCGCCAAGGAAACCCTGCCCATCAGCCTCGAAGAGGAGATGCGGCGTTCGTACCTCGACTACGCGATGAGCGTGATCGTGGGCCGCGCCCTCCCCGACGCGCGCGATGGCCTCAAGCCGGTGCACCGCCGCGTGCTGTTCGCGATGCACGAGCTGTCCAACCACTGGAACCGGCCCTACAAGAAGAGCGCGCGCATCGTCGGCGACGTGATCGGCAAGTACCACCCGCATGGCGACACCGCGGTCTACGACACCATCGTGCGCATGGCGCAGGACTTCAGCCTGCGCCACATGCTGATCGACGGCCAGGGCAACTTCGGCTCGGTCGACGGCGACAACGCGGCGGCGATGCGCTACACCGAGATCCGCCTCGCGAAGATCGCGCACGAGATGCTGGAGGACATCGACAAGGACACCGTCGATTTCGCCCCCAACTACGACGGCAGCGAAAAAGAGCCCACGGTGCTGCCGGCGCGGCTGCCCAACCTGCTGGTCAACGGCTCGGCCGGCATCGCGGTGGGCATGGCGACCAACATCCCGCCGCACAACCTGAACGAGATCGTCGACGCCTGCCTGCACCTGTTGAAGAACCCGCAGGCGACGATCGACGAGCTGATGGAGATCGTGCCGGCGCCCGACTTCCCCACCGCCGGCATCATCTACGGCCTGAACGGCGTGCGCGAGGGCTACCGCACAGGCCGCGGCAAGGTGGTGATGCGCGCGAAGTGCCACTTCGAGGACATCGACCGTGGTGCGCGGCAGGCGATCATCGTCGACGAGATCCCCTACCAGGTGAACAAGAAGACGCTGCTCGAGCGCATCGCCGAGCTCGTCCACGAGAAGAAGCTCGAAGGCATCAGCCACATCCAGGACGAGAGCGACAAGTCCGGGATGCGTGTCGTCATCGAGCTCAAGCGCGGCGAGGTGCCCGAGGTCATCCTCAACAACCTGTACAAGCAGACCCAGCTGCAGGACACCTTCGGCATCAACATGGTGGCCCTGATCGACGGCCAGCCGAAGCTGTGCAACCTGAAGCAGCTGGTCGAGATCTTCCTCGAGCACCGGCGCGAGGTCGTCACCCGCCGCACGGCGTACGAACTGCGCAAGGCGCGCGAGCGCGGCCACGTGCTCGAAGGCCTGGCGGTGGCGCTGGCCAACATCGACGAGTTCATCGAGACCATCAAGACCAGCCCGACGCCGCCGATGGCCAAGGCCGCGCTGATGGCCAAGAGCTGGGACAGCAGCATGGTGCGCGAGATGCTCACGCGCGCCGAGGGCGAGACCCCGGGCGGCCGTGCCGCCTACCGCCCCGAAGGCCTGCCCGCGGGCTACGGCCTGCAGGCCGACGGCCTGTACCGCCTGTCCGACGACCAGGCGCAGGAGATCCTGCAGATGCGCCTGCAGCGCCTGACCGGGCTGGAGCAGGACAAGATCATCGGCGAGTACCGCGAGGTGATGGCGCAGATCGCCGACCTGCTGGACATCCTGGCGCGGCCCGAGCGCGTGACCGCGATCATCGGCGGCGAACTCGCCGCGCTGCGGCAGGAGTTCGGCCAGACCAGGCTGGGTGCCCGGCGCAGCGTGATCGAGCGCAACGTGCAGGAACTCGGCACCGAGGACCTGATCACGCCCACCGACATGGTGGTCACGCTCAGCCACACCGGCTACATCAAGAGCCAGCCGCTGGCCGAGTACCGCGCACAGCGCCGCGGCGGGCGCGGCAAGCAGGCGGCGCAGACGAAGGAAGACGACTGGATCGACCAGCTCTTCATCGCCAACACGCACGACTGGATCCTGTGCTTCTCCGACCGCGGCCGCGTCTACTGGCTCAAGGTCTGGGAAGTGCCGCAGGGCAGCCGCAATTCGCGCGGCAAGCCCATCGTCAACATGTTCCCGCTGCAGGCCGGCGAGAAGATCACCGTCGTGCTGCCGCTCACCGGCGAGTTCCGCAGCTTCCCGGCCGACCACTACGTGTTCATGGCCACCGCGCAGGGCATCGTCAAGAAGACGCCGCTGGACGAGTTCAGCAACCCGCGCAAGGCCGGCATCATCGCCGTCACGCTGGACGACGGCGACGTGCTGATCGGCGCCGCGCTCACCGACGGCCGCCACGACGTGATGCTGTTCAGCGACGGCGGCAAGGCCGTGCGCTTCCCCGAGGACGAGGTCACGGCGCACGGACGCCAGGCGCGCGGCGTGAAGGGCATGACGCTGGACGACGGCCAGGGCGTGATCGCGCTGCTGGTGGCCGAGGACGAGACGCAGAGCGTGCTCACCGCCACCGAGAACGGCTATGGCAAGCGCACCAGCATCGTCGAATACACGCGGCACGGCCGCGGCGGCAAGGGCATGATCGCGATCGTGCAGAGCGAGCGCAACGGCCGCGTGGTCGCCGCCACGCTGGTGCGCCCGGCCGACGAGATCATGCTCATCACCGACAAGGGCGTGCTGGTGCGCACCCGCGTCAGCGAGATCCGCGAACTCGGCCGTGCCACGCAGGGCGTGACGCTGATCGCGCTGGACGACGGCGCCAAGCTGTCCGGCCTGCAGCGCATCGTCGAGAACGACGCCCAGGGGGGCGACGAACCTGAACCCAATGGCGGAGACACCGCCGGAGAAGCACCGTGAAGCGCCTGGCCTTCGTGATCGCGATGGCCGCTTCCGCGGCCGCCTGGGCGCAGGGCGCTTCCGCCCCCGCCGCCGCCTCGGCACCCGTGTCGGCCGCCAAGAAGGCGCTCGTGCAGCGGGTGCTGAAGCTGCAGCAGCAGGGCATCGAAGGGCTGGCGCGCCAGCTGGTGGAGCAGCCGGCGGCCAAGTGGGCGCAGCAGGTGCAGGCCGCGCTGCCGCGCGTGCCGGCCGACAAGCGCGAACAGGTGGCGCGCGAGATCGAAGCCGACCTGCGCAAGTACGCCGACGAGGCCACGCCCATCGTGCGCGACCGCGCCGTGGCGCTGGCGCCTTCCACCATCGGCACGCTGCTGGAGCAGAAGTTCAGCGAAGACGAACTCAAGCAGGTCGCCGCCATGCTGGAATCGCCCGCGGTGCGCAAGTTCCAGGGCCTGCTGGGCGACATGCAGCGCTCGCTGGTCGAGAAGGTCGTGGCCGAGACGCGCGGCAGCATCGACCCCAAGCTGCGCGCGCTCGACCAGTCGATCAAGGCGCGCCTGGAGCCCCTGCTCGCCGCGCCCGCCGCCGCCAGCGGAAGCAAGCCCTAGCGCCATGGCCGCCGGCACCGCTTCCCCCGACGAGGCCCTTCTCGCGCTGCGCGGCAGCATCGACGCCGTCGACCGCGAACTGCTGGCGCTGCTGAACCGGCGCGCCGGCCTGGCGCTGGAGGTGGGCGAACTCAAGAAGCAGCAGGGCAGCGTGGTCTTCCGCCCCGAACGCGAGGCGCAGGTGATCGACGGCCTGAAGGCCGTGAACCCCGGCCCGCTGGACAACGCCAGCGTGGCGCCGATCTGGCGCGAGATCATGTCGGCCTGCCGCGCGCTGGAGACGCCCACCCGCGTGGCCTACCTGGGCCCGGCCGGCACCTTCAGCGAAGAGGCGGCGCTGGGCTACTTCGGCAGTTCGCTCGTGCGCGTGCTGTGCGCCAGCATCGACGAGGTGTTCCACGCCGTCAGCGCCGGCGCGGCCGACTTCGGCGTGGTGCCGGTGGAGAACAGCACCGAAGGCGTGGTCGCGCGCTCGCTCGACCTGTTCCTGCACACGCCGCTGTTCATCATCGGCGAGACCAGCCTGATGATCCGCCACAACCTGCTGCGCAAGGTGAACGCGATGGACGGCATCCGGGCCGTCTGCGCGCACTCGCAGGCGCTGGCGCAGTGCCACGCGTGGCTGTCGCACCACCTGCCGGACGCCGAGCGCCGCCCGGTCGCCAGCAACGCCGAAGGCGCGCGCCTGGCCGGCCTGGACCCCGCGCTGGCCGGCATCGCCGGCATGCGCGCGGCCAGCGAGTTCGGCCTCCACGTGGTGGCGCCGGCGATCCAGGACGACGCCCACAACCGCACCCGCTTCGCCATCGTCACCCACCCCGACAAGCACCCGCGGCCCAGGCCTTCGGGCCACGACTGCACCAGCCTGGTGGTGAGCGTGAAGAACCGGCCGGGCGCGGTGCACGACATGCTGGTGCCGCTGAAGCGGCACGGCGTGTCGATGACACGCTTCGAATCGCGGCCGGCCCGCTCGGGGCAGTGGGAATACTTCTTCTACATCGACATCGAAGGTCACCCGGACGACACCAAGGTCGGCGCGGCGCTGCACGAACTGCACGACGCCTGCGCCTTCTTCAAGATCCTGGGGACCTATCCCATAGACGTTCACTGAGATGTTCAATCAACTGGGGGTGATCGGCTGCGGCCTGATGGGCGGATCCTTCGCCCTCGCGCTCAAGCGGGCCGGTCTGGTCAAGCGGGTGATGGGCTACAGCAAGTCGCCTTCCACCACCGCGCGGGCCAGGGAAATGGGCGTCATCGACGTCGCCGCCGAATCGGCGCTGCTGGCGGTGTCGGGCTCCGACATCGTGCTCATCGCGGTGCCGGTGGCGGCCACCGAGACCACCTTCAAGGCGATCCGCCACCTGGTGGAGCCCGGCGTGCTGTTCATGGACGTGGGCAGCACCAAGCGCGACGTCGTCGACGCTGCGCGCCGCGTGCTTCGCGAACGCGTGGGCTCTTTCGTGCCGGCCCACCCCATCGCGGGCAAGGAACAGTCGGGCATCGGCCACGCCGACGCCGCGCTCTACAGCGGCCGCCAGGTCATCCTCACGCCGCTGGCGCAGACCTCGGCCGAACTGGTGCAGAAGGCGACCGACGTCTGGTCGGCGATCGGCGCCCAGGTGCTGAAGATGTCGCCGGAGAACCACGACGCCGCCTTCGCCGCCGTCAGCCACCTGCCTCACCTGCTGGCGTTCGCGTACTTCAGCGCGGTGGTGAACCAGCCGGCGGGCAAGGACTTCCTCTCGCTCGCCGGACCCGGCTTTCGCGACTTCACGCGCATCGCCGCCTCCAGCCCCGAGATGTGGCGCGACGTGCTGGTGGCGAACCGCGAAGAGATCCTCAAGCAGTCGCAACGCTTCCGCCACGCGCTGGACGCGCTGGAACACGTCATGAAGACCGGCAACGCCGACGCGCTGGAAGACCTGATCCGAGGCGCCGCCGAAGGCCGCGCGAACTGGCACATGGGGGCACCGCGCGGGTCGGGCAATCGCTGAAAGAGCCCTTCTCCTCGCGCCATGTTCGACATCCCCTTCCTCGACCTGCCGCCCCTGAGCGGCGCTTCCGGCACCGTGCGGCTGCCGGGTTCCAAGAGCATCTCCAACCGCGTGCTGCTGCTGGCCGGCCTGGCCGCCGGCACGACGGTCGTGCACGACCTGCTGGACAGCGACGACACCCGGGTCATGCTGGACGCGCTGGCCACGCTGGGCTGCACGCTGCAGCGCGAAGGCCGCACGCTGCACGTCGGCGGCCTGGGCGGCCGGCTGCAGGTGCACGAGGCGAAGCTCTTCCTGGGCAACGCCGGCACCGCGATGCGGCCGCTGGCGGCCGCGCTGGCGGTGCTGGCCGCCACCCAGGGCGGGCGCTTCGAACTCGGCGGCGTGGCACGCATGCACGAAAGGCCGATCGGCGACCTCGTCGACGCCCTGCGCCCGCTGGGCTGCACGGTCGAGGACCTGGGCCGCCCCGGCTACCCGCCGCTGCGGCTTTCGGGCCGGTCCGGCGGCCGCCTTGCCACCGCGCAGCCGATCCGCGTGCGCGGCGACGTCTCCAGCCAGTTCCTGACCGCGCTGCTGCTGGCGCTGCCGCTGGTGGCGCAGGAAACGCCGGTGGTGATCGAGGTGGTGGGCGAGCTCATCTCCAAGCCCTACATCGAGATCACGCTCAACCTGCTGGCGCGCTTCGGCATCGAGGTGCGCCGCGAAGGCTGGCAGCGCTTCACCATCCCGCAGGGCAGCGCCTACCGCAGCCCGGGCGCGATCCACGTCGAGGGCGACGCTTCCTCGGCCTCCTACTTCATCGCGCTGGGCGCGATCGCCGCCCACGGCGGCGCGCCGCTGCGCATCGAAGGCGTGGGCACCGATTCGATCCAGGGCGACATCCGCTTCGTCGAAGCCGCGCAGGCCATGGGTGCGCAGGTGAAAGGCGGTCCCGGCTGGCTGGAGGTGCACCGCGGCCGCTGGCCGCTGGCGGGCATCACGCTGGACGCCAACCACATCCCCGACGCCGCGATGACCCTGGCCGCGATGGGCCTGTACGCCGAAGGCCCGACACGCATCACCGGCATCGCGAGCTGGCGCGTGAAGGAGACCGACCGCATCGCCGCGATGGCCACCGAGCTGCGCAAGGTGGGCGCCAACGTCACCGAAGGCCCGGACTTCATCGAAGTGGCGCCGCCCAAGGCCTGGCGCGCCGCCACCCTCCACACCTACGACGACCACCGGATGGCGATGTGCCTCTCGCTGGCCGCCTTCAACCCGGCCCGGCAGCCGGTGCGCATCCTCGACCCTCGCTGCGTCGGCAAGACCTTCCCCGACTACTTCGAGGCGCTGTTCGACGTCGCCGCCGCCACGCCCGACGGCGTGCCGGTGATCGCCATCGACGGCCCCACCGCCTCCGGCAAGGGCACGCTGGCGGCCCAGGTGGCGGCGCAACTCGGCTACCACCTGCTGGATTCGGGCGCGCTCTACCGCGCCACCGGCATCGCCGCCGGCTGGGACGGCGTGGCGCCGGAAGACGAAGCCGGCCTGGCCCGGCTGGCTTCGCTGCTGGACCTGCGCTTCGGCCAGGGCGAAGAAGCCGGCCGCACCTGGCTGCGCGGGCGCGAGATCACCGACGAACTGCGCCTGGAAGCCAGCGGCCTGATGGCTTCGCGCGTGGCCGCGCTGCCGGCGGTGCGGCAGGCGCTGCACGCGCTGCAGCTGTCGTTCCGCCGCGTGCCGGGCCTGGTGGCCGACGGGCGCGACATGGGCACCGTGGTCTTCCCCGGCGCCGACCTCAAGGTCTTCCTCACCGCCAGCGCCGCCGAACGCGCCGCCAGGCGGCATAAGCAATTGATCGATAAGGGGATTTCGGCTAACATCGCCGACCTTCGTGCCGACCTCGAGGCGCGTGACGCGCGCGACAAGAACCGCGCCGTCGCCCCCTTGAAGCCGGCCGAAGACGCGCAGTTGCTCGACAACTCGCACCTCACGGTCGCCGATTCGGTGGCCCGGGTGCTGGATTGGTGGGCCGCTCGCCGCCCGTTCCAGGCCTGAAGTCTCCGGATGTAGGACCTGGCCGGGCACCCGGTGCACCGTGCCTGCCCTTCGTGGCCGCCAGGCCCTTCCAGGCGCGGTGTGATGTTCAACCCCAACCCGCGGCACTTCTGTCGCACGCACAGCCCGGCTCTGCTTCAACTCCTCCGGGCACCAGGAACTTCATGACTGTCTCTACCATCGTCACCGCCACCGGTGGCGCCGGCTCCTTCGCCGCCCTCTTCGAGGAATCGCTCCAGAACAACGACATGCGCGTCGGCGAGGTCATCTCCGCCGAAGTGGTGCGCATCGACTTCAACCACGTCGTCGTGAACGCCGGGCTGAAGAGCGAGAGCTACATCCCGGTCGAGGAATTCAAGAACGACCAGGGCGAGCTCGAGGTCCAGGTCGGCGACTTCGTCGCCGTCGCGATCGACGCCGTCGAGAACGGCTACGGCGACACCATCCTCAGCCGCGACAAGGCCAAGCGCCTGGCGTCGTGGATGGCGCTGGAGAACGCGCTCGAGAGCGGCGAATTCGTCACCGGCACGGTGAGCGGCAAGGTCAAGGGCGGCCTCACGGTGCTGGTCAACGGCATCCGCGCCTTCCTGCCCGGCAGCCTGCTCGACACCCGGCCCGTGAAGGACATGACGCCCTTCGAAGGCAAGACGATGGAGTTCAAGGTCATCAAGCTCGACCGCAAGCGCAACAACGTCGTGTTGTCGCGCCGCGCCGTGGTCGAGGCCTCGATGGGCGAGGAACGCGCCAAGCTGCTGGAAACCCTGTCCGAAGGCGCCATCGTGCACGGCGTGGTCAAGAACATCACCGACATGGCCTGGCGCCGCGTGCGCCACCCCAGCGAGGTGGTGCAGGTCGGCCAGGAACTCACCGCCAAGGTGCTGAAGTTCGACGCCGAGAAGAACCGCGTCAGCCTGGGCCTGAAGCAGCTGGGCGACGACCCCTGGCACGGCGTGGCCCGCCGCTACCCCACGGGCACGCGCCTGTTCGGCAAGGTCACCAACATCGCCGACTACGGCGCGTTCGTCGAGATCGAGCCCGGCATCGAAGGCCTGGTGCACGTTTCCGAGATGGACTGGACCAACAAGAACGTCGCTCCCGCCAAGGTGGTCACCCTGGGCGAGGAAGTCGAAGTGATGGTCCTCGAGATCGACGAGGACAAGCGCCGCATCAGCCTGGGCATGAAGCAGTGCAAGGCCAACCCCTGGGAAGAGTTCAGCGCCAACGTCAAGCGCGGCGACAAGGTCAAGGGCCCGGTCAAGAGCATCACCGACTTCGGCGTCTTCGTCGGCCTTTCGGCCGGCATCGACGGCCTGGTGCACCTGTCCGACCTCTCCTGGCACGAGCCGGGCGAAACCGCGGTGCGCAACTACAAGAAGGGCCAGGAAGTCGAAGCCCTGGTGCTGGCGATCGACGTCGAGCGCGAGCGCATCAGCCTGGGCATCAAGCAGCTGGACGTGGACCCGTTCACCAGCTTCACCACCCTCAACGACCGTGGCGCCATCGTCAACGGCAAGGTGAAGTCGGTCGACCCGCGCGGCGCCGAGATCCAGCTCAACGAAGACGTCACCGGCTACCTGCGCGCCTCTGAAATCAGCCGCGACCGCGTGGAAGACGCGCGCAACGTGCTGAAGGAAGGCGACGACGTGTCGGTCATGATCGTCAACGTCGACCGCAAGATGCGTTCGATCCAGCTGTCGATCAAGGCCAAGGACCAGGCCGACCAGCAGGAAGCGATGCAGCGACTGGCGCAGAGCAACGAGCGCGAGACCGCCGGCACCACCAGCCTGGGCGCCCTGCTGCGCGCCAAGCTGGACAAGGGCAACGAGTAATCCGGCCTCGGGGCCGCGGTCCGCAGGTGCGGGCTGCGGCCCCTTCTCACATCGCCTTCCCCGATGTCGATGACCCGATCCGACCTGGTGGCCCGCCTGGCGGAGCGCTTCCCGCAGCTCACGCAGCGCGACACCGAGTTCGCCGTCAAGACCATCCTGGACGCCATGTCCGACGCGCTGGCGCGCGGGCACCGCATCGAGATCCGCGGCTTCGGCAGCTTCTCGATCAACCGCCGGCCGCCGCGCATCGGGCGCAATCCGCGCAGCGGCGAACAGGTGGTCATCCCGGAAAAGCTGGTGCCCCACTTCAAGCCCGGCAAGGCCCTGCGCGAGGCAGTGGACGCCCACGCCACCGCCGCCGAAGCCGTTGGCAAGAAGGCCGCCGCCGACTGAAGCCCGCGCACCGGGCCCGCGCTTCATAGAATAGGCGCCGCATGCGCCTTCTCGCCTGGCTGTTTCGCGCCTTCATCTTCTTCACGCTGTTCGCGTTCGCGCTGAACAACCAGCAGGCCGCCACCGTGCACTGGTTCTTCGGCGCCGAGTGGCGGGCCCCCCTGGTCATCGTCGTGCTGGCCGCCTTCGCGGCCGGCTGCGCCGTGGGCGTGGTCTCGATGGTGCCCAGCTGGTGGCGGCACTGGCGGCTCGCCACACGCAAGCCGGTGCCGGTGGCCCCTGCGCCAGCCCCTGCGCTCGCAACCACGCCGCCTTCGGACTTCGGCCCCGAGCACCCTCCTCGCGAGGGCCTGTAGTCGCGTGGAATTCGACCTCCAATGGCTCCTGCTCGGCCTGCCGGTCGCCTTCGCGCTCGGCTGGCTAGGCTCGCGCTTCGACCTGCGCCAGGTGCGGCGCGACAGCCGCGACGCGCCGCGCGCCTACTTCAAGGGCCTGAACCTGCTGCTCAACGAGCAGCAGGACAAGGCCATCGACGCCTTCATCGAGGCCGTGCAGCACGACCCCGACACCAGCGAGCTGCACTTTGCGCTCGGCAACCTGTTCCGCCGCCGCGGCGAGTTCGAGCGTGCGGTGCGCGTGCACCAGCACCTGCTGGGCCGCGCCGACCTGGCCGGCAGCGAACGTGACCGCGCCCAGCACGCCCTGGCGCAGGACTACATGAAGGCCGGCCTGTTCGACCGTGCCGAGCAGGCCTACCGCGCCCTCAAGGGCACGGCCTTCGACACCGAGGCGCAGCTCGCCCTGCTGAACCTGTACGAGCGCTCGCGCGACTGGGCCGCCGCCGCCGAAGCCGCCGCCGCGCTGGAAAAGGCCGGCACCGGCTCGTTCGGCACCCGCATCGCCCACCACTGGTGCGAGCTCGCGCTGGAGGCCGACGCCAAGGGCCATGCCGACACCGCCGAGGCGGCCCTCACCAAGGCCCGCGCCGCGGCGCCCCACGCGCCACGCCCGCTGCTGCTGATGGGCATGCGCCTGGCCAAGGCCGGCCGCCATGCGGACGCGATGGCCGCCTGGGACGACCTGCGCCTGCGCGACCTGGCCGCCTTCGCCCTGGTGGCCGGCGACTACGCCGACAGTGCCATCGCCGCGGGCCAGGCCGAGGCCGGGCGGCAGCGCCTGCAGGCGGCCTACGAGCAAGCCCCCAGCCTGGGCCTGCTGCGTGCACGGGCCCGTGTCGAAGGCCACGACCTGGTGGAAGACCCGGGCCTGCTGCCGCTGCTGCGCCAGCAGCCCACGCTGAGCGCGGCCCAGGCGGTGCTGGCCCGGCCCGCCGAGCAGTGGAACGCCGAGTCGGCCCAGGCCGTGGGCGAGGCCGTGGCCCGCGCCGCCAGGCCGCAGCAGCGCTACCGTTGCGCCGCCTGCGGCTTCGAGGCCCAACGCTACTTCTGGCAATGCCCCGGCTGCCTCACCTGGGACAGCTTCCCGCCGCGCCGGGTCGAGGAACTATGAGCACGACCGTCTCCAGCCTGTTCGCCGACAACCTTGCCGAGCACCTGCGCCTGTTCGAGCAGCTCGGCACCGTGGCGGGCGAAGTCCAGCGCGCCGGCACCCTGATCGCCAACGCGTTGACGGCCGGCGGCAAGCTGCTGGCCTGCGGCAACGGCGGCTCGGCCGCCGACGCCCAGCACCTGGCGTCCGAGTTGACCGGCCGCTTCATCCAGGACCGCCGGCCCCTGGCCGCCATCGCGCTGACCACCGACAGCTCGGCCCTGACCTGCATCGGCAACGACTACGGCTTCGACGACGTCTTCGTGCGTCCCCTGCTGGGCTTGGGCCGACCGGGCGACGTGCTGGTGGCGATCTCCACCTCGGGCCACTCGGCCAACGTGCTGCGCGCGGCGCAGGCCGCCCGCGACCACGGCATCCGCGTCGTGGGGCTGCTCGGGCGTGACGGCGGCCAGCTCAAGGCCCTGTCGGACGTGGCCATCGTCGTGCCCAGCCCCACCACGGCGCGCATCCAGGAAGCGCACATCCTGGTCATCCACACGCTGTGCGGCCTGGTCGAGCAGCAACTGGGGCTGGCATGACCGCCGCGCTGCCCAGCCGCGAGCAGCTCGCCGCCAGCCGGGTGTTGGTGGTGGGCGACGTCATGCTCGACCGCTACTGGTTCGGCGCGGTCGAGCGCATCTCGCCCGAGGCGCCGGTGCCGGTGGTGCGCGTC
>JBGAKY010000104.1:0-14128 GCA_044224175.1 Rubrivivax sp. | reverse complement strand
CCAGCCCCAGCGGCCGTCGGGGGCGGCGGCGAAGGCCTTGTGGTTGCGCGCCGGGGTGTAGAGGTCGCGCCAGATCTGCGCCGCCGGACCGGTGAGCTGGGGCCAGGCCCTGGCCGCCAGGGCGGCGGCGTCGGGTCTTGACGCGCGCGAGGCCGCCGGCGCCGGGGCGGGCGCCGCGGGGCGCGCCGCCGGCCCCGGATGCACCAGGTCCGAAGGCAGCAGCAGCCAGGCCGCGAGGGCGCCCACGCCGACCATCAGGCCGATGAAGGCGAGCACCATCGCCCAGCGCATGCGGCGACGCGAGCGGCGAGAGCGCCGCGAACGCCCCGAAGAACGGACCGGCGCGGACTCGCCCGAAGGCGTGCCGGTGGCCGGCACCTGGCTGCTGGCGAGGCCGGCCTCGGAGCCGGGGGCGTCGTCGGCGTCCAGGATCTCGATGCGCAGGCGCGCGCCCACCTTCGCGAAACGGTCGACGTGGCGGAAGGCGCGTTCGGGGTCGACCGCGCGCTTGAGCACGATGCGGCGACCGGAGAAAAGGCGCGCCAGCCGGGTCTTGTCCAGCCCCAGCTCGCGCCCTACGCGGCGGCGCACCTGTGCCTCGTCGAAGCCCTGCAGCGTCTCGCCCAGGAAGACGAGACGGACCTGCTGCTCCATCGGTTGCCCCCCTCGCCGGATCTTCGCCGGAATCAGCTCCGCATTATCGCGAGAAGCCGGCCGCCCAGCCGGTCCACCGCTTGGGCAAGGGGGCTGCGTAGTCGCCCGCCTTGGGCGTGGCCAGGCCCAGCGCGGCCAGGGCCTCGGCGAACTTCACCGCCGCCGCCACGCCGTCGATCACCGGCACGCCCAGGCGCTGCTGCAGGGTGCGGCACAGCGCCGCCATGCCGGCGCAGCCCAGCACGATGGCTTCGCTGCGGTCGCGCGCGAGCGCCCCGCGTGCGGCGGCCTCGATCTGCGCGAGCGTCTCCTCGCCACAGCTTTCCAGCGCCAGCACCGGGATGTCGGTGCCGTGGATGCCGCGGCAGGCGTGCTCGAAGCCGTAGCGCAGCACCAGCCGTTCGGCGATGACGCAGGTGCGCGTCATCGTGGTCACGACCGAGAAGCCGGTGGCCAGGAAGGCGGCGGCGTGGAAGGCCGCCTCGGCGATGCCCAGCACCGGGCCGGCCAGGGCCTCGCGTGCGGCGTCCAGTCCAGGGTCGCCGAAGCAGGCGATGACGGTGGCGTCGAAGCCTTCGCCGGCGGCCTTCATCGCCTGTTCGGCCACGCCGGCGGCGCCGAAAGCGTCGTCGAAATGGCCTTCGATCGACTGCGGCCCGAAGCTGGGGCAGCGCGCCACCACTTCGGTGCCCGGCGCCGCCACTTCGCGCGCGGCGGCGGCGATGCCCTCGGTCATCGGTACCGAGGTGTTGGGGTTGATCAGGAGCAGCTTCATCGGTCGTCCCATGCACCTTGAAGGGTACAGTTTGCATACAAAACGGGCGTCCGCCACCAGAGAGCAAGCCGCGCGCCTGGCATGGATGCTGCATACAGGGAAGGGCAGATGGCCGAGCGCACCGACCTGGAGCTGGTATCGCTGAGCAAGCGCTTCGGCGACGTTGCCGCCGTGGCCGGCATCGACCTGAAGATCGAAGGCGGCCGCTACTGCTGCCTGCTCGGCCCTTCGGGCTGCGGCAAGACCAGCACGCTGCGCATGGTGGCCGGCCACGAAGAGCCCAGCAGCGGCCACGTGGTGCTGGGCGGGCGCGAGATCACGCACCTCTCGCCGGCCGAGCGCGGCACGGCCATGATGTTCCAGAGCTACGCGCTGTTCCCGCACCTGTCGGTGCTGGACAACGTGGCCTTCAGCGCGCGCATGAAGGGTGCGCCCAGGGCCGAGCGCGAGGCGCGCGCGCGCGAGCTGCTCGAACTGGTGCACATGACGCCTTATGCGGCGCGGCTGCCGGCGGCGCTGTCCGGCGGCCAGCAGCAGCGCGTGGCGCTGGCGCGCGCACTGATGATGCGCCCGCGCGTGCTGCTGCTCGACGAACCGCTCTCCGCGCTGGATCCGTTCCTGCGCGTGAAGATGCGCGCCGAGCTCAAGCGCTGGCACCGCGAGCTGGGCATGAGCTTCGTGCACGTGACCCACAGCCAGGAAGAGGCGATGGCGCTGGCCGACCTGGTGGTCGTCATGAACCACGGCCGCATCGAACAGGCCGGCAGCGCGCGCGAGGTGTTCGAACGCCCGCGCACCGAATTCGTGGCCCGCTTCATCGGCGCCCACAACGTCATCGAGACGCCGGCCGGCAAGGTGGCCGTGCGCGCCGACCGCATCCGCCTGGAGGCGCCCGAAGGCGGCGGCCCCGCCGTCACCGTGCAGGCGGTGGAGTACCAGGGCTCGCAGGTGCTGGTGCAGCTGGTCCCGTCGGCGGCCGGCGCCACCGCCGCCGACACCGACGACGAATCTCCGGCGCGCGGCGTGTGGACCGCCGCGCTGCCCGATGCCGAGTTCCACGCCCGCCCGCTCGAACCGGGCCAGCGCGTCGCGATGCGCTGGCCGGAGAGCGAAGCCCACCTCTTGCAAGACTGACCAGAAGGAGAACGTCCCATGAGCCTGAACCGTCGACAGATTCTCAAGGCCACCGCCGCCAGCGCCGGCATCGCCGGCTTCCCGTACGTGCAGGCGCAGGAGAAGATCACCTTGCGCTACCTGGGCACCGCGGTGAACCAGGACAAGGCTATCGGCGACAAGTTCGAGAAGGACACCGGCATCAAGATCCAGTACGTGGCCGTGACCACGGACGACGTGACCAAGCGCGCCGTCACGGCGCCGAACTCTTTCGACCTCATCGACACCGAGTACTTCAGCCTCAAGAAGATCATCCCCACCGGCAACCTGCTGGGCATCGACACCAAGCGCATCAAGAACGCCGACAAGATCACGACCCTGTTCACCAAGGGCGAGGTCGCCGGCAAGAAGGTGGGCGACCAGGGCACGGCGCCCAAGAAGGTGATGTACCTGCCGAAGGCCGACGCCAGGACCTTCAGCGCCGAGCCGACGCAGTTCATGACGCTGATCCCCACCGTCTACAACGCCGACACGCTGGGCATCCGTCCCGACCTGATCAAGCGCCCGATCGACAGCTGGAAGGAACTGCTGAACCCCGAGTTCAAGGGCAAGGCGGCGATCCTGAACATCCCCTCCATCGGCATCATGGACGCGGCCATGGTGGTGGAGGCGATGGGCCTGTACAAGTACCCCGACAAGGGGAACATGACGAAGAAGGAGATCGACCTCACCATCAAGACGCTGATCGAGGCGAAGAAGGCGGGCCAGTTCCGCGCCCTCTGGAAGGACTTCAACGAGAGCGTCAACCTCATGGCCAGCGGCGAGGTGGTGATCCAGTCGATGTGGAGCCCGGCGGTCACCGCGGTGCGCACCAAGGGCATTGCCTGCACCTTCCAGCCGCTGAAGGAAGGCTACCGCGCCTGGGCCGCCGGCTTCGGCGTGCCCAAGACCGTGACGGGCAAGAAGGCCGACGCCGCCTACGAGTTCATCAACTGGTTCCTCGACGGCTGGGCCGGTGCCTACCTGAACCGCCAGGGCTACTACAGCGCCGTGCTGGAGACCGCCAAGGCCAAGATGGAGGCCTACGAGTGGGCCTACTGGATGGAAGGCAAGGCCGCCACCCAGGACATCAAGAGTCCCAACGGCGACCTGCTGGCCAAGGCCGGCGCCACGCGCGACGGCGGCAGCTACGAACAGCGCATGGGCGGCATCGCGTGCTGGAACGCGGTGATGGACGAGAACGCCTACATGGTCCAGAAGTGGAATGAATTCGTAGCCGCCTGATCCTGCGATGAAACGGGGCACCGTCGCCTGGCTGCAGGCGTCGCCGCTGGCGACGGTGTTCCTGCTCTTCTTCCTGGTGCCGCTGGGCTTGATCGTGATGGTCAGCTTCTGGCGCGCCACCGAATACGAGCTGATCCCGGCCTTCACGCTGCAGGCCTATGCCGACATCTTCAGCGGCTGCGGGGCGGGAGGCGACCTCTGCGTCTCGCTCAAGACCTACCTGAGCACGCTGAAGTTCAGCCTGCTGGTGTGGGCCCTGACGCTGGGCATCGGTTTCACGGTGGCCTACTTCCTGGCCTTTCACGTGAGAAGCACGCTGGCGCAGACGGTGCTGTTCATCGTCTGCACCGTGCCCTTCTGGACCAGCAACGTGATCCGCATGATCAGCTGGATCCCGCTGCTGGGCCGCAACGGGCTGGTCAACGACCTGCTGCTGGCCACCGGCGTCGCCAAGCAGCCGGTGGAGTGGCTGCTGTTCAGCGATTTCTCGGTGGTGCTGGCCTTCGTGCACCTGTACACGATGTTCATGATCGTGCCCATCTTCAACTCGATGATGCGCATCGACCGTTCGCTCGTCGAAGCCGCGCGCGACGCCGGCGCCGGCGCCTGGCAGACCGTCTGGCATGTCGTGGTGCCGCTGTCGCGCACCGGCATCATCATCGGCAGCATCTTCGTCGTCGCGCTGGTGATGGGCGACTTCGTCACCGTGGGCGTGATGGGCGGCCAGCAGATCGCCAGCGTCGGCAAGACGATCCAGGTGCAGGCCAGCTACCTGCAGTTCCCGGCCGCGGCGGCGAACGCCGTGATCCTGCTGCTGGTGGTG
The DNA here is from genome assembly GCA_044224175.1 of Rubrivivax sp. Classification (GTDB taxonomy): domain Bacteria; phylum Pseudomonadota; class Gammaproteobacteria; order Burkholderiales; family Burkholderiaceae_C; genus Rubrivivax. The sequence continues at coordinate 9,479 of JBGAKY010000104.1, read as the reverse complement.
CTGCTGATGATCACCGCCATGACGCGCCTGGTCGACCTGCGCAAGGAACTGTGAAGCGCCCGCTCTCGTTCTGGCTGCTGGCCGCGTTCTTCGCGGCCTTCGTGCTGTTCCTGTACGGGCCCATGCTGGCCATCTTCGTGCTCAGCTTCCAGGGGCCCGAAGGCGGGCTCACCTTTCCGCTGCGCGGCGTGAGCGTGCACTGGTTCGTCAAGCTCTGGGAAGGCATCGGCACGGTGGACATCGGCGCCGCGTTCCGGCGCTCGCTGGCGCTGGGCACGGTGGTGATGGGGCTCACCGTGTTGCTGTCGCTGGGGGCCGGTCTGGCCTACCGCAAGCGGCTGGCCGGCGGCAGCGCGCTCTTCTACGTGGTGGTGGCCAGCCTGGTGATGCCGTCCATCATCGTGTCGCTGGGCATCGGCCTCATGTTCCGCCTGCTCGACAGCGGGCTGAAGGCGGGCCTGGAAGCCTGGGCGCCTGCGCTGCTGGAAGGCTATGGCAGCGCGCTCGGGCTCTTCACCTCGGGCCTTGGCGCGCAGCTCACCTGGACGCTGCCCTTCGGCCTGCTGATCATGTTCGCCGTCTTCAACCGCTTCAACCCGGCCTACGAAGAAGCCGCGCGCGATCTCGGCGCCACGCCCTGGCAGGCGCTTCGCCACGTGGTCCTGCCGCTCATCGGCCCCAGCCTGGTGGGCGTGGGCATGTTCGGCTTCACGCTCAGCTGGGACGAGATTGCGCGCAGCTCGCAGGCGATGGGCGACCTGAACACCCTGCCGCTCGAACTGCAGGGTCTCACCACCACCGTCACCACGCCGGTGATCTATGCGCTGGGCACGGTGACCACGGTGATCTCCTTCGCGGTGATGGGCGTCACGCTCGCGGTGGTGTGGCTGTGGCGCCGCCGGCGCGGCTGATGGTCGACAGGGAAAGCACGGCCACTGGCCGGGTCTACGCGGCGCTGCTGGCCGCCATCGCCGAACAGCGACTGCCACCGGGCACCCGGCTGCTGGAAGTGGAGCTGGCGGCGGGCTTCGAGGTCTCGCGCACCGTGGTGCGCCAGGCGCTGCAGCGGCTGGCGCAGGACGGCGTGGTCGAGTTGCGCCACAACCGCGGCGCACAGGTGGCGCGGCCTTCGCGCGAACACGCGGCCCAGGTGTTCGACGCCCGGCGGGTGCTGGAATGCGAGATCGCGCGCCGCCTGGCCGGCCGGCTGGGCGAAGCCTCGCTGGCCACGCTGGGCCGCATCGCCGCACAGGAAGCGCAGGCGCTGGCCACCGGCGACCGCGCCGCCGCGATCCGCCTTTCGGGCGAATTCCACCGTGCGCTGGCGCGCGAGGCCGGCAACGAACCCTTCTCGCGTTTCCTGGACGAGCTGCTGCCCGCCACGTCGCTCCTGATCTCGCTCTACGGCGACCCTTCGCGGCCTTCCTGCACCGTGCATGGCCATCGCGAACTGCTGGCCGCGCTGACCGCCGGCGGCGCTGCCGCGGCGGCGGCCGAGATGCGGCGCCACCTGGTGGAGCTGGAGCGTTCGCTCTCGCTGGGCCGCCGCGGCGCTCTGCGCGACCTGTTCGCCCCCTACAAGGAAACGGCGCCCTAGAATCGCGGCTCATGCCGTTTGCGCCCGCCGAATCGTCGCCGCAGCAGCTTTCGCTGTTCGACGATGCGCCGCCGCCGCCCGCACCCGCTCCCGCGCCACCGCCCCCGGCGGCGCCCGGCCCGTTCCGCCATCCGCGTTCGCAGCGCGAGATCCGCTTCGGCGAACACCTCGTGGCCTACGAGCTGCGGCGCGCGCGCCGGCGCAGCATCGGCTTCGTCGTCGGCCCCGAAGGCCTTTCGGTCAGCGCGCCGCGCTGGGTGGGGCAGGGCGACATCGAAAGCGCGCTGCGCGAGAAGGCGAACTGGATCCTGCGCAAGCTGCAGGAACAGCGCGAACGCTCGGCCCGCCTGGACCAGGCGCGCGTGGACTGGCGCGACGGCGCCACCTTCCCCTTCCTGGGCCGCACCGTCGCGGTGCGTCTGGACGCCCGTGCCGCCGCCACCCTGCTGGACGCCGAAGGCGGCGCGTTGCAGCTTCCGCTGCCGCGCAGCGCCGAGCCGGCGCAGATCCGTGACGCGGTGCAGAGCTGGCTGCAGCGCCAGGCGCGCCGCCTGTTCGAGGAACGCTGCCAGCTCTTCGCGCAACGGCTGGGCGTTCAGGTGCGGCGCATGGCACTCAGTTCCGCGGCCACGCGCTGGGGCAGTGCCAGCGTCGACGGCTCGATCCGCCTGAACTGGCGCCTGGTGCACTTCGCGCTGCCGGTGATCGACTACGTGGTCACGCACGAGCTGGCGCACCTGCGCGAGATGAACCACGGCCCCGCGTTCTGGAACGTGGTGCGCTCGGTGCTGCCGGAGTACGAACGTTCGCGCGAAAGATTGCGTGACGAAGTGCTCCCGGTCTTCGACTGAGCGTTTCATTCCAGGGAACCTAGGGGGGTCGTCTCCCCCCGTTGAAGGATGCCCCATGGGTCCGGCCTTGGGCAGACTCCGTCTCCAGCGCTGTCAGTTCGCACCGCTCAGGGAAACAGGCAACAAGAAGACGCCAGGACGAAGGGCGGCAGGTCTCTCAGGACCTGCCGCCCTTTCGTTTTGAAGGGCGCCGCCGCGGCTGGGCTTACATTTACGTTTACGTCAACGTCAGTCCTGCCATGCCCGAGTCTTCGCGCAACGGCGCGCGCACCTTCACCATCACCGAACTCGCGCTGGAGTACGACGTCACGCCGCGCGCGATCCGGTTCTATGAAGACATGGGCCTGCTCGAGCCCGGGCGCGCCGGCCGCAACCGTGTCTACACCCAGCGCGACCGCACGCGGCTGAAGCTCACGCTGCGCGGCAAGCGGCTGGGGCTGACGCTGTCGGAGATCAAGCAGCTGGTGGACATGTACGACTCGCCGTCGGACACCGCGCCCCAGCTCGAGGCCTTCCTCGCCGTGTTGGCCGCGCACCGCCGCCAGCTGGAACAACAGCGCGAGGACCTGGAAGTGACGCTGGCCGAGATCGCCCAGCACGAAGCACGCTGCCGCAGCCTGCTGGCCGCCGCGCGACCGCGCAAGAACCCCCGCAAGGAGACGGAGAAACCATGAACCTGCCCGGACTCGACTTCCAGCTCGGCGAGGACATCGAAGCCCTGCGCGACGCCGTGCGCGCCTTCGCCGACGAAGAGATCGCCCCGCGCGCGGCCGAGATCGACCGCAGCGACCGGTTCCCGATGGACCTGTGGCGCAAGATGGGCGAACTGGGCGTGCTGGGCATCACCGTGCCCGAGGAGTACGGCGGCGCCAACATGGGCTACCTGGCGCACATGATCGCGATGGAAGAGATCAGCCGCGCCAGCGCCAGCGTGGGCCTTTCGTACGGCGCGCACAGCAACCTGTGCGTGAACCAGATCCGCCGCAACGGCAGCGAAGCGCAGAAGAAGAAGTACCTGCCGAAACTGATCAGCGGCGAACACGTGGGCGCTCTGGCGATGAGCGAACCCGGCGCCGGCAGCGACGTGCTGAGCATGAAGCTCAGGGCCGAGGAAAAGGGCGGCGTCTACGTGCTGAACGGCAGCAAGATGTGGATCACCAACGGCCCCGACGCCGACACCCTGGTGGTCTATGCCAAGACCGAGCCCGAACTGGGCGCGCGCGGCGTCACCGCCTTCCTCATCGAGAAAGGCATGAAGGGCTTCTCGATCGCGCAGAAGCTCGACAAGCTGGGCATGCGCGGCAGCCACACCGGCGAGCTGGTCTTCAACGACGTGGAAGTGCCGGCCGCCAACGTGCTGGGTTCGCTCAACGGCGGTGCCAAGGTGCTGATGAGCGGGCTGGACTACGAACGCGCGGTGCTGGCGGCGGGGCCCATCGGCATCATGCAGGCGGTGATGGACAACGTGGTGCCCTACGTGCACGACCGCAAGCAGTTCGGCCAGAGCATCGGCGAGTTCCAGCTCGTGCAGGGCAAGCTGGCCGACATGTACACCGTGCTGCAGGCCGGCCGCGCCTTCTGCTACACCATCGGCAAGAACCTGGACAAGCTGGGCAGCGAGCACGTGCGCCAGGTGCGCAAGGACTGCGCCAGCGTCATCCTCTGGTGCGCCGAGAAGGCCACCTGGATGGCCGGCGAGGGCATCCAGATCTTCGGCGGCAACGGCTACATCAACGAATACCCGCTGGGGCGGCTGTGGCGCGACGCCAAGCTCTACGAGATCGGTGCAGGGACATCGGAAATCCGCAGAATGCTCATCGGCCGCGAGCTCTTCGCGGAGACGATGTGACGACTGCGCCATGACCCTGGACATCCGCGACCTCTTCGAACGCAACCGGCGCTGGGCCGACGCCACCAAGGCGCGCCAGCCCGGCTTCTTCACCCGCCTGGCGCAGCAGCAGAGCCCCAGGTTCATGTGGATCGGCTGCGCCGACAGCCGCGTGCCCGCCAACGAGATCATCGGCCTGGACCCCGGCGAGGTGTTCGTGCACCGCAACGTGGCCAACGTGGTGGTGCACTCCGACCTCAACGCGCTGTCCACCGTGCAGTTCGCGGTGGAACACCTGAAGGTGGCGCACATCATCGTCGTCGGCCACTACGGCTGCGCCGGCGTGCGCGCCGCGCTGCGCGGCACCCGCGTGGGCCTGGCCGACAACTGGCTGCGTCACGTGCAGGACGTGCGCCTGCGCCACCGCAAGCGGCTGGAGCACCTGCCTGTGGAGCAGCAGGAAGACGTGCTGTGCGAGATGAACGTCATCGAGCAGGTGGGCAATGTCGCGTTGTCCACCGTGCTGCAGGACGCCTGGGCGCGCGGCCAGCAGGTGGCGGTGCACGGCTGGGTCTACGGCTTGAAGGACGGCCTGGTGAAGGACCTGCAGTGCACGATGGAGCGTCCGGAGACGGTGGTGGACGTGTTCGCCGCCGCGCTCAAGCGCTACCCGCGCCAGGCCGCGGCCGGCGAAGACCTGCGCGACGACGACTGAGTCGGCGCGCAGGACTCCGGAAGGAGTCCTGCGGCAGACGAAGGCCCGAGCGCGATTTCACGCGCGAGGGCTGACGCCGGTACATCCCGTTGCATGGGGCCTTGCCCGCGAGGGTAGTCTCGGCGCCGCATGTTCGGATCCGCCAAGCCGGTCGTCTTCGACCCCTACCGTGGCCGCCGCAGGGGCGGCCGTGTGCCGCGCTGGCTGTGGCTGCTGCTGTTCGGCGCCGCCGTCGGGGCCGGCGGCGTGGTCTACGTCGAGCAGCGTGTGCTGCCGCCGCGGCTGACGGTCGAAGACTCCGAACGCCTGCAGAACGACTTCCAGCGCGCCGACGTCGACCGCCAGCGCCTGCAGCGCGAGGTGACGGCGCTCAAGCGCCAGGTGGAGGTCTCCACCGCCGAAGCGCGCAAGCGCGACGAGGAACTGGCCGCCACCCGCCAGGCGCTGGAACGCCAGCGCGCCGACACCGCGGTGCTGGTCGCCGCGCTGCCGCCCGATCCCCGCGGCGGCGACGTGGAAGTGCGCGCCGCGCGCTTCTCGGCCACCGGCAGCACGCTGGCCTGGGACCTGGTGCTCACGCGCCGCGGCGCGCCGACGAAGCCGCTGGAAGGCCTGCTGCAGCTCACCGTGGCCGGCCTGGCCGCGGGCGGACGCGAGACCACCTTCAGCCCGAAGCCCCTGGCGTTGTCCGTCGGTGCGCACGAGGTGCTGCGCGGCAGCGTCAAGCTGCCCGACGACTTCCGCCCGCGCCAGACCACCGTGCAGGTGCTGGACCGCGGCGCCGCGCGCGCGCTGGGCATGCGCGTGCTCAAGGTCGACTGAGCACCCGGTAAGCCCGGCGTCGGGCTGGCTTGCCTACACTGGCAGGTTCCAGCCCCTCGCCGGAGTGCCCGTGCCCGCAGCGACGTTTCCGCACCGCCTCACCGACAGCCGCGCCTTCGAGATCGCCGCCGCGCTGCTGGAAGGCTTCGACCGCCACTACCGCCTGTTCCGCGAGACCAGCGCCGCCGCCAAGCGCCGCTTCGAGCTGGCCGACTGGCACGGCCAGCAGCGCGCCCAGCGCGAGCGCATCGAGTTCTACGACATCCGCGTGCAGGAGGCGGTGGAACGTCTGCGGCGCGAATTCCAGGTCGACCAGCTCAGCATGGACACCTGGCAGCAGGCCAAGCTGCACTACATCGGCCTCCTGACCAACCACCGCCAGCCCGAGCTGGCAGAAACCTTCTTCAATTCGGTCACCGTGAAGCTGCTGCACGACAGCTACTTCAACAACGACTTCATCTTCGTGCGGCCGGCGGTCAGCACCGAGTACATCGAGAACGACGAACCCGCCGCGCTGCCCACCTACCGCGCCTACTACCCCACGATGGACCGCCTGGCCGAGACCTGGCGCCGCATCGTCGACAACTTCCAGCTCCAGTGCGAATGGGAAGACCTGGAGCGCGACGTCGCCGACGTCGCCGCCGCCACGCACGCGGAACTCGGCAGCTTCAAGCCGCGCGCCAATTTCCAGATCCAGGTGCTGGCCAGCCTGTTCTTCCGCAACAAGGGCGCCTACCTGGTCGGCAAGATCATCAACGGTTTCGTCGAGACGCCGTTCGCCCTGCCCATCGTGCACGGCGACAGCGGCCGGCTGGTGATCGACGCCGCGCTCTTCGGCGAAGACGAGCTGCTGATGATCTTCAGCTACGCGCGCGCCTATTTCATGGTCGAGATGGAAGTGCCCTCGGCCTACGTGCAGTTCCTGCGCACGCTGATGCCGCGCAAGCCGCGTTCGGAGCTGTACAGCGCGCTCGGCCTGCAGAAGCAGGGCAAGAACATGTTCTACCGCGACTTCCTGTCGCACCTGCGGCACAGCAGCGACAAGTTCCGCATCGCGCCCGGCATCAAGGGCATGGTGATGCTCGTGTTCGACCTGCCTTCGTTCCCCTACGTCTTCAAGGTCATCAAGGACTTCTACCCGCCGCAGAAGGACACCACGCGCGAACTCATCCAGTCCAAGTACCTGCTGGTCAAGCAGCACGACCGGGTCGGCCGCATGGCCGACACGCTGGAATACAGCAGCGTGGCCTTCCCGCGCCACCGCTTCGAGGAGGAGCTGATCGCCGAGCTGAAGCACTTCTGCGGCAGCCTGCTCGAAGAGCGCGGCGACATCATCGTCATCCGCCACCTCTACATCGAGCGGCGCATGATCCCGCTCAACATCTACCTGCAGGAAGCCACGCCGCGCCAGATGGAGCAGGCGGTCATCGAGTACGGCAACGCCATCAAGGACCTGGTGGCGGCCAACATCTTCCCGGGCGACATGCTGTGGAAGAACTTCGGCGTCACGCGCCACGGCAAGGTGGTGTTCTACGACTACGACGAGATCGAATACCTCACCGACTGCAACTTCCGCCGCGTGCCCGCGCCGCGCAACGAAGAGGAAGAGATGAGCGGCGAGGTCTGGTACACGGTGAACAAGGGCGACGTCTTCCCGGAGACCTTCGGCCCCTTCCTGCTGGGCAACGACCAGGTGCGCGGCATCTTCGTGGCCCACCACGCCGAACTGCTGGATCCGGCGTTCTGGCAGGGCTGCAAGGAACGCATCCTGGCCGGCCACGTTCACGACGTGTTCCCTTACGAGCCCGCCAAGCGTTTTGCCGTGCGGCGGCAGAATGCGCAGATCGCAGCTTCACCGAAGGAGCCTGTCCATGGCTGATTCCATCGTCATCGCCTCCGCCGCCCGCACCCCCATCGGCGGCCTGCTCGGCGACTTCGCATCCCTCGCGGCCTGGGAACTGGGCGCGGTGGCCATCAAGGCCGCGGTCGAACGCGCCGGCGTGCCCGGCGACAGTGTCGACGAAGTGCTCATGGGCAACTGCCTGATGGCCGGCCAGGGCCAGGCGCCGGCGCGCCAGGCCATGCGCAAGGCCGGCCTGCCCGACAGCACCGGGGCCGTCACCCTCAGCAAGATGTGCGGCAGCGGCATGCGCGCGATGATGTTCGCGCACGACATGCTGGCCGCCGGCAGCGCCACCGTCATGGTGGCCGGCGGCATGGAAAGCATGACCAACGCGCCGCACCTGGTCTTCGCGCGCAAGGGCGTGAAGTACGGCGCCGCCGCGCTGTACGACCACATGGCCATGGACGGCCTGGAAGACGCCTACGAACGCGGCAAGGCGATGGGCGTGTTCGCCGAGCAGTGCGTGGCCAAGTACCAGTTCAGCCGCGAGGCGCAGGACCAGTTCGCCATCGCCTCCACCCAGCGCGCCAAGGCGGCCAACGAAAGCGGCCGCTTCGACTGGGAGATCGCGCCCGTCACGCTGCCCGGCAAGGCCGGCGACACGGTGGTCAGGTTCGACGAGCAGCCCTTCAAGGCCAAGCTCGACAAGATCCCGGGCCTGAAGCCGGCGTTCAAGAAGGACGGCACCATCACCGCCGCCAGCAGTTCCAGCATCAGCGACGGCGCCGCCGCGCTGGTGCTGATGCGCGAGAGCACCGCCGCCCAGCGCGGCGTGAAGCCGGTGGCGCGCATCGTCGCCCACAGCGTGCACGCGCAGGCGCCGGAGTGGTTCGCCACCGCGCCCGCCGGCGCCATCGCCAAGGTGCTGAAGAAGGCCGGCTGGCAGCCGGCCGAAGTCGACCTGTGGGAGGTGAACGAGGCCTTCGCCGCCGTCACCATGGCCGCGATGACCGAATACCAGCTGCCGCACGAGATCGTCAACGTGCACGGCGGCGCCTGCGCGCTGGGGCATCCGATCGGCGCTTCGGGCGCGCGCATCGTCGTCACGCTGCTGGGCGCGCTGCGCCAGCGCGGCCTGAAGCGCGGCATGGCCGCGCTGTGCATCGGCGGCGGCGAGGCCACCGCGCTGGCGGTCGAACTGCTCTGAACGCGTGCCGACGATGGACGGTGTTCACGACCTCGCCTTGTTCAGCCTGACGGTGCTGGTGCTCAATGCCACGCCCGGCGTGGACCTCGTGTTCACGCTGACGCGCACGCTGCAGCAGGGCGTGCGCGCCGGCCTGGCCGCGGCGCTGGGCATCAACGCCGGCTGCGTGCTGCATGCGCTGGGCGCGGCCTTCGGCCTGGCGGCGCTGATGGCGGCCTCGGCCACGGCCTTCACCGCCGTCAAGCTGGCCGGCGCGCTGTACCTGGCGTGGCTCGCGTACGGCCTGTTGCGCCAGGCGTGGCACCCGGTCGCGGCGCCGGCCGACCCCACGCGCGGCGAGGCGCCCCCCGCCGACCCCTGGGCCCTGTTCCGCCAGGGGCTGCTGACGAACGTGCTGAATCCCAAGGTGGCGATCTTCTTCCTGGCGCTGCTGCCGCAGTTCATCGATGCCGGCGCCGAGCACAAGACGCGCGCCTTCCTGGCGCTGGGCGCCTGGTTCGTCGTGCAGAGCACGGCCTTCCTGGTGCTGTTCGTGCTGCTGGTGGCGCCGCTGCGCCGCTGGCGGCCCGGCCCCGCCGTGCGCCGTGCGCTCGACGGCGCCGGCGGCCTGCTGTTC